>UQKW01000004.1 GCA_900541885.1 uncultured Collinsella sp.
GCAAGACGAAGGCCACATTAAGTGGCCTTCTTTGCGTGCGGAACTCGCGACAAACTTAATGCCCGGCCCGTCGGGGCCACACGGCACATTGTAGAAGGCGGCTCGCTTTTCGGAATTGGGCTGATATTTCAAGATGTAAGGCGCTCTTGGTCCTTATGGGCCTGGGGCGCCTGTCTTTTAAAGGTAGATTTTTGGGAGGCCGGCACTTGGAGACGTTCCTTTAGTGCCGGCACTTTAGGAACGTCCCCAAGTGCCGGCTGTGGGACGGAGGGATTCCGCGTCCGCCTTTTCGGCGGCCGCGCCCCGCTGCGTCGCTTCGCTCCTTGCGTGCTGCGCTGGAAAACGCTTCGCGTTTCCTCAGCTCCGCACCCTTGCGGGTTCGAATTCCTCCGCTTGCCCACAAGAAAGCGCTCCAGGTTCATAAGGGCCTGGAGCGCTGTGTTCTTAAGGGCTGGGACGGAGGGATTCGAACCCCCAACAGCCGGCACCAAAAACCGGAGTTCTACCGTTGAACTACGTCCCAATGTGTGGCGTTGCCCAAAAGCAACTCGTTTAGTTTACCTAATCTGCGAGGGCATCGCAAACGCCGTCGAGCAGGCGTACGGCGAGTGTCTGCGCGTCGCTGGCCGTGAAAGTGCCGTTGTAGCGCGTCATGCCCGTGAGCTCAATGCGAATGCGAGCCGGCTTCTGCTGCGCGGCGACATTGGCAGTGCGGATGCGCTGGGCCAGGTTGTGACACTCGGCGAGGGCAATCGTGGCGCGCGGTGCGGCGTCGGCGGGCAGCTCGTCGCTTGCGATTTCGAGCACCAGGTCAACGTCGGTTGGGACCTCGGAGTCGCAGAGCATCATGCCGCTGTTGTCGGTCGTTGCCGTGGCGATATTCCACATGCGCGACGCAACACTGCGCGCGATGGGGTCCTCGCCGATAACGGCAATCTGGAAGCGCTCGAGCACGTTGGCGGCGCGAGCAAAACCGATGCGGGACTCGGCTTCGGTGACCGAGGGCTTGCCCTCCCACACATGGTGCAGGCGGTTGATGTAGGCGTAGGTGTCCTGGAAGGCCATGCCGTCGGCAAACAGGCCGACATTTTCCTGGAACTGCTGCAGGGCGGCCTCGGTATGCGGACCAAAGTAGCCGTCGTCTTCGCCACAGGCAAAGCCCAAAACGTTGAGAGCGCGCTGCAGGGCCTGCACATCGGCGCCATGGAAATTGGGCATGCGCAGATAGAGGGTGCGGTCGCCCAGCTTATACGAAGCGTCTACAAGGGCGCTCCAGCAGGGGATATCGACGGCATGACCGGCAGCAAGGCCGCTGTCGAGCCTGAAGGTGCTGACGGCCTGCTCAGTGGTGGCTCCAAAGTACTTGTCGGTGACTTCGGCGGCATCAATCGTGTAGCCGAGCTGCAGGAGACGAGACTGCACGTCCTCGACGGCTGCTCCTTGCATGCCCGTTGTAATAGGTTCCATGAACGAACCCCTTTCGGCGTACCATTCGTACTATTTGAGCGTCTGTCGGATAGACAACGCAAAGGGATGCATAAACATGCACTCAACAGTGTAGCAAGTTGTGCCTAAATACGCTGCTGACAGGTTTTATAACCCCCGTTAGTTAAGGCGCTCCACAAAGAAATCTGCCATGGAGAGGAACAGCTCGCGTGCGTGCGGATCAAGCTCAACGTTCTCGATGGCCGCTTTGGCCTTAGCGGTCAGGTCGAGCGCGTAAGTGTGGGCGTAATCGATGGAGCCGGTCTCCTGGAAGATCTCCACGGCGCGTGCGAGCTGCGCGGGATCATCGGTGCCTGAGGAAAGAATCGCCTCGACCTCGTCGTGGTGGCGCTCATCAGAGAGGGCGTGTACGGCGACAAGCGTGCGCTTGCCCTCGGTGATGTCGGTGCGGAAGTCCTTGTTGGCGGCTTCCTTAGTGCCGACAAGGTTGAGCAGGTCGTCCTGAATCTGAAAGGCGAGGCCTGTGTGTAGGCCAAAGGCGCGCAGCGCTTCGATTTGCTCATCGCTGCCGCCGCCGATAATGGCTCCGGCGGCAAGCGGCGTGGCTCCGCTGTAAAACGCGGTCTTGTGCGTCGCCATGTCCAGGTAGTCATCAACCGAGATATCAAAGCGCCCGTCACGGACCCAACCCAGGTCGAGCGCTTGACCCTCGATGGTGCGGACGATCATCTCGGTAAGCTCGTGGAGCACGCGCAGCTTCACGTCGGACTCCAGCGTGGGGTCGTCGAGAACCGTCTTGGTGACCATGGTGAGCGCCAGGTCGCCGCAATTGATGGCAAGGCCCGTGCCCTCGGTAAGGTGCATGCAGGGCTTGCCTCGACGAAGCTGTCCGCTGTCGGCGATGTCGTCGTGGATCAGCGCGCCCGACTGGAAATGCTCGATGGCTGCCGCGGCGCTGCGGGCGCTCTCAAAGCTACCGCCCACTGCGGTTGCGGCGAGCATACAGATAAGCGGGCGGTGGCGCTTGCCGGCGTTGGCCGTAAAAGCCGAGAGCGGCGCATACAGGTAGCGCTCGATATCGGCAGAGGTCGCCTGTCCGTCAAAGAACGTGGCCAGATAGTCGTTAATCTGGTCAAAGTGCTGGGCTAAAAAGCTGGTAAACGGACTGGACACGGGTTCTCGCATTCTTTCTGAGGTTGCGTTGATGCAATATGCAGACAACATATTGCCACATTAGGGCGTTTGGCGCGGCAGTTTTGGCGATTTGGGACAACGGGCGTGCGTTTGATGGAGCGCGCCTAAATCAGCCTAAAATGCTCGAGCGCCGCAACGACACCGTCGTGATCGACGGTGTCGGTCACGTAATCGGCCTTATCCTTGAGATAGTCCGGCGCATTGCCCATGGCGATACCGACATCGACGGCGTTCATCAGCGAGACGTCATTGCTGGCGTCGCCAATGCCGTATACGGTTCCGTGGTGGGGGTCGAGGGCGTCGAGTACAGACTGGATGCCCCCGCGCTTCGTGCATTCGCGGGGCGAGATTTCGGTTACCTCGAGTTCGAGCTCGTTAAAGCACAGCAGCGGCTCAAACGCTTGATCCTGAGCGATGCGGTTGGCAAGCGACGTGGACATTAAGATCTTGTAGGCGCTGTAATGTTGCAGCTGCGTAATTGCATCGCCCACGGTGCGGGCGTATCCGGGGGCGTCGGGCGCATCGGCACTCATGCGAACGACGCCATTGAGTCCCTCAAAACGAATCACTTCGTCCGATTGCTCAAGAATGGGAGCAAGGCGCTGCAGCATGCCGGGCGTCATCGCCAAATCGCGAATCACGTGTCCCTCAAGTTCGACATAGCCACCCGCGAGGCAGACGATGCCGGTCCAGGGCAGCTCGAGCAGCTTTGGATGGATGCAGCTCAGCGTGCGCCCTGTGCAGATAAACGCCATATTGCCCTTGGCAACAAAATCACGGATGGCTTGCGAGACCGCTTCATTGGGATAGGGGGAGAGGTCTCGCTCATTCTCGGGGAGCTCTTGGGCGAGTTTGGGATCTTGCCAAGCGAGCGTACCGTCGATGTCGAAGAAGCAGATGTCGCCGTTCTTTTTTGCGATTCCAACGGTGGGGGAGGGTGGAGTGGCGGGGACAAAGCCCGGTTCGAGCCCCATGATTCGATCAAAGTGCTCTTTGATACGAGGAACGGAGATGCCAATGATTACCTGAGCCGTTTTGCCGGTGACGATGAGACCCTTGGCGCCCGCCGCGACGAAGGCTGCGTTGTCTGCGACAATGGAAGGGTCTGCGACCTCGACGCGCAGCCGCGTGGCGCAATTGGTCGCTCCTACAATATTGCTAACGCCACCCAAGAGCGCAACGACTTGCTCAGCAAGCAGATGATCTTGGGATGATTGGTTGTCGGTGTCGTTTTGGGCCGCGCCTTCTTTGGCAGAGCTTTTTCCCGTCAGACGTGCGAGCACCGCATCGCTGGCGATACGATCTTCGCGGCCTGGGGTTTTTAGGTCGAAAGCCAGAATGAGGCCCCGGAAGACCAGAAAAAAGACAGCGCTAAACATCAGTCCGATACCGAGCGCCAAAAGGTAGGAGCCGGCATGCATTCGCATGAGTGGGATGAAGTTGAAGGCCGTCATTTCCATGAGACCGCCCGAGAAGATGCCGACGATACCGAAGAGGTTCATGGTCATGGCAAGGCAGGAGGATAGGACGGCATAGAGCAAAAAGAGTCCGGGATAGGTGAACATAAAGAGAAACTCGAGCGGCTCGGTGACGCCGCAGATCACCGAGGCGACGATGGCGGGCAAAAGGATGACCTTAAGGCCGGCGCGGCGTTCGGGTTGGGCGGTGAAATAGAATGCTGCCGCGATGGCGGGAAGGCCAAAGAGCTTGCCCCAGCCGGTGGCGGTAAAACCTGCCCAGGGTGCAAGTTCATTTAAAGGGCGCGTGCTATGGGAGAGAATGGGGAGCAGGTTGGTCCACGTGGCGTAAATACCGTCGTTAATGACCAGATTGTCGTAATAGATGGGCATGTAGAGCAGGTGGTGCAGCCCCATGGGCTCGAGTGCTCGCTCCAAAAACACAAAGATGCCCACGCCGAAGGGGCCGACGCCCGCAAGTGCGTGGCGCAGCGTTTCGGTCACAGCGTATGCGAAGGGCACGATGGCGGCCGAGATAGCGGCAAGGGCAAACACGGCAAAAAAGCTGATGAGGTATACCAGCGAGGAACCCGAGAAGGTGCCGAGCCAATCGGGAACCTTGGCATCGTAGAAGCGGTCATGGATGGCGACGACGGTTGCCGATACCGCCAGCGGGCCGATAATGCCGGTGTCGAGCGTCTTGATGCCGTCGATGACGGTGATACCGTTGGCGGGGGTCAAAGATGACGGGTACTTAAGTCCAAGGTTGTCTCCGCTCAGCTTAATGATCTCGCTCAAAAAGAAGCAATAGGCAAAATAGGCCACGAGTGCCTCGAGGCAGCAGCGTGCAGGTTGCTTTTGGGCAAGACCGATGGGCAACGCTACGGCAAAAAGGAGCGGGAGACGTTTAAAGACCGTCCACGAGCCGCGCTGGATGATGGTCCAGAAAACGTACCAAGGGGTTCCGTATACGGCGAGATCGCCGACGATGTCCGCAGACGTTGCGAGGGCGGAGACGCCGACCATAAGGCCCGATATGGAAAACAGCATGGCGGGCGCGAACATTGCTCCGCCAAAGCGTTGGATTTTTTGCAGCATGTTCTGCCTCTCGACCATAAGCCCGCCGTGTCTGCGGTGGAACGTTTAAACAATGAGTTAATTGTAGGGGGAGTGAGCGTTCGCCGCATTGACGGTTTTGATTCGAATCGATTGGAGCATCACGGGCGCCGTTGACAGTTAATAATCGGTGCTTTACCGATAATCGGTTTAAACAACCCAAAGAAATGCTATCGTGCCTAGCCATACATATTCATTAGAGGTGAAGTCATGCCAAAAGCGATATACGAAGGAATCTACCGAGAAATACGCTCGCGCATCATTAATGGGACCTATGCGTTTCAGGAGATGCTGCCAACCGAAGCCGAGCTGACCGCGGAGTTCGGATGCACTCGCAATACCGTCCGTCGCGCCTTGGGTATGCTGGCCGACGGGATGTTTGTGCAGCCCATACACGGCAAGGGCGTGCGCGTTATTTGGCTTAAGGGCGAAACCGACATGTTGGGCGCACTCGAAGAGGTTGAGTCGTTTGGCGAGTTTGCAAAGCGCAACAATGCCGTTGCATCGACGGACGTTAAGTCTTTCGAACATCTGGTTTGCACCGAGCAACTCTCTCGTCACCTGGGCTTTAAGGTGGGCGAGGAGTTGATTCGCGTAGTGCGTGTCCGAAGCCTCAACGGCAACGCGCGCCAAGTGGACCATGGCTATTTTTTGGCGTCGATCGCCAAGGGCCTGACTCCCGAGATCGCGGCAGATTCTATTTACGGCTATCTGGAGCACAAGCGCGGTGTCAAAGTGATGGCGAGCCGTCGTACGGTGAGTGTCGAGCTCGCCAACGATGAGGACTGCAGCTATCTTGACCTCGGCAAATACAACTGCGTTGCCGTCATGGAGAGTCAGTCGTACACCTCGGATGGCATCTTGTTTGAGGTGACGCACACTCGCACACACCCCGAGATCTTTCATTACCGCGTCAATTCCAAGCGATAGCCGGCTAGCTCGCAGCCTGACGAGACTTATGGCCTCAAAGAGAAAACGCCCGGTCAAACCGACGGTACATCGGCTTGACCGGGCGTTTTCTCTGCATTAGATAACAAATAATTGTTTATACAAAACTTGTCAAGTATCAAGTTGAAATTACCGTTCACCGAAGTTTTTCTACCGCTCTAGTAATACTTGTTCAAACAACTAGCCAAATAGCGTATCGTTCAAATCAGCAAAAGGGGCAAAGTCCCCGAGCCAATCTCCGAAGGCGGCGGCAAAGGGTGCCGCCACGGTGTGAAAGGGTGGATTGTAATGAAGAACGAAATGAGCAGAAGGCAGTTCCTGGGCTTTGCTGGTTCCGCGGCTGCAGTTCTTGGTCTGGGCCTCGTGGGTTGCGGTGGTTCTGCCGGCTCCGGCTCCTCTGCTTCTGGTGACGCTGCCGAGGTCTACTTCCTCCAATTCAAGCCCGAGGTCGACAAGGAGTGGAAGGAGATCGCCAAGGCCTATAAGAAGGAGAAGGGCGTCGAGGTCAAGATCGTGACCGCCGCTTCCAACACCTACGAGGAGAAGCTTAAGTCCGAGATGTCCAAGAGCTCCGCTCCGACCCTGTTCCAGGTCAACGGCCCCACCGGTCTTAAGAACTGGAAGGATTACTGCGCCGACCTGTCCGATACCAAGCTCCGCGGTGAGCTCATTGACGACTCCCTGGCTCTGCAGTCCGATGGCAAGGATCTGGGTATCGACTGGGTCCAGGAGAGCTACGGCATCATCTACAACAAGCAGCTGCTCGAGAAGGCTGGCTACAAGGCCGAGGACATCAACTCCTTCGACAAGCTGAAGGCTTGCGCTGACGACATCCAGGCCCGCAAGGACGAGCTTGGCG
The DNA here is from genome assembly GCA_900541885.1 of uncultured Collinsella sp. Lineage (GTDB taxonomy): Bacteria > Actinomycetota > Coriobacteriia > Coriobacteriales > Coriobacteriaceae > Collinsella. Next base: position 7,021 of record UQKW01000004.1, read on the forward strand.
TTGAGGGTGCCTTCACTTCTGCCGGCATGGATGACTCCTCCAGCTGGCGCTACACCACCCACCTCGCCAACCTCCCGCTCTACTACGAGTTCGAGAAGGAGCACAACCAGGAGGACGACGAGATCAAGGGCGAGTATCTCGACAACTTCAAGCAGATTTTCGACCTGTACATCACCGACTCCACCTGCGATCCTTCGCAGCTTGCCTCCAAGACCGGCGACGACGCCACCAACGAGTTCGCAACCGGCAAGGCCGTCTTCTATCAGAACGGCTCTTGGGCATACGCTGACCTCACCAAGGCCGGTATGACCGACGACCAGCTCGGCATGCTGCCGATCTACATCGGCGTCGACGGCGAGGAGAACCAGGGCCTGTGCTCCGGCGGCGAGAACTACTGGTGCGTGAGCTCCCAGGCTTCCGAGGATGCTCAGAAGGCCACCGAGGACTTCATGTACTGGTGCGTCACCGCTGACACCCCGACCAGCATCATCGCCGACAAGATGGGTCTGACCGCTCCGTTCAAGAGCGCCAAGGAGACCACCAACGTCTTCTCGCAGCAGGCCGTTGCCATGGCCAAGGACGGCAAGAAGACCGTCGCTTGGGACTTCGTCTACATCCCCTCTGAGGAGTGGAAGAAGAACCTCAAGCAGGCTCTGATCGCCTACGCTGCCGACAACACCAAGTGGGACGGCGTCAAGAACGCCTTCGTCGATGGCTGGAAGACCGAGAAGGCTGCTTCCGAGTAAGCAGTTGCTGCCCAAGCTATCTGATTAGCGACAGGGGGCGGGCAGACGTAGGTTTGCCCGCCCCCTGCATATTGAAAGGACCCTTCTATGGGCAAAGCACTCAAGCGCTGGTGGCCGCTCTTTATGCTGCCCACGTGCCTGGCGTTTATGATCGGGTTCGTGATCCCTTTTATCCAGGGCTTCTATCTCTCGTTCTGCCAGTTTATTACCATTAACAACGCGCACTTTGTCGGTATCGCGAACTACGTGCGCGCGCTGTCCGATCCGCAGTTTGCCACGTCGTTCTTCTTTACCGTGGCGTTTGCCTTCCTGTCGACGGTGCTCATCAACGTGATCGCCCTGGCAATTGCGCAGGCGCTCACCCGCAAGGCGCTCAAAGGCACCAACATCTTCCGTACGATTTTCTTTATGCCTAACCTGATCGGCGGCATCGTGCTGGGCTACATCTGGCAGATTCTGATCAACTGCCTGCTCTCCAACGTGGGCGCCCAGCTCATTGCCCTTAACTCCGCTGCCGGCTTCTGGGGCCTTATCATCCTGACCCTGTGGCAGCAGGTCGGCTACATGATGATCATCTACATCGCTGGTCTGCAGTCCATTCCGTCCGACTACATCGAGGCCGCCAAGGTCGACGGTGCCACGGCATGGCAGACGTTTTGGAAGGTTAAGATCCCTAACCTGATGCCGACCATCACTATCTGCCTGTTCCTGTCCATCACCAACGGCTTTAAGCTGTTCGACCAGAACCTCGCCCTTACCGGCGGCGCTCCCGCGCACTCCACCGAGATGCTCGCCCTGAACATCTACAACACGTTCTATTCGCGTGCCGGTATCGCATGGCAGGGCATCGGTCAGGCCAAGGCGGTTATCTTCTGCATCCTGGTCGTAGCCATCTCCATGATTCAGCTTAAGGCCACGAGGTCCAAGGAGGTGCAGCAGTAATGAAACGCGATAAGGTTATCAACCGTGCGCTCTCGATTTTCTTTACGATCCTGTCGCTCGCGTGGGTCTACCCCGTGTTTATGATCGCGCTCAATTCCTTTAAGAAAGCGACCGCAATCAGCACCACCACGGCGTTCGATCTGCTCACGCCCGAGACGTTCAACGGCCTTGCAAACTACGTGCACGCTCTTAATGAGCAGGGCTTTGCCTCGGCGTTTATGTACTCGCTCATTATCACGGTCACGTCGGTCGTGCTGATTTTGGTGTGCTGCTCCATGTGCGCTTGGTACGTGGTGCGCGTCAACAACAAGATTTCGAACTTCTTCTATTACCTGTTCGTGTTCTCGATGGTCGTGCCGTTCCAGATGCTCATGTTCACGCTGTCCAATTTGGCGGACCGCATCGGCTTCAACACGCCGTTCAACATCTGCTTTATCTACCTTGGCTTTGGCGCGGGCCTGGCGGTCTTTATGTTCGCCGGCTTTGTAAAGAACATCCCGCTCGAGATCGAGGAGGCGGCCATGATCGACGGCTGCAACCCGGTCCAGGTGTTCTTTAAGATCGTCCTTCCCATCATGAAGCCCACCTATCTTTCGGTCGGCATCCTCGAGACCATGTGGGTCTGGAACGACTATCTGCTGCCCTACCTTACGCTCGACTCCACCAAGTACAAGACCATTCCTATCTTGATCCAGTACTTCCGCGGCGGCTACGGCCACGTCGAGCTCGGTCCCATGATGGCCTGCATCATGATGGTCGTTATCCCCATCGTTATCATGTACATCCTCTGTCAGAAGTACATCATCGACGGCGTGGTGGCAGGTGCCGTCAAGGGCTAATGCCGTAACTGTTTTGCAAGTTTCTGCGGAGCCCCTCAGCGCGGCGCCGCATATCGAAAGGTAGAGACATGGCCGAGATCGTTCTCAAACATGTTCAGAAGGTGTATCCCAACAACGAGTCAAAAAAGAAAGGCTTCTTTGGCAAAAAGAAGAAGACCGAGGAGAAGAAGCACAACCTCAAGGTTACCGAGGACGGTGTGCTCGCTGTAGAGGACTTCAACCTCACCGTTCACGACCAGGAGTTCGTCGTCCTCGTTGGCCCCTCTGGCTGCGGTAAGTCCACGACGATGCGCATGGTCGCCGGCCTGGAGGACATTACCTCGGGCGATGTGCTCATCGACGGCAAGCGTGTCAACGACGTGGCGCCCAAGGACCGCGACATCGCCATGGTGTTCCAGAGCTACGCTCTGTACCCCAATATGACGGTGTACGAGAACATGGCATTTACGCTCGAGCTCAAGAAGGTTCCCAAGGACGAGATCGACCGCAAGGTTCGCTCTGCTGCCGAGATTCTGGGCATTACCGAGTACCTCGACCGTAAGCCCAAGGCGCTCTCCGGCGGCCAGCGCCAGCGTGTCGCTATCGGCCGCGCCATCGTGCGTGACCCCAAGGTCTTCCTGATGGACGAGCCGCTGTCCAACCTGGACGCCAAGCTTCGTAACCAGATGCGTGCCGAGCTCATTAAGCTGCGCCACGAGATCAAGGGCACGTTCATTTATGTTACTCACGACCAGACCGAGGCTATGACCCTCGGTGACCGTATCGTGGTCATGAAGGACGGCGTTGTCCAGCAGATCGCCACGCCGCAGGAGGTCTTCAACCATCCCGCGAACATCTTCGTCGCCGGCTTCATCGGCGTGCCGCAGATGAACTTCTTCGATGCCCAGCTGGTGCGCTCGGGCAACGGCTTTACCGTCAAGACCGAGGATATGAACGTGGCGCTCGCCCCCGAGACTTGCGCTCAGCTTGCCCTCAACTGGGACGGCGGCGACGTGAAGGAGATTACGGCCGGCGTGCGTCCCGAGCAGATCCTGCTTGCCGACAAGGGCGAGGAGGGCGCGCTCCAGGGTACCGTCGAGGTGACCGAGCTCATGGGCTCGACCGAGCATGTCCACGTGACCGCTCCCGACGGCCAGTTTGTCCTGATTATCCCCGTCGTCGACCTCGAGGCCAAGGGCGCACTCAAGGCTGGCGACACCATCTGGTTCAAGTTCGAGAAGAACGCGACCCACCTCTTCGATAAGGTCTCTGGCAAGAACCTTATCTAGGCCCGGTGCATCCAGGCCCTTCCTTTGGGCGACTGCGGTATTGCCATCCTTTTGCCGCGGTCACATATAAGGCTCCCCTCCCGTCCACTGGGCGAGAGGGGAGCCTTTCTTTGTGTTGGGGCTGTCTGACCGGTCGTTTGTCTCGATCTGTAACGGGTGAGGCTGATTTCGGACGTTAGATGTTACAGATCGAGACGGTTCCGCTGAGCTAACCATTTCATCTAAATCTGTAACACCAAAGGTGAATTTCAGCTGCTAGATGTTACAGATCGAGATAAACCCAAGGGGAGGGGCCGGTATGTCTCAATCTGTAACAGCTGGGGCCGTTTTTACCGAGTAGCTGTTACAGATCGAGATTGTTTGGTCGAGTCGGGTCACAGGGTAGCGTGCGGGCACAAAAAGCGGAGCCGCGTTGCCACGACTCCGCTTTCAAGAGGATGGGTAAAGGAAACGAAATTAGCTCAGGTGCCAAATCTCGTCGTTGTACTGGGAGATCGTGCGGTCAGACGAGAAGGTGCCGGCGTTGGCGATGTTGATCAGCGCCTTGCGCATCCAGGCGTCCTGGTCCTCGTAGTCTGCCAGCACGCGCTCCTTGGTCTGGATGTACTCCTCAATGTCGAGCAGGGCCATAAACCAGTCCTTGCCCTTAATGTCGTCGTGCAGGCGCTGCAGGCGCTCGGCATTGCCGGTCGCCATAAAGGCCGGGTTGGTGATGAAGTCCACCAGCAGTTTAATGCCGGGCTTGCGGTAGAGCACACCGGCGTCATAGGTGCCGTCGGCATAGAGCTGCTCGACCTGTTTGGACGAGGCACCAAAGGTATAGATGTTCTCGTCGCCCACGAGCTCGGCAATCTCCACGTTGGCGCCGTCGAGCGTGCACAGGGTTAGGGCGCCGTTGAGCATGAACTTCATGTTGGATGTGCCGCTCGCCTCTTTGGAGGCCAGGCTAATCTGCTCGGAGATGTCAGCGGCGGGGATCACGCGCTCGGCGGCGGTGACGTTGTAGTTCTCGATCATGACAACCTGCAGGTAGGGAGCCACGTCGGGGTCGTTTGCAATCCACTGCGACAGCGTCAGAATCAGATGGATGATGTCCTGCGCGATAGTGTAGGCAGGTGCCGCCTTGCCGCCAAAGATGATGGTGACGGGGTGCTTAGGTCTGTTGCCGTTCTTGATATCGAGGTACTTCCAGATGATGTAGAGCGCGAGCATCTGCTGACGCTTGTACTCGTGGATGCGCTTGACCTGGACGTCGATGATGGCGTTGGAGGGAATGGTCACGCCCTGCTCGAGCGCCATGAACTGGCGCATGATGGCTTTGGCCTCGACCTTGGTGGCGGCCAGGCGCTCAAGAACGTCCTTGTCGTCAGCGAACTTGGCGAGTTTGCTCAGATCGCCGGTGCTGCGCCAGTCGGTGCCGATCACATCGTCGAGCAGGCTGGCGAGCGCGGGGTTGGCCCCATGGATCCAGCGGCGGAAGGTGATGCCGTTGGTCTTGTTGGAGAACTTCTTGGGATAGATCTCGTAGAACGGATGAAGCTCGGTGTCCTCCAGGATCTTGGTGTGGAGGGCGGCTACGCCGTTGATGGAGAAGCCAAAGTGGATGTCCATGTGAGCCATGTGGACGGTGTCGTGCTCGTCGATGATGGCGACGCGCGGGTCATCGTGCTCGGCCTTCGCGATCTCATCGAGCTTGACGATAATGTCGGCGATGGCAGGGGAGACCTTTTGCAGGCTGGCGAGCGGCCACTTCTCGAGCGCCTCGGCAAGGATCGTGTGGTTAGTGTAGGCGACCATGGAGCGTACGATGGTCACGGCCTCGTCAAACTCGATGCCATGCTTGGTGGTGAGCAAGCGAATGAGCTCGGGAATGACCATGGTGGGGTGCGTGTCGTTAATTTGAACCACGGCGTAGTCGGCCAGATCGTGCAGGTTGCTGCCGCGCTCGATGGCCTCGTCGATCAGGAGCTGGGCGGCGTTGCTCACCATGAAGTATTCCTGGTAGATGCGAAGCAGGCGGCCCTGCTCGTCGGAATCGTCGGGGTAGAGGAACAAGGTGAGGTTCTTGGCGATCTCGGTCTTGTCGAAGTCGATGGAACTGCCGGGGACCAGGCCGTCGTCGACGCTCGCCAGGTCGAACAGGCGCAGGCGGTTCTTGGTGGGCTGGCCGTAACCGGGCACATCGATGTTGACGAGCTTGGAGGTAACGGCAAAATCGCCGAACTCGACGGTGTAGGAGCGGTCATCGTCGACTAGGATGTCCTGCTCACCGAGCCACTCGTCGGGGACGGCCTTCTGCTGGTTGTCGACAAAGCGCTGACGGAACAGACCGTAGTGATAGTTGAGGCCCACGCCATCGCCGGTCAAGCCCAGCGTGGCGATGGAATCCAGGAAGCATGCGGCCAAGCGGCCCAGGCCGCCGTTGCCGAGTGACGGCTCGACCTCGAATTCCTCGATTTTGTTGAGGTCGTGGCCTGCGGCGGTGAGCTGGTCCTTAACCTCGTCGTAGATGCCGAGGTCGATCATGTTGTTGATGAGCAGCTTGCCGATCAAAAATTCGGCGGAAATGTAATAGAGCTTTTTCTTGCCGTTGTTGAGCGGGCGGGCGGCGGAGCGCTCCTGCACGAGTTTGACCAGTAGCTTGTAAATGCGACGGTCGTCGAGCTGCTCGAGCGAGGTGCCAAAAGACTGCTCGGCGAGTTCCATGAGGTTAATTTGGGGCATGTTTTCTCCTGTGATGGGTTGTTTCATGTCTGCAATTCATAAGAAGCCCGCGCGAGGGGATTGGGGTGGCCTCGCGCGGGAAAAGCAAGCGCGTCCGCACGGTGGGGAGGGGTCGGGCGCGGTAGCTCCTATTGAGGAAGCTCGATTTCGGCTTCCGACGGGATGCGGAAGTAGGTCTCGGTCCAGTCGGTGAGTTTGTGCTCGAGCTCGCGGGTGATGGTGCCGTCGAGCATGCGCCAGGTCCAGTTGCCGCCCAGCGTGGCAGGGGTGTTGATGCGCGCCTCGTTGCCCAAGTTGAGCAGATCCTGCATGGTGTAGATGCACGTGTCGCTCACGCTGGCGGCGATGGTGCGATTGAGTGCATCTGCCATGGGTTCGCCGGCCTGCTGATGGGTGTACAGGGCTGCCTGCTCACGCTGACGCGGGGTGGCCGTTCCCTCAAACCAACCGCGCGCCGTCTCGTTGTCGTGGGTGCCCACATAGGCGACGGTGTTGGCGATGTAGTTATGCGGCAGGTAGTACGAGTTGGTGCCCTCAAAGGCAAACTGCAGGATCTTCATGCCGGGGAAGCCCGAGTTGTCGCGCATGTCGATGACGCCGGGGGTGAGGAAGCCCAGGTCCTCGGCGATGATGGGCAGCGTGCCGAGCTTTTCCTCGAGCGTCTTGAAGAACTTGAGGCCGGGACCCTGCGTCCACGAACCGTAGGACGAATCGGGTGAGGAGAACGGCACCTCCCAATAGGCCTCGAAGCCGCGGAAGTGATCCAGGCGGATGACGTCGTACATGTCGAGGGCGGCGCGAATGCGGCCCTCCCACCAGGAGAAGCCGTCGGACTCCATGGCGTCCCAGTCGTAGATGGGGTTGCCCCAGTACTGGCCGGTGGCCGAGAACTGGTCGGGCGGCGTGCCGGCGACGCTCACCGGATTGCCGGCGGCGTCGATCTTAAAGAGCTCAGGTGTCGCCCACATCTCGACGGAGTCACGCGAGACATAGATGGGCAGGTCGCCGATGATGAGAATGTCGCGCTCGTTGGCATAGGCCTTGAGGCGGCTCCACTGGCGATCGAAAAAGTACTGCGTCATCTGGTGGTAGAGCATATGCGCCGGATGGTCGGCGCAGACCTTGGCGGAAGCCTCGCCGCGGGTGCGGAGCTCCGCGGGCCACTCCCAAAACGCCTTGAGACCGCACTCCTCTTTGACGGTCATGAACTCACAGTAGGGGATGAGCCAGTCCTCGTTGGCCTGGATAAAGTCATCGAAATCGGCCGGCTTGTCGGCAGCAAAGCGCTCAGCGGCGCGGTCGAGAATCTGACGGCGGCCGTCAAAGATAGCACCGTAGTCGACATTGCTGGGGTCGGATCCCAGATACACGCCATCGATATCGCGCTGCTCCAGATACCCTGCCTCGATAAGCTCGGCAAAGTCGATAAAGTTGGGGTTGCCTGCGCGGGCCGAGAACGACTGATAGGGCGAATCGCCATAGCTGGTCGTCGTAAGGGGCAGAATCTGCCAGTAATGTTGTTTGCACGAGGCGAGAAAATCGACGAAGTCGTAGGCATTCCAGCCAAAGCCGCCGATTCCGTATGGTCCGGGCAGAGATGAGACGGGCATGAGGACGCCGCTTGCACGCTCCATGAATGCGCTCACCAACCTTCTTGTTGTGGGGTCGGCCTGCCGATGGGTGTGCAGTCCGCCTCCGATGTTCTGATTCGGTACGCCTATTGTAAAACATGTTGTTTAAACATGTACAGGCAAGATAAAAAAGTTGGTCGATTTTCGGCGAATGGTTACATGCCATGAAAAAGCCCCGACCTCACAACGTGAGATCGGGGCAAGAGCGGTATGTAGGTTTTTGCTACTCGGCGTCGGCGAAGCCGTTGGGGTTGTGGCTCTGCCAGTTCCAGCTATCGCGGCACATGTCCGCGATGTCGTACTGGGCCTTCCAGCCCATCATGCGCTCGGCCTTGGAGGCATCGCACCAGTTGGCAGCGATGTCGCCGGCGCGGCGCTCGCGGATCACGTAGGGCAGCTCCTTGCCACAAGCCTTGGAGAAGGCGGCGACGACCTCGAGTACCGAGGTGCCGGTGCCGGTGCCCAGGTTAAAGATCTCGACGCCGGTCTTGCCGTTCATCCAATTAAGGGCGGCAACGTGACCAGAGGCCAGATCGCACACGTGGATGTAGTCGCGCACGCCGGTGCCGTCGGGGGTGGGGTAGTCGTTGCCAAAGACCTGAACGGCCTCGAGCTTGCCCACGGCAACCTGGGCGACATAGGGCACCAGGTTGTTGGGGATGCCCTTGGGGTCCTCGCCGATCAGGCCCGACGGATGAGCGCCAATGGGGTTGAAGTAACGGAGCAGCACGACGTCCCACTCGGGGTCGGCGGTGTGGACGTCCATAAGGATCTGCTCGATCATCCACTTGGTCCAACCATAGGGGTTGGTCGCGGGCTTCTTAGGATCCTCCTCGGTGACGGGCGGGTTGTCCGGGTCGCCGTAGACGGTCGAGGAGCTCGAGAAGATGATGGACTTGCAGCCATGGTTGCGCATGACGTCGATGAGCACCAGGGTGTTCTCGATGTTGTTGTGATAGTACTCGACGGGCTTGCTCACCGACTCGCCAACGGCCTTAAAGCCGGCAAAGTGGATGACGCGGTCGATCTGATGGGTATCGAAGATCTTGTTCATCGCATCGCGGTCGAGCACGTTGGCCTCGTAGAAGGTGAGGTTCTTGGCGGCCTCGTCGCCCACGATGGTCTTGACGCGGTCGACGGCGACGGCGCTGGAGTTGGAGAGATCATCGACGATGACGACCTGGTAGCCACCCTCGAGCAGCTGAACGACGGTGTGCGAGCCGATAAAGCCGGCGCCACCGGTAACGAGGACACAGGTGTCTTTGGGGTCGAGTGCTTTGGACATGTAGTCTCCTATCGAATCAGGAACACTTCTTCAGGGGAGTATAGCGCAGGCAGGGACGCCCAAATCGTGCGCTGTAGGAAAAGCGGAGGATTGTGCCAACGTACTCATAGAAGAGCTTGCGTACGCATAACCTGATCTTCGACATTTGCTTACGAGCCGCTGACCTTGTAGTTTCCTGCCGTTCGTGGAAATCGTTGGGACGCGCCATATGTACGCTAATATGTATGAGTTGAGCGACATATAAATAAACATGTAACGGAGTACATATGTCACCAAACAGCGATTCCATCCTTTCCCAGGAGCTCTCGCGCCGCACTGCCCTCAAGGCCCTGTTCGGCGCCGCTTCTGCGGCAGTTCTTTTTGGCCTGCCCGCTCGCGCCCATGCGGCGGAGGCTTCCAAAGAAACAACCGATAAACTGAATGCCGCCCAGGCCCAGCTCGACGAGGTTCAGGCCCAGCTCGACAGCATCGCAAATGAGTATGCGGCGCTGGCCAACAAGAATGCCCAGACCCTCAACGACATCGAGAATGTCCAGGGCAAGATTGACTACACGCAGGCCCAGATCGATGAAAAGAAGGCCGAGCTCAAGAAGAAACGCAACGACCTTTCCGATCGCGTGGCCGCCAGCTACAAGTCCGGCGGCACGAACATCCTGTCGCTGCTGCTGGCCTCTGGCTCGTTTGAGGAACTCGTCGCCAACGCGCATTACGTTGAGAAGATCAACAAGAGCGACCGCGACGCCATCGAGGACATTCAGACCATCCAGGAAGAGCTCGATGCGCAAAAGACCGAGCTCGAGTCGCAGAAGGCCGACTTAGAGAAGCTCAAGGACCAGCAGACTGCCCAGATGCAGGACATGCAGGCCAAGCAGCAGGAAGTCCAGACGGTTCTGAACGGCCTCTCTGACGATGTCAAGGAGCTCATGGCTCAGCGTGATTCCGAGATTCTCGCTGCCGCCCAGGCCGAGGAGGCCGCTAGGAAGGCCGCCGCTGCCGCGGCCGCCGCGAACAAGAACAATTCCTACTCGGGTGGTTCGAGCTCGGGTGGCGGATCGTATGCGCCCGGAACCCCGCAACAGAATGCCGGCTCGGGCAAGCAGCAGGCCGTCGTCAATGCGTGCTACTCGACGCCTTCTCCCGGCCAGGGCTGGTGTGCTGCCTGGGTTACCAACGTCTTCCGCAATGCCGGCGTGGGCTATTTTGGCGGCAACGCGTGTGACATGTTCAACGCCTGGTGCTATAGCTCCGACCGCTCGGCGCTGCAGGTGGGCATGATCGTGGCCGATTCCTCGCACAGCGGCACGGGTGCTCCGGGCCTTATCTACGGTCATGTGGGTATCTACGTTGGCGGCGGCATCGTTATGAGCAACGAGGGTGCCATTACGTCTAAGTCGCTTGATTCGTTTATTAGCTTCTATGGTACTGGCTCTGGCGTGCGTTGGGGCTGGCTCGGCGGTATCGCGCTGTCGTAACTGCGGCTTGGTCCGGGACAGTCCGAGAGGCATAAGGTTGCCTGCTCGGGCAGTCCTGCTCGCACGGAGAGCACATTAAGTGCTCTCCGGCTCGTGTGGAACTCGCGATCAACCTTATGCCTCTCGGACTGTCCCGGCCCTCTCGGGTCCTGAGCGCGACACACCGGACTGGGTTATCTGAATAAATATGGTGAAGGCCCCTTTCGGGGCCTTCTTTGTTAAAGGAATTCGCCGACTCGGTGGACTTCGGGTTCTAGGTCTACGTCGAATTGGTCTTTGACGGTTGTTTGGATGTGGCGGATGAGTTCGTCGACATCGGCGGCGGTGGCGTGGTCGGCGTTGACGATGAAGCCGCAGTGCTTTTCGCTCACCTGTGCGCCGCCGATGGCGTGTCCTCGCAGGCCGGCGTCCATGATGAGCTTGCCGGCAAAGTAGCCCTCGGGGCGCTTGAAGGTGGAGCCGGCGCTCGGCATGTCGAGCGGCTGCTTGTCCTCGCGGCGCTGGCGGTAGTCATCCATGTCGGCCTTGATCATCGCGGCGTTGCCCGGGGCGAGATTGAAAGTGGCCGAAAGCACGATGAAGCCGTCGTCGGCGATGCGGCTCTTGCGATAACCCAGGTTGAGCTCGTCGACATCGAACTCGATAATGCTGCCGCTACCGCGGGTGCCGTCGTCGAGCATGCGGGCGGGCTTGTAGACGCGCACGGACTCCAGCACATCGGCCATGCAGGCGCCGTATGCTCCGGCGTTCATGTAGCAGGCGCCGCCGACCGATCCGGGAATGCCCGAGATGGGCTCCATGCCGGTGAGACCGGCCTCGGCTGCCGCCGCGGCGACATCGGAAAGCAGCGCACCGGCGGCCGCCGTGACATGCGTGCCATTGACCGTAATGTCGGAGAGGCCCTCGCCCAGCGCTACGACGATGCCGCGGATGCCCTTGTCGCCGACGAGCAAGTCGGAGCCGTTGCCCACGATGGTGAGTGGCAGATCGCAGCGATAGCAGGTATCGAGCGTGGCGACGAGGCCCTGCTCGGTATCGGGCGTGACAAAGACGTCGGCCGGGCCGCCGATCTTAAACGTGGTGTGCTCGCGCATGGGCTCGCTCATCAGCACGTTGTCCTCGCCGGCAACGCCAGCGAGCGCGCACAGCAGGTCCTCGTTAAAAAAGTCGTTCTCGTGCATACGAATATCCGCCTTTTGGTGGTCGTTGTCATCAATCGATTGCAATATACCCCACCCGGACGGATTTGGTGCGCTGGCGGCGATAAAACAGCCGTCCACCGGATTGGTAAAGTGTTTATCACCGAGGTAGAGGGGTAGTCGCTATACTTTCAAGAGATTGCGCGTAAACCCGGAAGGAGCGAGATGGCCAACAAAGTCACCCTCAAGCAGATCGCCCAGGAGGTGGGGCTTTCCCCCTCGTCGGTCTCGCTTGTTCTCAATAATCGGCCCTGTCGCATCTCGGAAGAAAACCGCAAGCTCATCAAGGAGGTCGCGGCGCGCAACCACTATGTTCCCAACCAGATTGCGCGCAGCCTGGTCATGCGCGAGTCGCGCACGCAGGGCCTTATCGTCCCTAACATCGAGAGCCGCTTTTTTGCCTCGCTCGCCGGTAGCCTGGAAAAGCGCTGCCGCGAGGACGGCTATGCGCTCTTCATTACCAGCTCGGGCGGCAGCGCCGATGACGATCTGGAGCTGCTGCGCCAGCTGGTGACGCGCGGCGTTGATGGCGTCTTTCTGGTGGTGGGTGACGAGTTCTCCGACGACCGCGCCCTGCGCGAAGAAGTCAGCCACCTGCCCATCCCGGCGGTAATGGTCGACCGTGCCATTGAGGGGCTCGAGTGCGACAAGGTGATGTTCGACCACGAGATGGGCGGCTATATGGCCACCCGCTATCTGATCGAGCAAGGTCACCGTCGCATCGCCTGCTTGGTTAATGCCCGCCGTTCCAATACGGGTCGCAAGCGACTTGCCGGCTATGAGCGCGCGCTGCGTGAGGTTGGCCTGCCGATCGACGCACGTTTGGAGTTTGAGAGCGAGTACTACATTCCGAGCGCATACGAGGCCTCGGAGGCGGTGCTCGCAACTGACGCCACTGCCGTGTTCGCAAGCTCGGATAACATTGCCCTCGGTTTGCTCAAGCGCTTGCACGAGATGGGGAAGAGCATCCCGGGCGATATCTCGGTGGTGAGCTATGACAACTCGGCGGCCGACGTTCTCTTTGAGCCGGCGCTGACCGCGATTGAGCAGGACCCTGGTGTCCTTGCGGAGCATGCTTTTGGCTGCATGTCCAAGCGTCTTGCCGGTAGGGGCGGCAGGCGTGCCGAAGAGGTCGTTCTGGAGCCGGAGCTTATCGTTAAGGGCAGCGTGCTCGAGCTTACTAAACACAACTAAACACGTTTATCAATTTGCAGAGATCGAATGTGGAGCACCTGTGACGGGCAATGCCGCAGGTGAATGTCGCGTTTTGTTGATCGATGCGATTGATAAGGGTGGTAAAACGTTTTTTCATCATGATAAAACGTTTTAGCAAATATACTAGTCCCAACGAAAGGTTGCCGTATCGGAGGGTGACCACACAGCGAAGGGACATAAACAATGGCTAAAACACTGGGGACGCCGTGGCAAAAGCTGGGCCACGAGGTGCCGGCTTCCGAGCTCGAGGGCGTCGACCTGTATTGGCGCGCATCGAACTATCTGTCCGTCGGTCAGATCTACCTTCGCTCTAACCCGCTAATGCGCCCCGACTTTGTTGATGAGAAAACCGGTGAGGTGCGCGACTTTGGTCGTCCGGACGTTAAGCACCGCCTGGTTGGCCACTGGGGTACCACGCCCGGCATCAACTTCCTGTTCGGTCACGTCAATCGTCTGATCACCGACCACAACCAGAATGCTATCTTCTTGATGGGCCCTGGTCACGGCGGCCCCGCCGGTACTGCTCAGTCGCTGCTCGACGGCACCTACCGCGAGATTCGCCCCGACATCACCAATGACGAGGCCGGCCTGCAGAAGTTCTTCCGCCAGTTCTCCTATCCCGGCGGCATTCCGAGCCACTTTGCACCCGAGACGCCCGGCTCCATCCACGAGGGCGGCGAGCTCGGCTACACGCTCAGCCACGCTTACGGCGCCGTTATGGACAACCCGAGCCTGCTGGCCGTGGCCGTGGTGGGCGACGGCGAGTCCGAGACCGGTCCGCTTGCCACCTCTTGGCAGTCCAACAAGCTCGTGAACCCGGCAACCGACGGTATCGTCCTGCCGATTCTGCACCTCAACGGCTATAAGATCGCCAACCCCACTATCCTTGCCCGCGTGTCCGATGAGGAGCTGACCAAGTTCTTTGAGGGCATGGGCTACAAGCCGCACTTCTTTGTCGCCGGCTTTGACGACGAGAGCCACGCGAGCATCCACGAGCGTTTCGCCGCCCTGTTTGAGCAGGTCTTCGACGAGATCTGCGACATCAAGGCGACCGCTCAGGCCCAGGCTGCCGCGGGCGAGACCGTTGTCCGTCCTGCCTACCCCATGATCGTGTTCCGCACGCCCAAGGGCTGGACCTGCCCCAAGCAGATCGACGGCAAGAAGACCGAGGACTCCTGGCGTGCGCACCAGGTGCCGCTGGCGAGCGCCAAGGACACCCATGAGCACTTCCGCGTGCTGCGCGAGTGGCTGCGTTCCTACAAGCCCGAGGAGCTCTTTACGCCCGAGGGCCAGGTGCGCCCCGAGGTGACGGCCTTTATGCCGACCGGTGAGCTGCGCATCGGCGCCAACCCCAACGCAAACGGCGGTAAGGTGCGTCGCGAGCTTGAGCTGCCCGATATCCACGCCCACGAGATTCCCGTTGCCGAGAAGGGCCACGGCTGGGGCTCCACCGAGGCCGCCCGCGTCTTTGGTGAGTACACCGCCGATGTCTTGGCTAAGAACATGGACGACTTCCGCATCTTCGGTCCCGACGAGACCGCGTCCAACCGCCTGCAGGCTGCCTACAAGGTGACCAAAAAGCAGTGGGATGCCGGCTTCTACGAGGATGAGGCCAACGACGAGCTGCTGGCCGGCTCCGGCAAGGTCGTTGAGCAGCTGTCCGAGCACCAGTGCGAGGGCTTCCTCGAGGCTTACGTGCTCACCGGCCGCTCCGGTGTGTGGAGCTCCTACGAGAGCTTTGTTCACGTGGTCGACTCCATGGTCAACCAGCACTGCAAGTGGCTCGAGGCCACCAAGCGCGAGATTCCGTGGCGTGCCCCCATCAGCGGCCTCAACATTTTGCTGTCGAGCCACGTCTGGCGTCAGGACCACAACGGCTTCTCGCATCAGGACCCTGGCTTTATCGACCTGCTGCTCAACAAGGCCAACGATACGCATATCGTGAATGCCTACTATCCGGCCGACGCCAACATGGCCCTTGCCGTTGCCGAGCGCGTTTACCAGTCCACCGACTGCGTCAACGCCATCTTCTGCGGCAAGCAGCCCGCCCCGACTTTCCAGACGGTCGATGAGGCCAAGGCGGAGCTCGCCGAGGGCGTCGCGACCTGGGAGTGGGCATCGACCGCCGACTCGCTCGCCGAGGCCGATGTCGTGGTCGCCACCTGCGGCGACGTGCCGACGCTCGAGGCCTTGGCCGCGACAGACATGCTGCGCGAGCTGGGCATCAAGGTGTGGTTCGTCAACGTGGTCGACCTGCTCAAGATCCAGAACGTCTGCGAGAACGACCAGGCCATCAGCGACGAGCGCTGGGCCGAGCTGTTCGGCTGCGGTGAGAGGCCCGTCCTCTTTGCCTTCCACGCCTATGCCGGCACGATTCGCCGCCTGATCTGGAACCGCCCCGGCCATGACGCCTTCCGCGTCCACGGCTACGAGGAGAAAGGCTCCACGACCACACCGTTCGACATGCTGCGCCTGAACAACATGGACCGCTGGGCCCTGGCTGCCGACGTGCTGCGCATGGTCGATGCCGATAAGTTTGCCGAGCAGATTGATGAGTGGGAGGCATTCCGCACCGAGGCCTTTGAGTTCGCGTGCGATGAGGGCTACGATCACCCGGCCTTCACCGACTGGGTCTGGCCCGACGCAGCAGCTGCAACCGCTGCCGACGGCGCGCTCTCCGCAACGCAAATGACCGCAGGCGACAACGAGTAGGTAGGCATCCGGGACGGTCTCGCGCTGGGGCCGCCTCCGGGCGGGGAGACTTTGTCCGGCAGGGCCCTCTCGACCGTTTCGTTTTGCGGGGGCTGATTATTTTTGATGTAATTAGGGCTTTGCTGTTGCTGCCTTGGAAACCGCGCGTCTAACTATGGTCGGCCCGAAATACATCGCCGGGGCCGGGGTGGTTGGTATAGGTTTTGGAAGTTCGCGAAGCCCACTTCCAAAACCTATACCAACCACCCCGGCCCTCGCCGGTAAACTCTTCCGCTGAGCGAGCCATAGGTGCCACGCACCGATACGGCAAAGCGCTAGCTTGAAATTGGTGCTATATTCGGCTTGAGTTGTTTAATACTAGTACGGGAGGCTGATATGGGGCTGTTCAAGAAGAAAAACCCGCAGGATGCCTTTGATCCCGATGTGTTTACCATCACGGATACGATTTTGGACCCGCCGCGGTTTACGTTTTTGCCGGCTATCTACCAGGATGCCACGCGTCGTAAGTGGGCTGTGCATCAGCGTGGTGCGCAGCCAAAGATCTTTGACTATGCGGATGTGCTGCAGTGCGAGATCGTTGAGACTGGAAATCCCGAGGATGTGCCAGAGCTCAGCAATCGTGAGCTCGCTCAGCAGATTCTGATTAATCCAGCTCAGGCTACCAAAAAAAACGCCGCCAAGCGTAATATGTGCCTTGGTATGGGTGTCATCGTTGCCGTGCAAACCGGCGAGGATGAGATTTCGAAGCTTGAGATTCCGGTGACCGCGGGCGAAGTCAAGCGAGACTCCGGCCTGTATCGGTCGTATCGGAACGTTGCGGAACAGATTAAGGAAGCCTTCGACGCCATGGGGTGTTCGGAGAAATGATGCCCGCAGCATCAAGCGGTTGAGGAGCCTTGCCCATGTCGAGTGAACCATATGCGATTCCGCCCAAAGATCGCGCCTTTGAGGGCATTCTTTGGTATATCAAACACTATGACTTACAGGGTGGCGATCGGTTGCCTGCCGAGCGCGTGCTCTGCGAAGAGCTGGGCGTATCACGCACGGCGCTTCGTGCTGCCATCACGCGTCTTATATCGTGCGGAACCCTGGAAAGCCGCCGTGGTTCGGGCACCTATGTGTGCCCGCCCAAACCGCTGAACATTTTCCAGGAAACGTGGAACTATACCCAGGCCGTCGAGAGGGTCGGCTCAAAGTCCACCGCACGCCTGATATGGTCAAAGGTCGTGTATGCCGATATCGATTTGGCTCAAAAGGCGCAGATCGATCTGGGTATGCCGCTCTTCTGCATTCGACGCGTTCGCGTGGTCAATGGATCCCCCGCATCGATCGAGACGGCATACGTCAATCTGTCTTTATGTCCCTCGCTTCCCGATCACGATTTTGAGCAAGAGAGCCTCTATGACGTTTTGCTCAAAGAGGGCAATGTCCATGTGACGCACGGCAAGGAGCATATTTCCATCAGCCGCCTGAACGCCGACGAGGCCAAGCTGCTGGATGCCCAGGAGGGCACGCCAGTGTTTTACAAGGCGTCTCACGAACGCGACGAGAACGACGGCTTTGTCGAGTATTGCAAGTCCGTGATTCTGCCGACAAAGTATCGCTTTGCCGATAACGGCGAGGCGGACGGCGTTGCAACGAAGGTGGGTGTCGAATGGCTGAAGCGGTAGGGGACCTGCCGGTCTACAAACAAATCCGCCGCTGTATTGCGGAGCGAATCGAGCGCGGCGACTATCCGACGGGTTCGATGATTCCGTCCGAAAATGAACTGGCCGAGGAGTTTGGCACCACGCGTCTGACAATTCGTAGCGCCATGGACGAGCTGGTCAAGAGCGGTCAGATTCGTCGCGTGCAGGGCAAGGGCGCCTTTGTGGGGCATAAGTGGTTTGATGAGCACGTTCGCAAAGGCGGTTTTCGCCAGACGGTTTTGGCCTCGGGCGCGACGCCATCGGTACGCATCCTCGCGCGTTCCAAACGCTATGCCGGCCTGTACTATGCCGACCTGTTTGGTATCGCCGAGGACGATCTGCTTTACTCGGTGCGCCGTCTTAACTGCATCGATGGCGAGCCCGTGTCGATCGAGATGACGCTGATTCCGTGCCTGCTGTTCCCGGGTATCGAGGATGTCGATATTTCGGTTTTCAGTCTGTACGAAACCTATGACATGTTGGGTCGAAAGCCGGATAAATCGATTGAGAAGCTCGATATCGAGGCTTTGGGCGCACGCTATGCGAGCCTGCTCAATCTTGAGCCAGGAGATCTGGCGCTTGTGCTGGAATGCTTGACTTACGATGCGAGCGGACAGGTCATCGAGTACGCCAAATCCTTTACTCGCGGCGATGCCGGCGGTTATGCCTACAACTATTAGTATCTAGAACGTCCTTGCGCACGGCGAGGACGCTCGTTTTTTTAGGACATGTGCCGCTCGACCGATGAACGGCCAAAACTGACCGTCTACCGAGAGAGGAGGATTAAATCGAAAAATCGGTATTAAAAACGGCTAACCTGTAATCGTTCACTGGTATTAAGAACCTTTGAATTGTTGAGCTTGGGGCCAAGATGACCACAAGGTTAAGCGAGGCGAATGGGACGGCAAGCCCGTTCGTGTCCGTGCGACAATTCAGACTGCTCGTGAAAGGAGCGGGAATGAAGGAGACCGAGAAGATCGAGATCATGCACTTCGACCAGGAGGGCTACCTCGAGGACGGCAGGAACGTCTACGAGGCCGGCAAGAGGATGACCGCCCTGGCCGACCGCGTGCACGAGGAGGGCTACGACGCCGTCTTCCTGATGGGCGTCGGCGGCACCTGGGACGAGTTCATGCAGCTCGAGTACCTCATGAACAAGTTCGGCGACCGCGACCTCGAGGTCTACCTGATCCACGCCGCCGAGTGGAACGTCATGGGCCACAAGCGCATGACCGAGCGCTCCGTCGTGCTGACCGCCTCCGAGTCCGGCACCACCCCCGAGGTCCTCGAGGCCATCGGCAAGATGAAGGCCATGGGCGTGCGCGTCTACGCCATGACCAACCCCGAGGGCAAGATCGGCCAGGCCGTGGGCGCCGAGAACTGCGTCATGATGGCCTCCGACCACGGCGCCGGCGGCTGCGAGAAGGGCTACTACCTCGCCGACTGCTTCGGCCTGCGCCTGCTCAACCGCCGCGGATGCTTCCCCAAGTTCGACCTGTTCATCGAGCAGACGAAGGACGTCTGGAAGGACATGCTCGACATCCGCAAGCGCTTCGAGCCGCGCGCCGAGGAGCTCGCCAAGAAGTACGCCCTGGCCGACTACACCATGTTCATCGGCTCCGGCGCGCTGTGGGGCGAGACCATCCTGTACTCCATGTGCCTGCTCGAGGAGATGCAGTGGAAGCGCATCCGCCACATCACCTCGCACGACTTCTTCCACGGCACGCTCGAGCTGCTCGAGCCCGGCGTCCCGGTGTTCCTGTTCATGGGCGAGGACGAGTGCCGCGCCCTGGACGAGCGCGTCCGCGCCTTCCTCACCAGCGGCGTGACCGGCGACGAGGACTACGTCATCATCGACACCGCCGAGTACGCCATCCCGGGCCTGGACGACGACTTCCGCGTCATCGTGTCGCCCTGGATCCTGTCCGTGCTGACCACCGACCGCCTCTCGCGCAACTACGAGCTGGTCACCAAGCACAACCTCAAGTACCGCCGCTACTACCACCAGTTCGACTACTAATTTCATTTGGGGGAAACCGCAATGAGACAATACATCTTCGCCAGCCACGCGCATTTTGCGACCGGCATCAAGGAGAGCACCGAGCTGCTCTCGGGCGCGCGCGATAACGTCCACGATCTGTCGATGTTCGTCGATGGTCGCACCGACGTCGCCGAGGAGGCCGCCAAGCTCCTGGCGACCATCGACCCCGCTGACGACGTGATCGTGTGCACCGACCTGTTTGGCGGCAGCGTCAACAACGAGTTCACCAAGATCGTCCAGACACGTCCCAACACCTACCTGATCGCCAACATGAACCTGCCGCTGCTGATCCAGCTGCTGTTCTCGGACCAGGAGGCGCCCGCCGACCAGGTTATCCGCGAGATCCTCGCTGCCGACGACACGCGCGTCAAGTTTGTTAACGACCTGCTGACCGATACGGATGACGAGGAAGAGTTCTAGTCACCGTCTGCTATTAACAGCGCCGGGTTTTCCGGCATGAGACCTTTGGGGGTCAATCATGATTCAACTGCTTCGCGTAGACCATCGTCTGCTCCATGGCCAGGTGGCCGTCTCTTGGGTTCAGGGCCTGGGCTCCGACTGCATCTTCTGCGTCGGTGACAAGGTCGCCAACGATCCCGTCTGGAAGACCACGCTCAAGATGGGTAAGCCGGCTAACGCTAAGCTTGTCATCAAGGACATGGAGCACGCCATCGAGGCCATCAACTCCGGTGTTACCGATAAGTACAAGATGATCATCTGCGTCGCCAGCATCGCCGAGGCCAAGCAGCTTGTCGACGGCTGCCCGCAGATCACCTCCATCAACCTGGGCAACACCAAGTCCAAGGACGAGCGGCGTCCCGATGCCCGTAAGATCTCCCGCCAGATCTTTGTGACTGCTGCCGAGGAAGAGGACATTCGTGAGCTCGTCGGCCGCGGTGTCGAGGTCGAGATTCGCGCTCTGGCCGACGACCCCAAGGTCGATGCCCTAAGCGCCCTCTAATTGAGAACCACGGGCGGCGCGCACGGCGCCGCCCCTATTCGTGGGCGTACCGGATAAACGCTTTACCCGTTACCCCCATCTACCGTTCACCGGGAGTACACGCCCGTTGAGCGATTGGTATTAAATAGTTTTCTCATGACTATATAATTGGTATCAAATCATTTGCACCGGTTTAGGTGTTAACAGCACACCGGTACAAGCTGGATCTGTCTAGGCGATTGTCGGCATGGAAAAGGGCGCGCTGACAAGTCGGGAATCGCCGCGCGGATCCAAGAGGGATCAAAGGGAGGAACAATGCTTGTTCAAGCGATCCTCATCGGACTTATCGCTGCCTTCGGTAAGCTCGATTATCAGCTCGGTACGCTCTATGCGTTCCGCCCGATCGTTCTGTGCCCGCTCGTCGGCATAGTCCTCGGGGACCTGCAGTCCGGCCTCGCCATCGGTGCGAGCCTCGAGCTGCTCTTCATGGGTTCAATCTCCATCGGCGCTTACGTGCCGCCCGATGAGTGTATTGGCGGTGTGCTCGCCTGCGCCTTCGCTATTCAGCTGGGTCAGAGCACCGAGGCCGCTATCGCGCTCGCGATGCCCATCGCCACTCTGTGCCTGGCCATTAAGAACGTCGTCAACGCCGGTATGCCCCTTCTGGTCGACCGTGCCGACGTCTTTGCCAGCAAGGGTAACCTCAAGGGTATCTACGCTATGCACTGGATTATCGGTCTCGTGATTGTCGTCCTGGCCTTTATCCTGTGCTCGGTCTCCTTCTATCTGGGTGCCGACGCCGTTCAGGGCCTGCTCGACTTCATCCCGACGTTCGTCCTCGATGGCTTTGGCGTCGCAGCCAACATCCTGCCTGCCATGGGCTTCGCCATGCTCGGCCGTCTGGTGCTTACCAAGCAGCTCGTGCCGTTCTACTTCCTGGGCTTCCTGCTGTGCTCCTATGCCAACGTGCCCGTCCTCGGCGTCGCCCTGATCGCAATCATCATCGGCATCGACAAGTACGACCTGCTGGGCCTTGGTGGCGCCCAGTCCCAGCTTTCTGTGGAAGGGGATGAGGACGATGACTTCTAATTCCGAGAACCAGATTACTCGCTCCGACCTCATTAAGAGCGCCGTGAACACCGGCGCCCTGGGCATGGAATTCTCCTGGACCTACTACAAGCAGATGAACATTGCCTTCTGCCTGATGGTCGCCAACATGCTCAAGAAGATCTATGCCGGCCGTCCCGATGATTACGCCGAGGCCTTGCACCGTCACAGCGCATTCTTCAACATCACCCCGCAGCTCGCTCCCTTCGTGGGTGGCATCGCGATGGCCATGGAAGAAAAGGTCGCTCGTGGCGAGGTTGAGCCCGAGAGCGTCAACGACATCAAGGCCGCCCTCATGGGTCCGCTTTCCGGCCTGGGTGACTCCTTCTTCCTGTCCACCCTGCGCGTCGTCGCCGCTGCCGTGGGCATCAGCCTGTGCCAGGCCGGCAACGTCTTTGGCCCCATCGCCTTCCTGCTCGTCTACAACATCCCGGCGTTCCTGATTCGTATCTTTGGCGCTATCAAGGGTTATGAGCTAGGCATTGGCTTCCTCGACGAGGCTCAGAAGACCGGCCTGATGCAAAAGATCATGGCCTGCGTCGGCATTGTCGGCGTCATGGTCGTCGGCGCCATGAGCAAGGACATGTTCTGGGCTTCGTTGCCCATCGCCATTGGTCAGGGCGACTCCGCCCAGACTCTCCAGGACATCCTGGACGGCATCATGCCCGGTATGCTCGGTATGGCCGCCTTCTGGCTCTACTACTGGCTGCTCTCCAAGAAGATCAACCCGATGGTCCTGATCCTCTGCACCATGGTCGTGGGCATCATCGGCGCTTACTTTGGCGTGCTTGCCTAATATGTTCGAATCGCGCTTCCATCGCGTCTAACGGTTGCGTCGATCTTTGGGGGCTTGTCGCATCTGCGGCGGCCCCCTGTTTTTTAAAACTCCGTACGAAAGGGGAGGGCTATGGTCGTACCCGAGCTTTCGCTCATGAACATCAACCATCGTTACTACAGCATCGAGACGTTTTTTAAGGCTGCAGGTGAGGCCGGCTATCGCAATATCGAGCTGTGGACCGGCTCGATGCACCTGTATGTGGATTGCCATGAGCACGATTCGGTGGATAAGATTCGCGATCTTGCCGCCCAATACGGTATCAAGATCGTGTGCGTGTGCCCCGAGCAGAACAACCCCAAGCCGTGGAACGTCGCGGTGCGCGGTGAGGCGGGCCAAAAACGCATCCTCTCGTACTTTAAGAATGTGATCGACGTTGCCGTTGAGTTGGGCGTGCCGCAGATTCTGGTGACGAGTGGTTGGGCCTATCTGGACGAGCCGGCTGAGGACGCCTGGGCCCGCAGCGTTGCCATGCTGCGCTCGGTGTGCGCCTACGCCGATACGCGCGGTATTCGCGTCGCGCTCGAGGCCCTGCAGCCGTCGGAGTCCGTGTTGGTCAACACCGCACAGGATGTCGCGCGCATCCTCGAGGCGGTCGATCGTCCCAACCTGAAGGCCTGTATCGACTTTGGCGCCATGGAAGTTGCCGGCGACACGATCGACGGCTATTTTGAGGTCTTGGGCGACAAGATCGTCCATACCCATTTTGTGGATGTGGGCGGCGGCACGACGCACCTTGCCTGGGGCGACGGCGAGCGCGATATGCGTGCCGACCTCGAGGCACTTATGCGTCACGGTTATACGGGCTATGCCTCGGCCGAGACGTGCGATGGTCGCTACTATCAGGACCCGTCCAAGGCGACGACTCAGGTTATCGAGATGTATCGCCGTGTGACGGCGGAGATGGAAGCCGAATAACGAGGCTGCGCGGTTGCGCCGGAAACGCTTGGGCGGGTCTGGCGCAACGTGCTTTTAGGTGTTGAGTTGTGAAGCGTCCGTTGGCTGCGGTGCTCGAATTAGACAACTAAAGGCGGAGTAATACCACTCGGGCGGGGAAATCGACCGTTCGCCGCAAATCTTCGTGAGTTTGGATTGGTATTAAATAAAGCGTAATCGTATGGTTATAATTGGTATCAGCAAGAAGCGCGATGTATAGAATCGCGCACATGTGATGGGAGGACACACATGAAGGAGACCGAGAAGATCGAGATCATGCACTTCGACCAGGAGGGCTACCTCGAGGACGGCAGGAACGTCTACGAGGCCGGCAAGAGGATGACCGCCCTGGCCGACCGCGTGCACGAGGAGGGCTACGACGCCGTCTTCCTGATGGGCGTCGGCGGCACCTGGGACGAGTTCATGCAGCTCGAGTACCTCATGAACAAGTTCGGCGACCGCGACCTCGAGGTCTACCTGATCCACGCCGCCGAGTGGAACGTCATGGGCCACAAGCGCATGACCGAGCGCTCCGTCGTGCTGACCGCCTCCGAGTCCGGCACCACCCCCGAGGTCCTCGAGGCCATCGGCAAGATGAAGGCCATGGGCGTGCGCGTCTACGCCATGACCAACCCCGAGGGCAAGATCGGCCAGGCCGTGGGCGCCGAGAACTGCGTCATGATGGCCTCCGACCACGGCGCCGGCGGCTGCGAGAAGGGCTACTACCTCGCCGACTGCTTCGGCCTGCGCCTGCTCAACCGCCGCGGATGCTTCCCCAAGTTCGACCTGTTCATCGAGCAGACGAAGGACGTCTGGAAGGACATGCTCGACATCCGCAAGCGCTTCGAGCCGCGCGCCGAGGAGCTCGCCAAGAAGTACGCCCTGGCCGACTACACCATGTTCATCGGCTCCGGCGCGCTGTGGGGCGAGACCATCCTGTACTCCATGTGCCTGCTCGAGGAGATGCAGTGGAAGCGCATCCGCCACATCACCTCGCACGACTTCTTCCACGGCACGCTCGAGCTGCTCGAGCCCGGCGTCCCGGTGTTCCTGTTCATGGGCGAGGACGAGTGCCGCGCCCTGGACGAGCGCGTCCGCGCCTTCCTCACCAGCGGCGTGACCGGCGACGAGGACTACGTCATCATCGACACCGCCGAGTACGCCATCCCGGGCCTGGACGACGACTTCCGCGTCATCGTGTCGCCCTGGATCCTGTCCGTGCTGACCACCGACCGCCTCTCGCGCAACTACGAGCTGGTCACCAAGCACAACCTCAAGTACCGCCGCTACTACCACCAGTTCGACTACTAAGAGCTGGTCACAGGTCCGATATCTTGGCTGGTTGATATCTCGACCCTACACAAGGGCGTCCGTGTTCGCATGGGCGCCCTTTTTGCGTCGGGGCGT
The DNA here is from genome assembly GCA_900541885.1 of uncultured Collinsella sp. GTDB lineage: Bacteria > Actinomycetota > Coriobacteriia > Coriobacteriales > Coriobacteriaceae > Collinsella. The sequence continues at coordinate 32,008 of UQKW01000004.1, forward strand.
GGGGCCACGGCCGGTCCCGCGTGCTGGTCGGGAAGGCGCGTACCGGAATTAGCGCTCAGAATGGGACGCGCTTTCTGGTAGAAGCCTCAGCGGAAAGCTCGTCCCGGAATTGGGGCCTGGAATGGGATGCCGTTTCCGATGGGGTGAGTTTGGGAAAGCGTGTCCCGTTCTGAGCGTCTATTCTGGGATGCCGTTTCCGGTTGAGGCCTCAAGCGGAAACTACGTCCCGGAATGGCCGCTCGAAATGGGATGCCGCTTCCCCCTATGTTTCCAAACGAATACGCTGTGAGCCTAGGGAGACGATTCTCCCCGCAAGCACTCTAGTATGCTAAAGTACCCAGAAGACCGGCGGAGCTATGCCGGTCTTCTGTTCTATACGAAGCACAGCATGAGGAGGCTCACCAGATGACGGCCACACCGTGGGGATTCCGGGACATATTGCCCGAGGAGGCTCAGGCGCGCGAGGAGATTGCGCTGACGGTGAAGGGCTGCTTCAGGGAGCATCATTACCTTCCGGTCGAGACGCCACTGCTCGAGGACAAGGGTTCGCTCGAGGAAGGCGGCCGCATTGCGGACACGCCGTTTAAGCTCTTTGATGACGACGGTCGCCTGCTGGTGGTCCGTCCCGACAACACGCTGCCGATTGTGCGCTTGGTTTCGACTCGCATGTGCGCGGCCGATCTGCCCCTACGCCTTCGCTACGAGGCGCCGGTGGTTCGTGAGTGCCAGCGCAATGCCGGCGGCTCGCGCCAGTTTACACAGCTGGGCTTTGAGCTTATCGGTGCGGGCGATACAGCGGGCGATGTCGAGATCGTCTCGCTCGTGGCCGAGGCGGTGCGCAGGCTGGCGCTGTCCGATGCACGCATTGTCGCAGGTAGCGTGCGTCCGTTTAAGGAGCTGCTCGCGGCGTGCGAGAATCGCGAACTGGCCGCCGAGGCCCTGCGCTGCGTGCACGCCAACGACTTTGTGGGCCTCGATGCCCGCGTGGCAGCAAGTGCCGAGTCCGATGCCGTCAAGGCTGCCATTAGCGAGCTACCGCGTCTTCACGGCGGCGCCGAGGTGCTCGACCGCGTGGACGCGCTGCTGGAGGCTGCCGGTATCGCCGCGCCGCTCACGCGCGAGCTGCGTGCCCTGGTCGAGGGCCTGGCTCCCGAGGACGCCCGGGTGCTGTCCTTCGACTTCTCTATCATGAACTCTTTCGATTACTACACGGGTCTGGTCTTTAAGGCCTATGCCGGCGGCCTGCCCGATCCGGTGGGCTCGGGCGGTCGCTACGACTCCATCTTTACCGGCGCGTTCGGCGACGGCGTCGAGGTGCCGGCGGCGGGCTTCGCCTTTTCGCTCGAGCGTCTGGAGGCCGCGCGCACCTCGGCCGAGGATGCTGCCTCCGACGGCGATCACGCCGTGGGCCGTGGCGCCGAGGGTCCGCTGCGCATTGCCGTGCCCAAGGGCTCGCTTAAGGCCGACACGCTCGACGTGCTCGAGGCAGCAGGCTTAGACGTCTCCGAGCTGCGCGACCCCGGTCGTCATCTGATCGTGCGCGGTCGCGACACGCGTGCCGGCGAGGGCACGGTCGGAGATATCGAGTTTGTCATCGTGCGCCCCAGCGACGCGCCCGCCTTTGTGGGCTGCGGCGGCGCCGACTGCGGCATCTGCGGCTGGGACTCGCTTATCGAGGCCGACCTCAACCTGCTGCAGCTGGTCGATCTGGGCTATGGCCTGTGCACTTTCATTGAGGCGGAGCCCGCATGGCGCGCCGGTCAGGCCGAGCGCAACTATGCCCGCCGCGGGTCGCTTCGCGTGGCAACTAAGTACCCTCGCATCGCGAGTGCCTGGTATGCCGAGCGCGGCGTGAATGCCGACATCGTTTCGCTGCACGGCAATATTGAGCTGGGACCCATCGTCGGCATGACTGACCGCATCGTGGACATTACTGCCACGGGCGCCACCCTGCGCGACAACGACCTGGTCATCACCGGCCGCATCATGGACTGCACGGCCCGCTTCTTCGTCAACCCAGGTGCCGCGCGCTTGGATCCGCGCGTACGCAACTTGGCCGATCGCCTGGCTGCTGCCGTGAAGGACAAGCATTTTGAGCCCGTCGCGGGCTCAGCACAATAGCGCGAGCACGCACGGGCGCCCCCATATCCGGGCTGCGGGGCGATTGTCGCCGCCGCCTGGTCTCTCGTTTCTCAAACGCAACCTCGACCGATAGGGGATACCGATATGAAGACCATCAAACTTGCTCCCGGCGAGCGCCTTGTTACCAATCAGCTCAACCGCAAGGGCGTGCTGCCGCAAAACATCGTCGATGCCGCCCGTGATATCGTGGCCAACGTGCGCGCCAACGGCGATGCCGCGGTGCGCGATTACTGCCAGCGTTTTGACGGTGTTGAGCTGGAAAGCTTCCGCCTGCCGCAGGAGCAGATCGATGCTGCGCTCGAAGGCCTCGACCCGGCCTTTGTCGCCGCGCTCGAGAAGGCCGCGCGTCAGATTCGCGAGTTCCACCAGCGCGAGGTCGAGCAGAGCTGGTTTACCACGCGTGCGGATGGCACGATGCTCGGCGTTAAGGTGACCCCGCTCGCGGCGGCCGGCATCTACGTGCCGGGCGGTCGCGCGCAGTATCCCTCCACCGTGCTCATGAATGCCATTCCCGCCAAGGTCGCCGGCGTCAAGCGCGTGGTTATGGTGACCCCGCCGCAAAAGGACGGCCTTATCAGCCCCTACACGCTCGCCGCGGCAAAGCTCGGCGGAGTGGACGAAATCTATATGGTGGGCGGCGCCCAGGCCGTGGCCGCGCTGGCGTACGGCACCGAGACCATTCCGCGCGTCGACAAAATTACCGGCCCGGGCAACGCCTTTGTTGCCGCCGCCAAGCAGATTGTCTCGGGCGATGTGGGAATCGACATGGTCGCTGGCCCGTCCGAGGTCTGCGTGCTGGCCGATGCCACGGCCAAGCCCATGGTGGTCGCGGCAGACCTGATGGCCCAGGCCGAGCACGATCCGCTGGCCGCCTGCTATCTGGTGACCTGCGACGAGCAGTTTGCGCGCGAGGTCGAGGCGGGTATCGATATTCTGGTCGCGCAGTCGCCACGCACCGAGATCACGCGCGCCTCACTCGACAATGAGGGCACCATCGTGGTGGCCGCCGACATGGCTGCCGCCGTCGAAGCGGTGAACACCGTGGCGCCCGAGCACCTTGAGCTGCACTGCAAGGACGCGATGGGCCTGCTCGGCGGCATTCGCAACGCCGGCGCCATCTTTGTGGGCGCTTGGAGCTCCGAGCCGCTCGGCGATTACGTTGCCGGCCCCAATCACACGCTGCCGACCGGCGGTACGGCTATGTTCTCCAACCCGCTTTCGGTGGAGGAGTTCGTCAAGCGCTCGAGTGTCATTTGCTATACGCCCGAGGGCCTGCTTTCCGATGCTCCCGCTACGCAGCGCCTGGCCGAGGCCGAGGGTCTGTGGGCACACGCGCTTTCGGCCGCACTGCGCCGCCGCGTGTTGGAGCAGGGCGAGGATGCCGTGAGCGCCGAGTCTCTGGCCGCGGCCGACCTGACCAAGGTCGCCTGGCCGGGCGACGCCGTGGCGACGGTTGCCGAGGGCGTTGACCTGGCGGCTGCGGGCGCGGATGGCGTTGGCGCGACTGGTAAGGAGGCCTAATATGGCCGAGCTGACGCCCCACATGAAGGAGCTCGTCCAGCCTTACCTGGCCGGTATTGAGCCCTACGATCCCAACTTTACGCCTACGCGCATCAACCTTTCGGCCAACGAGAACACCTATCCCGTGCCGACCGGCGTGCGCGAGGCGGTCGACGCTGCCCTGGCTGCCACACCGCTCAATCGCTATCCCGATCCCATGTCGAACGACCTGCGCGACGAGCTTGCTGCCTGGCATGGCGTGGCGCGCGAGAATGTCTGCGTGGGAAACGGCGGCGACGAGCTGCTCTATAACTACCTGTTGGCGTTTGGCGGCGCGGGACGGACCCTGCTCAACTGCCCGCCGTGCTTTAGCGAGTACGCGTTCTTTGCGTCGCTCTGCCAGACCGAGGTGCGTGACGTGTGGCGCGACCCCGCGACCTTTGAGCTCGACCAGACAGCCGTGCTTGCGGCAGTGCCCGAGTGCAACCTGGCAATCGTGACCTCGCCCAATAACCCCACGGGCGACGTGGCGCCGCTCGACTTTATCGCGGCGCTGTGCGATGCGTGCCCCGGCATGGTGATGGTCGACGAGGCCTACGTTGAGTTTGCCGACGATTCGTTTGGCGCTGCCACGACGGCGCAGGCGCTCATCGCCGAGCATCCCAACCTGGTGATTCTGCACACGCTGTCCAAGGCGTTTGGCGCTGCCGGCGCGCGCCTGGGCTATGTGATCGCAGCGCCCGAGGTTATTGACGTGTTCGCGGCGATTCGCCAGATCTACTCGGTTAACGTGCTGAGTCAGGCGGCGGCGCTCGCCTGTGTGCGTGCCCGCGGTGCGTATGCGCCCGTGGTGGCGCAGGTCGTGGCTGAGCGCGATCGCGAACTTGCAGCGCTGCGTGCGATGGCCGCCGAGGGCATGCCCGTGGAGGCATGGCCGAGCGCGGCGAACTTTGTGCTCGTGCGTACGCCACATGCCACGCGTGTGCGCGAGCGTCTGCGCGACGAGTATTCCATTCTGGTGCGCGACTTTAGCTACGCGCCGGGTCTCGCGGACTGTCTGCGCATCACCGTGGGCACGCCGCAAGAAAACGACGAGGTGCTGGCCGCGTTTGCCGCGCTGGTGAAGGAGGAGATGTAGATGGACCGCTATGCTGAGGTGACCCGCAAGACGGGCGAGACCGATATTGTCGTAAAGCTCGACCTGGACGGAAGCGGCGTGTATGACATCTCGACCGGCGTGCCGTTTTTCGATCACATGCTCAACGCCTTTGGCCGCCACGGCCTGTTCGATCTGACGGTGCATGCGGTGGGCGACGTTGAGGTGGATGCTCACCACACCGTCGAGGATACGGGCATTGTGCTGGGCGAGGCGTTTTGCAAGGCGTTGGGCGACAAGGCGGGCATCACGCGCTTTGCCGACGCGGCGATCGCCATGGACGAGACACTCGTGATGGCCGCTGTTGATATTTCGGGCCGTGGCCAGGCCTACTGCGAGTTGCCCGTGCCGACCGAGCGCGTGGGGACCTTTGATACCGAGCTGGCCGTTGAGTTCTTCTACGCCTTTGCGCGCGATGCCAAGCTCACGCTGCACGTGCGCGAGCTGGCGGGCGGCAACTCGCACCACATTATCGAGGCCGCCTTTAAGGCCGTGGGCCGCACGATGCGCCACGCCTGCGAGCTCGACCCCCGCGTGCAGGGCGTCCCCAGCACCAAGGGTTCGCTGTAACCTGCCAAAAAGGGACAGGTTTATTTTGGCAGGTTTTATCTGCGGAAATGCTGTTTCATACGGTGGGTGAACGTTTAACCGACCAAAATAAACCTGTCCCTTTTTGGCAGGTTTTGAATGGGGAAAAGGAGGGTCGCGTGGGCGAACCGAAGATCGTGGTGGTCGACTACCACAAGGGCAACTTGTCGAGCGTCGTGCGCGGGCTTGCACGCGCCGGTGCCGCCGCCTGCACGTCGGACAATCCGGAGCAGATCCGCAACGCCGACGGCCTGGTCATTCCGGGCGTGGGTGCGTTCTATGACGCGATTGCCTTTATGCGCCAGAGCGGCGAGGAGACGGCCGTGCTCGATGCCGTCGCCGCTGGAACTCCGCTGCTCGGCATCTGCCTGGGCCTTCAGCTATTTTTTGAGCGCGGCAACGAGGGCGTGCCGGCGGACGAGGGCGCGGTCGCGGACGGAAACGCTCCCGAGCAGGCTGGCGGTCCCTGGGTCGATGGCCTGGGTATTATGCGCGGCTCGTGCACGCGCCTGGAGTCGAGCCGCCTGAAGGTGCCGCACGTGGGCTGGGACCAGGTGCACATGACGTCCGCCGGTGCGGCTGATCCGCTGCTTGCCGGTTTTGCCGAGGGCGCCAACATGTACTTCACCCACAGCTACGCGGTGGCCGACGACGTCGATGCCGCCGATGTGTTGGCGCGCACGCACTATACACGGAGTTTCCCGTGCATCGTGCGCCATGGCAACGTGTGGGGCTGCCAGTTCCATCCCGAGAAATCCTCCGCGCTGGGTCAGCGCATCCTTAAGAACTTCGTCAACATCGTCGAGGAGGTCGGCCGATGATCCTGTTTCCCGCAATCGATCTGATCGGCGGCAAGGTTGTACGCCTGGAGCGCGGCGACCGCAGCCGCTGCAAGGTATATTCCGACGACCCCGTGGCCGTTGCCCGCTCGTTTGCCGAGCAGGGCGCAAGCTGGGTGCATGTCGTCGACCTATCCGCTGCCTTTGGCGAGGACGAGGATACATGCGCTGCCAACTCGGCGGCGATTAAGGCCATCTGCGGCGTCGACGGTCTGTCCGTGGACGTGGGCGGCGGCGTCCGCTCGCTCGCACGCATCGACGAGCTGGCCGGCTATGGTGCTCGCCGCATTGCGCTGGGCACCGTGCTGGTGACCGAGCCGGGTTTTGCCGAGGTGGCAGCCCAAGGCTTTGGCGAGCTGCTGGTGGCAGACATCGCCGCGCGCGACGGTCAGGTCAAGGTGAACGGCTGGCGTGACGGCGCGGGCGTGGTGCTCGACGATGCCGTGGCGCAGCTTACCGAGCTGGGCTTTAAGCATCTGGTGTATACCGACATCGCGCGCGATGGCATGCAGACGGGCATCGACGTGGCAGCGTATCGTCATGTGGCCGAGGTCGCGGGCTTTCCCGTCGTGGCTTCGGGCGGCATCTCGACGCTCGACGACATCCGCGCGCTGGCCGCGGTGGGTGAGGGCGCGATTGAAGGCGCCATTACCGGTCGTGCGCTCTATGAGGGCAACTTTACGCTGGCCCAGGCGCTGGCCGCCGCCCGAGGGGAGGAGTAGCCCATGCTTACCAAACGCGTGATTCCCTGCTTGGACGTCAAGGACGGCCGCGTGGTCAAGGGCGTCAACTTTGTGAGCCTGCGCGATGCGGGCGACCCGGTGGAGCTGGCCCGCGCCTACGACCGCGAGGGTGCGGACGAGGTCGTCTTCCTGGACATTACCGCCACAAGCGACAATCGTGCGACGACTATCGAGATGGCGGCGCATGCTGCTGAGGAGCTGGCCATTCCCTATACCGTGGGCGGCGGCTTTCGCGACTTGGCGGGCATGCGGACCATGGTTGCCGCCGGCGCCGACAAGGTGTCGCTCAACTCGGCGGCCGTGCGCGACCCGTCGTTGATTAGCCAGGCTGCCGCGGCGTTTGGCAGCCAGGCCGTGGTCGTGGCGATCGATGCCAAGCGCGTTGGTTTGCCCGGCGCATCCGGTGCCGACAAGTGGGAGGTCTTCACGGCGGGCGGTCGCAACGCCACGGGCATCGACGCGGTGGCATGGGCCGAGGAGGCGGCTCGTCGCGGCGCCGGCGAGATTCTGCTGACCAGCATGGACCGCGACGGCACCAAGGCCGGCTTTGACCTGGCGCTCACCCGCGCCGTGGCGCGCGCGGTGCCAATCCCCGTCATCGCGAGCGGCGGCGTGGGCACACTCGAGCATTTTGCCGAGGGCGTGATCGAGGGCGAAGCCGACGCCGTACTGGCGGCCAGCGTCTTTCACTTTGGAACCTTCAGCATTCGCCAGGTGAAGGAGTACATGGCCAGCCAGGGCATCCCTGTCAGGTTGGACTTCTAGCGCTGCGGCTTGCCCAGGCACCGCATCTTGTCGCTCAAACCGTCGCTCGCGTACCAAAGTACGCGTCGCTCCTCTTTCGCGGCAACCTGCGGCACCTGGACAACCCTCGCCGACCTGTGGGGTTTCGTTTATGACTTGGGAGAAATGATGACTGAGGTAGTAGAAGCGGCGGATCTTACGTACGACGCCCGCGGGCTGATTCCTTGTGTGGTTCAGCAGTATGACACCGGCGAGGTGCTTATGGTTGCTTGGATGAACGAGGAGTCGGTGGGGCTGACGCTCAAGACCGGTACCACGTGGTTTTGGAGCCGTAGCCGTCAGGAGCTCTGGAATAAGGGAGCGACGAGCGGCAATATGCAGGAGGTCAAGGAGCTCTGGGCCGACTGCGATAGCGATACGCTGCTGGTCAAGGTCGACTCGCCGGGCCCGGCCTGCCATACCGGCAACCGTACCTGCTTCTTTAAGCGCGTGGAAGGGGGAGTGCGATGAAAGTCGTGACGCCGTTCGAGGTCGCCGACTGCAACACCCAGCTCCTCCGCGCGGGCGTGCCATGCCGCGTGCACCTGACTGATGCCTGCGGGGCGCAGTCGCTTTGGCTCGAGGCCGAGAAGGAAAGGCTCGATGAGGCTCATGCCGTCATCATCGAGTTCTTTGAGAAAAAGGGCGCAAAGCCTCGGTTCGATGAGACCGGTACCTACTTTACGCTGCAGTAACGAGAGGAAATAACCATGGGAGTCAGAACAGCTAACGTGCAGCCGGGAAATATCGGCGAGACGCTGACGGGACTGGCCGAGGTGATTCACGGTCGTCGCGATGCGTCGCCACAGGAGAGCTACACCGCCCGCCTGCTGACCGACGTTGAGGACGAGCTGCTCAAGAAGCTTGCCGAGGAAGCGAGCGAGGTGATCATGGCCTGCAAGGATAACGATCACGATCACATCCGTTACGAGGCCGGCGACCTGATCTACCACCTACTCGTGACGCTCGAGCGTTACGGCATCACCCTCGACGAACTGGCCGGCGAACTCAATGCCCGCCGCCACTAGTCGTTTAAGAACGTCCCCAACGACTAATCTTAGGCGAGGGGCGTGGACTCCCATTCTCCGGTGAGGTGGGGGATGTCGAAGGTTCGATAACCGCAGTCGTAGGCGTGGGCCTGAGCCTCGCGGATGTTCCAGCAGATGTCGCAGGCGCGGTGTGCGTCCGAGCCAAAAGTGATTGGCACCTCGGCGTGGGCGAAGCAGCGCAAAAGGCCGGTCACGGGATAGTAGTCGTCGAGCCCCTTGCGCGGTGCGGCCGTCGAGACCTCAACGCGGCGACCCGTATCGTGCGCGCACTCGGCCATCTGCTGCCAAAACGGCGCGGGGTCAAAGTCGGGCGCAAAGCCTTCCTTCGAAAAGCGCATGACTAGGTCGGGGTGAGCCATCACATCAAAGTTGAGCGGGCTCTCGCAGGCGCGGCACCAGTCATCGACGTAGCGCTCCCACACGCCGCGCGCGCCTAAGTTTTCCCAAACATGCAGGTTGGTATCGTCGTCGATCCAGCCACAAAGCGAGTCGGGCGTATCGGGACGAGCGACGCTCTCTGTTCCCGCCGTGCCCGCGGCGCCGGCCATGATATCGCCCGGGTCGCCAATCCAATGCACGCTGCCCAAGCGCACCACGGCGCCCTGGGACCAGCGCTCTACCAAGGGCTCGCAGCCTTCGTACCAATCGCATTCAAAGCCATAGATAAGCTCGAGCTCCGGCGCGATCTGCGCGGCAAGCTTGCGGGCATCCTCAAAAGCCAGGCGATGTGCCGGCAAGTCGCCCTCGACGACCTGTACCTCGCAGTTAGCATCCATGCTGGCAGGCAGGGTGAGGTGGTCGGTCGAGACCATGACCCGACAGCCGGCGGCCGCGGCGGCGCAGACGTTTTCCTCAAACGAGGCATGGCCGTCCGAAAACGAAGTATGAGTATGGCAATCGACCAGCGGGCAAGCGGACATGGCGGCTCCTTTGCATTCGGCAAATCTGCTCCATTGTAATGGCGCGACCCCTGACGCGTTGGGCACGCCGAGGGTCGAAATCGACTGGAAAGGGCAAACGGCGCGCAAGGGCTGCCGCACGACATCGACCCTGCCTCAAAACGTGTACGTCAGCCTCCAAAACCGACAAAAAATGACATGTTTGGAGGCTGACGTACACGTTTGGATGGGGGCGAGGACGGCGACGGACGAAAGTCACGCCTGTGCCACGTCCGATGTGCTAGCGTTTGGGTGAATAAAACGAGCCTGTGCGGAAAGGATCCGGACCGTATGCAACGTGGAAGTACATCTCCGCTGTCGCGCGAGACCGATGCGCCCGAAACCATCGTCAAGCTGGAGTGCGACATCGACGACGCGTCGCCCGAGGTGCTCGCCTACGCCGCTGACCGCCTGCGCGAGGCGGGCGCCCGCGAGGTGCACTGGCTGCCCCTCTACTGCAAAAAAGGCCGCCCCGGCTGGCAACTGCAGGTAATCTGCGCCCGCGAGGACATTGACCGTCTGCAGACGATCATCTTTTTGGAAACCACGACCAGCGGCATTCGCCGCCAGGTCATGGAGCGCGTCTGTCTGCCGCGCCGCTTTGAACAAGTGGCGACGCCATGGGGCGAGGTATCCGTTAAAGTGGCGACTCTGCCCGACGGCAGCGAGCGTGCAGCGCCCGAGTACGAGGACTGCGCCCGCCTTGCCCGCGAGCATAACGTGCCGCTCCAGCGCGTGATGCAGGCGGCACAAGCCGCGGCGTTCCGATTTGAGTAACGCGGCCGGTGGCACGCCGCGCCCAGCCCTATCAACCCACACCCGAAAGGACCCCTCATGAAATACCTCATCGCCTCCGATATCCACGGCTCGGCATACTGGACCGAGCGCCTCGTCGCCGCCATCGAGCGCGAGAACCCCGACCGCATCGTGCTGCTGGGCGACCTGCTCTACCACGGCCCGCGCAACGACCTGCCGCGCGACTACGCCCCCAAGCGCGTAATTCCGCTGCTCAACGCTCTGGCCGACCGCATCATCGCGGTGCGCGGCAACTGTGACGCCGAGGTCGACCAGATGGTGCTCGACTTCCCCGTCATGGCCGACTACGCAACGCTGTTCGACGAAACCGGCCGTGAGCTGTTCCTGACACACGGCCATGTCTTTGGCGCCGGTATGCACAACAGCGTCGATCACGCGCCCGCGCTGCCCGAGGGCTCCGCGCTCGTCTACGGCCACACACACATCAAGGTCAACGAGGCAAGCGCCGCGCACCCGGGCCTGTGGCTCTTCAACCCCGGCAGCGTAAGCATCCCCAAGGACGGTACGCACAGCTACGGCATCTACGAGGGCGGCGCGTTCCGCCACGTGATCCTGGAGGAGGAATAACCATGGCGCAGCACATGGCTCAGCAAAATGCCGAGGGCTCGCGCGATCTGTCCACGCTGGTCGACGCGTCGGCCGAGCTGCAGCATCTGGTGCAGACCATCTGGCGCCTGCGTCAGCCCGACGGCTGCCCGTGGGACCGAGAGCAGACGCACCGCAGCATTGGCAAGAACATGATCGAGGAGGCCTACGAGGCGCTCGATTGCATCGAGGCGGACGATGCGGCGCATCTGCGTGAGGAGCTCGGCGATGTGCTCATGCAGGTGGTGCTGCACGCGCAGATTGCGGCGGACGCCGGCGAGTTTACGCTGGCCGACGTGGCGCGTGATATCGATGCCAAGCTCATCCGCCGTCATCCGCACGTGTTTGGCGATGTAGATGCCGACAGTTCCGACGAGGTACTCAAGATTTGGGACGAGGTCAAGCTTGCCGAGAAAGCCGCCAAGGACAAGGCCGTGGCAGCGGGCGAGGCCGCGCCCGAGGGTCTGCTCGACGGCGTGCCCACGCATCTGCCGGCGCTGATGCAGGCTCAGAAGGTGTCGCGCAAGGCGGCTGCCGTGGGCTTTGAGTGGGAGACGGTCCAGGACGTGTGGGATGAGGTCGCCGAGGAACGTGCCGAGTTTGAGGCCGAGGCCCCTGGCTCGCCCGAGCGCGAAATGGAGTTTGGCGACCTGCTCTTTGCCTTGGTCAACGTCGCGCGCAAAGAGGGGATCGACGCCGAGAGTGCCCTGCGCGCGAGCACGGCCAAGTTTCGCCGTCGCTGGGCCGCGATGGAGCAGATGGCGTCCGACGCCCACGTGGATCTTGCCGAGCTTTCGACCCACGGCCTCAACGACCTGTGGGATGCCGCAAAGGCGGAGGAGTAAGACTGCGGGAACGACGGGCTGACATGCCTCATCGTTCCCGCTAAATTTTTCGAAAATCAAGTGTATCCCTCGGCTAACTTAGGGCATAATGCAAAAAGTGCGACATGGCTAACTTACGGAGGCGCACCGATGGTGCACAGTCGGCCAGTCGCTTGCATCAACTACGTTTCCAAGTGAGAGGGAGACAACATGAGCGATATTTTGGACGTCTACGGTCGCGAGGTACTCGACAGCCGCGGCAACCCCACCGTCGAGGTCGAGGTCGTGCTCGAGGACGGCAGCTTCGGCCGCGCGATGGTGCCTTCGGGCGCTTCGACCGGCGCCTTTGAGGCATGCGAGTTGCGCGACGGCGACAAAGGTCGCTATCTGGGCAAGGGCGTCTCGCAGGCCGTCGAGCACGTCAACAACGAGTGCGCCGATGCCGTCGTGGGCCTCGATGCCTTCGACCAGCGTGCCGTCGATGCCGCGCTGATCGCCGCCGACGGTACGCCCAACAAGACCAAGCTCGGCGCTAACGCCATCTTGGGCGTGTCGCTGGCCGTTGCCCGCGCTGCGGCAGAGTCGGCGGGTCTTTCGCTGTACCAGTACCTGGGCGGCGTCAACGCCCATCTGCTGCCCACGCCCATGATGAACATCCTCAACGGCGGCGTGCATGCCGACAATAACGTTGACTTCCAGGAGTTCATGATCATGCCGGTGGGCGCCCCGAGCTTTGCCGAGGGCCTACGTTGGTGCGCCGAGGTCTACCACACCCTCAAGGGCGTGCTGCACGAGGCCGGCCTGGGCGGCGGCGTGGGCGACGAGGGCGGCTTTGCCCCCAACCTTAAGACCAATGCCGAGCCGTTCGAGTACATCACCAAGGCCGTCGAGAAGGCTGGCTTTAAGCCCGGCGTCGACTTCATGTACGCCATGGACCCGGCCTCGACCGAGTTCTACAACGCCGAGACCGGCATGTACGAGCTCAAGGGCGAGGGCGTTGAGTATACGAGCGCTCAGATGGTCGATTACTGGGAGAAGCTCGTCGACACCTATCCCATCATCTCCATCGAGGACGGCATGGCCGAGGAGGACTGGGACGGCTGGGTCGAGCTCACCCGTCGCATTGGCAACAAGGTGCAGCTGGTGGGCGACGACCTGTTCGTCACCAACACCGAGCGCCTCAAGAAGGGCATCGAGCTGGGTGCCGCCAACGCGATCCTGGTCAAGGTCAACCAGATCGGCACGCTCACCGAGTCGCTCGAGGCCATCGAGACCGCCAAGGAGGCCGGTTACGCTTGCATCGTGAGCCACCGCTCCGGCGAGACCGAGGACTCCACGATCGCCGACCTGGTCGTGGGCGTCAACGCCGGCCAGATCAAGTCGGGCGCCCCGTGCCGCAGCGACCGTATCGCCAAGTACAACCAGCTCATCCGCATCGAGGACGAGCTCGAGGGCAGCGCGCGCTACGCCGGCAAGGCCGCGTTCTACAACATTCGCTAGGCATGCGGAGCTCGCGGGGGCGGGGAAGACTCGGATTCGCCTTGCTTCAGCCGGGCGCTGTTGAGCACCATTGGGCGCTGGGCCATATGGCTCAGCGCCTTTTTTATGTCGAGCAAAGGCTGGCGAAGGCGGTGCGCGCGCTCGTGCTATAACTAGAATACTTAGCGCAAACAAACCTCAACCGCACAAGGCGCACATGGATCAGATTTACGACAACAGGTACTATTCCGCCGGTTCGCGTGAGCCGTCGCCTCGCCGTGCGCGCACGGTGCAGCTCGGTGGGTCCGCCTACGCCGGCGCCGACCGTTCCATGCAACGCCCGACAAGTACCTCGCGCCCCAATGCTCAAGTGAATACTTCGTCAGATGGACCGGTGCGCCCGGCACGTTCGTCGCATGCTCAGCGCTCGTCGGCTCAAACGCACGATAGGTCGAGCAGGCCCTCGAACCGTTTTTCGGGCTCGGACTTTATGCACTACGCCAACGACAACGCGGTGGTCAAGGCGATCTACGACTTTACCCACGGTCCTCAGCGAGGGCTATTCATCGGCATCGTCGTTGCCCTGGTGCTCGTGAGCCTGTATTTCCCCGTGCGCGACCTGTACGTGGCAAAGCGTTCGAGCGATATCTTGGCCAAGCAGGTCGAGATTCGCCAGCAATACAATGATGGGCTGCAAAAAAGCGTCGACAAGCTGCTCTCGGAGGAGGGTATCAAGGATGCGGCATCCGAGGACCTGGGCTTGGTGATGCCCGGCGAGAAGAGGATTGAAGTGCAGGGCCTGGACGGCGATTCGGGTGCCTCGTCGAGCCAGAAGTCGTCGAACGCCAAGAAGGCCAGCGAAGTTGCCAAGGAAATCGAAGAAGTCGGTAAGGACGCGCCGTGGTACATCCAAGCGCTCGACATGCTGTTTGGTTTTAGCGGCGTCGAAGGCCAGACGGTCGCGTCCAGCGGCAAATAGCGCCCGGAGGGGAGCCCGCAATGACAAATTGCAAACGCTATAAGGTGGCCGCGATCGACCTGGGAACGGTGTCGTCGCGACTGGTGTTGGCGCAGGTCGAGGCCGGGGCGATTGTGGAATCGTCCAAGCATACCGAGATTACCGACCTGGGCGAGGGCGTGGACGCGACGGGTCGCTTTTGCGAGGCGGCTGTCGAGCGTGTACTCGCTGCGTGCCGCATGTTTGTGGACGAGGCACGTGCCTTTGGGGCCGTGTGCATCTGTACCACGTGCACGAGTGCCGCGCGCGATGCGTCCAACGCCGTGCTGCTGCTGGACGGCCTGCGCGAGCTGGGTCTCGAGCCGCAGGTGATTCCAGGAGAGGTCGAGGCGCGCCTGACGTTTTTTGGCGTGGCGCACGACTTTGCCGGCGAGCGCATCATTGTTGCCGATTCGGGCGGCGGATCCACGGAGCTCGCGACGGGCGTCTATGCGCCGGAGCGTGGCGTCTTTGCGCTGGAGGGAACGCGCTCACTGGACATCGGTTGCCGTCGCGTGACGGAGCGGTTTTTCTCGGCGCTGCCGCCAACGGACAGTGAACTTGCCGCCGCTGGCGTATGGGCGGGCGAGCAGTTCGGGGCTTACTTTGAGGGCCTGCCTGTCGACTTTGAGCGCGCCGAGCGCCTCGTCGCGGTGGGCGGTACCGTTACCACGCTCGTGGCGCTGGTCCACGAACTGGAGCCGTACGACTCGAACTTTGTGCACCTGCGCGAGCTTTCGATGGAGCAGATTTCGGCCGCTATCGAGCGCATGTCTGCGTTGGATGTTGCAGGCATTGCCGCGTTGCCGGGCGTGCAGCCCAAGCGCGCGGGCGTGATTCTGGCCGGCGCCGTGGTGGTTCGCGAGCTCATGCGCGCCGGTAGCTACGAGTCGCTCACCGTAAGTGAGAACAGCCTCCTCGCCGGCATGGCCGCCACCATCAACGAGGTTCTCGACGGCGCGACCCCCACCATCGGCTGGACCCCCAACCTCAGCGCCCTCTAAATAAGTTGCGGTGAAATACGGACTAAAATCGCCCTTTCGGGCACCAAACAGTCCCTATTCCACCGCAACTCAACAGCCGGCACCTGGGGACAGTCCTTGCGGGGCGTCCCCACAGCGCCTATGCCAGCTTGTCGATTTGCCCAATCTCCCAAAGCGGAATATTGACGAGCATGCCCTCGTCTCTATATGCCGCCAGGGAGCTCCTCACGCAACGCTCGAGCTTGAATTTTTCGCAGGCTATTTTCAGACTCTTCGCTTTAAGGTTCTCTGCCGCCTTGACCTCAAGCGGAAGCACGGTTCCCGCATGGTCGATGGCAAAGTCGGTTTCGGCATTGCCAGAGGTAGAGGACCAATACGCGGGACTCTTGCCTTGCAGCAAGAGTTCCTGCGCGACGTATTGCTCGGTGAGCGAGCCCTTAAATTCAGTGAAAACAGCGGGCCCGTTAAGGACGATGGCCGGTGGGAGGTTGGAGAGCGCTCCGAGGATACCGGTGTCAATGCAAAATAGCTTGAAGCCCGAGAGGTCCTCGTAGCTCGAGAGCGGTGCCCTGAGGGCGGAAACGCGCGGCACCTTATGAATGATTCCGTAATCCATGAGCCACTGGAGACTCTCTTCAAAATCGCGTGCGCGCGCCCCGGGGCGAAGGGCTCCGTAGACGAACTTTTTGTTTTCCTTTGCAAGCTGGCCGGGCAGGGATTTCCAAACCAACCTCATGCGCTCGACAATGCGGGCGGGTGCATGTTTGCCAAAATCGGATTCGTAAGCCTCGATGATTTGCTGCTGAAGCCTACGGGCTTCGATGAAGTCGCGTGTCTCGGTGAAAGCGGAGACAACTTCGGGCATACCACCGACAACAAAGTAATCCTTGAGCAAGTGCTCGAGCTTTTCGGTAACGTTTGCTAGAAGGTTCATGTCTGCGGCAAGGATAGCGTCGGCGAGCGGGTTGCCGTCGACGGCACGAACGAACTCGGCAAACCCCATGGGACGCATGGTGAGCTGGTCGATTTTACCGACGGGAAATGACTCGTTTTCGCGTCGGAGCGCGAGGCCCATATAGGAACCGGCAGCCACGATGTGGTATTCGGGTGCAAGCTCGTTGAAGTACTTGAGCGAGGTGATGCCGCGTGGCGCCTCCTGGATCTCGTCGAAAACGATGAGCGTGTCCGCCGGCGTTACGGTTTGGCCGCGCAAGAGTTCTATCTGAGAGATGATACGCTTGGGGTCGAGGTCCCCATCGAACAGCGAGCGTGCGCTCGGCTCGAGCATAAAGTCAAAACGAATGACGTTTTGATATTGCTGGCTTGCGAATTCGTTAAGAAGCCAAGTCTTACCTGTCTGGCGGGCCCCCTTAAGCAAGAGAGGTTTGCGATTCGCCCTTGATTTCCAAGCGATAAGTTCACTCATAAGCTGTCGCTGCATATTGCCTCCCAACCTTTTCGGATAGTATAAGGCCATATGCGCATTTCCCTTGAAAAATGTGCGAGACAACCACGTCTTTCCATCGAAAAATGTGTAAGACAACCACGTCTTTCCATCGAAAAATGTGTAAGACAACCACGTTTTTCCATCGAAAAATGTGGGAGTACCAACTTAGAGCCCCACCGGCGTCCAAAAGAAACGAGCCCGCATCCCCGGGGGACACGAGCTCGTAAAAGCTAAATGGTAGGGGCGGTGGGACTCGAACCCACAATCCTTGCGGCGAGGGATTTTAAGTCCCCTGCGTATGCCAATTCCGCCACGCCCCCGTGAGACTAGAAGTCTAGCACAAGCCGTCCGCTACGCGTTGACGGCCATCGAGTGTTGGCCCGACTTCTCAAGGAACTCTTGGAACTTTGCCTCGTCGCCCTTGTTTTGATACTGCAGGGCCAGCAGGTACTCCAGGCGGCAGCGCTTGACCGGGTCGTCGCCGACATCCTCGAGCATGCGCTCCAGCTCGGGAATGTCGTTGTGGCGCTTGAGGATCATCGTGTCGTACATCAGCTGGCATTCGTGTGCGACTGCCTCGGCCTGACCGCCCTCAAAGCCCTTGATTTCGTGCAGCAACTCCTTGGACTTTTTGCGGTCCTCCTGGCCAACGTAGTAGTTAAAGGCCTTAATGACCAGGTCGACGCGCTGCATCTTGGGCAGGTTGAGTCCCAGCAGCAGGTCGAACATCTCGCTGGCGCGCTTGTGGTCCTCGCGCAGCAGATAGGAGTTCAGACGCAGGTAGTCGCGGTTGTAGCGCGGGTACAGCATGCTGGTGAGTTTGCCGTCGAGCAAACGATCGAACTCATCCCACTGCTTGGCAGCCATAAGCTGCTGCAGACGCTTGAACGTGGTGCGTTTTTTGACGCTAAAGAACACCGACACGGCGATGCAGATGATAACGACGGCGGTCCAGAGGGTGCGGGAATCGGGCATGTTAGGGTCCTTAGTCGCTCATAAAGCGAGCGGTATGACAACACGTACTAGATGTATTATACGCAGCGCGCAAGCAAACTGGCATAAAAGCGCATCGAGGCCGAGCGCCATCGCTCGCTGCGGTACACTTACCTAAAGTAAACCATGAAGGGAGACATTACCTATGAAGAAGATCGTTTTGGCTTGCGGTGCTGGCGCTGCTACTTCCACGCTCGTTGCCCAGAAGGTCGCCACCATGCTCGACGCCAACGGTTACGCCGACAAGTACGAGATCGTGCAGTGCGCCATCTCCGAGGCCAAGGACGTTTGCGACGAGGGCGCCGATCTGCTGATCGCCACCACCGTTGCCCCCGAGGGCCTTACCTGCCCGTACGTGAGCGGCGTGCCCTTCATGACCGGCATGAACCGCGTCGCTGCCGAGAAGGCCGTTCTTGACGTCATGGCTCAGTAGGCGCTGACTGCATGAGTGAGCAGAACGCCAATCCGGTCGAGCTCTTTGGCATGCGCGTTGCCCATGTGGGCATTAACGCCACCGACCCGGCAGACGCCCTGGAGATCGCGGAGCTGTTCTCGACGATGATGGGTCTGCCCGTTATCGAGACCCCGGTTTCGTACTTTAACGATTCGCTGGTCGAGGTCATGAAGCAGAATGGTCGTGGCACCAAGGGCCACATCGGCTTTGCCGTCAACGACATTGATGCGGCCGAGAAGTGGTTTGCCGAGCGCGGGCTCGAGGTCAACGAAGAGTCGCGCGCGCTGCTGCCCGACGGTAGCACCAAGCTCGTGTACTTTAAGCGCGAGTTCGCCGGTTTCGCCGTGCATCTGTGCCGCGAGTAGCGCACAAGCTGCCATAGCTAGCAAAAAGGGATAGGGCCGTGTGGCCCTATCCCTTTATTTATGCCGAGGGGCTTCCTAGCGCGGCAGGCGAATCGTAAAGCGGCTGCCGACGCCCTCGACTGAGGTCACGCCAATGACGCCGCCATGGCTATCGACGATCCACTTGGCAATGGCAAGCCCCAGACCCGAGCCCTGTGCGCCGGCATCGCGTGCATTGTCGGCGCGGTAGAACCGTTCAAACGCGTGAGCTGCGGATTCCTGGTTCATGCCGATGCCCTCGTCCTCAACGCTTATGTCGATCGTGCCCGCGCCCGCATCCGGCGCTACGCCAAATGTGACGGTCGTTCCCGCATCCGAGTACTTGGCGGCGTTTTGCACGATCACGCGCAGAGCCTGCTTCACGAGCGCCACGTCGACGGGCGCGTCGCAGCGCGGGTCGCTGACAAGCGCAGCGTCAAAGGCCAGCCGATACGTGTGCTCGGTATCGATCATCTGCGATTCCTCGCATACCTCGTCGACCAGTGCGGCAAGGTTGGTATTTGCGCGCCGCAGGACCGTGCGCCCGGCATCGCCGCGTGCCAAAAACAGCAGCTGCTCCACGAGCTCTTGCATGTGCTCGCTTTCGGCCTTGAGGGACGCGATAGATTCTGCCAGCACGTCCGGGTCGTCTTTGCCCCAGCGATCGAGCATGTTTACGTAGCCCTGAATCACCGCGATGGGCGTGCGCAGCTCGTGGCTCGCATCGTTGACAAAGCACATTTGCTGCAGTTTGGCCTCTTGCATCTGGCGCAGTAGGCGGTTGAGTGCAACCTCGATGCTTGCCAGGTCGGCGTCGCCGGTAGTGACGCTCGGCGAGTCGACGCTTGCGCGCTCGATGGCCTGCTCCAGTGTTTCCATCTTGCCGCCGGAGAGCTGCATACGGCCGAGCTCGTCCACGCGCAAGGCCAGGTCGTTGAGCGGTGCCATGGTGCGGCGCACGCGACGGGCGCCGCCGAGCATGTCGAGCACGCTGATGACCTGCCAACCCACAACGACAAGGTAGAGAGGCCATAGCGCGACGAGGTCCTGCGCGAGGGGGAAAGTCTTGGTGGTACGCGCAAGCTCGACGGTATAGGTGAGCGTTGCCAGGTCCCAGCCGCGCGCAGGCGCCAGCGACATGCCGTGAACGGCGACGCCGGGGATCCATCCTGCGGTAAACGCGCCGTCGGGCAGCATCTGGTTGTATCCATAGACGAGGATCGCCGCCGCAATCACCATCAGCAGCAGATCGAGCCAGACGTAGCTCATCAAGCGGCGCCACATATAGCTCCAGTTGATGGCGCGGGCGATGGATGTGACGCGCTTGGCCTCGGCGTTACGCGCGGCAGACATAGCCCACCCCACGCACGGTCTGGATGATGCGGGCGCCGCCGGCGTCCTCGATCTTGGCGCGCAAGTGCGCGATGTGCACGTCGACGTTGTTGGTGTCGCCCACGTATTCGTAGCCCAGCGCCTCGTGCGCGATGCGCTCGCGCGTGAGCACGGTGCCGGCGTGCGCCATAAGCAGGGCGAGGACGTCGAACTCGCGGGCAGTCAGCACGATGGGCGAGCCGCCGACCGTGACTTCGCGGCGGTCGGGATCGAGCGCGACCGAACCCACGGTGAGCGCGGCGGGGGAGGGCGAGGCAGCGGTCTGGGCCGTGTCGGTTGCCGGGGACATTGTGGCGATACCGACGCCCGCGCCGCTCGCCACGCCCTCCCCGGCCCCGACGCCGCCAACGCCCGAAGCCGTCCGCACGGCCTCCGAGCGCTTCAGCGCAACGCGGATCCGTGCGAACAGCTCCTCAATGGCAAACGGCTTGGTCAGGTAATCGTCGGCGCCGGCATCGAGCCCGGCAACCTTGTCCATCACGGCATCGCGCGCGGTGACCATGATCACCGGTACATCCTTGTGCTTGCGGACGCGTCGCAGCACCTCCATGCCGTTGAGCTGCGGCAACAGCACATCGAGCAGAATCAGATCGTAGTTGCGCTCCAGCGCCAGGTCCACGGCGGTGCGGCCGTCGGCGGCGTGCTCCACCTGGTAGCCCTCGTGCTCCAGCTCGAGCGTCACAAAGCGGGCGATTTTCTCCTCGTCCTCTACGATCAGGATCCGTGCCATGCGTGTCCCCGTCTGCGATTACTTGTCGTCGTTGAGATTTTGCTTGATGTCGTCCGCGGCATCGGCGGCGTGATTCATAAGGTTGTTGATGCTGCCGGGCACGTCGCCGTCGCTATCGATGCGGTAGCGCATGCCAAAGAACAGGCCAATCAGCATCAGCCAAATCGTAGCGCCCCAGGCAAACAGCGCGACGATGGGGATCAGGATGGGAATGTTGAGGATGATCGCGTTGCGGCGCGTGGCGATAAACTTGGTGTCCAGGCTCAGGCGGAAGAGCTTTTTGAGGTACTCCCACACGCTGTCCATCTTCTTGGAGAAGTCGGTCTTTTCGCTCGACTTCTCGTAGGCGGCCTGCGCGGCGACCATCTCGGCTGAGGGCTCATCGACTGGCGCGGACTCGGTGGCGGCGTGCGCCGACGTGGTCTGGGTCTTGCCCTGCGACTCGAGCCAAATGATGGCATCCAAGACGTTGCCGTCGGCGGCGTCGAGCGCGGCCTTGGCATCGGTGTAGCTCACGTTGCACTTGGTGCGGATGGTTTCAACTTTTTCGAGGTCGTCCATGACCTGTCCTTTCGTTCGATGGGCGCGAGCGTTGCGTTCGGCGGCCTGCGTTGCGCGGCGCCGCCTCGCCCTTGGTCGAACTCTATAGTGCAGGTTATAGATTAAGCGATTCTTGAGCCAAGATTAATGTTGGATGAGTTTTTGCGCGGCGGTGGGAAAAGTATTAGACCTCGATAGCGGAGGATGGGGTGCCTGTGCAAAACGGCGTCAAGGGTTGGTCGAGTGGGCGGTTTTCAGGCGACTGGGACATGGCGGGCGGTCGATCACCTATACTGGTTGGGCTCAACTGGAGAGGTGATGACTAGTTATGAAATCAATCAATGTTGCAGCAGCGATTATTCAGAAGGATGGAAAAATCCTGAGTTGCCAGCGCGGCTATGGCGAGTTTAAAGACGGCTGGGAGTTTCCGGGCGGCAAGCTCGAGCCGGGCGAGACCGGCGAGCAGGCAATCGTGCGCGAGATTCAAGAAGAGCTCGAGGTCACGATCGGTAACCTTGACTATCTTTGCACGGTCGAACACGATTACGAGACGTTCCATCTGTCGATGCAGTGCTACCTAGCTACCATCCTTTCGGGGGAGTTCAAAGAGCACGCTCACGAGGACATGAAGTGGCTCGATACCAATAACCTGTGGGATGTCGATTGGCTTCCGGCGGACGTTAAAGTCGTTAGGGAACTCGAAAAGAAACTCGGGCTTAAGTAAGAAAGGAGCGGGCGCCGCATGGCGCCTCGCTCCTATTTGTTACTCGGCTTCACTAAGATCGCTGAGCATAAACTCGTAAATGTCCTGCCTCACGGGTGCGTTGAGCTCATATTCGATTTCGACGGCGTTGTCGTTGCTCTTAGTTTTAATAGCCTCGAACTCGCCGGTCGGATGCATTTCGCCTAAGAAATAGAACTCCTTGCCACCCTTATCGTCCTTGTTCTTTCGCATAAACAAATACGTCTTCAGGCCGTTTCCCGGCCATGCCTGCAGTCGCAAAATCTCGGGGGAGTTGAGCGTGCGGTTGCCCTTCGAGATTGCGATGAGCTTGCTCGGCGAAACAAAGCGGTCTTCATACTGAATTGACTCACTAATGTCGGGAGCCTTGTCATAGTTAATAAGCACGGGGAATGTATTGGTCTTCTCATCGTAGAAGTATCCGCCAAGGTTTTGGCCGTTGATGTTCTTTTGCCAGTTCATCAGACGGCAAACCTCCTCGTACGTGTACTTGGCGTTGAGAACGAAATTTGTGTTTTCGTACGTCTCGGCATAGTCGAGTCGGTTGCGCTCAATACCAAAATCCAGCACCTCGAGAATCTGACGCTTGAACTCTGCGTTGCGCAGGGCGGTCGCAAACGCTTCGGTCAGACGAGGTCCGCATCCATCGTCAATAAGCAGGGAAACGAAATCCTTAGGAGTGGCAAAGTCGCCCTTAAGGACTGCGATTGCCGACCTAACGGCGCTGTCCTTAAGCTGTGCGCGGTAGTTCCTAAGCGCAGCCTCGCGCATATGCCAGTAGCCCTCGTGTCCGGCTTCGACGAGCGTTTGAAGCAAATAGAGGTCTTCGAATCGCTTGCCCGCGGCAAGTTTTTGAGAAATAAATTTGAGAATCTTGGTCTGATCAGAGGTAAATTGAACCGTGTAGTCCGGCTCGTATTTGGAAAGAAATGCGTGGTAGGACCCCAGGCCGCTATTCTTGAAGATAAGCAGTGGATCGATGGAGCCGTTACGATCAAATTCGAGCAGCGAGGGAATCTTGCCGAGTTTTTGGCGCAAGTCGAGATATTCGTTTTTCAAAAACCTGACGGAGGTGAAATCGCCGCCGTCGATGGCCTTGTAAATGCGTGCCTCAGAAATACGATCGAAGCTCACGGTCGAGCATCCGGGTATCGCCGAATCGCCCTCTTGGACGAGACGACGCAGGCGATCTTTGTTGTATGTCTTGTCACCCGAAAGTGCGATGGGCACCAGGAAGTTGCTCTGGTAATTGCCAATGAAGTCGAGTACCAGAGCGTATTCCTTGCCATCATTCAGGCGCAAACCTCGTCCGAGCTGTTGAATAAAGATGATTGCGGAGTCGGTGCGTCGAAGCATGATGATCTGATTGAGCGAGGGGATGTCGACGCCTTCGTTCATGATATCGACCGAGAAGATGTACTCGAGCTCGCCGGCTTCAAGCCGGCTGATAGCGGCATCGCGGACTTCATCGGGATCTTGACCGCTAATCGCAGTCGTTCGATATCCGAAAGCGTTGAATTTGTGTGACAGTTCTTTGGCCTCGGCGTTTCGATTGCAGAAAATTAAGCCCCTGCGGTTGCTTTTGGTGACGCTATATTCTTCGATCTTCTCGGTGATATGACGCACGCGCTCGTCGGATGTTAGGCGTCCGAACAAGGCGGTATCTTCGACCGTTTCGTCGTCGATCTCCAGATCGTGAATGCCAAAATAATGAAAGGGGGCTAGCATCTCCTCGGCCAAAGCGTCCTGCAGTGTGATCTGGAACGCGATGACGTGATTGAAAAGGGCAAAGACGTCGTAGCCGTCGGTGCGATTAGGCGTAGCGGTCATGCCCAGATAAAACCGAGGCGTGAAGTGCGACATGATGGATTGGTAACCCTGGGATCCCGTGCGGTGGGCCTCGTCGATGACGATGTAGTCGAACTCATCGGGACGGAAATCGCTCAGATGTTTGGCGACCGAAGAACACATGGCAAACACGCAGGTAGCATTGCTTATATGCTTGCCAGTTTGATAGGTGTCGAACGTATAGGTATTACCTAAGAGCCGTTCGTAGCTTGCACGGGAGGCGTCGATAATGCGCCGGCGGTGCGCAAGAAAGAGGACGCGCCGGGGTTTAAATGCGAGCACGTCGAACGCCGAAAGGAAGGTCTTGCCGGTGCCGGTTGCCGAGACCAGCAGGGCGCGGGTCTCGCCTTTGCGGTGGATTACGCCGAGCGCCTCAAGGGCGCGCTGCTGCATTTTATTGGGCTTGATTTCTTCGAGGTCGTTCATGGTTGGGCTAACAGTTGCCTGGAACGTCGGTTTCGATTTGGGCTTTGACGGACGTGCCGATCGATATGCGGCATAGTTCTCAATCCAATCTTGGGAAAGCAAAACGGTTGAGGTGTCGTTCCACAACGAATTGAACTCGCCCCTCAGTTCGCCGAGTAGGCGGCTGTTCTCGACAGTCTGGTACAGCACGTTCCATTCTTTATTACAGGTGAGGGCGGTCTGCGTCATGTTCGAGCTGCCGACGATGACCGTGCTGGTTTCGCCCTTATCAAAAATGTATCCCTTGGCATGCAAATTACCCTGGAATACGCGAACTTCCATGTTGTCGTATTCCAGGAGCTTGCGAAAGACATCGGGTGAGTTGAAGTTGAGATAGGTGGACGTGAGCAGCCTGCCCTTAATGCCACGCTGCTTGAGCTCCTGGAACGTCTCGACCAGGATTTGAAGGCCGCCGTCTGCAACAAACGCTACGCAAAAGTCAAAAGAGCCGCAGGCTGAGAGCTGCTCCTTGATAACGGATAGTAGTGTTCCGCCTGTCGCCTTCGAGTTGGCGATGAGCTTGGGTGAATCGTTCTCGCGTGTAAGCGAGTCGAATTCAATATCAATCTGTCGCTGCGTAGTCATCCCGGCAAACCTTTCGAAAGACTATGTTGGCGCCAGGATAACAGATCGATCGTTCGTTTTATGATGTATGACGATTGGGGTTGGCAGTTTGGCATGAGCTTGCACACGTGTCCGCACGACATGTGACACTTGCTCTGCCGCCCTGCTCTGCCGCGGCGGCATGAAGCTGAACAACGACCCTCTAAGGAGCTCGATATTGATGAGTGACAACACCAAGCATCTCGCAAAGAAGTGCGTCAAGGACGCGGGGCCGTGCCTCGCGTTGTGCCTTGCCGGCGCAGCGGTCGCGCTGCTGGCTGTTCT
Source organism: uncultured Collinsella sp. (assembly GCA_900541885.1). GTDB lineage: Bacteria > Actinomycetota > Coriobacteriia > Coriobacteriales > Coriobacteriaceae > Collinsella. Next base: position 57,312 of record UQKW01000004.1, read on the forward strand.
GGGGCCGTTCGACGTGCTCCGAAGTGCCAGCTCTCTGCACGTTTGCATGGCCCTTGCCGGCGCCATGATAACCGGTGGCGTGCTCGATCTGATTTTTTGGGTGCTTGACCCGTTTGGATGGAAGAATGAAGGGTGAGCCCTAAAGGATGGATACCCCGCAGCAACAGGAGGTCCCCGTGATCTGGTTTACCAGCGATACTCACTTTGGGCATGAGAACATGCTACGGCTTAGCGATAGGCCTTGGTCGACTGTTGCGCAGATGAACGACGCCATGGTCGCCAACATTAACAGCAAAGTTGCTGCGGATGACGAGCTCTACATCTTGGGCGACTTTAGCTTTAAGATGACGGTCCAAGATGCCTACGAGCTGCGCAAAAGCATTGCCTGCAAACGCGTCCACCTGCTGCCCGGCAACCATGACAAGGACTGGACGCAGCCTGCGGTAGCGGATGCTTTTATCGTCGAGCCGCCCATTTGCGTGCTCAAGATCAACCGCCAAAAAATCGTGTTGAGTCACTATCCCATGGTCGACTGGCAGGGCATGTCGCACGGCAGTTGGCATCTGCACGGGCATATCCACAGCTGCGGCGGCGAGTACAACAAGTTCAACCTCAGGCAGGGGCTGCTGCGCTATGACGTGGGTGTGGACGCTAACAGCTACGCCCCCGTGAGCCTGGAGGAGCTCAGGTCGTGGTTTGCGCAGGTAGACGAGCCGATGCGGTGCGTTAAATGGCCGTGGTGGGTCAACGCCACGGGTGACGAGCAGATCGAGCACGATCTCGAAGCCTATAAGAGGGAAGTGGTGATCCGATGACGGTCTATGTGACAGGCGATATTCACGGCGGCCTCGACATGCAAAAGCTGCGCGATTGGGAGCTTGGGGATAGCCTGACGAGCGACGACTATCTGATTGTTGCGGGCGACTTTGGCTTTCCGTGGGATTTCTCTGCTGAGGAATGCGCCGATATCGCCTGGCTGGAATCGCGTCCCTATACCGTGCTGTTCGTCGACGGCAACCACGAGCGTTTCGATCACTGGGCGGAGCGTCCCATGGAGTTGTGGCACGGTGGGCTGACGCAGCGCCTGTCGGATACCTCTCCCATACGGCGCCTGACGCGCGGCGAGGTTTTTGAGCTCGACGGCTCAACGATTTTTACCATGGGCGGCGCCACGAGTGTGGATAAGGAATACCGCATTCCCTATTCCAGCTGGTGGCCGCAGGAGCTGCCGGACGAGCGCAACTTTGAGGAGGCGCGGGCAAAGCTCGACAGCGTGGGTTGGAAGGTCGACTACGTGGTCACCCACACCTGCTCGACGCGCATGCTTTCGCCCACGCTTTATCCGGCACCCGGCTGGAATTACCCCGCCGTTGATCGGCTTACGGCATTTTTCGATGAGCTGGAAGATCGCATGGACTACAAACGCTGGTATTACGGGCATTTTCATCGGGATGCCAACCCGGCCGAGCGCCACACCGTGCTCTACGACCACATCGTTCGCCTGGGTGACGAACTCCAGCCCTGGGATGTTGCGTAGTGGCGGGGTGGCTGGCTACTCGGCCGTTACAGTGATGTTCTCCCGGTGTGCGCGGATAGCGTCCCAGCTAAAGTGCTCGACCAGCTGCTCGGCAGAGCGTGGCGTGGTGTCCGGCGCGATGCCCGTTTGCCTGGCGAGCCAGCCCAGCAGTGCCTCGGGCGTGCCAAAGCGGGCGCGGAGCTCGCCCAGGTCCAGGTCGCGGTCGCGCTTGGAAAGGCGGCGGCCGTCCGGCGACATGAGCAGCGGAATGTGCGCGTAGTGCGGCGTGGGAAGTCCCAGCAGATGCTGCAGGTAGATTTGGCGGGGCGTGGAGCCCAGCAGGTCGCATCCGCGCACGACCTCGGTGACGCCCATGGCAGCGTCGTCGACCACCACGGCTAGCTGATAGGCAAAAACGCCGTCGCTGCGGCGCACCAAAAAATCGCCGCACTCGGTGGCGAGCGCCTCGCATTGGGCCCCGTACGTGCGGTCCACGAATTCGATCACATCGTCTGCGAGGTCATCGACGGTGGGCACGCGCAGACGCGTGGCCGGGGCGCGCAGGGCGCTGCGGCGGGTAACCTCTTCGGCAGAAAGGCCTCGGCAGGCGCCGCGGTAGATGGGCGTGCCGTCGCTGGCGTGCGGCGCGCTCGCGGCGTGGAGCTCGGCACGCGTGCAAAAGCAGGGGTAGGTGAGGCTGGCGTCTTGCAGCTGGCGCAAGGCGCCCTCGTACAGGTCGAGGCGATCGTGCTGGTAGTAGGGGCCTTCGTCCCACTCGAGTCCCAGCCAGGTCAGGTCGTCAATCAGTTGAGTGGCAAGTTCCGGGCGCTTGCAGCGATCGTCCAGGTCCTCGATGCGCAACACGATGCTGCCGCCCTGGCTGCGGGCCGAAAGCCACGCGCACAGGCAGCTGAACACGTTGCCCAGGTGCATGCGGCCCGAGGGCGACGGGGCAAAACGGCCCACGACAGGTGCGGGAGAGGGAGTCGTCGTCGGCGCGTCCGCGGCGGGCGTTGGTATGTTGCGTGTTTTGATATCCATGCGGACGAGTATAGCGCGGGGCACGGTAGGGAAGGCGTTTCCGTGGCTCGCAAGTTGGCGGCGCTGCGCATTGCGCACGGTGGGTCTGCGGCCCAACGTCTCGATCGCCGTACGCCGACTCGACCTTATGCACGACAGAAACCCCGGCAGCTCTTCGCAACTGCCGGGGTTTCCGCGGAAAAGGGGGACATGATCCTCGAGCGAACGGGAAAGGGGCAACCGTTTTCGCTCAATTGGTTTATGCCCCTCGACTGACGGCTCAATCAGCGCATGCCGCGCCCACACAAAGCCGCTACACCTGTGACGGAGCTGTGAAGTGGTATCTATCGTTGGCGCGGGACTCGGCCAAAGAACGTCCCAAACGACAAATTTGTTGCAGTCCGTCGGTTCAACCCAATGATCCGTTTTCCTCCGTCCCCAATAGATCATTAGGAACGTCCCTAAGTGCCAGACTCGGGTGGGACTTTTGTCCCATTTGACGTTCCGTTGGCCCAGATATTCGTCATGTGTGTCCGCAAACGTGGGACAATGGCGATGTTGGTTTTACAGACAAAGGATGTGCCTATGAACGCCCCCGTTGCCAATACTTGTCGGCAGCGCTGCCTGTTTGCGCGATTCGCTTCCGTCTGCGTGCTCGTCGCGCTTGCGTTGTTGCTGCTGCCTGTCGCCGCGCACGCCGACGGCTACTCCATGACCCAAACCTATATCGGTGCCACGGTCGAGGCCGACGGCTCGCTGACCGTTGTCGAGGGACGCCAGTTTGATTTCGATGACGACATCAACGGCGTGTTTTGGGAGATCAATACAGGCTCTAACCAGCAGGGCGGTGCGGCGGGCGTCAATGTGCTGAGCGTCGAGGAAGACGACACCGCGTTTAACAAGGTCGACAGCGCAAACAAAGGCGACAACGGCGTCTATACGGTTGAGCAGTCCGACAGCGGCGTAAGAATCAAGGTGTTCAGCCCCCACGAGAGCGGCGACAGCGCGATCTATTACGTGAGTTACACCATGACCGGTGCGGTTATGAACTGGGCCGATACCGCCGAGCTCTATTGGAAATTCGTGGGCGACGGCTGGTCCGCGGATTCCGATGACGTCGAGATGGAAGTGCACTTCGCAAATGCCGCCGCCGGGACGGCGGCCGTCAAGGGCGATAACTTCCGCGCATGGGGCCACGGCCCGCTGACGGGCGACGTATCGCTCGATGCGGATGAACCCATGGTCACCTATACCATTCCCTGCGTGCATCAGGGCGAATTCGCCGAGGCGCGCATCACCTTCCCCAGCGATTGGGTGCCTTGGCTTTCCACTTCGAGCGAGGAGCGCATGCCGACAATCCTGAGCGAGGAGAAGGCATGGGCCGACGAGGCTAACGCCCGCCGCGCTCACGCTCGCATGATTGCCAATGTACTTGCCGTACTAAGTGTTGTCGCGGCGGTGGCCTTTACCGGCACAATCGTTGTGCTCAAGCTGCGCCGCCGCAAGCCCAAGCCGCTTTTCCAGGACGAATATTTCCGCGATGTGCCTTCGGCCGACCATCCCGCTGTGCTTTCGGCCCTCATGAGCTGGAACGAGGTGCCCGATCAGGCATATATCGCCACGCTCATGAAGCTCACCGACGACCGTGTGATTAAGCTGGAGCAGGCGACCGTGACTAAGGCTAAGAAGGGTCTGTTGGGGCGTGAAAAAGAAGAGCAGACGTATCGCGTGACGGTGGGTGATGCGGGCTGGAAGTCGGCCAAGGGCATTGACCACATGGTGCTCAAGGTCTTCTTTGCCGGTGCTAAGCCCGACGAGAACGGCGATCGCTCGCGCACGTTCGACGAGCTGCAGCACTACGTCAAGCAGCACGCTACACCCGTGGGCGACAAGCTCGAGGACTATCAGAACACCGTTAAGGGCAAGCTGGCCGATAGCGAGTACGTTGCCTCGGACGGCATTGTCGCAATGGTGTTTTGCCTGGTTCTTGGTATTCTGATCGCCTGTATTCCCGCGGGATCCATCTTCTTTACCGACGGCGCACAGGCGAACATTATCGCCGCGGTTATCTCGGTGCCGATTGTGCTGGTGGGTATTGGCGTGGGCCTTACGTTCCGCCGCTTTACGCCGGAGGGCGCCGAGGTGGCGGCTCGCTGCAAGGCGCTCAAGCATTGGCTCGAGGATTTCACGCGCCTAAAGGAAGCCGTCCCCGGCGATCTGGTCCTGTGGAATAAACTTCTGGTGATGGGTGCGGCGCTGGGTGTTTCCAAGGAAGTCCTGCGTCAGCTTGCCGAGGCTGTTCCTCCCGAGGTGCGCGAGGCCGACGGTTTCTACGACAATTACCCCTGCTACTGGTGGTACTACCATCATTACGGCAACGAGTCGCCGATGGATTCGTTCGACGGCGTGTATCACGAGAGCATCCGTGAGCTGGCATCGAGCTCCGACAGCTCGAGCGGCGGCGGAGGCGGCGGCTTCTCGGGCGGCGGAGGCGGCGGCGTCGGCGGAGGCGGCGGCGGAACGTTCTAGCGGTCGTAAATTATGGGATGGGCTTTTCTCGACAGCCGTCGGGGGAAGCCCATCCCTTTTTATGCGCTACCTACGAAGACTGTCCCCAACGACCAGTCACTGGGGACGTTCCTAAATGACTAGGTATGGCTGCTGGGCCTAGGCTGTTAGGTCGAGTTCGTAGAGGAAGCTTTCGCGCGGCATGTCGTGACGGCGCTCTTCGCGGTTGGCGCGGTGCGTGGCCGTGCGCTTAAAGCCATGCAGCTCGTAGAACTTCCACGAGCAGTTGGAGTCGGTGTACAGGTGCGCCCTCGTCGCCCCGCGCGAGGATAGGTACGAGACTGCGGCGTCGAGCAACACCGAGCCAACGCCCAGGCCATGGACGTCGCGATCTACGGCAAGCAGCGTGACCTCGTTGTCGTGTGGCAACGGGCTGCTTTCGAGCAGGCGGTTGTTGGTTCGGATGGTTGCGCGCACAAACGAGAGATACTCGGCGCAGGCATCGGGCTCCAGCTCGCGCATTTGCGATAGCAGTGCGCGTTCGGTATCCAGCCAATGTTCCTTAACGGTGGCGCCGGAGCTCTGTCCCGCACGCGCGAGCGCAATGCCGCGTGCCTGACCGTCGATTACGGCAACCTGCGAAAACGTCGAAGACGAAAGGCAATAGGCGAGGTCGCACGCGGCCTCGAGGCGGTTGTACTCATCGTTATCCGAATTGTTATGCCAAAGCTGCTGCAGAATCAACGCGATGGCGTCGAAGTCTTCGGTATCAAACGGTCGGTAGAGAACCCGCGAGACCATGGTGCCTCTTTCTTTTGCGGATGCATATCGAGCACAGTTCTACCACGCTATTGGCATCTAATTATGGTGCCCCTGTGTTCCATGAACTCACCGTGCCCGGTGCCGTGCCCATCCCCTCCGCTCGCAAACTTTTTCTGCATATGCGCCCGTTGCGGGGTGCATCGATGCGCTCGATGCGCTACATTGAATCAGTATTTTCAATGCCGCTGCGCGAGCGCCGCAGATCGACGTATCACCGACTCACAGAGCACGGCGGCGTACCAGACAGGAGGACTGCATGGGATCTGATGTGAAGATCGCGCGCGCGTTGATCTCGGTTACCGATAAGACGGGTGTCGTCGATTTCGCACGGACGCTGGTTGACGACTTTGGCGTCGAGATCATCTCTACGGGCGGCACGGCTCGTGCCATCGAGGACGCGGGCGTTCCCGTAACCCCCATCGAGGAGTTCACGGGCTATCCCGAGATGATGGACGGCCGCGTCAAAACGCTGCACCCCAAGGTTCATGGCGCGCTGCTTGCCCGTCGCGATTCCGAGCAGCACATGCAGGAGGCCGCTCAGCACGGCATTAAGCTCATCGACCTGGTTGTCGTCAACCTTTACGAGTTCGAGAAGACCGTCGCCAACCCCGAGGTCACCTTTGCGGACGCCATCGAGCACATCGACATTGGCGGTCCCTCCATGCTGCGCTCCGCCGCTAAGAACGCTGCGAGCGTTACCGTCATCTCCGACCCGGCCGACTACGATGCCGTCCTGGCCGAGATGCGCGAGACCGGCGGCTGCACCACGCTTGCCACCCGTCGTCGCCTGCAGGTGAAGGTCTACCAGACTACCGCCGCCTACGATACGGCTATCTCCCGTTGGCTTGCCGCCCAGGCAAGCGACGTGGCGGACACCTCTGCCAAGCTCGAGATTTCGCTGGAAAAGGTCGACGACCTGCGCTATGGCGAGAACCCACAGCAGAAGGCCACGGTCTATCGTTTTGCCGAGGGCTGCGAGAACACCGCGAGCTCGCAGTTCCCGCTCGTGGGCTCCGAGCAGATCCAGGGCAAGCCGCTCAGCTACAACAACTATCTGGATGCCGACGCCGCTTGGAACCTGGTCCGCGAGTTCGACGAGCCGGCCTGCGTGATCCTCAAGCATCAGAACCCCTGCGGTTCCGCCGTTGCCGAGGACATCACGGCCGCCTACGATCGCGCCTTTGCCTGCGATCCCAAGAGCGCCTTCGGCGGCATCATCGCCTGCAACCGCGAAGTTCCCTTTGAGCTGGTTGAGCACTTCGCCGACCAGAACAAGCAGTTCGTCGAGGTCATCATCGCCCCGAGCTATACCGCCGAGGCGCTCGAGCGCATGGCCAAGCGCCCCAACCTGCGCGTGCTGGCTGCCGGCGGCGTGGACCACGGTGCCCAGGTGGAGCTGCGCTCCATCGACGGCGGCATGCTGGTGCAGGAAGTCGACCACGTGACCGAGGACCCCGCGACCTTTACGTTCCCCACCGACCGCAAGCCCACCGACGCCGAGATGGCCGAGCTCGAGTTTGCCTGGAAGGTCTGCAAGGGCGTCAAGTCCAACGCTATTCTGGTCTCCAAGGGCAAGGCCGGCATTGGCATGGGCCCGGGTCAGCCCAACCGCGTTGACTCTGCGCTGCTTGCCTGTGAGCGCGCCGAGGATTTCTGCGAGCGCGAGGGCGTGGAGAAGGGCGGCTTTGCCTGTGCAAGCGACGCGTTCTTCCCGTTCCGCGACAACGTCGACGTGCTTGCCGAGCATGGTGTGACCTGCATCATCCAGCCCGGCGGCTCCAAGCGCGACGACGAGAGCATCCAGGCCTGCAACGAGCACAATATTGCTATGGTGTTTACCGGCGCTCGCCACTTTAGGCACTAAGTTTCGCCCTGGGACAAAATAATCTCTGCAAAAGACGGCTGCTCCGTTTGGAGGGCCGTCTTTTTGGTATAAGAGGACGGAATGACTAACACGAAAGGTACAACCATGCCCCAGATTGATGATGCCGAGCTGTTTGGCAATGCCGAGGATCAGCGTGCGTACGAGGACTTTTGCGCCAATCAGGAGGCGGTCGAGAAGTTCACGCTCGACAAGCCCGCGCTTGTCTGCCGTTGGCGTATGTCCAACAAAAAGGTGCCCATGCTCAACCGCCACATCCGCGCGCTGTCCGAGCGCCTGGTGCAGGGCGAACCGCTTACCCATAACATGCTCAGCTGGGCCAAACAGCACGTTGAGTGGTCGCTAGCCGAGGGCGACTATACCGCGCACGACGGCGTGCTCATGCTGGTGATCGACATCAACGGCAACGCCGCCATGACAGTGGGGGAGTACGAGCCGCTCGCCGATACGTCAGCCAAGGCGCTGCGTGCCCGTTCTGCCGAGGCCCGTTCCGAGGCCGACGAAACCGGCGTGGCGCCCGAGCTGCTTGCTGCCGTCAACGACGGCGAGCTGGCCTTTGTGGCGCCGGCGGACGAGCGCCTGTGCGGCACGGCGACGCTCATCGAACAGCTGGCCCAGACCAAGGACATCCCGGTCACGCGCGTAGACATCCCCGCTCAGCTCAAGGGCGCGCTGTTCCTGGTGAGCGACGAGCACGGCGTGGTCCCCGCCGATGATACCGATGCCGCCGAGGCGGACGCCGCCACGGTCGCCTTCTTCGCCGACGGCTACGAAAAGCTCCGCGCCCGTCGCTAAATGATTATTCTGGGACGGGGATTTCATAATCATGTGATCCCCGCACCCGTTGCGAACGAGGGGCGAGCCAAACGCCCCCGCTCGCGAACAGTTCTGTCACCTTGGCGACGTGCGTGGCGCACACCTGCAGTTTGGCAGCCATAATGGTGGCAAGACAACCAAGAGGGGAGCGGAATCCATGGCGCTAATCTATATCGTTGAGGACGACGAGCCCATTCGTCGCGAGCTTGCCGATATCCTTGCCCGTGCCGGTTTTGAGGTCGAGGCCTGCGAGTCGTTCGAGCATGTCTCGCGTGACATCCTGGCCGCTGCACCCGACTTGGTACTGCTCGACCTGACGCTTCCCGTCAAAGACGGCCAGCATATCTGCCACGAAGTCCGCCGCGAATCCGAGGTTCCCATCATCGTCCTCACGTCGCGCACGACCGAGATCGACGAGGTCATGGCCATGACGCTCGGCGCGGACGACTTCGTTCCCAAGCCCTATAGCGCGCGCGTGCTCGTGGCGCGCATCAATGCCTTGCTGCGTCGCACCGCGGCGGCGGGCGAGCGCAGCACGCTCGTCCACAAGGGGCTGGAGCTCGACCTCGCCCGCTCCATGGTTACCAACACGCAAACCGGCACTAGCACCGAGCTCACCAAAAACGAGCTGCGTATCCTCTCACTGCTTCTGAGCCGCGCGGGCAAGATTGTTTCGCGCTCGGCCATCATGCAGGACCTGTGGGACTCCGATGCCTTCGTGGACGACAACACGCTCACTGTCAACATCAACCGTCTGCGCACCACGCTCGAAAAAATCGGCGTCAAGGGGTATCTGACCACGCATCGCGGTCAGGGTTACTCGGTCTAGGTGCCGGTTATGTCGTTTGCTAAGTTCTTTAAAGATGCGCTGCTTCCCGTCGCCGTGTGGACGTGCGGCGTGCTGTTGAGTTGCTTTGTGCTGACGGTCGCCGGGGCACCCGCTTCCATCGTGGTCGTGGCGGTCGGCGTGTCCTTTATCTTTGGCATGCTCGGCATTGTGATCGAGTACGCGCGCCGCCGTCGATTTTTGCACCAGCTGGAGCGCGCGGCCGAGGAGCTCGAGAGCCCTGCGTGGGTGCAGGAGATGGTGCAATGCCCGACCTATGCCGAGGGCGAGCTCGAGTACGAGGTCTTGCGCCGGGTGGGCAAAGCTGCCTGCGACGAGGTTGCCGAAGGCCGGCGCCAGACCGATGACTATCGCGACTATATCGAAAGCTGGGTCCACGAGGCCAAGTTGCCCCTGGCGGCAGCCCATCTGATTCTTGAAAACCTGGACGGCAGCGAAGACGACCTGTCGCGTGTGGATGACCTGGGTCGCGAGCTGGCTCGCGTTGAGCGCTATATCGACCAGGCACTGTACTATGCGCGCTCGGAAGTCGTGGAGCGCGACTACCTGATTCGCCGTTGGGATCTCAAGACCTTGGTGACGGGCGCGATTAAAGCCAACGCGCGCGAACTTATCGCGGCACATGTGGCGCCGGTGTGCGAGAACCTCGACTTTGAGGTCTTTACCGACGAGAAGTGGCTCGAGTTTATTCTGGGTCAGCTCATTCAGAACAGCATTAAACATGCGCGCGAGGACGGCGCGAAGATCGTGTTTTCGGGCGCGTTGCTGGACGAGGGCCTGGCAAGCGAGCGCATTGAGCTTACCGTTGCCGACAACGGCTGTGGCGTGAGCGCGGCCGACCTGCCGCGCGTGTTCGAGAAGAGCTTTACCGGCGACAACGGCCGCACCACCAAGCGCGCAACGGGCATCGGCCTCTACCTGGTGGCGCGCCTGTGCTCCAAGATGGGCATCGACGTCACCGCGGCATCCGAGCCCGGCGAAGGCTTCGTCGTCACGTTTGCCTTCTCGACCAACAAATTCCAATACTTTGAGTAGTCGTCGCGGTGTAACGTCCCGGAGCGTCATTCACGTTAAGACAATTATCCCAAACGGGATAATTCCATCATGATGTGCTATGATTATCCCGTTTGGGATAATCATAGGGGATTAGCATGCAAGACTGGAATGAGCGAACGATTTTTGACCCAGCTGAACTCGGTGCATATTTGCGTGAGCGCCGGAAGAAGCTCGGTTATACCCAACGCGATGTGGCTGATTTCAACCAGTGCAGTTTGCGCTTTGTGAGCGAGCTTGAGCGTGGAAAGGCGGGTGCCAATCTTCGCCAAACCCTTCAAATCGCTAACAGCTTGGGGGTCGATTTGATCCTGAGGGAGAGGGGCGACGGCTCATGGCATTAAAGGTTTATCGTGAGTATCGGGGAACGTTTGAGCTGGTCGGAGAATTTGAGAGGGCCGACCCCGTAAACGAGACGTTTGCATATGATGAGGGATATCTTGAACGCGACGATGCTGCCGCACTCTCAGCTTCTCTTCCCTTGCGACATGAGCCATATGCCAGCAATGAGTTTTCGGCCTTCTTTTCGGGCATGCTTCCCGAGGGCCCGGTTCGGCATGAGCTGTCGATGCGTTTTCAAATCCCCCAGTCAGACTATTTATCGATGCTCGAGCGTTTGGGCGATGAGTGCGTTGGTGCCTTGAGGTTTCTCGGCGATGAGAAATCGAGCTACGATCCGGGCTATCGTCCTCTGCAAGACGAGGATTTTGAGGCACTTTCTAAGGCGGAAGTGTTTGAGATTGCAAATGATATGCAGGATTCGAGGCTGTCGTTGGCGGGCGCTCAGTCTAAAACCGGTTGGTTTTTACCGCGCGGTAAAGATGCAAAAAAGGCCGGGTCGGGGGATTGGATGCTGCCGCTCGGCTCTGCCCCCTCGACTCACATAGTCAAGATTGCTTCAACTAAACATCCGGATTTGCCGTTCAACGAATTAATTTGCATGACGGCAGCGTCTGCTGCTGGGCTTGAAATTGCCCGTTCAGAAGCTTCGGATACGATTCCTGGTGCGTTCTTTTCCGAGCGTTATGACAGAATCTGGAGCAATGAGCCGCCGTCGATGAGCGGATTCGATGTGCCTCTGAGGCTGCATCAGGAGGATTTTTGCCAAGCGGTTGGCTGGCCTTCGTATATGAAATACGAGACACGTCCCGATAGCTGCTATATGGCTCTTTGCGGCCGATTGATAAGAGAGCAATCGTCTAACGTAATTGCTGATACTCAAATGTTCGCTCGTCAGGTAATGGTCGATTATGCGTTGGGGAATTGCGACTCGCATCTCAAGAACCATTCGTTTCTTTATAGTCCGAGTTGGCGGGAAAAGAGGTTGGCCCCTGCATACGATATTGTTTGCACGACGATAATGGGATACGACCATAATCTTGGGATTGATATTGGGGATCACCGGGTGATCGATGGGGTGACTCCTGAAGATTTCGAATTCATGTCTCAAGATTTGCATCTGCCACTCAAGATGATCAAGAACATCGCGGCGGAAGTGGCTGAAGAGGTGTCTGCCCAGCTTGCAGAACTTGCCTCTGCAACCGGAGATTTGGGTCGGGTCGCTCTGAAAATTCAGACGGATTCCGTTGAGAGAATGAGGGTTCTGGAGCAATTCTCAGCCTAAAGCAAAGCGGGGCCACCGTAATGGTGGTCCCGCTCTTGGAAGACTTGGGCACGTGGGCTTGCGCTCCGCGATGCGTTAGGCGTACGTTTGCTACTTCACGACCAAGATGTCGCAGTCCGTATTGCGCAGCAGGAACGTCGAAATCGAACCCAGGAGCGCATACTTGATCGAGGACAGGCCGCGTGCGCCGCAGAGCACCAGGTCGGGCTTCACCACGTCGAGCATCTCGTCTTTGAGCGTCTCGCGAATACGGCCGGCGCGAATCATGACCTCGACCTCGGGAATATCGGGATTGGCCTTGGCCTCTTCGAGCTGCTTGGCGATGGAGTTCTTAAATGCCTCCTCCAGTCCGTTGACCAGATCGACCGGATAGGAACCAGCGCTCTCGAGTGCCGTGGAATCGATAACGTGGCCGATAATCAGCTTGGCGCCGTTGTTCGCGGCGACCTTGATGGCGCGTGCGAGCACAAAATCCTGCTGCTCAGTACCGTCGAGCGAAACAAATACCTTGGTATAGCCCTCGTTCATGGTTTCCTCCTTGGTCTATCGTACGGGCGCGGGGCTCGTGCGTCGGGCGGGCGCGGATGCGTGGCCGCCGGACACTTTATCTTGTTGCAGTTATACCCAAGGATTTGGGTTTGACCGCTCGCAATTCTGTGAACGGGCGAGTTTTTTGGTAAGGGTAGGCGCAGGCGCGCCGCCAACGGTTGATAATGGGACATCGCCCGCACCGTCCGCAGAACAATATCGGCGGGTGTCTAACGAGGGGGTCCCTTTGGATATCATTGAGCTTCTAAAATCTGCCTTCATGGGCCTGGTCGAGGGCATCACCGAATGGCTGCCTGTTTCGTCGACCGGTCACATGATCTTGGTGGACGAGTTCGTCAAGATGAACGTGAGCGAGACGTTCTGGAATATGTTCCTGGTCGTGATTCAGCTTGGCGCCATTTTGGCCGTCTGCGTTTTGTTCTTCTACGACCTCAACCCGTTTTCTCCCAGCAAGGGCAAGGAGGGCCGTCGCGACACCTGGGTGCTATGGGGCAAGATTGTGCTCGGCTGCATTCCCGCCGCGGCGATCGGTCTGCCGCTTAACGACTGGATGGAGGAGCATTTCTACAATGCTCCCGTCGTGGCGTTGGCGCTCATTGTGTACGGCGTGCTGTTTATCGTGATCGAGAACTGGCGCGCGAACAAGCGCGACCAGGCTGCTCTTGCCGGTTCGTTTGGTTCGCGTGCTGTGGTGGCGGGCGGACGTCCCGCCGGTGCGCATTTTGCCGCGCCCGCTGCGACTGCCGCCGCAGACGATGACGATAGCTTGGACTTTGGCTCCATCACTACGCTCGAGGATCTGAGCTGGAAGACCGCGCTGGGTATCGGTTGCTTCCAGGTGCTTTCGCTGATTCCGGGCACATCGCGCTCCGGCTCCACGATCATCGGCGGCCTGCTTTTGGGCTGCACGCGCTCGGTGGCGTCTAAGTTCACGTTCTTCCTGGCCATCCCTGTCATGTTTGGCGCGAGTGCGCTCAAGCTGGTCAAGTACTTCATCAAGGGCGGCACGTTCGGCACCAACGAGATCGCCATCTTGGGCGTGGGCTGCGTCGTCGCCTTTGTGGTGTCGCTCATTGCCATCAAGTGGCTTATGGGCTTCGTTCGCCGTCACGACTTCAAGTGCTTCGGCGTCTACCGCATCATCCTGGGCATCGTGGTGCTCGCGTACTTCTTCGTTCTGGAGCCTATGCTCGGCCTGTAACTTGGTTGACGCTGCGCGGCGGCCATGACATCGGCGGTTTCGTGATTGTCAATAGATTGGTGCAAAGTAACCTGAACCCATTGCGCCAAATCCGCTGGGGCGCGCCTGACGGTGACGCACGGAGTCGTGGTGTGATTTGCGTCGGTGTCCGCGCGGCTCGGTATACTGGTACGGCTCAAACTATGGCGCTGCCCGCAGGCGCGCCGTCCGTCAGATGAGGAGTCGCCCATGACCCAGCCCTTGCCCTGGGAAAAGAACGCCGCGGTACCCGTGCCGCCCGCGCCGGAACCCGTGCCACTCGATGCATACACCGCCCCCGCTGCGCCGGAGCCCGAGCTCGTTCCGCTCGACATCTACGACGCTCCCGCGCCGGCGCCCAAGCCCGCCAAGCCGCTCGTCGACATCGACAGCCTTAATCCCGCCCAGCGCGAGGCGGTCCTGTCCACCGAGGGCCCGTTGCTGGTGCTCGCCGGCGCCGGCTCGGGCAAGACCCGCGTCTTGACCTTCCGTATCGCACATATGCTCGGCGACCTGGGTGTTAAGCCTTGGCAGGTTCTTGCCATTACGTTTACCAACAAGGCTGCGGCAGAGATGCGCGAGCGTCTGACGGCACTCATCCCCAGCGGCACCCGTGGCATGTGGGTGTGCACCTTCCATGCCATGTGCGTGCGCATGCTGCGCGAGGACGCCGATCTGCTGGGCTACACCGGCCAGTTCACCATCTACGATGACGATGACTCAAAGCGCATGGTGCGTGACATTATGCAGGCGCTCGGCATCGAGCAAAAGCAGTTCCCCATCAACATGATCCGCAGCAAGATCAGCTCGGCCAAAAACGCCATGATCGGCCCCGAGGACATGCTCAAGAGCGCCGATAGCCCCAATGACAAAAAGGCCGCGCAGGTCTACCTGGAGCTGGAGCGCCGCCTGCGCGCCGCCAACGCGATGGACTTCGACGACCTGCTCGTGCGCACGCTCGAGCTGCTGCGCACCCGCCCCGAGGTGCTCGACAAGTATCAAGAGCGCTTCCGCTACATTAGCGTCGACGAGTATCAGGACACCAACCACGTCCAGTACGAGATCGCCAACCTGCTGGCCGCCAAGTACCAAAACTTCATGGTTGTGGGCGACGACGACCAGTCCATTTATAGCTGGCGTGGCGCCGACATCACCAATATCCTGGACTTTGAGAAGGACTTTAAAAACTGCAAGACCGTCAAGCTGGAGCAGAACTATCGCTCCACGGGTCACATCCTGAGCGCCGCCAATGCCGTTGTTCGCCACAACTCGCAGCGCAAGGACAAGCGCCTGTTTACGGCCGAGGGCGATGGCGAGAAGATCCAGGCCTTCCAGGCAAGCGATGAGCGCGACGAGGGCCGCTGGATTGCCGGCGAGATCGAGAAGCTACACGCCAAGGGCACGAGTTACGACGACATCGCCGTGTTCTATCGCACCAACGCCCAGTCGCGTATTCTCGAAGATATGTTCCTGCGCGCGGGCGTGCCCTACAAGATCGTGGGCGGCACGCGATTCTTCGACCGTGCCGAGATCCGCGACGTCATGGCCTACCTCAAGATGATCGTGAACCCGGCCGACGAGATGAGCGTCAAGCGCGTCATCAACACACCTCGCCGCGGCATCGGTTCCACCTCGATCCAAAAGATCGAGCAGCTGGCACGCGACAACCGCTGCTCGTTCTTCCAGGCTTGCGAGATCGCGTGCGCCGAGACCGGCATGTTTAGCGCCAAGGTGCGCAACGGCCTGTCGAGCTTTGTGTCGCTGGTGCGCGAGGGCCGCCGCATGGACGGCGAGCTCAAGGACGTCGTCGAGATGATTGTCGATAAGACGGGCCTACTGCAGGCGTTTCGCGCCGAGGGCACCATGGAGTCCGAGAGCCGCGCCGAGAACATCCAGGAATTCCTGGGCGTCGCTGCCGAATTTGAGGAGACGCACGAGGATATCGAGGGTACGCTCGAGAGCTTGGAAGAGCTGCGCGCAGCCGGTGTTGCCGACGTGCCTGCCGGCGCCGAGCCCGAGCCCGTCGTGGTGAGCGCGCCTGCGCCCGAACCGGGGCCATCTGCCCCGGCATCCTCGTTTGAGGCACTTGTCGGCGCGCGCGATGCCGCAGGTTCCAATCCGCTCGATAGCCTAGCCGCCCCGGCGCTCTCACCGCAGGATGCCCTGGCCGCCGCCATCGCGGGCAACGCGTATGCCGCGCCGACGGAGCTGCCGGCGGGTGCCGTGCATGCCGACGAGATTGAGCGCACCTACGGTCCGCTCACCTGTAAGGCGCTGCCGGCACTCATGGAGTGGCTGGCCCTGCGCTCCGACTTGGATTCCCTGGCCGGCGAGACGCATGCCATTACCATGATGACCATCCACTCCGCCAAGGGCCTGGAGTTCCCGGCGGTGTTCGTGGCCGGCATGGAGGAGGGTATCTTCCCGCACGTGCACGACTTTGGCGGCAGCGATGACCCGGGTAAGCTTGAGGAGGAGCGTCGCCTGGCCTACGTCGCCATCACGCGCGCCCGCAAGCGCCTGTTCCTGACCTATGCGGCCACGCGTCGCACCTACGGCTCGACCTCTGCCAACCCGCGCTCGCGCTTCCTCAATGAGATTCCGTTTGAGGATATCGAGTTTAGCGGTATCGGTTCTGCCGGTTTTGAAGGCACGGGCTGGGAGAAGCGCGGCGACCGTCACGGCACCTTTGGCTCGGGCATGGGTTCGGATATGTATGGCGGCAAGGTGTTTGGCTCGCATACGCGCTCGACCGGCGGTTCCGGTTCGCGCGGTGGATCGAGCTTTGACGATTTCTTTGGCGGCAGCAGCTACGGGACCGAGCGCCATCGTGGGGTCTCGCCCGACGCCGGCCGTGTTGCCTCGACCTTTGGCTCGGGCGCGCCGCGAGCCAAAAAGCCGTCGTCCAAGGTGTCCCCGACGGTGGAGCGCAAGGTCGATCGCGCCAGCGCATCGCAGGACTTTGCCGCGGGCGATACCGTGAGCCATAAGACCTTTGGCACGGGTACCGTGATCTCGGTCGCCGGAGACATGATCGAGGTCCAGTTCGAAAAGACCGGCCAGACCAAAAAGCTCATGAAGGGATTCGCTCCGATCGTCAAGCTGTCATAATCCCGGCGGACCTGGGCGGGCGTATGGGGCAACATCGCCTGCTCGGGCAGTCCTGCTCGCACGGAGAGCACATCAAGTGCTCTCCGGCTCGTGCGGAACTCGCGATCGATGTTGCCCCATACGCCCGCCCAGGTCCTTAGATAACGTTGCTTGCGAACGTCGCTTTGCCCGTTCGCTTTTTGGTCTGGAGGGCCGGGTGGGCTGAATACTTAGACATGGCAAGGGGCTCCCCCGTTAAAGAACGGGGGAGCCCCTTGTTGCGTTTTGAATGGTGCGCTTGGCTTTGATGATTGATGATTTTATACGATTCAGTATAATTTCAGATAGACGCTAAAATGTAACCGAAATGAAAACGGTGATTGTACATGCTGATAAACTGCCTCCCAAAAAGACTCTTCTCTTTAGAGCTCGCTATCGACCCGGAGCCAGTTGAGATGCAGATTCCTCGCATGTATCTTGAGCGGTATTCGCTTCGCTTGGCACGGCTCGGCATGTCTAAACAGGGCCGTTTTATTGTTGCGGAACCAAAGGAACCGCCCAGTGTCATTTCGGCGCGAAATCTCGTCAGTGCGGTGCGCAAGTTAGATGTTCACCCGGTGGTAATTTGCTGGGATGCTATGGATTTAGGTTTTATGCGCGCGCTTTCTTCGGAGGGAATCGCATATATCCGAGATGAGCGAAATGCGTTCCTGCCGTTTATCGGAGCCGTTATTTCCGATGAGGTGCTGGGTGCTTCTCCCGCTGCTCCGCTTTCGCCCCAATCTCAACGAATCGTCCTAAATCTCATTGCGGGACGATGGGTTGACTGCTCCGCCGGCGACCTAGCGCGTCTGTGTGGCAAAAGCGCGGCAAGCGTCAGCGGCTATCTTTCGGAAATCGCCGCTATAGCTCCTGGGTTGATTATGCGGGACGGCAAAAAGCGTATATTGTGCGACGCCGGGCTGTCGACCGAGACGTTGCTAGATGGGTTTGAGGACTATCTTCGCACGCCAGTTTTAGAGCGAATCCGGCTCAAGAAGGTTATCGAGAGAACAGAGCTACGTGCCGTTGATGCGCTGCTTTCCGGTGTGTCTGCCCTTAGCTATATGTCCGACCTTGCCCATGAAGACTCTGCTCCAACCATTGCTCTCGAAAAATATCAGCTAGAGGCCTTGAAAGAGCATATGGGCGACAGATGGCTGGAGGCTCAGTGGTACGAACCGGCGGCAGTTGTGATTGAGGTCTGGTCGTATCCCGTGGACGCGCCGTCCGATATTAGTTTTGACGCGACGGGTTTGCAGTGTGTCGACCCGTTTTCCTTATACGTTGCTTGCGCAAAAGCAGATTACAAAGAAGATCGTCTGCTCGACGCGGTCGAACAGCTCAGGAGGACGATATGTCAAAAGTGAGGGGAATAGAGCGATTTGCCGATGCCATGAGCGGCTGTAAAGGCGGTTACGTCCTTATTGGTGGAGGGGCCTGCAGCGTTCTATTTGACAATGAGGGCGATTCGTTTAGAGCTACTGAAGACTTGGATATCGTCGTAATTGTTGATGGGGAAGGCGTTGAATTCGCCACTGCATTGTGGGCATTTATCAAAGCTGTCGGATATGAGACTGGGAAGGTCGGCGATGGAAAGTGCACTTACTATCGGTTCTGTTTGCCCGAAGGATCAAGGCAAGTCCTAGACTATCCCGGCCAAATTGAGCTATTCGCCCGACATCCTGATTTTGTGCTCGAAGATGAAACGAGCGAAGTGGCACCTCTTTCCTTTGACGGGGCCGTATCAAGTCTTTCGGCAATTATTCTCGACGATGGCTACTACGAATTTATTCGCGACAACGCAACGAACGTAGAGGGCATTACGTTGCTCGATGCGCTCCATATCATTCCCCTCAAGATGCGTGCACACATTGATATCAATAGGAGCTATGAAGAAGGGCGCCATTGCAACGATAAAGATCGACGAAAGCATCGCTCGGATATTGTTCGACTTGCGGGTTTGTTGCCGCCTTCGGCTCGCTTGGAGCTAATAGAGCAAATGAGGGCTGACGCCGGAGACTTCTTTGCGGACTTTTCTTCTTATGTAAATCGGCAGACCGATCGTAAAGAGAGAGCGCGTCTTCAGGACACATTATCGTTTCTCGAAAAGGTCTACCTATAGGCACCTTGATTCGTTATGTATGGTGAGGGGCTCTCCCGTTTGATGAGCGGGGGAGCCCCTTGTTGCTTTTTGATTGTCGTAACTAGCCAGAGGCTCGCCGGGACGGGACGCGGGGTTTGGTCGATCGCGAGTTCCGCACGAGCCGGAGAGCACTTAATGTGCTCTCCGCGCGAGCAGGACTGTCCGAGCAGGCGACCAAACCCCGCGCCCCGTCCCGGCGAGCGCTTGGGGACCGGTGGCCTACAGGTGGCTGATGATCAGTTCCATCTTGCCTTCGAGGTCGATGGAGCTGACGGTGCTCGGGGCCAGCAGGTGGCTTCCCTTGTGGACGGGGTCGCCGCAGACGGTGCCTTCGCCGTCGATGACCGAAAGGCACATGAAGGGCCAGCGCTGGTCGAGGGTCTTGCTGCCGTTAACGCGCACGCGATCGACGGTGTAGCAGGGGCAAGACTCGAGCTCGGTCACGCCGTCGACCTCGGGCGCGGTCACGGTGCCGTCGGTCGGAGCCTGAGCATCAAAGTTTATGCAGTCGAGGCTCTGCTCAATGTGCAGGGGACGCAGCTTGCCGTCGGTGCCGGGGCGGTCGTAGTCGTACAGGCGATACGTCACGTCGCACGACTGCTGCGTTTCCAAAATGAGCGTGCCGGCCTTGATGGCGTGAACGGTACCGGAATCAATCTGGAAAAAGTCGCCCTTGTGGATCGGTACTACGTTGAGCATGTCGTCCCAGCGGCCGTCCTTGATCATCTGTGCGGCCTCGGTGCGGTCTTTAGCGCGCTGGCCGACGATGATCGTGGCGCCGGGCTCGCAATCCAGCACGTACCAACACTCGGTTTTACCCAGGCTGCCGTTCTCGTGCTCGGCGGCGTACTCGTCGTTGGGATGAATCTGGATCGAAAGGTCGTCCTTGGCGTCCAGAATCTTAATGAGCAGCGGGAACTCCTTGCCCTCGCAATTGCCAAAAAGTTCACGGTGCTCGGCCCACAGCCACGACAGCGTGTGGCCGGCGTACGGTCCCTCAGCAATCTGGCAGTCGCCGTTGGGATGGGCCGAGATAGCCCAGAACTCACCGATGGGACCTTCGGGAATGTCGTAACCAAATACGGTTTCGAGCTGGCGGCCACCCCAGATCTTCTTGCGGAAGAACGGCGTCAGTTTAATCAAATCGGACATATTCATACCTCCATTGTGTTGCGCGGGCGCTGCGCAAAGCAGCGCAAAACGAGCGCCCGCATGACTACAAAAACCTACGCTAACGTTACATTGTGCAACTCAAAGCGGTCGCCAACGTTGCGCGAGGTCGAATACTCAAAGGCGGCGCCGCTGTCCAAAAAGCCAATCTGGGTGAGCTCGAGCAGGGGAGAGCCAGGTTTGGTGTCCAGACGCTCGGCTTCTTCCTCGGTTGCTGCCACGGCTCGAATGGTACGGTGAAAGCTCGAAATCTTCAGGCCACATTGCTCTCGGATGAAGCGGTAGAGCGATCCGTACAGGTCCTTCTTTTTCAGCCCCGGAATCAGCTCGAGGGGCATGTAGGTGTACTCGATAACGATGGGCTTCTCATCGGCCTGACGCACGCGCACGACGTGATAGGCAAAGTCATCCTCGGCAATTCCCAGCTGGGCTGCGATGTCCGCCGGTGGATTAACGATCGAGAAATCGTAGACCACCGAGGTCACCTTCTCCCCGCGGTGCTCATACGAAAAACCTTGGGCACGGTCGTTTTTGCCCTGGAAAAACGCCTGGCCGGGAAGTCCCGCCGTATCCTTAACGTAGGTACCCGATCCGCGCCGGCTGGTAATAAGGCCTTCCTCGGTGATTTGTTCAATAGCTCGTTTGACGGTGATTTTGGAAACGCTATAGAGCTCGCAGAACTCAACGACGGTGGGAAGCTTGTCGCCCGGTTTAAGAGCGCCATCCTCAATACTCCGACGAATATCTGCAGCTATCGCCTCGTATTTGGGAATCATGGAACCTCCTTTCCGACATATATGAAAACAAAAGTAAGTATAACCCTCAACAGGGTACCCATATTACTTTTATCTAAGAAGTTCGAGAAAGAAAAAAGAAAAAGACGCTTTACTTTTAGAATTAGAGCGCTATAGTTTAAGCAACGAACGGAATCCTGCAGCAGACCAGGATTGACCGTTTGGGGACGGTTTTGTTTTGGCAGGTTGGATATCGGTATGACCGGTGCGCGCCCGCGCCGGATAACCTGCCAAAGCAAACCCGTCTCCAACCGGAAGCTCTAGAACACGAAAGCGAGGACTTTGATGGCACAGTATCAGCTGCCCAACGACTTCTTCTTTGGCGCTGCTATGTCCGGCCCGCAGACTGAGGGTCAGTGGAACCAAGGCGGCAAGCTCGAGAACCTGTGGGACACCTGGTCCATCCAGGATCTGGGTTCGTTCTACAACTGCGTTGGCTCTTATGCCGGCAATGACTTTATGGCCAAGTACCAGGAAGACTTTCGCATTTTGAAGGACTTGGGCCTGGATACCTATCGCACTTCCATTCAGTGGAGCCGTCTGCTTGATGCCGACGGCAACCTTAATGAGGAGGGCGCTGCGTGGTATCACGAACTGTTCCGCGCCTCTCGCGAGGCTGGTCTGGAGCCGTTCGTCAACCTGTACCACTTTGACATGCCCACCTACCTCTTTAACCGTGGCGGCTGGGAGAGCCGTGAGGTTGTCGAGGCTTACGCGCATTACGCCGACGTCGCCTTCCACGAGTTTGGCCAGGAGCTTAAGTACTGGTTCACCTTTAACGAGCCCATCGTCGAGCCCGAGCAGCGCTATCAGGAGGGCGTGTGGTTCCCGCAACTCCACGACTTCAACCGCGCTCGCACCGTGCAATATCACATCTCGCTGGCGCACGCGCTGGCCGTGGCCAACTATCGTCGCGCCTATGACGAGGGCGCTGTTCGCGCCGATGCCAAGATCGGCATGATCAACTGCTTTACTCCGGTCTACACCAAGGAGAACCCCAGCGAGGCAGACCTCGAGGCCGTGCGTATGACCAGCGGCATCAACAATCGCTGGTGGCTCGACCTTATTACCAAGGGCGAGCTTCCTGCCGACGTGCTCGACAGCCTGGCCGAGGGCGGCGTTAAGCTCCCGTTCCGTGCCGGCGACCAAGAGATTCTCAAGCAGGGTGTTGTCGACTGGCTCGGCTGCAACTACTACCACCCCACGCGCGTTCAGGCGCCGGCGAGCAAGATCGACCAGTACGGTCTGCCGCACTTTGCCGACGAGTACGTGTGGCCCGACGCCGTTATGAACGAGAGCCGCGGCTGGGAGATCTACCCGCAGGGCCTCTACGACTTTGGCATGGACTGCGCTAAGAACTACCCCGATCTTGAGTGGTTCGTTTCCGAGAACGGCATCGGCATCATGGACGAATACAAGAACCGTGACGCCGAAGGAACCATCCAGGATGACTACCGAGTCGACTTTGTGCGCCAACACCTGGAGTGGGTTGCCAAGGCAATCTCCGAGGGCGCCAAATGCCGGGGCTATCACTACTGGGCCGTCATCGATAACTGGTCTTGGGCCAATGCCTTTAAGAATCGCTATGGCTTTGTCGAGGTCGATCTCATGGACGGTTACAAGCGCCGCCTTAAGAAGTCGGCAGCCTGGCTCAAACAGGTCGCCACGACCCACGTGGTTGATTAGCGACCGGGCGAACGCCCAGACCGCGCGCCGCCGCGCGCAACACATGGCACATCTGGTGGCAGAGGGCGACAGACCACCGTGCGCATAGGAAAAGGCCGGATTTGAAAGTTAGGAGCAATCATGGCCAGTGACAACGGAAAGAGCTTCCTCGACAAGTTTGCCGAGGTCTCTGCGAAGGTGGGAAACCAGGTTCACCTGCGTTCCCTGCGTGACGCCTTCGCGACCATCACGCCGCTCTATATCCTTGCGGGTATCGCGGTTCTTATTAACAACGTCGTGTTCCCTCTGTTCCCGCTCGATGCGGCGGGCCTTGCCAACCTTCAGACGTGGGGCTCGGCAATTACGCTGGGCACCCTCAATGTCTCTGCCATTATCTTGGCCGGATTGATTGGCTACAGCCTCGCCAAGAACAAGCGTTTCGATAACCCGCTCGCTTGCGTGGTCGTCGCCATCTCTGCCTTCGTCATCATGATGCCGCAGCAGATCACCGCCTCGCTTGCCGCCACGAGCCCGCTGCTCACCGACAAGATCACCTCCGCCGAGGTCACGGGCGCCCTTTCGACTGCCAACACCGGCACCAACGGTCTGTTCTCGGCCATTATCATCGCTCTGCTCTCCGTCTCGCTCTTCATCAAGATTTCTGGCGTCGAGAAGCTCAAGGTTAAGCTGGGCGAGGGCGTGCCTCCCGCGGTCTCCAACTCCTTCAACGTCATGATCCCGATGCTGCTCAACCTCGCAATCTTCGCTCTTGCCGCAGCCCTGCTCGCCGTGTGCGCCGGCACCGATTTGTGCGCCATCATCTCCACGTGCATCTCCAACCCGCTCAAGAACATCATGAACGCCGGTCCGTGGGCTGTTATCCTCATCTACACCCTTGCCAACCTGCTGTTCTGCGTCGGTATTCACCAGTCCACCATCTCTGGCGCTACCGTCGAGCCGATCCTGACCATGCTTATCGTCGACAACATGGCTACCTTTGCCGCCGGTGGCACCATCCAGCCCGATCACTACATGAACATGCAGATCGTTAACAGCTTTGCCCTCATCGGCGGCTCGGGCTGCACCCTCATGCTTCTGCTCGACACGCTCCTGTTCTCCAAGAACAAGGCTTCCGAGACCGTTTCCAAGATGGCTATCCTGCCTGGTCTGTTCAACATCAACGAGCCGGTTATCTACGGCTACCCCATCGTGTACAACCTGCCGCTCATGATCCCGTTTGTCCTTCTTCCCGACCTGTTCATCGGCATCACCTATGGCCTTACCTGCGCAGGCATCATCAGCCCCTGCATCGCCCAGGTGCCCTGGACCATGCCTCCCGTCATCAATGCCCTGCTCGCTACGGGCTTTGACTGGCGCGCCGGCGTGTGGCAGGCTCTCGAGATTGTCATTGGCATGGCCGTCTACCTGCCCTTTATGAAGATTTCCGAGAAGGCAATCGCCAAGCAGGAGGCTCTCGCCGAGTAGAACGCCTAACGTTCGTCCCTTTCACCTTTGCGGGCGCCGGTACGCGGTGCCGGTGCCCGCGGCTCTCTCCCTTGTGTAAAGATGCAGAGGGGTGGGCACAATAGCCGCAAGGAATACAACCAGTGTCGTCTGCGCGCCGCGCAGTTATAAGGAGGAAACCATGAAGAAGATCATGCTCTGCTGCAATGCCGGTATGTCCACGAGCCTGCTGGTCCAGAAGATGCAGGCCGAGGTTGCGAACCGTGGTCTGGATATTGAGATCGAGGCTCGTCCCATGAACGAGGCCCACGATCACCTGGACGAGTGCGACATGTTGCTGCTTGGCCCGCAGATCGGCTACACCAAGGGTGACTTTGAGAAGGAGGCCGCTGGCCGCTTCCCGGTCGAGGTCATCAACATGGTCGACTACGGCCGCATGAACGCTGCCGGCATTATCGACCACTGCGTCAGCGTGATGGGATAGGTGCTCCGCATGGAGGATATGAACGAACTGCAGATGACCTGCTTTGAGATCATCAGCTACGTCGGTACCGCCAAGAGCATGTACATCAATGCCGTGCAAAAGGCCAAGGAGGGCGATTTTGACGCCGCCGAGGAGCTTATCAAGCAGGGCGACGAGGCCTATAACGGTGGCCACGATGTTCACATGGGGCTTCTGAAGAAGGAGGCCAACGGCGAGCGTAACGGCGAGGCCCCGTTGATTCTGCTGCATGCCGAAGACCAGATGGCCGGTACCGAGACCATGCGCGTCATGGCGACGGAGCTCATCGAAATCCACAAGCAGCTGCAGGCACTTAAGGCCTAGTCGGCGTTATCGCCGCGAAGGACCGTGCGGTCCAACAGACAACATAGTCCCTTTGACGGGCGCCGGGAGTCTCCGCCTCCCGGCGCCTTTATTTTTGGGGATGGTCTTGCGCGGCCTGTTGAGCAGCCATTTGCGTTTCCCCAGATAAAACCTGCCAAAACAAACCTGTCCCTTTTTGGTAGGTTTTTGCCTTGGGAGCGGTACCATACAGGCAATGTTTAAACGAGAAAGGTGGGCTCCCATGGAACCTAAGCAGTACTACATCGGCATTGACGTCGGCGGCACTTCGGTTAAGGAGGGCCTGTTCGACGAGGACGGAAACCTGCTGGCCAAGGCCAGCGTGCCTACGCCTCCCATCGTTGACGCTGCGGGCTTTGCCGCGGTGACCGAGGCTATCGACCAGGTGGTCGCCAAGGCACGTATTCCGCGTGCCTTTGTGGCGGGCATTGGCCTGGCCGTTCCGTGCCCCATCCCGGCATCGGGCGATGCCAAGGTCAAGGCCAACATCGCCATCAACCTGCCCGAGCTGAGGATCGCCATTCAGAAGCACTGCCCCGACGCGGTCGTTAAGTACGAGAACGATGCCAACGCCGCCGCCATGGGCGAGGCCTGGCTCGGTTCTGCCAAGGGCGTGCAGAACGTCGTGATGGTCACCATCGGTACCGGCGTGGGCGGCGGCGTTATCGTCAACGGCGACGTGGTGTCGGGCGTTGTGGGCGCCGGCGGCGAGATCGGCCACATGTGCCTGAATCCGGCTGAGGAGCGCACCTGCGGCTGCGGCGGCCATGGCCATCTGGAGCAGTATTCCAGCGCCACCGGCGTGGTGAGCAACTACCTTGCCGAGTGCAAGAAGGCAGGCGTCGAGCCCATCGAGCTCACCGGCCCCTCAGATTCCAAGGACGTGTTCCAGGCCTGCCGCGAGGGTGACAAGCTCGCGCTGGCAGCTGCCGATACCATGGCCGACTACCTCGGCCGCGCCCTGGCGCTTATTGCCAACGTGGTCGACTCCGAGATGTTCCTGATTGGCGGCGGTGCGTCTGCCTCGGCCGATGTCTACCTCGACAAGGTCCGCGAGCACTTCCAGCGCTACGCGCTTTCCGCCTCGCGCGAGACGCCCATTAAGGTCGCTTCGCTCGGAAACGACGCCGGCATCATCGGTGCCGCCTACGTAGCCCTGCGCGCCGCCGGTAAATAGCTGGTGCAAGGGGGTCAGGTTACTTTGCACCAACACGGTGAAAAGGGACGGCCTTGGCCCCCGTGCCTGCCCCAAAATATGCCGTGGCCCTTCCGTCTGCGAAGGCTCGGCATCGGCGTGCTACCATAGCTACGTCCAAGTACACATATCAAGTGGAGGATATCCATGGCAAACGTTCTTGTCTTTGGTCACCAGAACCCCGATAACGACGCCATCATGAGCGCCGTCGTCCTGTCCCAGCTGCTCAACCAGGTTGAGTATGCCGGCAACACCTACGAGGCCTGCGCCCTTGGTCAGCTTCCGGCAGAGTCCGCCAAGCTGCTCGCCGACGCCGGCATCGCCGAGCCTCGCGCGATCGAGTCCGTCGAGGCCGGTCAGCTCGTCGTCCTCACCGACCACAACGAGTCCGCCCAGTCCGTCGCCGGCCTTAAGGACGCCACGGTCTTTGGTGTCGTCGACCATCACCGCATCGGCGACTTCGAGACCGCCGGCCCGCTGCACTACATCTGCCTGCCCTGGGGCTCCAGCTGCACCATCGTCACCAAGCTCGCCGGCGTGCTCGGCGTTGAGCTTTCCGACGTCCAGGCCAAGCTGCTGCTCTCGGCCATGATGACCGACACGCTCATGCTCAAGAGCCCCACCACCACCGATGTCGACCGCGCCGTCGCCGCCAAGCTCGGCGAGCAGGTGGGCGTCGACCCGGTCAAGTTTGGCATGGAGGTCTTCCTCACCCGTCCGTCCGGCTCCTTCACCGCAGCCGAGATGGTCGGTAACGACATCAAGATGTTCGAGCCCGCCGGCAAGAAGCTGCTCATCGGCCAGTACGAGACTGTCGACAAGACCCGCGCACTCGGCATGATCGACGAGATTCGCGAGGCCATGCGCGCCTACGCCGCCGAGAAGGGTGCCGACGGCATCGTTCTGTGCATCACCGACATCATGGAGGAAGGCTCGCAGGTCCTGCTCGAGGGCGAGACCGAGGCCGCTCAGAAGGGCCTGGGCATTGCCGACGAGCACGACGGCGTCTGGATGCCGGGCGTCCTCTCCCGTAAGAAGCAGGTCGCAGCCCCCATCATGGCCGCCTGCTAGGTTTAGTTGACCAAACGCCACGACCGGACCGCGGACGCCCCGCGCTCCGGTCGTTTTTTGTGCACGGCGCCGCGTCGTCTCTTGGACAGGCGGGCCCGCGCCGTTGAACAAATAATGTTCAACCTGTGGTTCCGCTTTTCGGCCATGCCTGCGTGCTTGTCGTGCAGGGTAGGCTAGATGCAAGCGTAATACGTTAGAGCGCGGCGCCGCCACTTGGGCGGGCCGTGCTTTTTTAAGACGGGAGCTTTCCCGTGAAAGGAGCCGCCCATGGCAGCAACTGAGCAGCTGTTCAACGTTCGTGAGCGCAAGCGCTTTGAGCGTCACGACATCTGGGAGCGCATCGCCGAGAACGGCACGATTTCCGCCGCCGTCATGGTCTTCGCCGCCATCGCCGCCGTCATTTGCGCCAATACCGATGCCTACGAGGCCATCCATCACTTTTTGGAGACCCCGCTGTATGTGGGTCTGGGCAACCTTACGGCTGGTCTCACCGTTGAGCTTTTCGTCAACGACTTCCTCATGGCGATTTTCTTTTTGTTGGTGGGCATTGAGCTTAAGTACGAGATGACGGTCGGCGAGCTCAAAAACCCGCGTCAGGCCATGCTTCCCATGCTTGCAGCCGTGGGCGGCGTCGTCGTTCCCGCCTGCATCTACCTGATCTTTAACCATGCCGGCGCGCACAACGGCTGGGCCATTCCCATGGCAACCGATATTGCCTTTGCGCTGGGCGTGCTGTCGCTTTTGGGCAATCGCGTGCCCAACGGCGTGCGCGTGTTCTTCTCGACGCTTGCCATCGCCGACGACCTCATCTCCATCGCCGCCATCGCCATTTTCTACGGTCAGAGCCCCAATCCGTTTTGGTTGGGCGCCGCCGCGCTTGTGACCTGCGCGCTCGTGTGGCTCAACAAGACGCAGCATTACCGCCTTGCCCCGTATTCGGTACTGGGTCTGCTGTTGTGGTTCTGCATGTTCAAGAGCGGCGTACATGCCACGCTTGCTGGCGTCATCTTGGCCTTTACCATCCCGGCCAAGTGCGGCGTCAAGCTCGATAGCCTCACCGATTGGTTGGGCGAGTGCCTGCCGCTGCTCGATGACCGTTACGATGACGAGGCACACATCCTGGGCCAGCATGACTTTACCGTCTCGACCACCAAGGTCGAGCGCGTCATGCACCGCGTGACCCCGCCGCTCATCCGCATGGAGCGTCTGATCTCCACGCCGGTCAACTTTGTGATCCTGCCGATCTTTGCGTTCGTAAACGCTCAGGTTCGCTTAGTGGGCGTGGACATGAGCACGCTGCTCACCGACCCGGTGACGCTCGGCGTGTACTTTGGCATGCTGCTGGGCAAGCCGATCGGCATCTTTGGTATGACGTTTGCCCTGGTTAAGCTTAAGATCTCCGAGCTGCCGCATAACGTTAACTGGCACATGATTGCCGGTGTGGGCATTCTGGGCGGTATCGGCTTTACCATGTCGATTCTCATCAGCGGCCTTGCCTTCCCGACGGCCCAGTTTGAGGTTCTGGCCGCCAAGGCCGCTATTCTCGCCGGCTCTGTCACCGCGGCCGTACTTGGCATGATCTACATGAGTGTGATCTGCAAACACCCCGCGCCCAAGGACGAGTAAAAGCACATACAAGTTTGAAAACGCCGCCAGTGAACACCATCACAGGCGGCGTTTTAGTCATTCGGGACGTTCTTAATGACTAGGTTTATTCCACGGTGCCGTAGACGGCGCCCCAGCCGTGGGCGGCCAAGGCAGAGTTGAGCTGGTCGCAAAGGGACTGACGATCGTAATAGCCGGGCGGCAGCAGGTTGACGATTTCCATGAGATCGGGCGCCAGGTCCAAGATTTCGGCCTGTACGATCAGATCCAGACGGTCGATGGCGTGGCGGTCGTAAAACAGTCCGTCGACCAGGCGCTGCAGGTCGCCGAATTCCTCGGCCTGGAACGATCCGTACTCCATAGTGCCTCCTTGGGCGCTTCACGCCGGCATGCGCGGCGATTCGTAATTCATTGCGATGGACTTAATCTATCACGGCTTCATACCGTTGCGGCGGTGGCGGTCTATACTTAGACGAACTGCAACGTACCGCTTCGCGAAAGGTCGCACCCATGCAGACGATCTACCAGAAGATGGAAACCACCGAACTCGATGCCGCCATCGAGGCGCTCAAAGCCGAGGTCGCCGAGGTCAAGGCCAAGGGCCTGGCGCTCGACATGGCCCGCGGCAAGCCGTCGCCCTCCCAAGTGGACATCTCTCGACCCATGCTCGATATCCTCAATGCCGATGCCGATCTGCACGACGGCAACGTCGACTGCTCCAACTACGGCTGCTTTGAGGGCATTCCCTCGGCGCGCAAGCTGGCGGGGGAGTTCCTGGGTTGCCCCGCCGAGCAGACACTCGTGCTGGGTTCGTCGAGCCTTTTGATCGAACACGACATCGCCGGCATGTTCTGGCGCTGTGGCTCGTGCGGCAGCGAGCCCTGGGAGGCTTACGAGGCTGCGCACGACGGCAAGAAGGTCAAGTTCCTGTGCCCGGTTCCCGGCTACGATCGCCACTTTGGCATTACCGCCGACTTGGGTATCGAGAACGTTCCCGTCGCGATGACCGACAACGGCCCCGATATGGACGAGATCGAGCGCCTGGTTGCCGCCGACGATTCCATCAAGGGTATATGGTGCGTGCCCAAGTATTCCAACCCCACGGGCATCACCTTTAGCGAGGACACTGTGCGTCGCCTGGTCGAGATGCCCACGGCCGCGCCCGATTTCCGTATCTTCTGGGACAACGCCTACTGCGTGCACGACCTGTACGACGAGACCGATGAGCTCGCAAACATTTTTGACCTCGCTCGCGCGGCGGGCACCGAGGACCGCGTGGTGGCCTTTGCCTCGACGTCCAAGATCACCTTCCCGGGCGCCGGTATCGGCTTTATCGGTGCGAGCCCCGCGGTCATCGCCGAGTTCTCCAAGCGCCTGAAGGCCGGCCTCATCAGTGCCGATAAGCTCAACCAGCTGCGTCACGTGCGCTTCCTTCCTACCATCGAGGCGGTCAAGGAGCACATGAAAAAGCATGCCGAGTTTTTGCGCCCGCGCTTTGAGGCCGTTGAGCGCAAGCTCACCGAGGGCCTGGGCGAGACGGGCTGCGCTACCTGGACGCATCCTCGCGGCGGCTACTTTGTGAGCTTTGATGGTCCTGAGGGCTCGGCCCAAAAGGTCGCCGCGCTTTGTGCCGACCTGGGCGTCAAGCTCACGCCGGCCGGTGCTACCTGGCCCTATGGCAAGGACCCGCGCGACACCAACATCCGCATCGCGCCGAGCTATCCCACAGTCGAGGACCTGGAGGCCGCGCTCGATGTTCTGGTGCTGGCCGTTAAGCTCGTCGCTGCCGAGCTTGCGCGTGCCGAGCGCGCCTAACGCGCGGCTTCCCGTACTATCCGCACTTTCGATACGTAAAGGAGCGTATACATGGATTTGGGTATTTCCACCAACCCCACGCCAGAGCTCTACACCATTAAGGTAACCGGCGAGATCGATATCTCTAACGCCGATAGCCTGCGCAATGCCATCGACCTGGCGCTCGAGCAGCCCACTGAGGCCGTTGAACTCGATTTTGCCCAGGTGAGCTACATCGATTCGACGGGCATTGGCGTGCTCGTGGGCGCCGCACACCACGCGGTCGACCACGGTAAGCGCTTTAGCTGCACTAATGTGCAGCCCCAGGTGATGCGCGTGGTTCAGCTGCTGGGCGTCGACCAGGAGATTTCGATCACGGCGGCATAATCTTTGCCCCCAAAAGGGTGTGCCGTTTGGCATATGTTTGTGATGCGCTCGGACGTTTTGGCGTCCGGGCGCTATACTTGACCGAATGAATAGACGAGTTCCGGCCGAATGGCGCGGTGCGGGCTCGACTCACATCGAGCCTTGGAGGTATGTGTGTTTGGTATTGGAGAGGGTGAGCTCGCGATCATCGTGGTCTTCGGCTTTTTGCTGTTTGGCCCGGATAAGCTCCCACAGATGGGCCGCACGATCGGCCGTGCCATTCGTCAGTTCCGCGAGACGCAGGAAAAGATGACGGCCGTTGTTCAGTCCGAGATAATCGATCCGGTGAGCGAGGCCGCGTCGGCCCCGGTCAAGCCCAAGAAGGCTGCCGTCGATGACGATTCCGATGCAGACGAGGATGCCGTCGAGACGGCTGCGCCCGCAAAGAAGGAGACCTTTGCCGAGCGCCGTGCCCGCCTTGCCGCCGAGAAGGCCGCGAGCGAGGCTGCCGCCGAGGGCGAGGGTGCTGCTGAGGAGTCCGAGGCCGAGGGCGCCGAGCCTGCCGCTGCCGCCGAGCCTGTCGTCGAGCCCGAGCCTGCTGCAGAGCCGGAGTCCGAGCCCGAGCCGGCAGAGCCCACGACGGCTGACCTCTACGCCCGTCGTCCCCGCAAGCGCAAGGCCGTCGTCGACCAGCTCGCTCGCGAGCTCGAGGCCGAGGACGAGGCCGTTGCCGAGGCTGCCACCGCCGATGCCCCGAAGGGAGGCGATGAGTAATGCCTATCGGACCTGCGCGCATGCCGCTCTTCGATCACCTGGGCGAGCTCCGTCGCCGCCTGACCATCGTGGTCGTGTCGGTGTTTGCCGCCGCCATCGTGCTGTATTTCGCCACGCCCGTGGTGCTCGACATCCTGGAAGACCCCATCCGCTCCTTTGTGCCGGACGGTAAGTTCTACATCACCACCACGCTCGGCGGCTTTGGCCTGCGCTTCTCGCTGGCCATCAAGATGGCCGTGGTCATGTGCACGCCCATGATCATCTGGCAGATTCTGGCATTTTTCCTGCCGGCACTGCGTCCCAACGAGCGCAAATGGGTCGTGCCCACGGTGCTCGCCTCGACGGTGCTGTTCTTCCTGGGCGCCATCTTCTGCTATTTCATCATCATCCCGGCGGGCTTTGAGTGGCTTATCGGCGAGACCTCGGCCGTCGCCACGGCGCTGCCCGACCTGGAGAACTACGTCAACATGGAGCTGCTCTTTATGATCGGCTTTGGCGTGGCGTTTGAGCTGCCGCTCATCATCTTCTACCTGTCCGTCTTCCACATCGTGTCCTACGCGGCCTTCCGCGGCGCCTGGCGCTACGTGTACGTGGGCCTGCTTGTGGGCTCGGCTGTGATTACGCCCGACGGCTCGCCCGTTACGCTGGGCCTCATGTATGGTGCCCTGCTCTCGCTCTACGAGATTTCGCTCGCCATTGCCCGCGTGGTCATTACCGCGCGCGAGGGCAAGGAGGGCTTGTTTGTGAGCCGTCTGGACCTGTTCTCGGACGATGAGGACGACGAGGAGTAAATCGGTATGCACGAGGTTGGCATTGTCAACGGCATACTCGATACAGTGATTCGCGCGGCGCGTGGGGCGGGGGCCTCGCGCGCCGTTTTGGTAACGCTGCGTATCGGGGATATGACCGAAGTTGTGCGCGAGGCGCTCGACTTTGCGTGGGAGACATTTCGCGATGAGGACCCGCTCACGCGAGGCTGCGAGCTTGCCGTGGAGGAAGTCCATCCACAAAGCGAGTGTCTGGACTGCGGGGAGGTCTTTGAGCACGATCGCTTCCATTGCCGCTGTCCCCAATGTGGCGGCGCCAACGTGCGCCTGCTGCACGGCCGCGAACTCGACATCGCAAGTATCGAAATCGAAACCCCCGACGATTAGCCCATCAGCCACCTGGGGACGGGGTATAAAGGGGCAAAAGTAAGGAGCGCTGAGTATGGCTGAGAAAACGATTGATATCGCGTCGCCGATCCTGTCGCGCAATGAGCGCCTGGCAGATCAGCTGCGTCAGCGATTTAATGAGGCAGGCACCTATGTGATCAACGTCTTGTCGAGCCCTGGCTCGGGCAAGACCACCACGATCCTGGGCACCAACGAGCGCCTGCGTGACAAGGCGGGCCTGCGCTGCGCCGTCATCGAGGGCGACATCGCCTCGGACGTCGACGCCATCACCATGAAGGAAGCCGGCATGCCTGCCATCCAGATCAACACGGGGGGCCTGTGCCACCTCGAGGGCAACATGATCATGGAGGCCGTCGACGCGTTCGACCAGGCTGTGGGTCTGGAAAACATCGACGTCATCTTTATCGAAAATGTGGGCAACCTGGTCTGCCCGGTCGACTTTGACCTGGGCGAGAACCTGTCCATCATGATTCTTTCGGTGCCCGAGGGCGACGACAAGCCCATCAAGTACCCGGGCATCTTCCAACACGCCGGCGCGCAGCTGCTCAACAAGGTCGACGTGGCTCCGGCTTTCGATTTTGACATGGATAGGTATACTAAGACACTCGATGACCTCAATCCGCAGGCGCCGCGGTTTGCCGTGAGCGCGCGCAAGGGCGAGGGCATGGATGCCTGGTGCGATTGGCTCATCGGGCAGATTGAGCAAGCAAGGGCGTAAGTCGGCCGCCATACGGGCGGGCGTAGCCGCAGAGATACGAGATAGGAGCCTCTTTTGAAGCTCATCATCGCCGAGAAAAACGACGCCGCGCGTCAGATCGCCGAGCGGCTGTCCACGGGTAAGCCCAAAAAGGACAAGGTGTACAACACCGCCATCTACCGTTTTGAGTGGAAGGGCGAGGAGTGCGTGACGATCGGCCTTGCCGGGCACATCCTGGCGCCCGATTTTTGCGACAGCGTGCTGTTCGATAAAAAGCTTGGTTGGTATTCGGTCACCGAGGACGGCGAGATGCTGCCGGCCGATATGCCCGATGGCCTGGCGCGTCCGCCCTACGACACCAAGCGCAAGCCGTTCCTTGCCGATGGCATTTCCATCAAGGGCTGGAAGCTCGAGAGCCTGCCTTACCTCACCTGGGCGCCCGTCATTAAGCTACCGGCCGAGAAGGAGCTCATTCGCTCGCTCAAGAACCTGGCTAAGAAGTCCGACAGTGTCATCATCGCCACGGACTTCGACCGCGAGGGCGAGCTGATCGGTTCGGACGCCCTCAACAAGGTGCGCGAGGTTGCGCCCGACTTGCCGGTCGCCCGCGCCCAGTACTCTTCGTTTACCAAGGCCGAGATCACGCAGGCCTTCGATAACCTTGTCTCGCTCGACCAGAACCTGGCCGACGCCGGCGAGAGCCGTCAGCACATCGACCTCATTTGGGGTGCGGTGCTCACGCGCTACCTGACGCTCGCCAAGTTTGGCGGCTTTGGCAACGTGCGTTCCGCCGGCCGCGTGCAGACGCCGACGCTTGCCCTGGTGGTCGAGCGCGAGCGCGAGCGCATGGCGTTTGTGCCCGAGGACTATTGGCAGATTCGCGGCATGGGTGCCGCGCAGGGCGC
Source organism: uncultured Collinsella sp. (assembly GCA_900541885.1). Lineage (GTDB taxonomy): Bacteria > Actinomycetota > Coriobacteriia > Coriobacteriales > Coriobacteriaceae > Collinsella. The sequence continues at coordinate 91,962 of UQKW01000004.1, forward strand.
TGCCGAGGACGACCGCTTTAAGATCGCGCACAAGACGGCGCGTTTTACCGACAAGGATGCTGCCGAGACGGCGTACGGCCATGTCGACGGCGTTACGACGGCAACCGTCGCCGCGGTGACCAAACGCTCGCGCAAGCAGCAGCCGCCCACGCCGTTTGCGACCACCTCGCTGCAGGCTGCCGCCGCGGCCGAGGGCATCTCGCCTGCGCGTACCATGCGCATCGCCGAGTCCCTCTACATGGCCGGTCTCATCAGCTACCCGCGTGTCGACAATACCGTGTACCCTGCGACGCTCGATCTGGGCGCCGTGGTGAGCGACCTGGCAAAGATCAACCCGGCGCTGGCGCCCGTGTGCAAAAAGGTGCTTGCCGGTCCTATGAAGCCCACGCGCGGCAAGGTCGAGACCACCGACCACCCGCCTATCTATCCCACGGGCGAGGGCGACCCATCCACGCTCGACGGCGGCCAGCGCAAGCTCTACGACCTCATCGCCCGTCGCTTCCTGGCAACGCTTATGGGTCCCGCGACCATCGAGAACACCAAGCTCGAGCTCGACGTCAACGGCGAGCCGTTCGTGGCCTCGGGCGACGTGCTCGTGACCCCTGGCTTCCGCGAGGCCTATCCGTACGGCCTTAAGCGCGACGAGCAGATGCCGCCGCTGGAGCAGGGCGATACGGTCGACGTGTTCGACATTAAGCTCGAGGCCAAGCAGACCGAGCCGCCCGCGCGCTATAGCCAGGGCAAGCTCGTTCAGGAGATGGAAAAGCGCGGCCTGGGTACCAAGTCCACGCGCGCGAGCATCATCGAGCGTCTGTACGCCGTGCGCTATCTCAAAAATGATCCCGTTGAGCCGAGCCAGCTAGGCATCGCCATCATCGACGCGCTGACGCAGTTTGCCCCGCGCATCACGAGCCCCGATATGACCAGCGAGCTCGATGGCGATATGACCCGTGTGGAGCGCGGCGAGGATACCGAAGAGCATGTCGTGACGCACTCGCGCGCGCTGCTGGCTGGCGTGCTCGACGAGCTGCTCAAGCACACACAGGAGCTGGGCGACGCCATTAGCGACGCCGTCACGGCCGATGCGCGCGTGGGCGCCTGTCCCAAGTGCGGCAAGGACCTGGTTATGAAGACGAGCGCCAAGACCCGTGGCAGCTTTATCGGCTGCATGGGCTGGCCCGACTGCGACGTGACCTATCCGGTGCCGAGCGGCGTCAAGGTAAGCCCGCTCGAGGGCGAGGCAGCCGTGTGCCCCGAGTGCGGCGCGCCGCGCATTAAGTGCCAGCCGTTCCGCCAGAAGGCTTTCGAGATCTGCGTGAACCCGACGTGCCCCACCAACTACGAGCCTGACCTTAAGGTGGGCGAGTGCAAGGTGTGCGCCGAGGCCGGACGCCATGGCGACCTGATCGCGCACAAGAGCGAGAAGAGCGGCAAGCGCTTTATCCGCTGCACCAACTACGATGACTGCGGTGTGAGCTATCCTCTGCCGGCGCGCGGTAAGCTCGAGGCGACGGGCGAGACCTGCCCCGAGTGCGGCGCCCCCATCGTGGTGGTCAACACGGCGCGCGGCCCGTGGCGCATCTGCGTGAACATGGACTGCCCGACCAAGGAGAAGAAGCCCGCCCGCGGCCGCAAGACCACGACCAAGGCGAGCACGGCAAAGAAGACGACGGCGGCCAAGAAGACGACGGCTAAGAAAGCCACTGCCGCCAAGAAGGCGACCGCGAAGAAGTCGACTGCCAAGAAAGCAGCCGCCGACAAGTAACGGCGCAGTCGGAACATTGACTAAAACAAAAACGAGCGAGGACCTCAAAATCCTCGCTCGTTTTTTATCCGGCAGTTAGGGACGTTTCTTTTCTGCCGGCAGTTTAGGAACGTCCCTAACTGCCGGCTCGGGAACGACAAAGCGCTAGTTCACTTCGACGGGTTTGGCGCCGGGATAGCGCTCCTCAAAGTCTAGGCGGTACTTATTGTCATTGGTGCCCGCCACGTTGTCGCGTGACAGCGGCGCCACGATCTCATTCTTGTGGTCCGCAGGCTTGGCGTATTTCAGGCTGATCTCCCAGGCATCACAGATTGCGTCAATGCGGTGGTCCAGGTCGTCATACAGGGCAACGATGTCTTTCCAGGAGCTGTAGTTCTTGGAGCTCGTCGGGACGTCTAGGTCCTCGACGATGTCGTAATACTGCTCGATGGTGTCCTCCGTGCGCTCGGCGACGTCGGCGAGATTTTGACGGGTGGTTCGATCCTCTTCCAGATAGCTGCCGTTGAAGTTCTGCGCGCAGCCACGGACGTAGTTGTCGAGGTCTTCGAGCAAGTCGTAGTATTCGCTCAGTCGGCGGTAGAGGTTCTGCTCGGAGAGCGTTGCTTCGCCGCCATCCTCGTCGTCATCGTCATCATCGTCGTACAGGCTGTTGGGATCGCCGAGAGGCTTTAGGTCATCGTCGTCGACGTCATGGTGTAGCTTAGCTACCTCGGCAGTCGTCTGCGTGGCGGCGTTGTCGAACGGTCTGATTGCAAAGAAGATGACCAGGGCGATGATAATCGCCACCAGCACAACGATAACGGCGATAAGCGGCCCGGTGCCGCTCTTTTTGGGAGCGGGGGTCTGTGGCGAAGCGGGCGCGTATGCGGGAGCCGGCTGTTGTTGGGGCGAGCCGCTCGAGACGGGTATGCGCTGCGTGGTCTCGTCGGTCGCGGGGCCTGCGGCGGGGTCGGGGCGATAGGCGAGGGGGTCGTCCGCCTTGGCTTGCGGCGTATCGAGGGAGCCGGTCTGCTCAAAAGCGGGCTGGCTATCGCTCGCGGTTGTTTGCTCAACGGGTGCACCGCACGAGGTGCAGAACTTGGCATCATCTGCAAGAAGTTTGCCGCACGAGGCGCAATACCGAGACATTGCCACTCCTTTCGCCACATTTCAATGCAATACGACGATTATACCCAGCGCACAAAATTCCCCATCATAAGTTGCGGTGAAATAGGGACTGTTTGGCGGTCTCAGAGCTTCAATCAGTCCCTATTTCACCGCAACTTTGGAAAGGCACCTTTAGCCATTGGGGACGCACCGAGCACTGGGGTATCATGGCTTGGTTGATATATCTGCATTTACGCGCCTTGTAGGAAGGGGCTGCGCCCATGGCTTTTGAGCCCGCTCAACATAGCTTTATCACGCTCGAGGGCGTCGATGGCGCCGGCAAGTCCACGCAGGCGCGCCTGCTTGCCCGCGCTCTTGAACTCGCTGGCTACCAGGTTGTGAGCCTGCGCGAGCCGGGCGGTACCGCCATCAGCGAAAAGATCCGTGCTCTGCTGCTCGACCCCGCCAATACAGCGATGGGCGACACCTGCGAGTTGTTGCTCTACGAGGCGGCGCGCGCTCAGTTGGTGCACGAGGTCATCGTGCCCGCCCTTGCTGTCGGCAAGGTGGTCCTGTGCGATCGCTTCTACGATTCCACGACCTGCTACCAGGCGTTTGCCGACGGCCTCGATTGCCAGATAGTGCGCGACGCCAACAACCTGGCCGTCGCGGGTACGCATCCGGCGCTCACGCTCGTCTACCACATCACACCCGAGCAGGCGGCGCTGCGCATGGCAGCCCGTGGCGCGGCAGATCGCATGGAGGCTAAGGGCATGGCCTTCCAAGAGCGTGTCTACCAGGGTTTTTGCGCAATTGCCGCCGAGGAGCCAAACCGCGTAAAGCTCATCGACGCCACTGCGACCGTCGAGGAAGTCTTCGAGAAGACGGTTGAGCAGGTTCGCGTCTACGGCCTCGACATTTCCCAGGACGCCGTCACCGCCGCGCTTGCCAAGGGGGCCGAGTAACATGGCCCCCGCTCAGGCAAGTCTGCTGGCCAAGCTCAACACCCAAGAGCGCGTGCGCGACTTTTTGACCAATGCCGTCGCCAGCGGTCGTGCATCGCACGCCTACCTGTTTTTGGGCGCGCCCGGCGCGGGCAAGCTCGACGCCGCGTGGGCGCTCGCCCAAGCCTTCCTGTGCGAGCAGGATGGCTGCGGCTCATGCGATAGCTGCGTGCGCGTCGCCCGCCATACGCACCCCGACGTGCACTATTACACGCCCGAGAGCGCCACGGGCTACCTCATCGCCCAGACGCGCGAGCTACTCGACGACGTGCCCCTGGCGCCCATCCGCGCCAAGGCCAAGGTCTACATCATTGACCGTGCCGAGCAGCTGCGCGCCAACACCGCCAACGCGCTGCTCAAAACACTCGAGGAGCCGCCCGAGGGCGTTATGTTTATCTTGCTGGGCACCTCGGCAGACGTGATGTTGCCCACCATCGTGAGCCGCTGTCAGTTCGTGCCGTTTCGGCTGGTGTCGCCCGCCGTCGCCGCGCAGGCCGTGAGCCGCGCCACCGGTCAGGACCCTGCGCGTTGCCGCATGGCCGTCGCCGTGGCGGGAAGCCCCACGCGTGGCATCGAGTTCCTCAAGAGCGCCGAGCGCCAGGACGCCCGCCGTCAGATGGTTCGCGCCATCGATTCGCTCATCGCCGCCGACGAGGCCGACGTGCTCAGCCGCGCCAAGTCGCTCATCGTCGCCGTTAAGGCGCCGCTCGCCGAGGTCAAGTCCACGCAGGAAAAGGTGCTCGAGCAAAACGCCGATTACCTGTCGCGTGGAGCATTGAAGCAGCTTGAGGACCGCAACAAGCGCGAACTCAACGCGCGCGAGCGTTCGGGTATCATGGAAGCGCTGGCGAGTGCGCGGACGCTCATGCGCGACGTGCTGCTGACGCTTCAGGACGAGGCGGCCGACGTAGTGAACGAAGACGTGCGCGACACGATCGGGCGGCTTGCCGCCGCGACCAATGTTGCGGGTGCCACGCGGGCGCTCGAGGCAGTCGCGACCGCCGAGCGCAACATCGCCAGAAACGTTACTCCCCAGCTGGCCATCGAGGTCATGCTGTTCGATATCAGGAAGGCACTGAAATGCCGTTAGTCGTACCCGTTAAGTTTACCTATGCCTCGCGCGACCTGTGGTTCGATCCGCAGGATTTGGATATCCTTGAGGCCGATTATGCCATTTGCTCCACCGAGCGCGGAACCGAGATCGGCCTGGTCACGGCCGATCCCTTTGAGGTGCCGCAAGACGAGATCGGTCAGCCGCTCAAGCCCGTGCTACGCGTGGCGAGCGACATCGACCTGCAGCTTGCCGACGACCTGGCCATCCAGGGCGACGAGGCCATGGTCGACTTCCGCCGCCTGGTCAAGGAGCTCGACCTCGAGATGAAGCCGGTCGGCGTCGAGTACCTGTTTGGCGGCGAGAAGGCCGTGTTCTACTTTGCGGCCGAGGAGCGCGTCGATTTTCGTCAGCTCGTCAAGGATCTGTCCTCGACGCTGCACATTCGCGTCGACATGCGCCAGATCGGCGTGCGCGACGAGACCCGCCTGGTGGGCGGCTATGCCCAGTGCGGACAGGAACTCTGCTGCACGCGCTTTGGCGGACAGTTTGAGCCCGTCTCGATTCGCATGGCAAAAGAGCAAGACCTGCCGCTCAACTCGTCCAAGATCAGCGGCGTTTGCGGCCGCCTGATGTGCTGTCTGCGCTATGAGTTCGAGGCGTACAAGGACTTTAAGAGCCGTGCGCCCAAAAAGAAGACGCTCATCGATACGCCGCTCGGCAAGGCACGTATTCAGGAATATGACACGCCGCGTGAGCAGCTGGTGCTGCGCCTGGAGAACGGCAAAGTCTTTAAGGTCAACCTGGCCGATATGACGTGCTCGGAGGGCTGCAAAAAGAAGGCTGCCGAGCAGGGCTGCAATTGCCGCCCCGACTGCGTGACGCGTGACGTGCTCGAGCGCATCGAGTCACCCGAGATGCGCCTGGCGCTCATGGAGCTCGACCGCGAGAACGGCGTCGACGTGGGCGATGGCCTGTCGAGCGCCGACCGTCTTGCCGGCACGTCGATGCCCAAGCGCCGTCGTCGCGATGCCGATTCCGATGCCCGCGCTGCTCAGAGCCAGGGCGAGGGCCGTGGCCGCGGAAAGGGCCGTGGTAAGGCCGAGACACCCGAGGCCGAGGAGGCCGCCGGTGGCCGTCGTCGTCGCAAGCGCGCGGGCTCGGGCGATGCTACCGAGGCTGCAGCCGCGGGCAAGAACGCCTCTCGCGAGCGCGAGGTTCAGCAGCCCCAGCAGCAGAATCGCGGCGGCGGCATGAATCCCACACGTCGCCGCCGCCGTCATCTGTCGAGCGAGGAGCGCGAGGACGCCTTCCGCGCCGCAGCTGCTCGCGAGGCTGGTGCCGCCCCCAAGGGTGGTTCGGGTTCCGATGCGCCTGCCGACAAGGGTGGCAAGTCACGTGGCGAGGAGGAGCGCGCGCCGCGTCCGCGCCGTCGCCATTCCTCGGGCGCGCAACAGAAGCCCTCAGTGCCCTCCGTGGCCGATCAGGTCTCGGATGGCGAGGTCAAGGTCACGCGCCGTCGTCCCGGAGATGGCGGGGGAGCGGCTGCCAAGGCCTCGCGTGGCGACGCCCGCGACGAGCGCGAGCCGCGCGAGGATCGCGGTGGCGAGGGCTCGGCCGACCAGGGTCAAAAGCGCCGTCGCCGTCGCCGTTCCCGCAAGCCGCGCCAGGATGGTGGTGAGGGTTCGACCCCGTCTTCGTCCGCACCACAACCGCCCGCCGGCGAATAACGCCCGCGAGCGGATTTGGCCCGCCTTGCCCCGAACGCATCGGGGTATCATAGCGCCGAATCAACAACCCTCCCTGCGACTGAACGTAGGGAGGGTTGTGTCTTGAAGAGACATCTGAACGTATTGACTCGCTTGCAGGGGGCAGGCGTCCTACCGTTTGCGGACGAATTGCTACCGTTTGCCGAGCGCGCGACGTACGAGGCGCTCGAGGCGTTGTCGCCCACGCGATGCGCTGGCTGCGAGCGTTCCGGTGCGTTGATCTGCCAGGATTGTCTGGCATCGCTCGCGCTCATCGATCCGTGCCATAGCTGCATCCGATGTGGCGCCCCGTTTGGGGATTTGCTGTGCACCGAGTGTTCGGTCGAGGGCACGTCTTCGGCAATGGCCGAGGCGCTCGATCGCTGCCTGGCGTGTGCCGTCTACGCACATCCGCTGCCGCGCATCATCAGGGCGTACAAGGATGCGGGCGAGCGCCGCCTGGCACCGTATCTGGCGGAGCTACTCTACGACACTGCCTTGCATGCCCAGGCGGCAGCCCCCGATCGCTTAGGCGGTGTGCTGTCCGGCGCCGACGCGGTGGTATTTGTGCCTGCGACGGCGGCAGCATTTCGGCGGCGTGGTTTTGATCATATGGAGGCTATTGCGCGCCCATTTTGCGAGCTGTCGGGTGTTCCCCTGCTCGATGCTCTCGTCAAGTACGGGCATGGCGACCAGCGAGAACTCGGTCGTAAGGAGCGCCGCGAGCGTGCCCAAGGCATGTACGAGACGGTTGAGGACGTGCACGGCCGCCGCTTGCTGCTTATCGATGACGTTATCACCACGGGCGCGACGATGGCCGCGGCTTCGGCGGAACTCAAGCGCGCCGGCGCCGCGGCAGTCGATGGTCTCGCTATCGCACGCGTTTGGTAGGGGTGGTTTTGTGGCAGTGAAGATTGAGCGGCGCAACGAGCCGACAAGCGAACAGCTAGCGGCTTCCGTAATCCTAACAGGCGCCTCGGCGCTACGCATGATGCGCTCCGAGCGCCGGCAGATGGGCTACATAAGCTGGAGGGACCTTGATCCCGATGAAGAGCGCCATGTGCTGCGCACGTCGTCGCCCTCGACCGAGGACATCTATCTTCCCGACTTGGTGCGGATTGGGGCCGCAAGCGGCGAGGTGCAAGAAGATCTTTGCTTGCTGGTGGGATCTGCGGCGCAGCGCCGCCGCATGCCTAGCGTGGGCTGGTCCGTATGCTCCGGGTTGCCCGTCGGCTCGATTCTAGAGGTGGAACCGGGGGTGTACAGTCTATCTCCCGAGGCCCTTTGTGTTGCCGTTGCGCGCGAGGTCGGCTGCATCCAGGCATTTGCCCTGGCTCAGGAGCTATGCTCTAAGATTTCGCTGAGTGACCGCGGGAAGTATCTGCCTCCCTACACCTCGCCCGTTACGAATAAGCTTGCAAAGGACAAGGACCAGCCAGCAGACGTGGGCTACTTTGAGGTTGAGCCGGTGCTGACGCCCGATCGTCTGGCAGATTACCTCGCGGTATGCAAGGGGAATGCGGCCAAAAAACTGCAGCGTCTGTGTCCCTACTTGTCAGAAAACTTGCGCTCGCCCATGGAGTGCATCATGCTCGCTCTGTTTTCGCTTCCGTTTTCCTATGGCGGATTTGCCTGCGGTCCCTTTAAGACCGACTACAAGATTGAGTTCGATGACCGTGCGCAGGCAATCTCGGGGATGTCCCATGCAGTTTGCGATGCGTATCAAGAAGCAGCCCGGTTTGACCTGGAATACAACGGTGAGCTGGGCCATTCCTCTCGGAGGGGACGTATCCATGATGAAAAGCGCAACACGGGCTTGATTACTATGGGAATCGAGGTCGCGACGGTCAACAACGAAATGCTCTGTGACATGGAAGCGGTGGAGGCGCTCGCATGGCGCATGCACCAGCGTATGCGAAAGCGGTACCGGAATCGTGTCGATGCTCGCAGGAAGAAGCAAGAAGCGTTGCTTAACACGCTGCGGGCGTGTTTTGGGCTTAAGCCGGTCTAATTCGCGTCGAAAATAGAGGGTTAATCATATGCCCTGGCCATAATATGGCAAATATGAGTACTGTCACTAAATCAGTAACAGCAAAATCAAGGAATTTAGAACTCGGAGGCGGCGTAAAGTAAGAAGATAATAAACAAATGTAGAATAACTAAGCATCAGGTTGGCGACTCTGAGCGCAAAATCTGTCCGAAAGGCCAAAATTGCCTGTTACTAAATTGGTGACAGTACTCATATTTGCCATATTTTGGCCGGGCACCCTAAGAAGGGTGCCCCGGAGCTCCCCGTAGGGGAGCTCCGGGCTTCATAGGGGCACGAATAGCCCGCTCCGACGTGGCGAAATCTGTACTCGCGATGCGAATGACGCCCCTAACCTTAAACTTTAGCTTGAACTTAGCTATAATGCGCTTCGTTCCTACCAGGCTGTGGTTGCGGACGGACGAAATGCCCGTCCTAGTCCAAGACAGACGCGGTCAAAGGGATCCACGTAAGCGACCGCGTGCGCGCGGCGCGATCATGGCGCGTCCTAGATGTAAGCCGCACCGTCCGTTCTACTTTCTTTGGGGCAATACCGCCTCGCGGGCGAGCGGGTCAGTCGTGAAGGTGGCTGCGGCCTCCCGAGCAAACACCCCGGTGCGCAAGTGTGGGGTCAAATACCAGGTCAGCTGGTGGGAACAATCTGATATTCCGCGCAACGCACGGATTGTATACGACACAGAAGGCAGGGTAGTGGACATGGTGAGGGGCAGCTTGATGCACGCGGCTCGGTTAGGTGCTGGGACCGCAGCGGTCATTGCCGTTTTGGGCCTGAGCGGATGCGCGTTCAACCCGCTGTCTACGTTCACGACTCCCACGATCGACCAGATCGAGTACGAGACCGTCACCCCTACGGTGTCGGACGATGCCCTGGTCACTTCCGGAACCCTGACGGTCGCCCTCGACACTTCCGATGCCCCGCAGGCCATGCAGGGCGCCGATGGCAACCTCACGGGCTACGCAGTTGACGCCGCCCGCGCCCTCGCAAGCCGCATGGGCCTTAAGGTCGCCTTTGTCGATGCGTCCTCGGCAGGTTCCGCGCTCGGCGACAAAAAGGCTGATATCTTTATCGGCGAGATCAACTCCACGGACGGGGACGTTAGCTCGCTCGGCACCTGCCTGTACGATGCCGCTTCTGTGTTCGGTAAAACCAGCGATGGTGGGTCGCTAAGCGTTTCCACCGATACCCTTAACACGTCTACCCTGGGTGTCCAGATGTCCTCGGCCTCGCAGGAGGCGCTTGCTAAGCAGAGCATTACCGCCAACCAAAAGACCTACTCCAACATCAACGAGTGCTTTGAGGCGCTCGAGTCCGGCGAGGTCGACTATGTGATCTGCGACTCCACGGCCGGCGGCTACCTTGCACGCCTGATGAGCGAGGTCTCCTATGTCGGTGCGCTCGAGGCGCCCTCGACGCTTGGTGTTGCGGGCCTCTCGTCCAATGACGAACTGTGCCGTGCCGTGAGTGATGCCCTCGACGACATCACGGTCGACGGCACGCTCGGGGCGGTTCACTGCGTCTGGTACGGTCAGATTCCCTACGACCTCACCACTAAGACGGTTTCGGGCGCTAACGTGCAACCGGGCGACTCTGAGTCCAGTGAGACCACGTCCTCCGGCAGCGAGTCTTTCGATTCCAACAATGAGACCGCATCCTCCGAGGACAAATCGTCCAGCCAGGAAGGCACCATCACTGACGATGACATTAACAAACTCAATAGCTAGTTATTGCCAGGGGTGGTGTCTCCTATACGTTGGAAAGGACACCTCTTCACGGTTTCAACATGCACTGCCGGGCTTCCCCAATAGGGGAGCCCGGCTTTTTCATCCCTATAAAACCAGCAGGTCAAAGCCAATTTTCGGGACCAAATACAAATCTGTCGGCTCCCTCCTATAGCGCACTTTGCCATGGAAAAGTGCGAGACTTCGGTATGCGGTATCAAGCAATCGTTATTCGGGTCTTTAGGAATCCGCGTGATTAAATGCACGGCAATGGGTACATAGCCAGTACAGTAAGTCCCCGAGGCAGATTGGAGCCACGTATGGATATCAAGGTTTCTGGACGCAAGACGACGGTAACCGATGCTCTGCGTGCGCATGTGGATGAGAAGATCGGCGAGGCGCTCAAGGTTTTCGATATCGAGCCCATGACGGTCGACGTTGTACTTCGCTATGAGAAGAACCCCTCGAACCCCAACCCGGCAATCGTCGAGGTTACGGTTCGTGCCCGCGGTTCGGTGATTCGCGTTGCCGAGCACGGTGCAGATATGTACGCCGCCATCGACCTCTCCGCCGATAAGGTCACCCGCCAGCTGCGCAAGTTCAAGACCAAGGTCGTGGACAACCGCCAGGGCGGTGCCAGCGCCGCGGATGTCGCACCGGTCGAGCGCGTTGAGGATCTGGCCGACCTGCTGCTGCCCGAGGAAGAGGACGACCTGCTCGTCCGCGAGAAGGTTATCGACGTCACCCCGATGACTGAGGAGCAGGCGCTGGTGCAGACAGATCTGCTGGGCCACGACTTCTACGTGTTCGAGAACGCGACGACTGGCCTCATCAATGTGGTGTATCACCGTAAGAATGGTGGATATGGCATCATCAAGCCCCGTATCGAAACACTTGACGAGTAAAATACGTTAACTTGCATGAGTTAACGGTTGGCGGCCATCCCATGCGGATGGCCGCCTTTTTACGTAAGGAGTCGCTTTGATGGACAAGGCTGCATCTACCGGCCATTCTGACCGCTGCCGCATCGTCGTCGATACCTGCTGCGACTTTAGCCCCGAGGTCGCCGCGAACCTCGATGTCGATATCCTGGGTTTCCCCTTCATTATCGATGGCGAGGAACGCACGGATGACATCTGGTCGAGCATCACACCCAAGGAGTTTTACGATCGCATGCGCGCCGGTGCCCGCGTGTCCACCTCGGCTGTGTCGCTCGGTCGCTATATCGAGTTCTTTACCGAGTGCGCCAAAGAGGGCACGCCCACGGTCTACCTGTGCTTTACCTCGGCGCTGTCGTCGAGCTACAACTCCGCGTGCCAGGCGGCGGACGCCGTGCGTGCCGAGTATCCCGATTTTGAGCTCTACGTGGTCGACAACGCTCTGCCCTGCGCGACTGGCGCGCTCTTGGCGCTCGAGGCCGTGCGCCAGCGTTCGGCGGGATTGACCGCCAAGCAGCTGGTCGATTGGGCAAACGAGGCAAAGACTTATGTCCACGGCTACTTTACGCTCGAGAGCTTCGATGCGCTGGCTGCCGGCGGCCGCATTCCGCCCGCGGCGGCGCAGCTCACGGCAAAGCTCGACGTCAAGCCCGAGCTCTCTTACGACCTTGCCGGCTCGCTGTCGCTGATCGGCGTCAACCGCGGCCGCAAGAAGGCGCTCAAGTCCATCCTCAAGTCGTTCCGCGAGAACTACGTGCCCGATCGCACCATGCCCATCGCCATCATGACGGCCGATGCCGAGAAGGACGGCGACTGGCTCGAAGCTGCCATCCGCAAGGAGGAGGGCTGCGCCGACGTCACGATCATTCGCAGCTCCGTGGGCCCTACTATCGGCTCGCACGTGGGCCCCGGCATGGTGGCCTGCGCATTTTGGGGTAAGAACCGCGCCGACAAGGCGTCGCTTTCCGACCGCATCGCCCGTCGCGTGCGCGGCCAGTAGGCAAACGTTGCGGCCGTAATCGACCCCAACTCACTGCCCAAACGCTGGCATCGAGTATTCAACCTGGTAACAACACCCAACCCAAAAGGAAAGGTTTCATGGCAAACAAGCTCTCCGTCGCATTTATCGGCACCGGAATCATGGGTGCCCCCATCGCCGGTCACATCCTGGATGCTGGCTATCCCGTCACGGTCAACAACCGCACCAAGTCCAAGGCTGCCGCGCTTATCGAGCGCGGTGCCGCTTGGGCCGATACGCCGGCCGATGCCGTGGCTAACGCCGATGTCGTCTTTACCATGGTGGGCTATCCCTCCGAGGTCGAGGAGCTCTACCTGGCGGGCGACGGCCTGCTCTCGTGCACTAAGCCCGGCGCGGTCCTGATCGACCTCACCACGAGCTCGCCCGAGCTCGCCCGTGACATTGCCGAGGCCGCCCAGGTTTCTGGTCGCATGGCGTTTGACTGCCCCGTCACCGGCGGCGAGTCGGGTGCTATCGCCGGCACGCTCACGGCTATCGTGGGCGCTACCGAGAACGACATCGCCCCGGTCCGCGACATCCTTGCCACCTTTGCGGCCAACATCTGCTGCTTCGACGGCGCCGGCAAGGGCCAGGCTGCCAAGCTCGCCAATCAGGTGTCGCTGGGCGCCTGCATGGTCGGCATGGCGGACGCCATGGCATTTGCCGAGCTGAGCGGCCTTGACCTGGAGAAGACCCGCCAGATGATCCTGGGCGGCACCGGTAAGTCCGGCGCCATGGAGAGCCTGGCGCCCAAGGCGCTCGACGGCGACTACAAGCCCGGCTTTATGGTCGAGCACTTCATTAAGGACCTGCGTCTGGCGCTCGCCTACGCCGATGATCGCGAGCTCGCGCTGCCCGGCGCCGACGTCGCCTTTACGCTCTATGACATGCTCGACGCCATCGGCGGCGCCAAGCTGGGTACCCAGGCCATCACGGTCCTCTATAAGGAGGAGGCCGACGCCATTGCCGCCGGTCTGGACTGGTCGCAGTATCGTCCCGAAGAGCATGGCGCTCACGAGGAAGGCTGCGGTTGCGGCGAGCATGGCGACGATCACGAGTGCGGTTGCGGCCACCACCACGGCGAGGACCACGAGTGCTGCGGCGGCCACGGTCATGACGACGGCCACGAGTGCTGCTGCGGCCATCATCACGAGGAGTAGCGCCCATGAGCTGGACGTTCGTGGTGCTTGCGCTGGTGCTCTTTCTCTTTGCGATCTACATTGGCTTTTTGTGCGGCCAGTGGGCGTGCGAAAAGCGCGTGATCACCAAGCGCGACTACTGGATTGCCAATTTTGCAGGAGCGGCGGCAGTCGTCCTGCTGACCTGGGTGTTCTCGCTGTTCCCGCTGGTGCAGTTTGCGCCGATCGGCTGGCTCGGCGGCTTTATCGCCGGTCTTAAGATGAGCTTTGGCGAGTCCGTCGGTCCGTGGCGCAAGCACGACGAGGTCTTTAACGTCAACAAGGCTCATCGCGCCGCCGCCGACGCGGGCGACGCTGAGGAACGCCGCCGTGCGCGTCGCAATGGCGCGGCCGACCGACAACTCATCTCGGTCACCGATGACAGCAAGGGTGCTGGCAAGCACGCTAAGAAATAGTAAGAAGAGGTAACTATGGCAGAAAACAAAGACGAACAGCTCACCGACGAGGAGCTGGCACAGCTTCAGCTGGCAGAGGAGAACGAGAACGCCGTCGACCGTCTGGTCAAGGAGCTCGGCTGCCCCACGCGCCGCATCCGCCAGTTTGCCGCCCGCGTGCTGCACCTGCTTGCCGAGCGTGATCCGCAGCGCGTCGTGCCCTGCGTGCCCGCGCTGATCGAGGCGCTCGACCGCCCCGAGGCGCAGACCCGCTGGGAGGCCCTCGATGCCCTGACGGCGCTCGCTACCACCTGCCCCGAGCAGCTGGGCGATGCCTTTGAGGGCGCCGAGACCGCGCTGTTCGACGAGATTTCCTCCACGCTGCGCTATGCCGCCTTCCGCCTGCTGTGCGTGTGGGGTGCCACGAGCGTCGAGCGTTCGCGCGAGGCTTGGCCCATCCTGGACGAGGCCATCCAGTGCTACCACGGCGACCTTGAGTATCGCGACATGCTCGGTTGCCTGTACGAGTTTTGCCAGGGCGAGATCGACGCCGAGGTTGCCGAGAAGCTCGCGCTGCGCCTTAAGTTCGACGCCGAGAACGGCAAGGGCAGCTATCTCAAGGCCCGTTCGAGTGAGATTTGCGAAATGCTTGTTAAACGTTTTGGCCTGGATCTCTCCAAAAAGAAGAAGCGTGCTAGCGTTAAAAAATCTGACGACGCCGAAGACGAGGAGTAACAGATTATGGCGCACGATGTAGTCCTGATTCCCGGTGACGGTATCGGTCCCGAGATTACGCAGGCCATGCGCCGCGTGGTCGAGGCCACTGGTGTCCAGATCAACTGGAACGTCCAGGAGGCCGGTGCCGGCGTCATGGACGAGTTTGGCACGCCGCTGCCCCAGCACGTGCTCGATGCGGTCGCCGAGACCAAGGTTGCCATCAAGGGCCCCATCACCACGCCGGTCGGCACGGGTTTCCGCAGCGTCAACGTGGCCCTGCGCAAGTATTTTGACCTGTACGCCTGCGTGCGCCCCTGCCTGTCGCAGCCGGGCGACGGCTCGCGCTTCCGCGATGTCGACCTGGTCATCGTGCGCGAGAACACCGAGGACCTCTACGCCGGCATCGAGTTCGATGAGGGCGCTGCCGAGGTCGAGGAGCTCTCGCAGCTCGTCGAGCGCTCGGGTCAAAAGACCTTCGCCGCTGATTCCGCCATTTCAATTAAGCCGATTTCCATCGCCAAGAGCCGCCGCATTGTGGAGTATGCCTTTGAGTATGCCCGCCGCTGCGGCCGCAAAAAGGTGACGGCCGTGCACAAGGCCAACATCATGAAGGCGACCGACGGCCTGTTCCTGCGCGTTGCGCGCGAGGGGGCCGCCAACTATCCCGATATCGAGTTCAACGACAAGATCGTCGACGCCACCTGCATGGGCCTGGTCCAGAACCCCAACGACTTCGATGTCCTGGTGCTGCCCAACCTGTACGGCGACATCGTGAGTGACCTGTGCGCCGGCCTGGTGGGCGGTCTGGGCATGGCCCCCGGCTCCAACATCGGTGCCGACTGCGCCATCTTTGAGGCTACGCATGGCTCCGCGCCCGATATCGCCGGCCAGGATATCGCCAACCCCACGGCCGAGATCCTCTCTGCTGCGATGATGCTCGATCACCTGGGCGAGAACGATGCTGCCAATCGCATTCGTGCCGCCGTATCTGCCACGCTCGACGAGGGCGAGCAGGTTACCGGTGACGTGCGTCGTGCCCAGACCGGCTCCGTTGAGGGCGCCGTGGGCACGCAGGCCTTTGCCGATGCCGTTATCGCGCACCTGGTCTAAGGTATGCACGCTGCAAACGCCTAAATAGTACTTAAGTGTTTGCGTATAACCTAAGAATCAATACGCCCGGCGCTCTGCCGGGCGTATTCTATTGGGGACTATGTTTCCTAACAAGGAGTAACTGATATGGGTCTGATTCAAAAGAAAGACGAGAAGGACGAGATCGACGGCATCCAGATCATCGAGCGCGGCGAAGGCCCCGACGGTGATGAGGACGAGAAGATCGACCTGGTCGCCGGCACGTCTGCCGAACATATTGCCGCCGGCACGACTGTCGAGGAGGAGGACGCTCGCCTGGAGGCAAAGATCGCCGCGGACGCCGCCGACGAGAACCTCATGCCCCAGGAGCAGGACGAGGACGACGATATCCTGGGTTCCGACGAAGACGACCGCGCATCCAAGCACAAGAAGACGATGATTGCCGCCTTCGTGGTTGCAGTCGTGATCGCTGCTGTGGTCGGCTTCTTTATCGGCAACGGTGGTTTTGGCGGCAAGGGCGTCGGCTCGGCGACCCTCACCGAGGACCAGCTCGATTCGACCGTGGCAAGCTACAGCTACAACGGCAAGAAGAGCGACATCACCGCGCGCGAGGCCATTGAGAGCCAGTACAGCCTCGACACCGTCAAGGATGGCGATGGCAACTACACCGCTCCCTCTGCCGACGTCATCCTGTCCTACGTGCGCAACAAGATCCTGCTCGACGCTGCCGAGGACGAGGGCATCACCGTCTCTTCTAAGGAGATGAAGCAGTACGCCGAGGATTCCATCGGCACTTCGGACTACAAGACCATGGCCACGCAGTATGGCGTGTCCAAGGACCAGGCCAAGCAGAT
This sequence comes from uncultured Collinsella sp., assembly GCA_900541885.1. Taxonomy (GTDB): domain Bacteria; phylum Actinomycetota; class Coriobacteriia; order Coriobacteriales; family Coriobacteriaceae; genus Collinsella. Next base: position 108,571 of record UQKW01000004.1, read on the forward strand.
CGTCCGTCAGTCCGCGACGCTGCAGAAGCTCTACAAGAAGAAGGTGGGCGATAGCTCCGCAAGCATGCCGACCGCCCCGACCGAGCCTGCTGACGGCAACGAGGAGACCGCGAGCAAGGACTACGCCGATTACATCATCAAACTTGCCGGCGACGAGTGGGATAGCGAAAAGGGCACCTGGAAGGACGCCGATAGCACCTATGCCAAGGCCTTCGCTGACGATGCCTTTACGGCCGATAGCGCTACCTATAAGCAGGCCATGACCGCCTATTACACCGCCTACCAGCAGTATTCCTCGCAGGCCTCAGGCGCTAGCTCCAAGTGGACCGAGTATGCTAACGGCCTCTATGCCAAGGCCAACATCAGCATCTACGGCCTGTTTGCGTAAGGTTTGTCCGACCTTTCGAGTGCGAAGCTGAAATATCTGATGAAACCCCCTAGAACGGACATCGTTCTAGGGGGTTTTGCGTTGTAGAGCCATCTGTTGAGATTGGAAAGGTAGATTGTGTGATCGCGCAAGCGCTCCATCGCGTTTCCCCGATTCATATGGGAAAACAACTGCAAACGATTACAAGTAACCGGTGAACGGTCGAAAACTACCGTTCACCGATAATCTCAAAACTGGTTCTAACTGGTATTAAGTCAAAAAGACCAATTCACATATCTTCACAATGACCTGCAATTTTTCTACACGCTATTTTTAGCCGCCCTGCGTTGTTTAGACACAGGAAAAGATCCGATTTTTTGCCAAAGCATTTCGAAACGGTTTCAAAACCGCAGGTAGAAGTGTTAACGACCGGTAAACGGTCGATTTATCACCGTGAGCGGTGCAAAAACGTTTTACCGTATGAATCAACGAAAGCGACCTCTTCTGGGGTGATATAGTGACAACAACACATCACGTGGTTACTACCAGTTTAGAAACCACTGGTCTTCAAAGAACGCTTTCTAAGAAGCTTTAAGGGCGAGTGCCCGCTGGCTTCCGAAAATCATCGGACTCAGATTGTACACACCTTCGGAAGGGAAATTTGAATGGTTGGCTTTATTCTTACCGGTCATGGACAGTTCGCACCCGGCCTTGCAAGCGCTATCGCTATGGTTGCCGGCGACCAGCCTGCTTTTACCGTCGTTCCTTTTGAGGGCGACCAGGCCGCATCCTACGGTGAGGATCTCCGCGCCGCTATTACCGCCATGCGCGAGGAGTGCGATGGCGTGCTTGTCTTTACCGACCTGCTTGGCGGCACCCCGTTCAACCAGTCGATGATGATTGCCCAGGATGTCGACAACGTCGAGGTTCTGACTGGCACCAACCTTCCCATGGTTATTGAGCTTCTGTTCCTCCGCGGCAATGCCACGCTCGCCGAGCTTGGCGAGCAGGCCGTGACCGTTGGCCAGACGGGCATCACCGCCCAGACGGTCGCATCCGTTGCCGGCTCCGAGGAAGAGGATATCTTCGGCGACGAGGACGGCATCTAATGGCCGATTTCGGAGCCAACGTCCTGAGCTCCTCGGTCGCCCTTTTAGGCCTGCTTGTCATCATGGGCTTGATTTACACCATCTGGTCGCAAATCAACATGAAGAAGAAGCAGAAGTACTTCAAGGAGCTGCACACCGAGCTCAAGCCGGGTCAGGAGGTTCTTTTCGCCGGCGGTATCTACGGAACCGTCAAAGGCATCGAAGGCGAGAAGGTCCAGATCAAAGTCCGATCCGGAGCCGTCGTAGATGTTTCGCGTTACGCGATTCAGGAGATCAAGTAACTGTCGTCAGCAAATATCGAAAGGAAGCTGATCAACATGGCAGAACCCAACATTCTTCTTACCCGCATCGATAACCGACTGGTTCATGGTCAGGTTGCAACCCAGTGGAACTCCACCCTGGGCTCCAACCTCATCCTCGTCGCCAACGACGACGTGGCGTCCAACACCATGCGCCAGAACCTCATGAAGATGGCCGCTCCCGCCGGCGTCGCTACGCGTTTCTTCTCCCTGCAGAAGACCATCGACGTCATTGGCAAGGCGAGCCCGCGCCAGAAGATCTTCATCGTGGCCGAAACACCGGAAGACGTGCTTACGCTCGTCAAGGGCGGTGTGCCTATAAAGAAGGTAAACATCGGCAACATGCACATGTCGGAAGGAAAGCGCCAAGTCGCCACCTCCGTCGCAGTTAACGACGAGGATGTCGCTGCGTTTAAAGAGCTGCAGGAATTGGGGGTGGAGTTGGAGATCAGGCGCGTTCCGAGCACGCCTGTTGAGGACACGAGCAAGCTCTTCTCGTAATCCTCGTGATCCACGTTGTCAGGAGTGAAACCCTGACGTTCTGTACGTGATATCCAAAGTGCGTACATACATTTTGAAAGGAGGAGCAAGATGGAATACTCGATCATCCAGATCGCTCTGGTCTTCGTTGTTACGTTCATCGCGGCAATCGACCAGTTTGACTTCCTCGAGTCTCTCTATCAGCCCATCGTCACCGGCGCCGTCATCGGTCTTATCCTTGGCGACCTCAACACCGGTCTTCTCGTGGGTGGTACCTATCAGCTCATGACGATCGGCAACATGCCGATCGGAGGCGCTCAGCCGCCTAACGCCGTCATCGGCGGCATCATGGCAGCCATTCTCGCTATCGCCACGGGCCTCGAGCCCAACGCGGCAGTCGGCCTCGCCATTCCGTTCGCTCTGCTTGGCCAGCTTGGCGTTACCCTGGTCTTCACGCTTATGTCCCCGCTTATGTCCACGGCCGATAACATGGCTCACAACGCGGACACCAAGGGCATCGAGCGCCTGAACTACTTCGCCATGGCTCTGCTCGGCCTGATCTTCGCTGTCGTCGTCACCCTGTTCTTCATCGCTGGCGCTACCATCGGTCAGACCATCGCTTCTGCCATCCCGACTTGGCTGCAGACCGGTCTGTCCGCTGCAGGCGGCATGATGCGCTTCGTCGGCTTCGCCGTCCTGCTCAAGGTTATGATGAACCGCGATATGTGGGGCTTCTTCCTCATGGGCTTCGGCCTCGCGCTCATCACCGTTGCCAACGATTCGCTGGCAACCCCTGCTCTGCTCATCCTCGCTCTCATCGGCTTCGGCATCGCTTTCTGGGACTTCCAGCAGCAGACCGAGCTGAAGGGTGCAGCTGTTTCTGACGGAGGTGACTTCGAAGATGGCATCTAATGAGTATGTGATCCCGGAGCACTACGAGGATCTCACTCCTGCTCCGCAGCTCGACCAGAAGACCCTCAACAAGATGGCTTGGCGCTCCTGCTTCCTGCAGGCATCGTTCAACTACGAGCGCATGCAGGCCGCTGGCTGGCTTTACTCCATCATCCCCGGTCTGGAGAAGATCCACACCAACAAGAACGACCTCGCGGCTTCCATGAGCCACAACCTGGAGTTCTTCAACACCCACCCGTTCCTCGTCACCTTTGTTATGGGCATCGTGCTTTCGCTCGAGCAGAACAAGGTTGACATCCCCACGATCCGCGCCGTCCGCGTCGCCGCAATGGGCCCGCTCGGTGGTATCGGTGACGCCCTGTTCTGGCTGACGCTCGTGCCTATCACGGCCGGCATCACCTCCAACATGGCCATCAACGGCAACGCTGCTGCGCCGATCATCTTCCTGGTGATCTTCAACGCCGTCCAGTTCGCTCTGCGCTTCTGGCTCATGAACTGGTCCTACAAGCTTGGCACCAGCGCTATTGACGCTCTGACCGCCAACATGCAGGCCTTCACGCGTGCCGCTTCCATCATGGGCGTCTTCGTCGTCGGTTGCCTGGTCGTCACCATGGGTGGCACCCAGATCAACCTCCAGATCCCCAACGGCACCACCCGTGGCCTCTCCGCTACTACCGTGATCGTCTCCGAGAAGGAGGCCGAGAACTTCACCGGTATGGAGGGCATCGATACCGAGACCGCTGAGGCCGGTACCATCGCCATGACCGATAAGGACGGCAACGCCCTTACCGCTTCCGATGCCGACGGCAACGCTGTCGAGTGCGGCGTCACCGATCTGGGCAACGGCATGGAGTCCGTTACCTACGGCACCGTTACCGAGGATCCGGTCAACTTCTCTGTTGCCGACACCCTCAACACCATCGTCCCGAAGCTCGTCCCGCTTATGCTTACGCTGCTGCTTTACTACATGTTCGCTAAGCACAGCTGGACCCCGACCAAGGGCATTCTCCTGCTCTTCGTCCTTGGCATCCTGGGCGCTGGCCCGCTTGGTCTCTGGCCGAGCATCTGGTAAGGCTCTAGCTTGAGGGGTGTGTCCCTACGCGGCTCACACCCCGACCCCTTAAGCCATGTGTATGTTAAAAGCCGCGTGCTCGAAAGAGCGCGCGGCTTTTGTTTTCTTGATGATTCGGGTGTGGCAGACAGATAATGCTAAACACCCTAGGTAGTTAGCCGAATTCGAGCAAAAGGGAGGATAGGATGGCGATCGGAGCGCGTAAGCAACCGCTGTACGATCAGCTGGTCGATATTCTGACCGAAAAGATTGACCATGAATATCGCGCCGGTGACATGATTCCTTCCGAGCGCGAACTTTCGGAGCGCTATGGTCTCTCGCGCACTACGGTACGCCTGGCTCTGCAGGAACTGGAGCGTTTAGGACTGGTGGTTCGGCAGCACGGTCGCGGTACCTTTGTGACCGACCGTTCGGCAAAGGCAACCAATCTTATGCAGTCCTACAGCTTTACCGAGCAGATGCGCGCGATGGGTCGCGACCCCGAGACCACGATTCTCGAGTTTTGCGAGATGGAGGCCGATAAGAATCTGGCCGAGCATATGGGATTGCGTATCGGTGATCGCATTTTTAAGCTTAAGCGCCTTCGTTCTGCCGACAACATGCCCATGATGGTCGAACGCAGCTATCTACCGGTTCGTCAATTTCTGTCCCTAAAGCGACCGCTGCTGGAGCGCAAGCCGCTTTACGATGTGATTGAGCAAGACTTTCAGCAAAAGATACGCGTGGCTGAAGAGGAGTTCTATGCGAGCATAGCCCGTCCCACCGACGCCCACCTTTTGGGAATTGTCGAGGGCTCGCCTGTGCTCGATTTGGTCAGGACTACGTATAACGAGTCAAACGAGGTTGTGGAGTATACACTCTCGGTTGCTCGTGCCGATCAGTTTAAATACAAAGTTTACCACCAGCGTAGCAACTAGTGTCCGCATCGTTTCCATATGGTGATTCTTTGCATTTAACTGGTTACTACCAGATAACCAACCGAAGTGTATAATTGCACGTCAGAGGATTACTTCTAGAGAGAGGTATTAGAAATGTTCGAGAAGAGTGTCGAGGAGCTCACCGAGCTCGGCGCCCAGATCACCACGGCCGAGATTGCTCAGCAGCCCGAGCTTTGGCGTGATACGCTCAACATCTATCGCGAGAACAAGGAGGCCATCGAGGCCTTCCTGGCCGAGGCTCGTGCTATGGGCGAGGGCCGTCTGTCCGTTGTCTTCACCGGTGCCGGTACGTCCGACTACGTTGGCGATACCTGCGCCCCGTACCTGCGTCACGCTGGCAACACTGATCTCTACGACTTTAAGCCCATCGCCACGACCGACATCGTGAGCGCTCCGCGCGATTTCCTGCGCGCCGAGGATCCCACGCTCGTGGTTTCCTTTGCCCGCTCTGGCAACAGCCCCGAGAGCCTTGCCGCCGTTGCCGTTGCCAAGGAGCTCGTCCACAACGTCAAGTTCCTCAACATCACCTGCGCTCCCGAGGGCAAGCTCGCCGTTGAGTCTGCCGATGATCCCAATGCGCTGACGCTGCTCATTCCGCGCGCCAACGACAAGGGCTTCGCCATGACCGGTTCTTATTCCTGCATGACCCTGCTTTCCACCCTTATTTTCGACACTGCCTCTGACGAGCAGAAGGCCGAGTGGGTCGAGACCATCGCCAAGATGGGCGAGGAGGTCATCGCTCGTGAGCCTGAGATCGCCGATTACCTGGCTGGCGACTTCAACCGCGTGACCTACTTGGGCTCTGGCTCCTTCGGTGGCCTTGCCCAGGAGAGCCAGCTCAAGATCCTCGAGCTCGCTCACGGTCTGGTCGCTACTTCCTACGACACCTCCATGGGCTATCGTCATGGACCTAAGTCCTTCGTCGACGATAAGACGCTCGTCTTCGTGTTCGTCAACAACGACGCCTACACCCGTCAGTACGACATCGACATCCTCAACGAGATCGGTGGCGACAAGATCGCTCAGCACACCGTCGCCGTTCAGCAGGAAGGTGCCACCGTCTATGAGGGTGAGTCCTTCACCTTTAAGGGCTACGAGGCGCTTCCCGAGGGCTACCTTGCTCTGCCGTTCGTGATGTTTGCCCAGGCTATCAGCCTGCTCAACTCCGTGCGCGTGGGCAACACGCCCGATACGCCGAGCCCCACCGGCACGGTCAACCGCGTGGTTAAGGGCGTGACGATTCACCCCTTCACCGCTTAATCGCGTCCCCCTGTAAGGGCGCCCGTCCGCTCATAACGGCGGGCGGGCGCTTTTTGTTTTACGTGAGCTGGGTATAAGCAACACCACAGTCAACTGCTTTAGAAGCGAGGAGTGCATATGAGCACGTACGCAATTAAGGCTGACAAGTTCTTCTTGCCGGCAGGCCCGCAACTGGGCGGCTATCTTATGGTCGAGGATGGCGTCTTTGGCGCCTGGCAGGCCGATGAGCCCTCTTGCGAGATTAAGGACTACACGGGATCGTGGATCGCACCGGGTATGGTCGATACTCACATCCATGGCTTCTACAACCACTCAACTACCGATAACGATCCCGAGGGCATCGATATCAGCTCGACCGAACTCGCCCGTCGCGGTACCACCAGCTGGCTGCCCACGACGTTCACCGATGGCGTCGAGCAGATCAAGGACGCCTGCGCCGCCATCGCCCAGGCGGACGAGGGTCGCGGCCCCGACTTCTGCGGTGCTCGCATTCAGGGCATCTACCTGGAGGGCCCCTTCTTTACCATGAAGCACGTGGGCGCGCAGAACCCCGCTTATCTGATCGATCCCTCCGAGGAGGTCTTCGACCAGTGGCAGGAAGCTGCGGGTGGTCGCATCGTTAAGAGCGCCATGGCGGCCGAGCGCGACGGTGCCGCTGCTTATGCGGCTGCTCTGAACGCCAAGGGTGTGGTGACCAGCATCGGTCACTCCGACGCCACCTACGATGAGTGCATCGCCGCCATCAACGCCGGTGCCAGCTGCTTTACGCATACCTATAACGGCCAGCGCGGACTGCATCACCGTGAGCCCGGTGTCGTGGGTGCTGCCATGTCCACGCCCGAGACCTACGCCGAGATCATCTGTGACGGCAAGCACGTTAACCCTGCCGCCATCAAGGCGCTGCTGCAGGCAAAGGGCTGGCAACACACGGTGCTCATCACTGACTGCCTGGGTTGCGGCGGCATGCCCGAGGGCAGCTACACCAGTGGTGGCATGGACGTCATCATGAAGGACAACCTGTGCTGGCTCGCCGACGGCAAGAGCATTGCCGGCTCGGTGCTCACGCTTGCCCAGGGCGTCAAGAACATCGTTGACTGGGGCATCGCCAGCGCCGATATCGCCATTCGCATGGCAACCGAGGTGCCGGCACGCTCCGCGCACATCGAGGATAAGTGCGGCAGCATCATGCCGGGTCGCGACGCCGACTTTGTCGTGTTCGACCATGAGCTTACCCTCGTCGAGACGTATGTTGGCGGCCAGAGCGTCGGCAACGCCTTTACCGAGTAACGATAGAAAAAGACGGCGGGCCCGAATCTGCTCGGACCCGCCGTATGGGTTAAACGCTCAAAAGCACCTTCACAGTTACAGCTTGTTAGCGATCTTCTTTGCCGTGCGCTTGACGCCGGCCACCAGGCCTCCTGCAGGATGCTCCTTCTCGTATGCTAGGCGCTTCTCGCGCTTGGCGTACTCTTCGACGATGATGTCGCCATACTCGTCTTCGATCTTGTCGAAGAAGTCGACGGCGCCCTTAATTTCCTCAGCGGTCGGGTGTCCCTTTTGGACACCGCCGGTGAGTTTGAACGGCCCCCACGTATCAAAGCCGGGGCAGCCGTAGACACCCATAAAGATGGCCTGCCTCATGCGGCAGATGCCATCGATATCCTTGCCGTACCACTTGTTTTTGCCACCGTAGGTCATAAGGCCAAACACCTTGTCCTGCGGCTGCAGCACGTTAGTGAGCACGCGTGCCATGTCCTTGTCGATCTCGGAGTAATAGATGCCCGTGGCGACACCGATCAGATGATATTCGTGCAGGTTGGGATACTCGTTTTTACCGAGCGTCTTCACATCGAGGGTATCGATCTCGGGGTGTGCCTCGACGATGGCGTCCACGAGCTTTTTCGTATTGCCGTGATGGCGCGAGGCGTAGAGGATGATGGTTCGCATAAGAAGGCCTTTCAGCTGTAATTGCATCAATGTCTGTATGGTACCCCGTTGCATGGCTGGGATACCGGACGTATCGATGAACGTGCGGGTTTGTCCTTTGGTCAGGGCCGAGACGGGTTCTTGCGAGCAAAAAAGCAGTTGTTCGAAAGGATGGGCAATGGAATACGCTCTCTCCAACGATTCGATTTCTATTAAGGTGTCCACGGCTGGTGGTTCGTTTACCTCGATTGAGGCCGGAGGTCGCGAGTACTTGTGGCAGGGCGATCCCGCCGTGTGGTCCGGCCAGGCACCGATTTGCTTCCCGATTTGCGGAGGCTTGCGCGACAACAGCGCCATGACATTTGCCGGGCATCATGTAAAGCTCGCTCGCCACGGGTTTGCGCGCAAACAGGAGTGGAAGCTGCTGAGCCAAGGCGAGAACGAGTTGGCGATGTGCCTGGCTTCGGAGGATAACGCCGCGCTGCTGAGCGATTATCCGTACCCGTTTAAGCTTGTCGCTCGTTATACGCTTGAGGGGGATGCCGTGCGCGTCTCCTATGAGGTGACCAACGAGGGAACCGAGGACATGCCGTTCTTTATCGGCGGTCATCCCGGCTTTAGGTGTCCGCTCGATGAGGGCGAGGCCTATACGGACTACGAGTTGCGCTTTGAGAAAGACGAGGCTGCGGAGCTCTGCACCGCCGTTCCCTCGACTGGATTGATTGACGTGGCAAACCGCTCCAAGAACCCCATGGTGGGAAAGACGCTGCCCCTGTCGCACGAGCTCTTCGATTTTGCGGAGACCATCTTTGACGTGCTCGAGAGCCGCCAGGTCACGCTTTCTAAGAAGGGGGAGGACAAGGGCGTTCGCCTGAGCTTCGAGGGCTTCCCGTATCTCATTGTGTGGAGTAAGCCCGAGGGCGATTTTGTGGCAGTTGAACCCTGGGGCGGCCTCTCGACCTGCTCCGATGAGGACGACGTACTTGAGCATAAGCGCGGCTGCCTTGTCGCCAAGCCCAAGGAGACCGTCGTTCGCTCGTTCACGATTGAGATTCTGTAATTCCGTTTTGTCGACTCGTATCGCGAGGCACAAGGAGCCTGCGAGATAAGGAGCTAAAAATGATCCTCACCGTTACGATGAACCCGTCTGTCGATACGCGCTATCAGCTCGATGAGCTCATTATCGACGACGTCAACCGCGTGACGCCCGAAAAGACCGCCGGCGGCAAGGGCCTCAACGTGGCCCGTGTGCTGGGTCAGCTGGGCGACGACGTTGTGGCAACCGGTCTGCTCGGCGGCCACATGGGCGCCTACATGGCTGAGCTCATGGACGCCAACGGTATTAACAACGACTTTGTGCCCATCAAGGGCGAGACTCGCATTTGCCTCAACATCCTCCACGCCGGCAACCAGACCGAGCTGCTCGAGAGTGGCCCGGCAATTGCCCCCGAGGAACTCGATGCCTTTACCGCCAAGTTTACTGAGCTTGCGGGCAAGGCCGACGTCGTCACCATTTCGGGTTCTCTGCCCCGCGGTGTCGAGGCAGACTACTATGCCAAGATCACGGGCATTGCCGAGAACGCCGGCGCCAAGGTGCTGCTCGATACCTCAGGTGCTTCGCTCGAGGCCGCCCTTAAGTCCGAAATTAAGCCCGAGCTGGTCAAGCCTAACCTGACCGAGATCAACGGCCTTCTGGGCACGAGCTTTACCACCGACGATGTGGACGAGCTCCGCGCCGCGCTCGCTTCTGACGCCCGCTTCTCCGATATCCCCTGGGTCGTCGTGTCCATGGGCGCTGCCGGCTCCGTTGGCTTCCACAATGGCCGTGCGTTCCGCGCAAAGACGCCCGATATCCCTGCCGTTAACGCCACGGGCTCTGGTGACTCCACTATCGCTGGCTTCGCGCATGCCATTGCTGCTGGCGCAGACGACGAGACGGTGCTGCGTACCGCCAACACCTGCGGCAAGCTCAATGCCATGGATCCCATGACTGGCCATCTGGTCATGGACCGTTGGGACGAGGTCTACAACGGCGTTGTCGTGACCGAGCTGTAAAAGCTTGGGCGTCGGCCCCGGCATTGCTTGCTAGCTCATGTCGACGACAAGTGCGGTAGCATTATGCTGGGGCGCGACGCCGAGTTTGTCGTGTTCAATCCCGACCTTACCCTGGTCGAGGCGTATGTGGGTGGCAACAGCGTCGGTAACGCGTTTGCCGAGTAGCCGCCAAGGAAACGATCCGAGAGGGGATTTAGATGATTTACGGTGCACTGGGCGATATCGAGGAGTACCGCGGAATGCTCAAGGGCCTCGACGTGCTGATCGACTGGCTCGAGGAGAACGACCCGGCAGAGCTCGAGGTCGGCAGCCATCCGATTCTGGGCGACAAGGTCTATGCGAACGTCATGGCTCCCACGACGCGTCCCGAGGCCGAGGCTCACTATGAGACGCATCAGCGCTATCACGACCTGCAGATCGATGTCGAGGGTCGCGAGGCCTTTAAGGTCGCCACGGGCAGCCTGACGCTGGTCCAGGAGTTTGACGAGAAGGACGACTACGATCTGGTCGATTCCGACGCCTCGATCGCCGGCGATCTTGCCGACGATAAGTTTGCGCTGTTCGTTGCCGGCGAGCCTCATATGCCCACGCTCGAGTTCCCGGACGATGGCGCGCAGCCGGTCAAGAAGATCTGCTTTAAGCTGCTTGCAGATGCTTACTGGGAAGAGTAACGAACTGCTCGTGAGCTAGCGTGATTTCCCTTGGGGAACGCGTTTGAGCCCCGCTGATCGCGGTTCCTTTGGGGATTGCGGTTGGCGGGGCTTTTGTTGAGTAGGGGAGTTTCCGGCGGCGTTGTGCTTGGATTGGCGGATGCGCGCCCGAAATCGGCAACAAAAAAGCCGCCCGAAGGCGGCTATCTTGTGCAATGGAGCCAGCGACCGGGCTCGAACCGGTGACCCCCGCTTTACGAGAGCGGTGCTCTACCAACTGAGCTACGCTGGCGGCCATGTGGTGACGCAACTGAAGCGTCAACGGCTGTCTATGATACGGGACATCGCAAATCCGCGCAAGTGTTCTGACGGCTTTTCTCACTTTAAATGCACTAATATTGGAGACGTGATGTCTTGCTCTTACGGGTCTCAAACAGAATGGGGTGGCGATGGCTCAACCCAAGATTCTTCTCACACGCATCGATGACCGGTTTATTTACGGGCAAGACGTTGAGCCGTGGAACGAAGTCGTGGGTTCCAACCTTGTTTTAATCGTCAACGATGAGATCGCGGCGGATTCGCGCCAATGGGCACCCATGAGGGTGGCGGCGCCGGAAGGCGTTTGGACGCGGTTTTTCTCGGTGCAAAGGACCATCGACATCATTCATACCGCAACGCCGCGTCAGTGGATTCTGATCATGGTAGCCTCACCCGTCGATGCGCTCGCGCTGGTTAAGGGTGGTGTGCCGATCGCCAAGATCAGCATTGGCCATATGCGGGCAAGGGAGGGCAAACGTCCCGCAACGCCCGCAGTCGCCATAGACGACGCAGACGTCGCTGCCCTCAAAGAACTGCAGGCGCTCGGCATAGAACTAGAAATCCGTTATCTCCCCAGCTCCAATCCCGACCCCATCCAACTAGTCATTTAAGAACGTCCCCAATGACTAGGTAGCAAAGCGCCCGTCGGCGGTGGTGCCGGCGGGCGTTGCTGTGCAATATGTTGCATTGTGGGCTTAGTGCCTCATAAAGTGGTACTCGATCACATTGCTGTAGGGGTGACCCGGGCCCACAATGCCCTGCGGGAACAACGGCTGGTGCGGCGTGTCGGGGTACATCTCGGCCTCGAGAGCAAAGCCGGCGCCCCAGCCATAGTTAGCATCGTCCTTGGCGTGCTCGTCGCCCAGCCAGTTGCCGGTGTAGAGCTGCACGCCCGGGGCAGTGGTGCAGTAGTTCAGCTCGCGGCCGGTCCACATCTCCTCGACGTGCATCGCGCGGCGCAGATTGCGGCCGTACTGATAGCCATCGATGCACAGACAGTGATCGTAGCCACGGGCCTGCTTAATCTGCGGGTCGTCGGCCTCCATGCCGGGAGCGACGGGGCGCAGCTCGCGAAAGTCAAACGGTGTTCCCTCGACCGGAGCAATCTCGCCGGTGGGGATGTTCTGCTCGTTGATGGGCAGGTAGTGGGCAGCGTTAGCAACAAAGAAGTGCTCGCAGTCCATGCCGGCGTTATGGCCGGCAAGGTTAAAGTACGTGTGGTTGGTCATGGACACGTAGGTGGCGCGGTCGCTCTCGCAGCCATACTCGATGCGGAAGACGCCGGTGCGCGTCACGGTAAAAACGGCCGTAAAGGTGCGGTTGCCGGGCAGGCCCAGCTCGCCATCCTCAAGCGAGGTGGTCATGCGCACGGCGTTGTGGACCTCGTCGAGTTCAACATCCCATGCGCGCTTGTGCAGACCATGCTCAAGATCGCTGTGCAGGTTGTTGACGCCTTCGTTGGCCGGCATATGCCAGTCCGTGCCGGCGATGGTGATCGTGGCGCCCGCGGTGCGGTTTGCCACGGGGCCGATGGTCGCGCCAAAGCAGGCGGGGTTGTCAAAGTAATCCTCGAGCTTATCGAAGCCCAGCACCACATCGCGCACGTTGCCGGGAATGTCGGGCACATCGATACCAAGCACGGTGGCGCCATAGTCCATAATGCGAACGCAGATCTCGGGCCCGTTGAGGGTGTAACGATGAACGGGGGTACCGCACGGCGCGGTGCCGAAAAGCTCGGAAGTGATCATTTGGTTCCTAACATCGAGGTATTTCCGACAAACTGTAGCGCGAACAGGCGAGATTATCACTACACCCCACTAAAGCAGGGGGTATTTTTCTCAAAAAAGTGATGATTGGAGCTGTGCGGGCGTTCATTTTTGACGCGCACGAGTCTGATACAATTTGTTCGTTACTGTTTGAATGATATGCGCGCAAAGAACGGCGAGGATTCATCGTGATTAAGGCAGAGCGACAGGATAAGGTTCGGCAGCTGCTCGAGGAACAGGGAACGGTTTCGGTCAAGGAGATCTCAGATGCGTTAGGTGTCTCGGATATGACGATTCGTCGCGACCTTGAGGAGCTTGCGAGCCTAGGCGAGATCGAGCGCGTGCACGGCGGCGCCCGTAGTGCGCAGAGTCGCCCGCACGCTATGTTGCGCCATGAGTATTCGCACAGTGAAAAGCGCACTAAGCATGCCGAGGAAAAGCTGCAGATCGCGCGCCGCGCCGTTGGGCTCATCGAGGAGGGCTCGACCATCTTTTTGGGGACGGGCACTACAGTTGAGCAGATGGCCTCGATGCTGCCGGCGTGCCGCCTACGCATCGTGACCAATTCGCTTTCGGTGTTTAACCTGCTCGAGGCGCGCGAAGACTGCGACCTGTGCCTCGTGGGCGGTATGTACCGTCGCCGCACTGCCGCCTTTGTGGGCCCCACGGCCGAGGACACCTTGCGCGCACTGGGGATCGACGCAGCCTTTATCGGCGCCAACGGCATTCTGGACGGCGACGTGTCTACATCCAATATGGAAGAGGGCCGCATCCAGCAGCTCGCCTTTAGCAAGGCCGACTCGCGCTATCTGATCGCCGACTCCAGCAAGATCGGCAAGCGCGACTTCTACACCTTCTGCCGCTTGGACAGCCTGGACGCCGTGGTGTGTGAGCCGGGCATCGCCGCCGAAGATCGTGCCGCCATCGAGGAGCATACGCAGGTCATTTGCTAGCTAGCGCTACGGGATTGCCAACAGGCGATGCGGGAGGACTTTTACCTCCTGTCATTGTGGAAACCAGCGCGTCAGCGCTACGCGATATGACGCGCAAATAAGGACTCCACTATCAAATCGTCTCAACCTGTAACAGGTAGGGGTGAAACTACCAACCAGATGTTACAGATTGAGACAATTCGGCGGGGTCTACCTTGTTTGTCTCGATCTGTAACGGTTAGGACTTAAAAACTCGGCTACGTGTTACAGATCGAGACAAAAGAAAAAGAACATTAGGACTTGAAAATAAAGTTTTGATAAGGGACCCGCCCAGTTAAGACGGTGCGGCAGACAATTGAGATTAGTTTGCCTCCGGAGTCGTAAGCATAATGAGTCAGTTCGATGACCGGAAGTTTTGCAACACCATAATTACTGGCTTCGGAATCGCTAAGCTGACGTGCTCTATAGCTTTCCCTAACAGATTGGATAGACTTGGACAAGTCGTCCATGATTCTGCTAAATGCCTGAAAATCTAACTGGTTATTCGGAACGCGCGACTTTGAAATGAAGAACGTATCAGCGCCTATGAAGCTGCCTTCAAGTTCGTAGGTCAATTCAAGACGCTGAATTTCATCGCGACTTTGACATCCAAATTGTTGGAGCATCATTACGGAAATTGGACGACCTGATGTGAGGCCGCCGAAATGTTTGGTGATGGCATCCGGATCAACGCCATCGCAGTGGCTTGCAAAGTCAAAGTCTAAAAGTGAATTGAGCTCGCTAACGCGTTTCGGTGCAACAAACGATCCCTTACCTTGGATTCGATAGATACTTCCACGACGCTCCAGCTCACTCATGGCAAGTCGGACGGTTGTTCTGCTTACGGCGTATTCGTCGCAGAGTTCCATTTCTGTTGGAAGTTTATCGTCTGCTTGATATTCATCGACGATCTGCTTGAGCAGCGCGTCGGTGAGCTGTAAATAGAGTGGCCGTTTTTCGTGTGTATCGAGCATTAGAGCCTCAGTTTGCATGTTGGTTATACCTGATGGTTGCCTCAGTCGGGATGTAACGTGGGCAAGGTAACCTTAACGTATCACAGAGCGGCTCAGCATGACGATCTGATGCCTGTATCCACGAAGGGCTTGTCCGAGCGTGAAGATATTCTGGGGCAGGCAAATACCGTTCATGGAGTCCCCGATATGTTGGAGGTCAGCGCCGGCTGCTTTTGCTGCAAGGCCTATTTTCTTAATGGTCTCGCTGTCGCAGGAGTCTTGACTCGTCCCGTTCGCCGCCATGACGAGAACCTTCTCTTCAATTGACTTGCCTACGTTGTGGGATCGTACAAAGTCTACGATGGCGCGCAGGTCTGCTTCTTGGAAGCAAGGGACGGTGTAGGGGGCTGGTACGAGAAGGATATCGACGCCGAGGTCAACAAACTTGCGCGCAATTTCGAGCGTCATGACAGGTTCCGCAACGCCTGCTCCATGCATTTTTCCGGCTATGATCAGGCCATTGAAATGCTCTTTGGAGAGTTTGATCGAATGGGCGATTGCATCGTTGGAGACGCCAGTTCCAGGGTTGCCTGTGAGGCAAATAAAATCAAATCCGAGTTCGTTTGCCTTTTCTAAGGTCTTGGGAGAGACGCGACGACCCATGGGGATTTCCGTACGGGATTCAGACATCTCTGCCTCGTTATCAACTGGCTCCAGATTGACGCCAATGGGCCTTCCGCATGCTCGCTTCACCCAAGTGACCGGGTTTTCATTGAGATCATCTGGAATACCGGCAATAACTGGATCGAACACATCGAGCGCGTTAAACAGAAGCAGGTCGGCACCTGCGGCACGTTCGATTTCTGCATTAGTAACGCCGCCGAGAAATTGGGAAGAGGGTACGTTTTCCGCCATGATGGTACGTCCCTCGGAAGCCAGAATTGCCTGCTTTAGATCCATGGGTGACGTGGCGGCAAAATCGGATGCGGACATGTTCAGTAATCGTTTGGGCATTGTTACTTCCTTTGACTAGAACGACAGGCTTGTGACATTGTCTCTAATATTGTTACAACAATATATTCAATATGTTATATCCAATCGGTGAACGGTTGCAAGCTTATTGTATTGCTCGGAAAAAATAGCCTTTAGCTGGGAAAACCTTAAATTAATCAACTACCGTTCACCGAATAAGTATTTGAATTCTTGACATATCGACAAAGCGGAAAAAGAATTGGTTATGACAAATCGCGCAAATGATATTACATTTCGCACAAGAACGTATTCACTTACATAAGTGGATACAAACGGGGACGACGACGGTTGAGTCCGGATAAATCGTTGTGTGCCCGGGAATCATGAAAGGATGTGTTATGGACGCTATCGTCAAATTCCTTGAAAAACACCAGCCCCTCTTCGACAAAATCTCGAGGAACATTTATCTGGTGGCGATTAAGGATGGCTTTCTCTCGAATATGCCAATTGTGCTGTTCTCGAGCCTGTTCCTTCTTCTTTCGACGCTCCCTGCCTATGTAGGCATCACGCTTCCGTCTGAGGTGCTGGATTTCTTCAATAAAATCTATGCATATACCATGGGACTTCTTGGCATTATGGTGGCCGGCACCACGGCGAGCTCACTTGCCATGTCGATGAACCGTCGCATGCCTTCGGGTAAATCTCTCAACCCCACCTCGTGCATGGTTTGTGCCATGTGCGGCATGCTCTTGCTATCGGTGACGAACGATGTTGTCTCGATTGGCGGAGCAGATACATCTGTTTTTGAAACCGGCTATATGGGAACCAAGGGTTTTCTCGCTGCGTTCGTAGCCGCATTCTTGACCGTTAATATCTATAAGGTGTGCATTAGCCATAATGTGACGATCAAGCTTCCCAAAGAGGTCCCTGGCTCTATTGCGCAGAGTTTTCGCGATATCTTTGCATTTGGGTTTTCGATCCTTGCGTGCGCTTTTATCGATCTTGCGAGCCGCAAGCTGCTTGCTGTGCCGTTCGCCAATTTGGTATCCGCTCTCATCTCGCCGCTGTTCTCCGCGGTCGACACCTATCCTGGCATGGCGCTTATCGAAGGCGCGGTCGCACTTTTCCAATTTATGGGTATCCACGGTGCTTCGGTTGTCATGAGTCCGATCAATGCTGCGCTCTACGGCAATACCGTTACCAATCTTGAGGTTTTCCAAGCAGGTGGACACCCGTCAATTGCTCTTACGCAGGACTTTACAAGCTTCATCGGCGGTCTGGGCGGTTCTGGCTGCACGTTCATCGTTGTTAGCGCCGGGCGATTTTAGCCGCTAATAGTCAAACGATTTTGACCAATCCCG
>UQKW01000005.1 GCA_900541885.1 uncultured Collinsella sp.
GGGAGACGGCGAGTTAGCCGGCAGGTCGGCATGTCAATCCTGGTCTAACAGAGCCTTAGAAAATCCATTGCGCTCGACATGGATGGCCCTTTGCATGGTGTTTACGCAGATGTCTATGAGTGCCGAGGTTTTGAATGCGAGGATTGGTACGTCAAGTTTTTAATCGATTCTGAAGGCAATGCACATTTGAACGTTTTGTCTGCGAACATCGATGGATATATTCATTAAAGGAGGAGCCATGCGTTGCATGGAATGTGGCAAAGAAATGCAATTTACCACGGCGCCAATGTCTGAATCATACCGTGGCGAGCAAATAACGGTAAAAGGAATTGAGCATTATATTTGTGAGTGCGGCAACGATGAAATGACCGCTGCAGAGGCGACTAAGCTTGCCCATGCGCTGGCTTCGCAATATGCCAAGACACATGAACTTCTTTCTCCCTCCGATATTAAAGATTTGCGCTCTGATCTCGGTTTAACTCAGCATGAATTTGAGTCGCTTTTAGGGGTTTCAAAACCAACGGCATCTCGTTGGGAGAACGGGGCGTCACAACAGTCTATTACCGCAAATAATCTTATGAAGCTCATTCGAGACGTCCCCGAGGTTCGCAAATATCTGGGTCTTTCTTCTGATGAGACGACCTCGGGACTTAATACATCACAATTTTCGGTGATACAGGGAGGAGAAGCCCCGGCTTATAGGGACTCGACTCCTTTGGCAGAAGAGAATGCCTTTCGATTGGAGATGTAAATGGAAACGCTACAGAAGCAACGCATTGAATCTCCGCTGATTACATGCGTGACTAGAAAAGTGGATAGTTTTTCATTTGATGGCGGAATGACTCCGAAAGAGGGCGTCAATAAGTCTGGCGTCGAATGCAACGTCAGAAATGCTATCACCAGCGCATTTTCGGACGAAAACGGAACCAGGTTTCGCCAGCTCAATTTAGTTATAGAGCTTCTACCCAGCAATGAAGGTCATTACTATCGTTCCGAAATATCCGTCTCCGGCATATATCGCGCTCCTGCGGATTTAGATGACGATGCTTTTGACAGAGAAGCACTTAGCACCGGTATGCAGGACCTGTATTCCTATGCAAGAGGCATTATTGAAAATGTCGCAGCTGGTGGAGTGTGGGGGCCACTTTATCTGCCACAGATAGGATTCACTATCTAGCTCTCGATGTCCCCACATCCTCTAAAAAAGTTCTTAAAGCAGCCTTAAAGGCGCTCCAGCTCGCGTTGACAGCGTACAATACGCATGTTTGACTATGACAAAAGTGGTTTTTAGGGGAGGGGTGCGCCATGGAGGTGCTGGTTGTTGGCAACACCGCATATGTTGACGATGACTTTTGTGCCAAGGCGTTCCCCGGGGACCATGTCCAGGTCGTCGCTGCCGCGGAAGCGCGCCGCGACGAGTCATCGCCCCATGCCTCGTGGAAAGAGCTTCTGCAACGCCTGGATCAGGCCTACGAGTTCGACCGCGTGGTCTACCTATCCAATTACCTTACCCCGCATACCGATACCGTGGGCGATATCGAGACGCTGCGCTCGGTCTTTCGTGCGTGCGCGGGTCGCCGGGTCCAACTGCTGTATGTAGCGGGGCCCGCGGGTGCCGAGGGTGCCGCCGATGCTGCGGGGCGAACGGGCAAGGGCATTATCGCCCGCGCGGCAAACGACCTTTGCCGCTACTACGCTGCTCGCGAGGGTGTTCAGACCAAGATCCTGCGCGTGCCGTTCCTGTATACCGCGTCTGCCGCGCTGGAGGACCCGTTTTTGGCACCGCTGTTCGACGCGTGCTTAACCGGATCGGTCGCTCTACAGGGCGCGCAGGATGCGGCGTTTCCCTTGCTGTGTGCCGAGGAGCTTGCGGTGCTGGTGCGCCGCATCTTCGATAGCTGGGATGGTAACTTTGAGACGCTCGACGTTGCCGATACCTTCCATCACGCGTCAGGTGAGGTGGGCGAGGCCCTCAAGGCGCTGTTCCCAGGGCTTTCAGTTGCCTATGGCGATTCTGCCGGCTACGCCCTGCCCGTCAGCGACGTCGTTCGCGTACGTTATGGCTGGTTTCAGCGTTACGACTTGCTGCGCGATCTTTCGACCATTCAAGCGCGTTGGGATGCTGGCCGCGCGAAGAAGGTCAACCCCTTGCGTGCCGCCATCGACCGCATCCAGATGCGCTCGCTGCCCATCAAATGCCTGGAGGCGGGCGTTGCCTGGGTTCTGTTCGAGGTGCTGGAGCGCTTTTTCTCCCAATCGACCCAGCTCAACGTGCTCGATTATCGCCTGCTCTACGTGGTGCTCATCGGCACGCTGTATGGCTTGGACTTTGGCCTGGTTGCGGCGCTGCTGGCGTCGGTGGGTTTGGCCGCGAGCTACTTTACTCAGTACGGCTATACCTTCCAGGGCCTTTTCTACGAGCCGTCCAACTGGCTGCCGTTTATTGCGTACTTTGTTGTGGGTGCCGTGTGCGGCTATGTGCAGCTGCGCAACAGCGAAGCCATTAGGGCGGAGCGCGATCAAAACGAGCTCGTGCGCAACCGCAATACGTTTCTTACGCAGCTCTACCACGACGCGATCGAGGACAAGCGCGCGTACAGGCGCCAGATCGTGGGTCGCCACGACAGCTTCGGCAAGATCTTTGCCGTGACGCAGGAGCTCGACGTGTTCAACCCACGCGACATCTATCGCAAGTGCTGCGAGCTTCTGGGCGAAATTCTCGAGAACGATTCGGTGGCGATCTACCATGTTTCGGGCGGGGCATTTGCACGCCTGGTGGCAGCAAGTCCCGCGATTGCCGAAGATGCCGCACGCTCGCTCACGCTTGAGCAGCTTGCACCTCTTTTGGGCGACGGGGGTCGTTCGAATCTGTGGGTGAACCGCGAGCTGACGCCGGGGCTTCCCATGTTTGGATACACGATCGAGCGCGACGGGGCACCCGCCGTGTTGATCTTTGTACGTCGCGCGGCCGAAAACCAAATGACCCTCTATTATCAAAACTTGTTCCGCATCTTGTGCGGCCTGGTCGAAAGCGCGCTGGGCCGTGCCTTTGACTATGAGGCGGTGGCACAGGATAAACGCTGCGTTGACGGCACTTGCGTGCTCAAGCAGGCTGCCTTTGGCCAAGAGCTCGCGGCCGAGCAGGCGCTGGCAGATGGCAAGATGGGCAGCTTTTTGCTCCTGCGCGTGGTACCGGGCATGGAGCCTGTCGGCGAGCTGGTGGGCGCAATTGGGTCGGTAATCCGCGAGAGCGACGCGGCGGGCTTGGTCGACGGCGACGTGCTCTACCTGCTTATGCGCCAGGCAAAGGCGTGCGATCTGCCCATTATCCGCGAGCGCCTGAGCGCAAAGCAGATTGCGGTGGAGCCCGTCGACGGCGAGGACATCGTGGAGCTGCTGCAGCACATCTCTTACACCGGTGACGGTGAGGGGGGTGCCGCTTGATCTCGCTTGTCGTTGCTGCCGTCTTGCTGCTGATTCATGCGCTGGTTTGCCTGATGCTGTGGACGCTCATGAAGCTGGGCCTGCTGCCGGTGCGCGGGCACATGCTGGCTGTGATAGTGCTGGTGCCGCTGTGGGGCCCGTTGCTGGTGGTTCTGCTATCGGTCCGCAGCGCGGTGTTTGGCGAGGGGCTGAAAGAGTCTGCGCTGGAGTCGCTGCGCTTCAACGGCGACCTGCATCGCAGTATGTCGGTACCGAGTGGTGAGGACGATGCAGGCGTAGTGCCGCTCGAGGAGGCGCTCATCGTCAACGACCCGGCATACCGGCGTCGCCTAATGCTCTCCATGCTCACCGAGGAGCCCGACGCGTACCTGGCGCAGTTGCAGGCGGCTAAGCTTAACGACGACGTTGAGGTGGCGCACTATGCCGCGACGGCGGTGGCGCAGATCTCCAAGGAGTCCGACCTTAAACTGCAGCAGCTGGAGCGTGCCTTTAAGACGGACCCGAGCGCGCAAAACCTCAACGAATACTGCGATTTTCTTGGTGAATACTTGTGCTCGGGCTTGGCTGAGGGGCGCGTGGCTCAGATTCAGCGCCAACAGTACGCGCGCCTGCTTGCGCGTCGCTGCGAGCGCGAGGATACCCTTGAGCTGCGCATTCGATACGCGACGGCGCTGGCCGATGTCGGACAGATCGACGAAGCGCAGGCCGTGACCGACCAGCTGGTGCTCGACGTGCCCGAGGAGCAGGAGGTTTGGATGCTTTGCCTGCGCCTGGCCGTGATGCGCCGCGACGGTGACGAGGTTCACCGTGTGATCGATGCGATTGACAAGCAACATGTGTATTTGAGCGCCGACAACCGCGAAAAGTTGGCGTTTTGGCGCGACGGGGAGGAGGTCGGATGAGCGTGGCGCAACATATCCGCGACCGTGCAGGCCGCTTTCGTTGGATGGGACTGCTCGTGGTGTGGGCGGTCTTTATTGCCATGGCCGCCGTGCTGCTGGTGGAACGTGCCGGCGTGCAGTACAGTGCGGGTCAGCATAAGCTGGGGATGCTTGCCGCCAACGATGCGGTGCCTGCCTCCTCGGCAATCTTTGGCCAAAAGCCCACGTGCCTGGTCATTACCGATTCCGATCAAGCGGGCGTCGAGGACGTAAAGGAGCAGTTCGACCAGATCCTGCTCGACATGAAGATCGCGCACCGCGACGTTGACCTTGCCCTGGATGGCGCGGATGCCATTCCCTCGCTGACCTCCTTCGATCGCGTGATTTTGCTCATGCCGTCGCTTGATGGGCTCAGTACGCACCTGAGCGACATTATGAGTTGGGTGAGTGCCGGCGGTTCGCTTATGCTCGCCATGCCGCCGGATAACTCGAGCTATCTGCAAGTGATTGCCTCCAAGCTTGGCATTGAATCGGCCGGATATGACTATGTAAAAGCCGAAAGCATTGTGCCGAGTGAGGACTTTATGCTGGGCGGGGGAGAGCGCTACGAGCTCTCGGACCCCTTTGATTCGTCGCTTTCGGTATCGCTGCGCGAGACGGCTCGTGTGTGGGCTATGACCGGCGATGCGGGCGCCCCGCTCATTTGGTCCAATGACTGCGGTAGCGGGCGCACCGTGGTGTGCAATATCGGTATCTATGACAAGGTCATGCGCGGTTTTTACGCCGCGGCGATCAGCCTGCTGGGTGATGCCACGGCCTATCCGGTCATCAACAGCGCCGTGTTCTATTTGGACGACTTTCCTAGCCCCGTGCCCTCGGGCGATGGTACTTATATCAAGCGTGACTACGGCCTTTCCATTGCGGATTTTTACACTAAGGTCTGGTGGCCCGATCTGCAAAAGCTCGCGCAAAAATACGGCATTCGCTATACCGGCGTGATGATCGAAAACTACGAGGACGCGGTCAACCAGACCGAGCCCGCGCGCCAACCCGATACCACGCAGTTCCGCTATTTTGGCGGCATGCTGCTGCAGATGGGCGGAGAGCTGGGCTTTCACGGCTACAACCATCAGCCTCTGGCGCTCTGGGACACCGACTACGGCACGCTGTACGTCTACAAGACCTGGAAGAACAAGGAGACGCTCGTCGCTTCGCTCAACGAACTTATCGCGTTTCAGGACGAGGTCCTGCCCAACGCTCACGGCTCGGTTTACGTACCGCCGTCGAATATCCTTTCGGCCCGAGCGCGCAAGCTCATCGGCACCGACGTTCCGCGCATTAAGACCATCGCCAGTACGTACTTTGAGGACGGTACCGACCTGCCGTACGTGCAGGAGTTTGGCGTGGCGAGCGACGGCATTGTGGAGCAGCCGCGCATTGTCTCGGGCGGCATGGTCGACGATTCCTATATGCGCCTGGCCGCCGTGTCCGAGCTCAACATGCACTACGTGAGCACGCACTTTATGCACCCGGACGACCTTTTGGACCCCGATCGCGGAGCCAAGGAGGGCTGGGAGGTCTACAAGGGCGGCCTGGTCGACTTCCTGGAGTGGCTTACCAAATCCGCGCCCGACCTGCGGCACCAGACGGCGTCGGAGTGCTCCGGTGCCATCCAGCGTTTTTCGTCCGTGACGGTGAGCGTGGATACCAGCGCGGATGCCTGGATGCTCAGCCTGGGCAATTTCCACGACGAGGCGTGGCTCATGTTCCGCGCCAATAATGGCGAGCCGGGTGCGGTGACGGGTGGCGAACTGACGCACCTTAAGGGCAATCTGTATCTGCTCAAGGCAAATGATAAGACCGTGACGATCGAGCGCAAGGAGGGTGGCGATAAATGAGAATCTGCTTGGTACTCGAGGGTTGCTACCCCTATGTGCACGGCGGCGTATCTACCTGGATGCATGGCTACATTACGGCCATGCCCGAGCACGAGTTTGTGCTGTGGGTGATCGGCGCGCATGCTGCCGACCGTGGCAAGTTTGTCTACGAGCTGCCCGGCAACGTGGTCGAGGTGCACGAGGTGTTCCTGGACGATGCCCTGCGGCTTTCGGGCGAGCAACATGAAGCCAGTTTTAACGACCGTGAGCGCGAGGCGCTACGCCGTCTGGTGTCGCTCTCCAATCCGGACTGGGACGTGTTATTCGATATCTTCCACCGCCGTCGCGTGCATCCGCTCTCGTTTTTCCAGAGCCGCACGTTTATGGATATCTTTCGCGACGTGTGCCTGGCCGAGTATCCCTACACGCCCTTTGCCGATGCATTTCATACCATGCGCTCCATGTTGCTGCCCGTGCTCTACCTGTTGGGCAGCGAGGTGCCGGTGGCCGATGTGTACCATGCCATCTCGACCGGCTACGGTGGCCTGCTCGCCTGCCTGGGCTCAAGCGTTCACCATGCGCCGGTGCTGCTGACCGAGCATGGCATCTATACCCGCGAGCGCGAGGAAGAGATCATTCGCGCCGATTGGGTGGTGCCGTCATTTAAGGACCGCTGGATTCGCTTTTTCTACCTGCTTTCGGAGGAGATCTATCGCCGCGCCTTCCGTGTGACGAGTTTGTTCCATAACGCCCGCAAGACGCAGATTGATATGGGCTGCGATGCGGACAAATGCCTGGTCATCCCCAACGGCATCCAGTTCGATCGCTTTAAGGATATTCCCTTAAAGACCGATGACGGCTGGGTGGACATTGGCGCGGTGGTGCGCCTGGCGCCCATCAAGGATGTTAAGACCATGATCTATGCCTTCTTTGAGCTGCACGAGCGCCTGCCCAAGGTGCGCCTGCACATCATGGGCGGCGTGGACGACGAGGAGTACGGCGCCGAGTGCCACGCGCTGGTCGAAACCCTGGGCGTGCGCGACCTGATCTTTACCGGCCGCGTCAACGTGGTCGAGTACATGGAAAAGCTCGACTTTACCATTTTGACGAGCATCTCCGAGGGCCAGCCGCTCAGCGTGCTGGAGTCGCTTGCCGCGTGTCGTCCCTGCGTGACGACCGAGGTGGGCTGCTGCCGTGAGTTGCTCGAAGGCGCTCCGGGCGATGACTTTGGCGTGGCAGGTTTTGTGACGCCGCCTATGTATCGCAAGGGCTTGGCCGATGCCATGGAACGCATGTGCACAAGCCGCGCCCGTCGCATTGAGATGGGGGAACGAGGCCAGCGTCGCGTTGCCACGTACTTTTTGCACGAGCAGATGCTCGCCAACTATCGTGCGCTGTACGACGTGACGGCGCAAGCGTTTGACCTGCCCAGAGAGGGGGAGTAGCCGGTGGCCGGAATCGGTTTTGAGCTCAAGCGCCTGTTTAGGCGCAAGGGCCTGTTTGCCACGATGCGCGCCTATGGCTACGCCGGCATTGTGTGCACGGGCCCGATGCTGCTGGGCGTGCTGCTCCAGGTGGGTATCTTGGTGCTGTGCGGTCTGTGGGGCGTGGGACGCGCCAACCAAGACCTGCTGGTGTGCATGGTGACCTATACGCTGCTGGCGTCGCTCACGCTCACGAGCTTTTTCTCCATGCCGGTCACGCGCTTTTTGGCTGATATGTTGTTTGCCGAGCGCGAGGACGAGATTCTGCCCTCGTTTTGGGGCTCCAATGCTGTCATGCTCGTTGCGGGCACGGTGCTCTACGGCGTCTTTCTGCTGTTCTCGGGCGCCACGCTGCTGCAGGGGCTGCTGTGCCTGTGGCTGTTCAACATTATGATCGTCAACTGGAACGGCATGAGTTACCTCACGGCCATCAAGGATTACCGCGGTATCCTATGCAGCTTTGCGGCTGCCATTGGCGTGGCGTGCCTGTGCGCCCTGGCCGCGCTGGCGCTGGGACTGCCGCCGGTCGAGGGCCTGTTGGCGTCAATTGCTCTGGGCTACGGCGTCATGCTCGCCTGGGACGTGGTGCTGCTGTACCGTTATTTTCCTCAGAGCGACCGCAGCCCCTGGCTCTTTTTGCAGTGGCTCGATCAGTTTATGCCGCTGGCGCTCACGGGCTTGTTTACCAACCTGGGTCTCTTTGCGCACTTGGTGATAATTTGGGCCGGTCCCATTGGCGTGCAGGTCAAGGGCTTGTTTTATGGTGCGCCGTACCACGATGTGCCGGCGCTCATCGCGTTTTTGACGATCCTGGTCACGTCCGTCAACTTTGTGGTCTCTGTCGAGGTCAACTTTTATCCGCGCTACCGCGACTACTACAGCCTATTCAACGACGGTGGCGTGGTGGGCGACATTGTGGTTGCCGAGGAGGAAATGCTTGCCACGCTCAACCGAGAACTGCGCTTTTGTGCGCTCAAGCAACTGTTTGTGACGGCGGCGGTCATCTCGCTCGAGACCACGGTGCTGTCGGCCCTACCGTTGGGCTTTAACAACCTGATGCACGGGTATTTCCGCACGTTATGCGTGGGCTATGGCCTGTATGCCGTGGGCAATACGTTATTGCTCATCTTGCTGTACTTTACCGACTACAAGGGGGCCGTGCTGGCCTCGGGACTGTTTGCCGGTGTGGCCGGGCTGGCGACTGCCGTGTCGTTGCTTTTGCCGCAGCAGTTTTACGGCTTTGGCTTTTTGTTGGGTGCGGCGGTGTTTTTTATCGTGGCGCTGCTGCGGCTCGATACCTATACCGCCAACTTGCCGTATCGTATCCTGAGCCAGCAGCCCATTGTGGCTACTGACAAGACGGGCTGGTTTACCGAACTTGGCCGGGTGCTCGACCGTGTTGAGCAACGCTACGAGGACAAGCGCGTGGGCGGTGAGCCGCGCAGTGCGTTTGAACGTATGGTGGTTCGCCTGTACCAAAAACATTGGGGAGGTTCTGATGATCGATAAGTTGATGTCTCGCCGCCGTCTGTTTGAGGCGGCTGCCGGTGCGCTGTTGCTTTCGGGCTGCTCGTCTCAGGACGAATCCTCGACCAAAAAGGTCAAAAAGCAGGACAAGATTAAAAAGGCCGAGGCCTCCGACCAGTCCAAGCACCTTCGCGATAAGGACGAGCTGTACGAGGTCTACGACGACTCGGGCATTGTGACCATGTACCTGACGGTCTCGCGCGGTAACAGCTCCGAGAACACCGACCACAGCTGGGCCGAGATCAATACGTACTCGGTCTACGACTATGCCGACATGGGCGTGACGCGTTATCAGGTTATGGGCCTGCTGCAGCCAGGCGATGATAAGGGCCCCGTCGCTGGCGAGGTGGGCTATGGCGAGGAGGCGCCCAACGCCACGGTGCAGGTGCGCGGTCAGACGTCGAGTACCTATACGCAAAAGAACTACAAGGTGGAGCTCAAAAAAGGAAAAGGTACCTGGCGCCAGCAGCGTGCGATTGCGCTCAACAAGCACATGGGCGAGGGTATGCGTTTTCGCAACAAGATGGCCTATGACCTTATCCGCGGGATTCCCCAGATGATGGGCCTGCGCACGCAGTTTGTGCATCTGTGGGTGTGCGACCAGACCGAAAAGTCCAACGATACCTTTGAGGACTACGGCCTGTTTACGCAGGTGGAGCAGCTCAACAAGACGGCGCTTAAGGCACATGGCCTGGATAAGAGCGGGCACCTGTACAAGGTGAACAGCTTTGATTTCCATCGCTACGAGGACACCATTAAGCTTGCCGATGATCCCGACTACAACCAGGCAAGCTTTGAAGGCATGCTTGAGATTAAGGGCGATACGGACCACACCAAGCTCATCGAGATGCTCGATGCGCTCAACGACGAATCGCAAAAGATCGATGACGTGCTCGACACCTACTTTGATACCGAGAACCTGGTCTATTGGTTGGCGTTTCAGATCCTGACGGGCAACTGCGATACGCAGAACCGCAACTGCTATCTGTACAGCCCTCTCAACTCAAATACCTGGTACTTTTTGGATTGGGATAACGACGGTATGCTGCGTAAGCTGGAGCTTTCTCTTACCGGGTTTTCGGACTACGCGAGCTGGGAGCGCGGCGCAAGCAACTACTGGGGCAACGTGCTGTTTAACCGCGCGTTGCGCAGCAAGTCGTTCCGCAGCGAACTCGACCGTGCCGTCAAGGACTTGCGCTCGTATTTGACCGAGACTCGCCTGACCAAGATGATCAAGCACTACCGCGAGGTAACTGAATCCCTGGTCTTTGCTTCGCCCGATATCGACAATCTGCCTGTCACCAAGGACCAATATGAGCAGATCGCCGCGGCGATTCCCTCCGAGATCGAGGAGAACTACAAGAGCTTTCGCGAGAGTTTTAAAAAGCCCATGCCTTTCTACATCGGCGTGCCGCAGATCGATAACGGTAAGCTGCGCATTAACTGGGATGCGTCCTACGACTTTGAGGCGCGCGATATTCGCTACACCGTAGAGCTTGCGCGCGACTATGCCATAAGCGATGTGGTCTTTAAGGCCGAGGACGTGCTGCTTCCCGAGGTGACCTGCGATGCGCCCGATACCGGCCAGTATTTTGTGCGCGTGCGTGCCACCAACTCCGACGGCTTTACGCAAGATGCGTTTGACTACTATGTGACCGACGACGGCAAGCACTATGGCATGAAGTGTTTTTACGTGCAAGACGGCGGTAAGGTCGTGGAGGACACGTATGAGGAGGGCTAGCGCGCTGCTTGAGCGCTTGGCGGCTCCGCCTGTGCGTGCCACGCAGGAGCGTTACCGCCACGAGCTCAAATATCTCATTAACGAGGGCGAGCACACCGCGCTTGCCTGCCGCATGGCGCCGGTTTTTAAACTGGACAAGTATGCGCGGGCGGGTGGTTACACCATTCGCAGCCTGTACTTTGACGACTACTGCAACTCGGCCTACGAGGAAAAAGACGCCGGTATTCTCATGCGCAAAAAGTATCGCGTGCGCATCTATAACGGCAGCGACAAGGTGATTAAGCTCGAGCGCAAAAAGAAGTACGGCAGCTGGATCTACAAGGAGGACGCGCCACTCACGCGTGGCGAGTTTGAGCAGATTCTGGCCGGCGACTACGACTTTTTGCTGAGGAGCCCCTATCCGCTCTGTCGCGAGTTCTACATCGAGTGCATCTGTAATATGATGCGCCCGCGGACCATCGTGGACTACGAGCGCGAGCCGTGGGTGATGGACGAGGGCACCGTGCGCATCACCTTTGATAGCAACGTGCGCGCGGCGGTGGGTAGCTTTGATATCTTTGACGCGATGCTGCCCGCGCTGCCCGTGCTGGAGCCCGGCAAGCTGGTGATGGAGGTCAAGTTTACCGAGTTTTGTCCGCAGTTGGTGCGCGATATGGTGCCGCCGGGTGCGGCTGAACTCACGGCGGTCTCTAAGTACTGCCTGTGTTATGACAAGACCGCCTACCTGCGCGGTTTTAACTACTGGGAATCGGATTTTGGGAACCGAGGGGATATTTAAACCATGAGCGCCAGGGACTTTTTTAAGAACTCCGTCTTGGAGGCGTTCGGTCAGGTCGACCCTGCCAAGATTGGCCTGTCGCTGCTCGTGGCGCTCGCCATGGGCATCCTGATCTATTACGTGTACAAGCGCTTTTTTACCGGCGTGGTGTATTCGCGCAGTTTTGCCGTGACGCTCGTGGGCATGTGCGTGCTCACCTGCATGGTCACGCTCGCGATCTCGACGAACGTGGTCATCTCGCTCGGTATGGTCGGTGCTCTGTCCATCGTTCGTTACCGTACGGCGGTCAAGGACCCGCTCGACCTGCTGTATCTGTTTTGGGCCATTACCACGGGCATTACGGCAGGCGCCGGCATGTATGCGCTCGTGGGGCTCACGGCAGTGGTGATCGTGGTGATGATCGCCGGCTTTGCGAGCCACCAGGACAAGGCGCACGTGTACATGATGGTCATCCACTACACGGGGCAGACCACCGGCGACGATATCGTGCGTGCGTTTGGGCGCACCAAGTTCACCGTCAAGTCCAAGACCATGCGCGGTGACAAGGTGGAGATGGCCGTCGAGGTGTTCTCGGACGGCGTGGATATGCCCTATGCCGACGCCATCCGCGCGCTCGACGGCGTGGAAGACCTGACGCTCATCCAATACAACGGCGAATATCACGGGTGATTTTGTTCCGGCGTTCTAACGAACGCCGGACCGCTCGACGCTGCTTGCGCTGACGTTTTCTCGACCTGGGTGGGCTAGTCTTGGTTTGGTTTTATGTAAGGGATGGTGTCGCGTGGACGTGCAACAGCTAGAAGAGTCCTGGGCTGCAAGGGCCGGCGCGCGTGAGGCGCGTCTTGTTGCGGCCTCGCACGTGCCGGCGGCGCTGTCGCTGCTGGGGATTGTGCGTCCCAGCGATCGCCTGGTCGTGTTTGCCGATGACTTTGCCGATGCGTTTGCGCGCGGCTTTGATGCCTGCGACGTTGTGCTCGTGGGGGAGCCGTCGGTTGCGGCGTTTGCCGCCGCGTCCGAGGGCTTTGATGCTTCGTTTGATGATGGCGGGCCGCATCTGTGGTGGTTCGTCAATTCCATCGGCGGGTTTGGCCTGCGTGTGCCCGATCTTCGTGCCCTGGGCCGCGCGGCTCGCGAGGCGCATGCGCTGCTTGTGGTGGATAACACCGTGGCAGGTGTTTTTGGATGCGATCCGTTGCGCTTGGGTGCCGCGCTGTCGCTCGAGGCACTCGACCGTGTGTGTGCCGGCGAAGCTCCGCGCAAGCTCGTCGCCGTCTCGGTGGCGCGCTCGCAGCTCAAGCGCCATCGCGTGGATGCCGCCGCAGAGTGCGCACACGCGTTGCTTGCGGACTGCGGTGCGTCTGTGCTTGGCCTGTCTGCCGAGGAGACCGACGTGCTAGAACGCGGGCTGTCCTCGCTCGATGCTCGCATGCAGGCGCACTTCGATCGCGCCCGTGCGCTGGCCGAGTATCTGGCTGCTAACGAGATGGTGTGTAACGTTCGCTATCCTGGGCTGGGTTCGCATCCCGATCATGCGGTTGCAACGGGAATCCTCGAGCACGGCTTTGGCCCGGCGGTTGAGTTTGACCTTATCGAGCGAAGTGCGGGTGAGCTGTTCGACACATTGCCGGGGGAGTTCAGCACGTCGCCCGCCGGCGGCGCAACGACACGCCTTTCGGCCCCACGCGGCAAGCAGAGGGGAACCATCCGCCTCTTCGCCGGTACCGACGACCCCCTAACCGTAGCCGCCGCCCTAGACAACGCCCTCCGCAAATTAGCTACTCTTTGATGCTGGCGATGAGGTTGTTTGCTTTGGTGGCGATGACGTTGTTGATGTCGGCCTGCAGCTCCTCGTAGACCGCTATGGCTCGCTCGCCGGCGGGGGTGAGCGTGGATCCGCGGGCGCCGTCGCGCTCGATGAGCTTGCAGCCCAGCTGGCCTTCGGCCTCGTTCACAATGCGCCAGGCCTTGGAATACGCCATACCCATGCTCTTGGCGGCACGGTTGAGCGAGTGCTCGCGGGCAATACCCTGCAGCAGCAAGACGCAGCCGTGGCCGAACACGCCCGGCAGATCCTTGTCGCACGCTTGAATGACCAACTTTGCCGTTGTCTTGTACTCCATGTGCTCCACGTCTCCCCGCTAAAGTGTTTGCTGGGCAAACGCAAAGCCTGCGTCAAACCCTCGTGTGCTCTTCTTAAATCATGCATTGTAGCAGTCAAAGTGCGTTAAGATACTTCCCCAGTATTGGGCGCCCAAGGTTGGGCTGGGTCCTACGAGGCCTGCAGCCGACCGGTCGCATGGAAAAAGGAGAAACATGGCTACGTTCTTTCCCGGTGAGTCCCACACGTTTTCGGAGTATCTGCTGGTCCCTGGTTACTCGTCCTCGCAGTGCATCCCCAACAACGTCTCTCTTAAGACGCCGCTAACCCGCTTTAAGCGCGGTGAGAAGCCGGCAATCACCCTGAACATCCCCATGGTTTCCGCCATCATGCAGTCCGTCTCGGGCGTCGACATGGGTGTCGCGCTCGCTACCGAGGGTGGCCTGTCCTTCATTTACGGTTCCCAGACCCCCGAGTCCGAGGCCGCTATGGTCAAGGCCGTCAAGGATCACAAAGCCGGCTTTGTTCAGTCCGATTCCACGCTGACCCCCGACATGACCATGGAGCAGGTCATCGAGCTCAAGGAGAAGACCGGTCACTCCACCATGCCGGTCACCGACGACGGCACTCCCAAGGGCAAGCTCCTGGGTATCGTCACCAGCCGTGACTATCGCCCCAGCCGCGATGACCACCAGAAGAAGGTCTCCGAGTTCATGACCCCGCGTGAGCAGCTCATCGTGGGCGACAAGAACATCAGCCTTAAGGTTGCCAACGATGTCATCTGGGACAACAAGCTCAACGCTCTGCCTATCGTCGACGACAACGATCACCTTATGGGCATCGTCTTCCGCAAGGACTACGACAGCCACAAGACCAACCCCAACGAGCTGCTCGATAACGACAAGCGCTACATGGTCGGCGCCGGTATCAACACCCGCGACTATGCCGAGCGCGTGCCGCTGCTCATCGAGGCCGGTGCCGATGTCCTGTGCATCGACTCCTCCGAGGGCTTCAGCGAGTGGCAGAAGCGCACCATCGAGTGGATCCGCGCCAACTACGGCGAGGACGTCAAGGTCGGTGCCGGTAACGTTGTCGACGCCGAGGGCTTCCGCTTTTTGGCCGACTGCGGTGCCGACTTCATCAAGGTCGGTATCGGGGGCGGTTCCATCTGCATTACCCGCGAGACCAAGGGCATCGGCCGTGGCCAGGCCACCGCGTTGATCGACGTCTGCCGCGCCCGTGACGAGTACTACGAGGAGACCGGTGTTTACGTGCCCGTGTGCTCCGACGGCGGTATCGTCTACGACTACCACATGACGCTCGCCCTTGCCATGGGTGCCGACTTTATGATGCTGGGCCGTTACTTCGCCCGCTTTGACGAGAGCCCGACCGAGCGCGTCAACGTCAACGGTCAGTACATGAAGGAGTACTGGGGCGAGGGTTCTGCGCGTGCCCGCAACTGGCAGCGCTACGACCTGGGCGGCGCCGCGAAGCTCAGCTTCGTCGAGGGCGTCGACTCCTACGTTCCCTACGCCGGTTCCCTCAAGGACGGCGTGGGTGGCACGCTCTACAAGGTTAAGTCCACGATGTGCAACTGCGGTGCCCTCTCGATCCCCGAGCTCCAGGAAAAGGCACGCCTGACCCTGGTAAGCTCCACCTCCATCGTCGAAGGCGGCGCTCACGACGTAGTCGTCAAGGACTCCCAGCAAAGCGTCAGCTACCGCTAAGCGGCTTTCCCAGGCACCGCACCTTGCCGTTCAAACCGTCGCTCGCGTACCAAAGTACGCGTCGCTCCTCTTTCACGGCAATCTGCGGCACTTGGAAAACCCGACCATGCTTGGGCGGGTAACAATTATTGGTTGATTCACAACCACGTTATTTAGATAAAGCGAGATGCCTGTAAGTTGCAGGCATCTCGCTTGTCGTATTTGCTATCATCAGTCAAGTTAACCTTAGGGTCGGTCGGCTTAGCTTTGTTCGCTACAAGTTCCGCACGCAAAGAAGAGCACTTAATGTGCTCTTCGTCTTGCGCAGGACTGTCCGCAGTAGCGAACAAAGCTAAGCCGACCGACCCCAGCTAAGATTAAAGGAGCTGATATGTGCGATTGCACAGATCATAAGGACGAGATCCCTGTCTACGACGCGCAGGCCATTGAGTCCCGATGGATGAAGGCCTGGGAGGACTCCAACCTCTTCGCGGTCGACACCGACGCTAGCAAGCCCAAGAAGTACGTGCTCGAGATGTTCCCGTATCCGTCGGGCGACCTGCACATGGGCCACGCGCGCAACTATACCATCGGCGATGCCATGGCCCGTCAGGCCCGCATGCGCGGCTACGACGTGCTGCATCCCATCGGCTTTGACGCCTTTGGCCTGCCCGCCGAGAACGCCGCCATCAAGCACAACACGCAGGCTGCCGCTTGGACGTATAAGAACATGGACCAGGCGCTCGCCACGATGAAGCGCATGGGCTTCTCCTACGATCTGGATCGCATGGTCAAGACCTGTAGCCCCGATTATTACCGTTGGGGTCAGTGGATCTTTGAGAAGTTGTGGGAAAAGGGCCTGGTCTACCGCAAGAAGAACCCGGTCAACTGGTGCCCCACCTGCAAGACCGTTCTGGCCAACGAGCAGGTCACCGAGGGCAAGTGCTGGCGCTGCGGCACCGAGCCCGAGAAGCGCGATCTTGAGCAGTGGTACTACAAGATCACCGAGTACTCTCAGGAGCTGCTCGATGACCTGGAGAAGCTCCCCGGCTGGCCCGAGCGCGTCAAGCAGATGCAGGCCAACTGGATCGGCCGCTCCGAGGGCGCCGAGGTCGACTTTACCCTGTGCGACCAGGATGGCGATCCCATCGAGGGCGATGAGGGCAAGATCACCGTCTTCACCACGCGTGCCGATACGCTCTTCGGTGTTTCCTTCTTTGTCCTGGCTCCCGAGTACGCCGGCCTGCATGAGCTCGTCGAGGGCACGGAGTACGAGGAGGCCGTCACCAAGATCGTCGAGGACTCCAAGCATATCTCTGCCGTCGAGCGTGCCCAGGGCACCCTCGAGAAGCACGGTGCCTTTACCGGCCGCTACGTCGTGAACCCCGTCAACGGCGAGAAAGTCCCCGTGTGGGTTGCCGACTACGTCGTGGCCGACTACGGCACCGGCGCCGTCATGGCCGTTCCCTGTGGCGACCAGCGCGACTTTGAGTTTGCCCGCAAGTACGACCTGCCGATCGTGCCGATTATCCTGGACGATGACGATCGCGCTGCCGTCGAGGCCAGCGGCGAGACCATCGATACCTTCCATGCCGAGACCGTCGACTGGGATTGTGCCCACGCTGCCGAGGGCACGCTGGTCCAGTCCGGCAAGTACACCGGCATGCGCGGCGGTAAGCACTCCGAGGGCGAGGCTGCGATCGTGGCCGACCTCGAGGCCATGGGCTGCGGTCGTCGCAAGGTCGAGTTCCGTCTGCGCGACTGGCTCATCAGCCGCCAGCGCTATTGGGGCAACCCCATCCCGGCCATCCACTGCGAGCACTGCGGCATCGTGCCCGTGCCCGAGGATCAGCTGCCGGTGACGCTACCCGAGAACCTGGACCTGGGTGCAGGCGAGACCCTCGCCGAGTGCAAGGAGTTCTACGAGACCACCTGCCCGGTCTGCGGCCGCCCGGCCAAGCGCGAGACCGATACCATGGACACCTTCACCTGCTCCAGCTGGTATTACCTGCGCTATACCGATCCGCACAACACCGAGCTGCCCTTCTCCCGCGAGGCCGCCGACCGTTGGATGCCCGTCGATAACTACATCGGCGGCATCGAGCACGCTATTCTGCACCTGCTCTACAGCCGCTTCTTTACCAAGGCGCTGCGCGACCTGGGCCTGCTGAGCGTGGACGAGCCCTTCACTAACCTGCTGTGCCAGGGCATGGTCAAGGACGAGAACGGCGACACTATGTCCAAGTCCAAGGGCAATGTCGTGCCCCCGAGCTCGGTTATCGAGCCCTACGGCGCGGACACCATGCGTCTGGCGATCTTGTTTATCGCCCCGCCCGAGAAGGACTTCGACTGGGATCCCAAGGCCGTTGAGGGCGCCAACCGCTTCATCAAGCGCGCCTGGCGTATCGTTTGGCAGCTCGTCCAGTCCGGCGACGCCAACGTGGCCTTTGACAAGTCCGCGCTCGACGAGGTTGCGATGAAGCTCTATCGCGAGCGTCACCGCACCATCGCCAAGTGCACCGAGGACTTCGATCGCGGCCAGTTCAACACCGCGATCTCGGCCGTCATGGAGCTCGTCAACGCGGCGAGCGCCTACCTCAATGCCACTGAGGGTACCGCCCGCGACAAGGCGCTGTGCTACGGCGTGGCTAAGGATATCGTGAGCGTCCTTGCCCCCATCTGCCCGTTTTGGGCCGACGAGCTGTGGCACGAGGCCCTCGGCTGCGAGGGCAACGCCTACACCGCCGCCTGGCCCGAGTTCGACCTGGCCGAGTCCGTTGAGGACACGGTGCAGATCGTGGTCCAGGTGCTCGGCAAGGTCCGCGGCCGCGTCGACGTTGCCCGCGATGCCTCCAATGAGGATATGCAGGCTGCCGCCGAGGCCGCCGTCACCAAGTGGCTCGAGGGCAAGACAGTCGTCAAGGCCATCTGCGTGCCCGGCAAGCTGGTCAACCTGGTGGTCAAGTAAGCACTGCGCGCTTAACTGACGCACAAAAGACGAGGGGCGATCCGGTTGGGTCGTCCCTCGTTTTTCATGTACCTGCCCTGATGGCTGCGGTCAATTGTCCTATTCTTGTGGAGAAGCTGTGCGCACGCTGACCTGCAGATTCGTACTGTGCTTGCACGTTTCCGCAGCTATTGGTATAGTTTGCTTGCAAATGAAGTTGTAATTGAAAGAAGTGGGGTTTCGGCCCCGCTTCTTTTTTGTATGGATGGAGGTGCCGCAATGGTCAAGACCAAGACCGAGCAGGCGATCATCGACGCGCTCGAGGCCGTCGCTCCCCAGCACGATATCGACATCGTCGACGTCGAGCTCGTGGGTGCCACCAAGGCCCCCTGCGTGCGCGTGCGTATCGAGGGTGCCGAGGGTCAGAGCCTGTCGCTCAACGATGTCACGGCCAACACCAAGTGGGTCGGCGATGTGATTGAGGAGCTCGACCCCATCTCTTCGAGCTATACGCTTGAGGTGTCGAGCCCGGGCATGGCGCGCCCGCTGCGCCGTCCGAGTGACTTTGCCCGCTTTGTGGGCGAGAACTGCGAGCTCACCTCCACCGCCACCGAGGGCCGTCGCAAGTACGCCGGCAAGATTGCCTCCGCCACCGAGACGAGCGTGACCCTCGAGCTCGAGGACGGCGAGTCCGTTACCCTCGATTTCTCTGATGTTAAAAAGTGCAAGTTGAAGCCCACCTACGACTTCAAGCCCGCGAAGGAAGGAAAGTAAGATGGCAGCATCCGACATGATGTCCGCCCTGATGGAGCTTTGCCAGGAGAAGCACATCGACCAGCTCTACCTGATCGACCGCCTGGAGCAGTCGCTCGCCAAGAGCTATGCCGAGATCCTGCATCTTGAGTGGGGCGCCAAGGTGACCATCGATCGCACCACCGGCAAGATCTACGTCTACCGCCTGGAGCCGATCGACGATTCCATGGACGAGGAGGGCAACTTCACCGAGTTCGAGGAGATCGACGTCACCCCCAAGAACACGAGCCGCATTGCTGCCCAGCACGCTAAGGCCGAGATCAACGCCATCGTGCGCAACTCCGCCCGCGAGCAGATCTACGAGGAGTTCTCCGGCCGCATCGGCGACCTCATCAGCGGTACCGTGCTGCAGTCCACGCCCGACTTTACGATCGTCAAGATCCGCGAGGGCGTCGAGGCCGAGCTTCCGCACTTCGACCAGCGTCGTTACGAGAACGAGCGCAACGAGCGTCCGATGGGCGAGCGCTACCTGCACAACCAGCACATCAAGGCCGTGATCATCGACGTTCGCGACCCCAACTCCAACCTGCAGCCGGTTCGCGGCGAGCACAGCCGTCCGCCGATTGTCATCTCCCGTACCCACCCCGAGCTCATGCGTCGTCTGTTTGAGCAGGAGGTGCCCGAGATCTATGAGGGCACCGTCCAGATCAAGTCGATCGCCCGCGAGCCCGGCCAGCGCTCCAAGGTCGCCGTCCACTCGCTCGACGACCGTCTGGATCCCGTGGGCGCCTGCGTCGGCCCCAAGGGCAGCCGTGTTCGCGCTGTCGTGGGCGAGCTCCGTGGCGAGCGCGTCGACGTCATCCTGTGGGATGCCGATCCTGCCGTCTATGTCGCCAACGCCCTGTCGCCCGCTAAGGTCACCCGCGTCCTCATCGACGAGGAGAAGGCCTACGCCGGCGTCATCGTGCCCGACGACCAGCTGTCCCTCGCCATCGGCAAGGAGGGCCAGAACGCCCGCCTCGCCGCGCGCCTGACCGGCTGGCACATCGACATCAAGTCCGAGACGCTTGCCGCCGACATCCTCAAGAACGTTCCCGTTCACGAGGAGCCCGCCGCCGACCTGATCGGTGACGAGGAGGACGAGGACGTCCGCCGCTGCGAGTACGTGTCCGAGGACGGCATCCAGTGCCGCAACCAGGCTCGTCCCGGCTCCCGTTTCTGCGGTGTCCATGACACCGACGCCTTCGATGATGCGGAGGACCTGATCTAGCGCGCGGTCGCGCCGGGCGGGTCCCGGCGCGTCTCCCACGCTCGTTCAGTCTCTAGGCACCCAAGGTGCCAGAAAGGGTAGGTGAAGTCATATGGCAAAAGTCCGTGTGTCCACCCTGGCCAAAGAGTTCGGCATGACCTCCAAGGAACTGATGGGTCATCTCGCCGATATGAAGATTCCCGCTAAGTCCG
This sequence comes from uncultured Collinsella sp., assembly GCA_900541885.1. Lineage (GTDB taxonomy): Bacteria > Actinomycetota > Coriobacteriia > Coriobacteriales > Coriobacteriaceae > Collinsella. The sequence goes on from UQKW01000005.1 coordinate 20,698, forward strand.
CTTCCTCCACCTTGGAGGACGCCTATGTCGCCATGGTCCGCAAGCAGCTCGCCTCGGTGATCGAGGCCCGCGCTCAGGAAGTCGAGGCCGCCAAGCAGGCCGAGGAGCAGGCAGCTGCCGCCGAGGAGGCCGCTCGCGCCGCTGAGGCCGAGCGCGAGCGCATCGCCGCCGAGAAGGCCCGCGAGGAGGAGCGCCGCCAGTTTGCCGCAGCCCAGGCTGCCGAGGAGGCTGCCCGCGCCGAGGCCGAGGCCAAGAAGAAGGCCGAGCAGGAGCGCCTTGCCCGCGAGAAGGAGGAGGCTGCCCGCGAGGCCCAGCGCCGCGCCGTTCCCGCTTCCGACTCCGGTTCGCGCTTCCGTTCGCTGCTCGACCAGATCGCCGCACAGGAGACCGTGCTCAAGGAGAAGAAAGACGCCGAGGACAAGGCCAAGGCCGAGCGCGCCGCCGAGCGCGGTAACCGTCGTGGCGGCAACAACGACCGCCGCGGTGGCCGTCGTAACGATCGCAACGCCTCCGACAACAACTCCGAGCGCAACGCCTCCGAGAGCCGTCCGCACAGCCATCGCACCAACGCCAGCAACAACGTCGCTGCTGGCATGGACTTCCCCAACCCCGACAAGCAGGGCAAGGGCAAGAAACGCAAGGGCGGTCACAACAACGAAGAGGACCACTACAGCCGCATGGCTCGCGAGGCCGAGGAGTACAGTCGCGAGAAGGTGCTCGAGGAGGCTCGTGCTGCCGTCGAGGAGGCCTCTCGCGAGTCCACCGGTCGCCGCAAGAAGCGCAAGGAGAAGCGCGAGCGCGAGGCTGCCAAGGCTCAGGAGGAGCGCAAGATAGAGGAGGCGCTGGCCCAGGGCGTGAACCCCGAGGACCTCGACGCCATCAAGGTCTCCCAGGGCGTTACCGTCCAGGAGCTTGCCGAGGCGCTCGACGTTCCGGCCAACGACATCATCAAGCGTCTGTTCCTGCTGGGCACGCCGCTCACCATGACGCAGTCCATGTCCGACGACCTTGTCGAGCTCGTTGCCGACGACCTGGGCCGTCAGATCAAGATCATCACCCCCGAGGAGGAGAACACCTTCTCGTTCTACGACGATCCCGCCGACCTTAAGCCGCGCGCCCCGGTCGTCACCGTCATGGGCCACGTCGACCACGGCAAGACGAGCCTCCTCGACGCCATCCGTCACACCGGCGTTGCTGCCGGCGAGGCGGGCGGCATTACGCAGGCTATCGGCGCTTCGCAGGTCATGATTAACGACCGCAAGATCACCTTCATCGATACCCCCGGTCATGCCACCTTTACGGCCATGCGTGCCCGCGGCGCCAAGGTGACCGATATCGTCATCCTGATCGTGGCTGCCGACGACGGCGTCATGCCTCAGACCGTCGAGTCGATCAACCACGCCAAGGCCGCCGGCGTACCCATCGTCGTCGCCGTCAACAAGATCGATAAGCCGGGCGCCAACCCCGACCGTGTGCGTCAGGAGCTCACCGAGTACGGCGTCATCCCCGAGGAGTGGGGCGGACAGAACATGTTCGTCAACATCTCGGCCAAGCAGAAGATCGGTATCGACGACCTTCTGGAGACCGTGCTGCTCCAGGCCGACGTGCTCGAGCTCAAGGCCAACCCGGACACCTTTGCCTCCGGCAATGTCCTCGAGGCCAAGCTCGACAAGGGCCGCGGCTCGGTCGCTACCGTGCTCGTGACCCGCGGTACCCTGCACGTGGGCGATACGCTGGTCGCCGGCCTTACCTACGGTCGCGTCCGCGCCATGCTCGACCCCAAGGGCCGCGCCGTCACCGAGGCCGGTCCCTCCGACGCTGTCGAGATCCTGGGCCTGCAGTCCGTGCCCAACGCCGGTGACGAGTTCCGCGTGTTCGAGGACGAGCGCGAGGCTCGCGCCCTTGCCGACGAGCGTTCGCTCAAGGCCCGTATCGAGGAGCAGAGCCGCGTCAAGCACGTCACGCTCGAGAACCTCTTCGAGACCATCGCCGACGCCGAGGTCAAGGAGCTCAACCTGATTATCAAGGCCGACGTCCAGGGCTCCATCGAGGCCCTTCAGGACTCTCTCGACAAGATGGATCAGTCCGAGGTGCGTATCAACACGATCCACTCCGCCGTTGGTGCCATCAACGAGACCGACGTCGTCCTGGCCGACGCCTCCAACGCCATCATCATCGGCTTTGGCGTCCGTCCCGACAGCAAGGCCCGCTCCGCTGCCGAGCGCGAGGGCGTCGAGATCCGTTGCTACGACGTCATCTACAAGTGCCTCGAGGACCTCGACGCTGCCCGCATCGGTATGCTCAAGCCCACCGAGGTCGAGGTCTCCACGGGTACTGCGACCGTTCTGGACACCTTCAAGGTGCCCAAGGTCGGCATCGCCGCCGGTGTCCGCGTCGAAGAGGGCGAGATCGCCGCGACCGATTCTGTGCGCCTGGTGCGCGACGGCATCGTGGTCTTCAACGGTAAAATCGCCTCGATGCGCCACTACAAGGACGAGGCCAAGAGCCTCAAGAGCGGCTCCGAGGGCGGTATTGGCCTGGAGAACTTCCAGGACATCAAGCCTGGAGACACCATTGAGGGCTACCGCATCGACCAGGTTGCCCGTACCGAGTAGGGGGTAGCGCTATGAAGCAAACGCAGGCAACCCGCCGTCTGGGCGAGCAGCTTCGCGAGAAGCTCGGTTATATCCTGCTCTTTGAGGTTTCCGATCCGCGTCTCGACCTGGTCACCTTGACCGCGGTCGAGGTCGCGGTGGACCGTTCGTTCGCGCGCGTGTACGTGTCGTGCGACGCGAGCCGCTACGACGAGGTCATGGAGGCGCTCGTCAGCGCCAAGGGCCGCATCCGTAGCCTGTTGGCCCGCTCGCTCGATTGGCGCGTCACGCCCGAGCTCGATTTTCGCATCGATCGCTCGACCGATGAGGCCGAGCGCATCACGCGTGCGCTGGAAAACGTTCCCGCCACGCTTGCGATCGAAAAGGACGAGGACGGCTATCCAATAGCGGATGCCGCCCAGGAGGCAGCTTTAGATGAGTAATTCCGCCGACCTCGCATCGTGCGAGTCTGCAGATATTCAGCGACGCATCCTCGAGCTCATCGAGGGTGCGTCCTCCATTGCGATTTCGGGACATACGTCTCCCGATGGTGACGCCCTGGGCTCCGTGCTGGGTCTGGGCTTATCGCTTATGAAGTTTTTCCCCAACAAGGACATTGCCCTGCTGCTGGCAGACGATGACCCGGTTCCGCGCATCTACCGCTTTATGGAGGGCGCCGACCGTCTGGTGCCGGCATCTGCGTATACCGGCAATCCGGATCTGTTCATCTCGGTGGACGTGCCGGTCGTCGAGCGTCTGAACAACTCCGCCGAGGTGCTCCGCCGCTCGTCGCATGTGGTGTGCTTCGATCACCATCCGGCGCGCGAGGAATTTGCCGAGCTGAGCCTGAGGTGCGTCGGCGCCGCGGCCTGCGCCATGATCATCGACCGCTTTTTGGACAATTGCGGCATTGTGGCTCGCAACGGTGTCGCGACCTGCCTGCTGTGCGGCCTGGTGACCGATACCGGTCGTTTTCAGTACCAAAACGCCGATGCTGCTGCGTTCCATGCCGCTTCGCGCCTGGTCGCGCACGGTGCCGATCCGGCGCGCGTCGCGCTCGAGGTCTACCAGAGCATGCGCGTAGAGTTCTTGCATCTCAAGTCTATCGTTATGGGTCGTATCAAGACCGTGGCGCACGGTCGCGTGGCATATAGTTATGCGTACCAGAGCGACCTCGAGGCCTGCGGCGTCACTTCGGATGAGTGCGACGGTCTGGTCGATGTGGTGCGTTCAGTGATGGGCGTTGAGGTCTGCCTGTTCCTAAAGGGCATCGAGGGCGATACCAAGGTGCGCGGCAACCTGCGCTCCAAGGGTGACCTCGATGTGTCCGAGATCGCTGCCAACTTTGGCGGTGGCGGGCATCATGCCGCCGCCGGCTTTTCCAACAACGGAACGATTCGCGAGACGCTCGCCGTGGCACTTCCCATGCTGGCCGAGCTGGTGGGGGAGGATCCCGCTTCGGTGACCGTCGAGCTCTAACTTTTTGGATGGTACATGGCTCGTCGTACGCCTTCTCAATTGAATATGCTGCTCGCCGTCGATAAGCCGGTGGGCTGCACGTCCCACGACGTGGTATCGCAGTGCCGACGCGCTCTCCATGAGCGACGCGTCGGCCATGCCGGTACGCTCGACCCCATGGCCTCGGGTGTCATGGTGGTGGGCGTGGGCCAGGCGACGCGTCTGCTGGGCATGCTAACTCTCGATACCAAAAGTTATGTCGCCGACATTTCGTTTGGCGTCGAGACCAACACCGATGACGCGGAGGGCGAGGCCGTTCGCACGGTGCCCGTTGCCCCCGAGCTGCACGATCTCGCTTACGCCCGTGAGCAGCTGGCCGCTATGCTTGGCCCGCAGTTGCAGGTGCCGCCAGCTTTTTCGGCCATCTCGGTCAATGGCGTTCGCGCCTATAAGAGTGCTCGCGAGGGCAATGCGGTTGAGTTGCCCCCGCGCCCCGTCGAGGTCTATGCCGCCGACCTGATCGCCGTGGGCGGCGAGGGCGATACGTGCGTCTGGACCGTGGCGTTTTCGGTAAGCAAAGGCACCTACATTCGCGCGCTCGCTCGCGATCTGGGTCGTGCCTGCGAGAGCGCTGCACATATTTCCGCGCTGCGCCGTACGGCCTCCGGCGTGGTTTCCGTTGGCGCCTGTCATGCGGTAGAGGAGCTCTCTGCCGAGACCGCTGCCGGTTTCGCTCTGGATCCCATCGCCGCCCTAGGTGCCACGCGTGTCGATTTGCCGGGTAATCTTGCAGACGACCTGCTTTGTGGCCGCCGCGTTCCCGTTGAACGCGCGCTTGCGGACTTCGATACGGCGAAGGCGCCGTTCGCGCTCGTGCTCGATGGGGGATTGAAGGCGCTCGCCCGTATCGAGGGCGGCCGCTTTGTTATGGAGCACGTCTTTCCGCAGGCGATCGGCGGTGTTCGATGATGCTGGCGCCCCGCGAGCTCGCGCGTATCTTTTTCGCGGGTGAGTTGGATGAGGCCCGTATCGTTTCTGCCGATGCATTTGATGAGTGCGAGTTCTTGGGTGCCGCGTCGATCGCCATTGGCGTGTTTGATGGCGTGCATCGTGGGCACCAAGAGCTGATCGAAGCGGTTATTCGCGATGCACATGATCACGGCAGCAAAGCGGTCGTGGTCACCTTCGATCCTGATCCGGACGTCGTGGTGAGTCCGTCGCCCGCCCAAAAATTGATGACGACGACCGACCGCCTGCATGCCCTGGCTCAAACCGGGGTCGATGCGGTGGTGGCCGTTCCCTTTACGCCCGCCGTGGCGGCACTCGATCATGTCGGGTTTCTGGCTTTGTTGTCGCGTGTTATCGACATTCGCTCCATTCGTGTAGGCAGCGACTTTAGGCTCGGCCGCGGCGGGGCTTCGGGCGTTGCCGAGATGCGCGCCTGGGGCGCTGAGCGTGGGGTTGACGTTTACGGTCACGACCTGCTCTGCGTTAACGGGCAGACCATCTGCGCCACGCGCATCCGCCATGAGCTGGGTCAGGGTCATGTGGAGCTGGCTGCCGAGCTTCTCGGCCGTCCCTATATGCTGCGCGGCGTTGTGGCGGCTGGCCGTCACGAGGGCTCCGATATGGGCTTTCCCACGGCAAACATCCAGGTGCCCGACGGCATCCAAGTGCCTGCCGATGGCGTCTATGAGGGTCTGGTGCTGGTCGACGATACCGTATGGCCTGCTGCCGTTAACGTCGGCCTGCCGCCGACCTATGCCGATGATGCCGCCTCGGCGCATCTCGAGGCCAACTTGATCGGCTATGCGGGCGACCTGTATGGCGCTTCCGTGTCGCTGGCGTTTACGCGCTGGCTGCGTCCGTCTCGCGTGTTCGATTCCCTGGACGAGCTTGTCGCGACCGTCGAGGGTAATATCGACGATATCCGTCATAACTTGGGTGAGCAGGGGGTGAGTATCCGTGATTAGCGATGAGGAAAAAGATCAGGTACGCGCGGCGTCAGACTTGGTTGCCATCGTGCAGGAAACGGTTGAGCTCAAGCCCCGCGGCCATGAGTTTTGGGGCTGCTGTCCGTTTCATGGCGAAAAGACCCCATCGTTTCACATTATCCCTGCTACGCAGGTGTGGCACTGCTTTGGCTGCGGCGAGGGCGGCGACGTCTTCACCTATATCATGAAGCGCGAGAATCTGAGTTTTCCCGAGTCGATCCGCTATTTGGCTGATCGTGCGGGCATTGAACTGCACGATACCGGTGCGCAGCGCGATCGCGGCACCAAGCGTGCCCGCATCTATGACCTGTGCGCCGAGACGGCCCAGTTCTACCACACCATGCTTATGCGCGGTAAGGACAGCCGTCCGCGCGAGTACTTTGCCAGCCGCGGTATGGGTGGCGATGTCTGTCGACGCTACTGCCTGGGTTTTGCGCCGGGTCGCAACGCGTTGGTTTCTCATCTGTCTCAAGCGGGCTTTACCCCGCAGGAGATGATTGACGCCAACGTGGCCGTGAGCCGTGGGCGCGGACAGCTCGCCGACCGTTTTTACGACCGTGTGATGTTTCCCATTTTTGACGAGCAGGGTCATAACATCGCTTTTGGCGGGCGCATCATGGGCGATGGTCAGCCTAAGTACCTCAACACCGCCGAGACGAGCGTGTTTCATAAAAAGCGAAACCTCTACGGCTTTAACTGGGCCAAGGAGTTTATCGTCGCGCAGGATACCGCCATCGTGGTGGAGGGCTATACCGACTGCATCGCCTGCTGGGAGGCAGGGATCAAAAACGTCGTCGCCACGCTGGGCACGGCGCTCACGGAGCATCACGTAAAGACGCTCACCCGCTTTGCCAAGCGCATTGTCTATATGTTTGACGGCGACGCCGCCGGTCAAAAGGCCGCCCGTCGTGCGATTCAGTTTATCGAGCAGGATTCGATGGACCTGCGTTGCGTGATGCTTCCCGACGGCAACGACCCCATGGAGTTCATCACGGCGCATGGCGGTCAGGAGCTTCAGGCGCGCATTGACGCGGCCGAGCCCCTCATGGACTTTGTCTACCGTTCGCTGCAGGAGTCGAGCGACATTACCACGCCGGGCGGTCGCGCCAAAGCGCTCGAGGATGCGCTGACGCTCATTTATCCGCTACGGGGCAGCTATATGATCGACACGTACTTTATCCAGATTGCCGATCTGCTGGGTTTGGACCTGGAGACCGTGCGCGCGAGTTCGGGCCGTGTGTTTCGCGATGTCGCCAAGCGTGAGGATGCGGAGCGACGTTGTGAGCAGAGCTACGAGCGTCAACGCGCGCAATCTGAGCGCTCGGGCGGTTCGCGGGGACGAAGCTCGGGCAGCGGTGCGGCTGGTGCGCGCAGTGCCGGTCGCGGTGCCTGGGCCGCGGGTGCGACGCCAGCGGTGTCCGCACCGGTCGAGGAGGACCCGTACGACTACGTTCCGCTTGATGCCTATGGGGCCGCACCGGTGGAGGTCGACGAGGACCTGCCGCCAATCGATGTGCCGGCGGGAATGGAAAGCGCGGCGCCCGTTGCCGATAGTCCAAGCGCGGCGGCTCCGTTGATGCCGATCGTTTTGACCGATCTGGAGCGGAAATCCCTGGCGGGGGAGCGCGAGCTGCTGACCATGCTCACGAGCTATCCCGATCTGTTCCGCACCTATGCCGATCGCATTTGTTCTATCGAGTGGGTCGACCCGCGTCACGAGTCCATTGCGTGGGCCGTGCTGGCAACGCCGCCGGGAACCGATCCTGCGGCATGCATGGATGCGGCGCGGGCGGTGTGTCCTGAGGCGGCGTCGCTTGTCAGCGCCGGGCGCATCTCGGCGACGAGTAAGCACCCGACCGAGACGAACATCGTCTTTATGCTCGACACCCTCGAGCTCTACACCATCAAGCGCCGTATGCGTGCCGCACAGGCCAAGCTGCGCCAGGACCGTTCGCTCGATGATGAGGCCCGTCGTGCGCTGACCGTGCAGGCCGCGCAGGACTCGCAGCGTCAGCGCGAACTGCAAAAGTCGATCGGCGGCGTGGCGGACCCGTTCCGTTTGATCGGTCTGGAGGCCGCAGGCACCGAACAAGCCTAGATGTTGTGGTCAACCAGCATATTCTCGCCTATATCCAGTCTTCTTTTTGGGTATAGACGTCAATGTGTGTGCTAAAGTATTGAGTCCTGTGGACTATGAAGGGAGAATCTGTGCCAAAAAAGACTGAGAGCACGGGTACTGGGCTGGAATCCTACGTTGCAAAGCTCATGGGCAACGGCTCAAACAGGACTTCGGTAACCGAGGACGAGATTCAGGTCGCCCTGAAGGATATCGATGTTTCTGACGAGCAGCTCACCGCGGTGTATTCCGCGCTGCGCAACAGCGGCATCCAGATTATCTCCGCGAGCGGTAACGACGACGCCCCCATGGACGTCGACGATGACGATACCGATTCTGATACCGACGATTTCGATGACGACGACGAGCACGATTCCGGCTCGCTCGACGATCACGAGCTCAAGATGGCCCGTCAGGCCGATGCCGAGATGGGTTCTTCCAAGAGCAAGAAGAAGCGCACCGTGCGCACGTCCCGTTCACGCTCGCGCGTGCGCGGCATCGATGCCTCCACGGTGATGCTGACCGGCGACCCGGTCCGTATGTACCTCAAGGAGATCGGCAAGGTCGACCTGCTGACCGCCTCCGAAGAGGTCGATCTGGCCATGAAGATCGAGGCCGGTCTCGAGGCCACCGAGAAGCTCGAGGCCGCCGATGCTGGTGAGCTCGAACTCACGCGTGCCGAGATGCGTCGTCTTACGCGCATTGAGAACGTGGGCCTCGAAGCCAAGCAGGCGCTCATCAGCGCAAACCTGCGTCTGGTCGTCTCCATCGCCAAGCGCTATGTCGGCCGCGGCATGCTGTTCCTGGACCTGATCCAGGAGGGCAACCTCGGTCTGATCCGCGCCGTCGAGAAGTTCGACTACCAGAAGGGCTTTAAGTTCTCCACGTACGCCACGTGGTGGATCCGTCAGGCCATCACGCGCGCTATCGCCGACCAGGCCCGTACCATCCGTATTCCCGTGCACATGGTCGAGACCATCAACAAACTCGTCCGCGTGCAGCGCCAGCTTCTCCAGGACCTTGGTCGCGACCCGACCCCCGAGGAGATCGGTGCCGAGATGGACATGAGCGCCGACCGCGTCCGCGAGATCCAGAAGATCTCGCAGGAGCCCGTGTCGCTCGAGACCCCCATCGGCGAGGAAGAGGATTCTCAGCTGGGCGACTTTATCGAGGACTCCCAGGCCATCGTTCCGCCCGATGCGGCCAGCTTCTCCATGCTGCAGGAGCAGCTCACCCAGGTGCTCGACTCGCTTGCCGATCGTGAGCGCAAGGTTATCGAGCTGCGCTTTGGCCTTGTCGACGGGCATCCCCGCACGCTCGAGGAAGTCGGCCGCGAGTTTGGCGTCACGCGCGAGCGTATCCGCCAGATCGAGTCCAAGACCTTGGCCAAGCTCCGCCACCCGAGCCGCAGCAGCAAGCTCAAAGACTATATCGAAAGCTAGTCAAGCAAGAAGCGCCCTCAAGCACATCCGCTTGGGGGCGCTTTCATGTGGTCATTGGGGACGTCCCCAATGACTAGGTCGGAAAAAATCTCAAAAAAGTTCTTGCCCTAAGCTGATTCGTCCGTATAATAAACTTCGTTGCTTGAGAGCACGCACCTATTCCTCGGTAGCTCAATGGTAGAGCACGCGGCTGTTAACCGCGCTGTTGTAGGTTCGAGTCCTACCCGGGGAGCCAGGTTGTAAAACCCGTCGCTTATGCGGCGGGTTTTTTCATGCCGCGACCACTTGACTCGAACGTTGCCATATCAACATTTCGTGTCGAGGATGTAATCCCGCGACCCACCACCTCAACATGGCGCGGTCGTTGTAGAATATTGCAATGATTGCTCCCACGACATGGTGCCGCGAGCACCAGATAAGGAGATTCTTGTGTCTGAGACCATTAACGGCAGCCTGAGCGTCTCGAACGACGTTATTGCCGATATTGCCGGTTATGCCGCGATGACGTGCTATGGCGTCGTCGGTATGGCTGAGCAGCTCCAAGGCGCCGAGAGCGTGCGCCTGCTTGCCGGTCAGCGCCTCCGCAAGGGCGTGCTTGTCTCCGCCGACGAGAACGGCCTTACGGTCGATCTTCACGTCGTGCTCGAGAACGGCGTCAACATGAAGTCCGTCTGCCACAATCTTTCGAGCTCCGTTGCCTTCACCCTGCAGGAGATCGCCCAGATCGATCCCGCCAGCCTTAAGATCGGCATTCACATCGACGCGCTCAAGAGCCGTCTGAACTAGCATCCGAAAACGGAGATTCAAATACCCATGATTGCAAAGACCATTCGCACCTGTTTTCCGATCGCTGCGGCTGCTGTTTCCGACAAGGCCGAGGAGATCAACAAGCTCAATGTCTTCCCCGTACCCGACGGCGACACCGGTACCAACATGTCGCTCACGCTCGCCTCGGTGACCAAGGAGCTTTCCGCCCTTCCCGCCGATGCCGATATGGAGGCCATCGCCGGCGCCATCACCCACGGCTCCCTGATGGGTGCCCGCGGCAACTCCGGCGTCATCACCTCTCAGATCCTGCGCGGCGTGGCCGAGGGTCTCGTCTCTGCTGATGAGCCCATCACGTCCGCCAACATCGCCTATGCGTTCCGCCGCGCCGTCAAGGTCGCCTTCCAGGCCGTCCGTAAGCCCATCGAGGGCACGATTCTCACGGTGCTGCGCGATGTCTCGACCAAGGCCGACGAGTGCGAAAAGAAGAAGTTCTCGGCCGAGGACGCGCTCGATGCCATCGTCGTCGAGGCCTACCAGTCCGTCGCTCGCACGCCCGACCTGCTGCCCGTTCTGAAGGAGAACGGCGTGGTCGACTCCGGCGCCTTTGGCTTTGCTATTTTCCTTGAGAACTTTGTTGCCGCCGCGCTTGGCCGCAGCACCGTTGTCGAGGATTTCTCCGCCACGTTTGATTCCGCTGGCTCTGCCCGCGACGCGGCCCTTGGTCGCGTTGAGATCGAGGCCAACGACGATTGGGAGGGCTCGGAGTTCCGCTACTGCAACGAGTTCCTGTTTAAGGCCGACGCCCCGTTTGACGAGGACGAGTGCCTTAAGTTCCTGGGTTCCATGGGCGACTGTGAGCTACTCGTGGGCGCCTATCCCGACTACAAGATCCATGTGCACTCCAACACCCCCAACCTGGTGCTCGAGCACATGCTGCAGCTTGGCCAGATCTACGAGGTCTTTATCCACAACATGGAGATGGAGGCCCACGACCGTACCGCCAAGATTCACGAGGACCAGGAAAAGGCCGCCGAGCCTGCCAAGGCGCTGGGCTTTGTCGCCGTTGCCGCCGGTTCCGGCGAGGCCGACATCCTCAAGTCCCTTGGCGTCGACGTGATCGTCTCGGGTGGCCAGACCATGAACCCCTCGACTGCAGATCTGCTGGGTGCCGTGGACCAGGTCAACGCGACCTCGGTCATCATCCTGCCCAATAACGGCAACATCCGCATGGCTGCCGAGGCTGCCGCTTCTGCCTGCACGGACAAGAAGGTCGCCGTCGTTCCCACCAAGACCGTTCCGCAGGCCTTCTCCGCGCTGTTCGCGGTCCTGCCCGATTCCGAGCTCGAGGATGCCGTCGCCGCTATGGTCGACGCCATCAGCGAGGTCCGCGATGGCGAGGTCACCCGCGCCGTGCGCGACTCCAGCGCCTCGGACGGCTCGCCGATTCACTCCGGTGACGTCATGGGTATCATTGCCGGCTCCATCGACGTGGTCGGCTCCGACGTGAAGCAGGTCACGCTCGATTGCATCAACCGCATGCAGGAGGAAGAGGAGGGCGATGCGCTGACGATTCTGGCCGGCGAGGAGCTGTCCGACGAGGACTTCCAGGAGATCGTCGACGCCATCGAGGAAGCTCAGCCCGACCTGGAGATCGACGCCCATCGTGGCGAGCAGCCGCTCTATCCCGTGATCTTCTCGATCGAGTAGGCAACTGCCCATGTCCGAGCTGTGCTCCGTGCCGCGCGTCTCGGAGCGCTTTGCCCAGAGCAATGCGCTCGACGAGGATATCGCGCGACTCAAATATGTTTCGGGTAAACGCGAGGAGGCCCTTCGCCGTCTGGGAATTCGGACGGTGGGGGACCTCCTTCTCCATATCCCTCATCGATACCTCGACTTTACGCGCTCCTGGTCCATCGAGATGGCTCCCATCGGTACCGTATGCACCATCATCGCCACGGTCGATCGTATCGTCCAAAAGCAGCCGCGTCCGCGCATGCAGGTTACCGAGGTCTCACTCGTTGACGAGACGGGCGTGCTGCAGGTCGCCTTTTTCCGCCAGCCCTGGATTGCCCAGCAGCTTAAGCAGGGCGACCGCCTGGCCGTGATGGGCAAGGTCGAGTTTGCCTACGGTTTTAAGCAGATGGCCTCGCCGCACTTTGAAAAGCTCGAGGAAGGGCGTGCCGCAGGCACCATCCTGCCGGTCCATTACGTGAGTGATGGCGTGAGCCAGGCGTGGATGCGCCGCATCGTAAGCGGCGCGCTCGAGGTCGTCGGCAATCCCTTTGATCCCATTCCGGCACGCTTACGCGTTAAGCGTCGCCTGATGAGCAATGCTCGTGCGCTTCGAGCGATCCACTTTCCTTCGAGCATGGCAGAGCGCGACATCGCGCGCGCACGGCTTGCCTACGAGGAGTGCCTCTACCTGCAGCTGGCGCTGCGCCTGCGCAATGACGGCGGCCTGGTCGATGTGGTGCCCTATGCCCACACCGCGGGCGAGCACCTGGCCGCGCTCAAGCAGGCCCTGCCGTTTTCGCTGAGCGACGAGCAGGAGGCCGCGTTCCAGGATATCCTGCGCGATATGTGCGATGGTGGGCGCGTGATGAACCGCCTGCTGCTGGGCGATGTCGGTACCGGTAAGACCGCCGTTGCCGCCTGCGCGCTAGCTGTGGCTGCCGATAGCGGCACGCAGGCCTGCGTTATGGCGCCCACGGGCGTGCTGGCGCGCCAATATGCCGATAAGACCGGCCCTCTGCTCTCGCAGGCCGGCATGTCCTGGGCGCTTCTGACGGGTGCCACGCCGGCAGCAGAGCGCGAGCGCATCCATGCACAGCTGGAATCGGGCGAGCTCGACGTCCTCTTTGGCACCCACGCGGTGCTTTCGGATAACGTTGCGTTCAAGCATCTGTCGCTCGTGGTCATCGATGAACAGCACCGGTTTGGCGTCGGCCAACGCAACGCCCTGCGCGCGAAGGGCCCCGGTGCCGATCTGCTCGTTATGACGGCAACGCCCATCCCGCGTACGCTGGCGCTTTCGGTCTACGGCGATCTGGACACGAGCATCATCCGCCATCGGCCCGTCCCTGGCGCTGGCGTGACGACAAGCGTACTCACCGAGTCGAGCCGTGACCTCGCCTATGGAGCCATCCGCGAGGCGCATGAAAAGGGTCAGCAGGCCTACGTGATTTGCCCGCTCGTGGAGCCGAGTGATTCGGCCGATGAGCTGGAGGACGTGCCCGGTATTGCCCGCGACGACGAGGGCCGCGTGACGGTCCCCGTGCCGCTGCACGATACGGCAACCGAGCTCGACCGCCTGCGCCTGGCGTTGCCGGGGCTTGCCATCGAACGCCTTCACGGCCGCATGTCGGCGGGGGAGAAGGATCGGGTCATCGATGCCTTCAAGCGTGGCGAGATTGACGTGCTCGTCTCGACTACGGTGGTCGAGGTGGGCGTTGACGTGCCTAACGCCACCGTCATGGTCATCGAGAATGGGGAGCGCTTTGGTTTGGCTGCCCTGCACCAGCTGCGCGGTCGCGTGGGCCGTGGCAGCGTGTCGGGCATGTGCCTGGTCATGACGCATTCTAAGGGCAACGGCGGCGCTTCGGCAGCGCAAGATCGTCTCCAGTCGCTCGAAAAGACCTCGGACGGCTTTACGCTCGCCCAGATGGACCTGCGCCTGCGCCATGAAGGCGAGATCCTGGGTTATCGCCAGCATGGTGGTGTGACCCTGCGCTTTGTCGACCTGGATGCCGACGAGGAGCTGATCGAGTGGGCCCATTTGGACGCGGTCGAGCTCTTGCGGTATGCTTGCACCCTTGACTCCGTGGCGACGCGCCCCCTGCGCGATGCGGTCGCCATGCGATATCGACACATTTTTAAGGAGGTCAGCGGAGGATGAGAATCATCGGCGGCGAATGGCGCGGTCGTAAGATCGAGGAGCCCCGTGGTCGCGATGTCACCCGCCCCACGACTGATCGCGTGCGCGAGGCGTGCGCATCTATGGTCATGTCGGCATTCGACTTCGATCTGGACGAGGTCCGTGTGCTGGACGCCTTTGGCGGCTCCGGTGCCTTAGGGTTAGAGATGCTCTCTCGTGGGGCTCGCTTGCTCACGACGTTTGAGATCGATCGCAACGCCGCGCGGCTCATTACCAAGAATATCGAGTCGCTCTGCCGTGACCGTGCGCGTTGGCGCGTGGTCACGGGCGACATGCTGGCGAGTGCCTCGCGCGGTCGTGTACCGGGCGCCCCCTTTGATCTGGTCCTGCTTGACCCGCCCTATGCTTTTGGTGCCGAGCCGGTCGAGGAACTGCTGCAGAACCTGGCTCAGCAGGGTCTGCTTGCACCTGGCGCTTTTGCCCTGTTTGAGCATGCCGCCGCCGATGCGGGCGCGCATCCGGTAGGCTTTGAGACTGTACGTAAGAAGCGCTACGGCATTACCTCGGTCGACCTGCTTCGTTGGGTCGGCGATGACGACGGTGGGGGCGACAGCGCCGGCGCAGATGCCGACAACAACGATGCCACGACGTTTCAGGAGGACGCCCATGAATGACACCATCAACCGCGTGATCGTCCCGGGCACCTTCGATCCCATCACGTTTGGCCATATCGATGTGATTCGCCGCGCCCGCCGCATCTTTCCCAGCGTGATCGTCGCTGTTGCCGAGTCGCAGGGTAAAAACGGCGTGGGCACCACGTTTATGCTCGATGAGCGCGTGGCGCTGGCCCGCGAGGCGCTCGGTGATATCGACGGCGTCGAGGTCCTGCCCTTTACCGGCCTCTTGGTCGACTTCGCTCGCGAGCAGGGGGCGGGGGCCGTGGTCAAGGGCCTGCGCGCCATGACCGACTTTGAATATGAGCTGCAGCAGGCCGACCTTAACTATCGCCTGGATAGCGAGCTGGAGTCCATCTTTGTCATGAGTGCGCCGCAGTACGGCTATATCTCGAGCTCGGTTGTTCGCCAGATCGCCTCGCTCGGCAGCGATGTATCGACGTTTGTCCCGTCCAACGTGGTCGAAGCGCTCAAACATCGCTTTTCGTGACGTTTCTTATTGCCTGGTGGCATGTGGTAAACTAGCACGATGATATGTTACCTATGAAAGGAGACCGGATGCCGGGCGAGAATTTTCCTGGCGATAGGATCGTCAGCTTGGTCGATGAGCTCGAAGGGCTGATCGAGGAAGCCAAGCCGCCTTTCGGCAAGAACGCTCAGTTCAAGGTCATCGACGCCGACGTGTTCTTCAACATCCTCGACGAGATCCGCATGAGCTATCCCGAGGAGTGGCAGAAGTCCCGCCGTATCCTTAAGGAGCGCGAGGAGCTTATGGCTTCCGCCGCCGCTCAGGCCGATTCCATCATCGCTGACGCTCAGCAGCAGGCCCTCACCATTGCCGGTGAGCAGGAGATCGTCCGCCTTGCGCAGCAGCAGGCCGACGACATCCGCGATCGTGCCCAGCAGTACGAGCGCGAGACGCGTTATGCTGCCGAGGACTACGCAGAGCAGGTCTTTACGCACCTGGAGGAGAACCTCAAGAGCCTGACCGGCACCGTTACCCGTTGCCGTCAGCAGCTCAACGAGGGTGCCGCCCAACAGAATGGTCAGTGGTAATGGCTGAGTTCCCGAGCGTTACCGTCGATCTTTCCGAGCAGCTCGAGTTTCCTGGAGATTCGTATCCGCTGACCGGTAAGGTCGATGTCGCCACCTACACGGTGGGCGAGAAGGAGTACCAGCTTCAGGACGGCATCGACTACGACGTTGTCTTTACCAATGCCGGTACCGGTGTCTTGCTCACGGGCATGGTCCGCGCGCACGCCACCGGCGAGTGCGACCGTTGCCTGGAACCTGCCTCGTTTGATATCGCCGGCGAGATCGAGGAGTTCTACCTCTTTGAGGAGCCCGAGGATCCCGAGGCCTACGAAGACGGCTACGAGCTCCTGGGCGAGGATCGCATCGTCGATCTGGGAGAGCCCATCAACGACGCGGTCGTCATGGACACGCCGTTCGTTGTCCTGTGCAAGCCCGATTGCCGCGGCCTTTGCCCCACTTGCGGTTGCAATCTCAACGTCGAGCAATGCGATTGCGCCGCCCAGGCAGAGGCAGAATGGGCCGCTGCCACGGAAAATCCATTTGCAGCATTGAAGAATCTCAAGCTTGATGAGTAAAACTGTGGTAGTATCGCTACTTGCGCGTAATCGCCACACTGGATAGTTCATAAGGAAGGTCACTATGCCCGTACCTAAACAAAAGCAGGGTCGTATCCGCACTCACACCCGTCGTTCCGCCAACATGAAGATCTCGGCTGCGGCTCAGTCCACGTGCCCCCGTTGCGGCGCTGTTAAGCTTCCGCACCACGTGTGCCCCAGCTGCGGTTTCTACAAGGACCGCGAGGTTATCGTTACCGAGTAACGGTATACTCTGGATGCGATGCCGTTCCAAATGGAACCACAATGGCCGGCTCAATGAGTCGGCCATTTTTGTATAAGGAGCATGTATATGAGTAACGTTCGCGTTTGTGTAGACGTTGTGGGCGGAGACGAGAAACCTCAGGTTGTTCTCGATGGTATCGAAGCTGCGCTTGCCGCCGATCCCGATATCGAGGTCTTGGCAGCTGGTCCCGCCGAAATCGTCAATCCCTTTGCAGCTTCCCATGCACGTGTTGAGGCCCTTGAGGCGCCTGACGTTATCGCCATGGATGACGATCCCATTCGCGCCGTGATGACCAAGCGTAAGTCGTCGATCGTGCTTTCTTGCCGCGCCATTAAGAAGGGCAACGCGGATGCGTTCTTCTCCGCCGGCTCCACCGGTGCCATGACCGCCGCCGCCACCGCCTATGTGACGCCGTTTAGGTATCAGGCCGAAGGCAAGAAGCAGCCGGTGCGCCCCTGTCTGACCAATGCGCTGCCCAATCGCGCCGGCGGTCTGACGGTGCTGTGCGACATGGGTGCCAACCCCGATGTGGAGGTCGATGACATGGTGCGTTTTGCCCAGATGGGTAGCGCCTATGCCCGCGTCGTCCTGGGCATCGAGCATCCTCGCGTGGGCCTGCTTGCCAATGGCACCGAGGATGAGAAGGGCTCCAACTTTACCAAGGCCTGTTTCCCTGCTATGAAGGCCGCCGTTCCCGGCTTTGTTGGTAACTGCGAGGGCACCGACCTCACCTCAGGTAACTTCGATGTCGTCGTTGCCGATGGCATGTCGGGTAATATCGCTCTCAAAGCTACCGAGGGCGCTGCCAAGTTTTTGCTGCAGGAGCTCAAGGGCGCCTTTATGGCCTCGCTCGGCACCAAGATCGCCGCGCTGCTCATCAAAAAGCAGATGCGCGAGATTAAGGCCAAGCTCTCTGGCGACGCCAAGGGCGGCGCGATTCTTCTGGGCCTGCGCGGTGTGGTCCTGATCGGCCATGGCGCCACCTCGGTCGAGGCTGTCAAAAACGGTACGCTCGCGGCGGCCGAAGCCGTGCGCGCCGGGCTGGTCGAGAATGTCGCCAACTCTATGGACAGTATCGTTTTGTAAGAGCGAGTTAGAGCGCTGTTATGTGCTTCGCGGCGCACGTCGTGGGGTAGAATCAGAACCGTGTCTTGGTACCGCCCGGGCGGTACCATTCTTTTGGTATTCATGTACTATGAGAGGAAGCGCTATGGACCGCTCCGAAATCTTCGACAAGATCGCCGAGGTCGCTGCTGACGTTCTGGGCGTCGATGTTGCCGAAATTAGCGAGGAGACCACCTTTGACGACCTCGATGCCAACTCGCTCGAGCGCCTGCAGCTGGTTACGGCTATCGAGGACGAGTTCAACCTCGAGATCGATGACGAGACCCTGCTCTCGCTCAACTCTGTCGCCGACGCCGTCGACGCTATCGAAGCTGCCAAGGAGGCCTAAGTCTTGGCTTTATCCGAACGACTTACGCGCGCCCAGGAAATCCTGGGCCACGAGTTCAACAATAAGGTGCTGCTGCGCGCGGCCCTTACGCATCCCTCGGCAGTCGAGGGCCAGCCGGTTTCTGCCAGCTATGAGCGCCTTGAGTTCTTGGGCGATTCCATTTTGGGCGCTGTGGTCGCACGCTCCCTGTTTGAGTCCTATCCCGAGTTTGACGAGGGCAAGCTCACTCGCTTGAAGGTGTCGCTCGTCTCGGGCGCCACGCTATCCGAGGTTTCTCACGAGTTGGGCATCGACGACATCATTATCTTTGGTGCCTCCGAGACCGGTACCGGTGCGCGCGGCCTGCATTCGGCCCTCGAGAACGTCTATGAGTCGCTCGTGGGCGCGCTGTACCTGGATGCCGGCTGGGACGTTGCGGCGGAGTTCATTCACCGTACGCTTAAGCCGCATTTGGCTTCCGAGCGTGCCGAGCATCCTGCGAACCCCAAGTCGTTTTTGCAGGAGTGCGTGCAAGCCGACGGTCACGAGCCCCCGGCGTACAAGCTCGTTGGCTCCGAGGGCCCGGCGCATGCGCCCACCTTTACCGCTGTGGTTTTGATCGATGGTATTCGCCAGGGTCGCGGCTCCGGCTCCTCAAAGAAGGAAGCCGAGGGAGCTGCCGCGCTTGAAGCGCTCGACCGCATGGGTTACACCACCAACGGCGTGATTCTGAACAAGAAGCACGTGTAAGCGAGGAACCGTGTATCTCAAGTCCCTTACGCTCAAGGGGTTCAAGTCGTTTGCCGACCGCGCCCATATGACGTTTGAGCCGGGCCTGACCGTCATCGTCGGTCCAAACGGCTCGGGAAAATCGAACATCTCTGACTCGATTCTGTGGGTCCTGGGCGAGCAGAGCGCCAAGCAGCTGCGCGGCCAGGCCATGGAGGATGTCATCTTCTCGGGCTCGTCGGCGCGCAAGCCGGTGGGTGTCGCCGAGGTCACGCTGGTGCTCGATAACTCGGACCATATGTTGCCCGTCGACTTTGACGAGGTCGCCATCACCCGTCGCATGTATCGCTCGGGCGAAAGCGAGTACCTCATCAACTCGAGTCCGTGCCGCCTGATGGACATTCAGGACATCCTGCACGATTCGGGCCTGGGCAAGGATACGCATTCCATCATCAGCCAGGGCAAGCTCGACGCCATTTTGCAGAGCCGCCCCGAGGAGCGTCGCGCCCTCATCGAGGAGGCCGCCGGCATTTCCAAGCACAAGCGCCGCAAGGAGCGAGCGCTCAAAAAGATTAAGTCGATGGACGAGCACCTGATGCGTGCCCGCGACATCAATAAGGAAATCGCCCGTCAGCTGCGACCGCTGGAGCGTCAGGTCGATCGCGCGCGCAAGTACAAAGAGCTGTCCTCGCGCGCGAACGAGCTTACGCAGATGCTGGCTGTCGATGAGCTTCGTTCGCTGCAGTCGCAGTGGAACGACCTGGAGAGCCGCTCCAAGGAAGGTGCTGCCGAGCTGGAGCTTGCGCAGTACCGCATGAGCGAAAAGGAGCGCGAGCTCGAGAAGCTCCAGGTTATGCTTGAGGAAAAGGGCCTGTTTGTGGGCGACTTGGGCGAGCAGCGCCGCCATATGCAAGATGTGGTCGGCCGTATTAACTCCGACATGCGCCTGCTCGAGGAAAAGGGTCACAACATGGTGTCGCGCCTGTCTGACATGCGCGGGCAGATTTCGAGCTCCGAGCATCAGCGTCGTCGCTTGGTCGAGGAGCTCGAGGACGCGCGTGCGCAGCTTGAGGAAGTGACCGGCGCGCACATGCAGGCCCAGGAGGACGTTGACGCCGCTGGTCCTGCCGCCGCAGAGCTCCACGAGCGGCGCGTGGCGCTCGACAATCAGATTTCGCAGCTTACGCGTGAGCAACGCGATGTGCAGCGCGTGGCCGACAACGCCGCGCTCGAGCTCGCCAAGGTGAAGGACTCGCTGAGCAATGCCGAGGTCGAGGACAACATGTATGCCTCGCGCCTGGAGCAGATCGACGAGCAGCTCGAGGAGGTCATGGCTTCGCTCGAGAGCCGTCGCGACCGCGCCGAGGAGCTTGAGGGCGCTCTTGAGGAAGCGCGCCAGGCTCAGGTCGATGCGCGTGAGGCCACCGAGACGGCACGCGCGGCCCTGAAGGACCTGCGTGCCCGTGAGAGCGAGGCACGCAACAAGTTATCCGAGGTGCGCTCGGAGCTTGCCAGCCAAAAGAAACTCGATGCCCGCATGGCCGACAGCTCGCCGCTCGTGAGCCGTC
The DNA here is from genome assembly GCA_900541885.1 of uncultured Collinsella sp. Classification (GTDB taxonomy): domain Bacteria; phylum Actinomycetota; class Coriobacteriia; order Coriobacteriales; family Coriobacteriaceae; genus Collinsella. Next base: position 41,222 of record UQKW01000005.1, read on the forward strand.
TGGTGGGTGCGCTGGGCGACGATGTCTTGGGTCGTCTGGGCGACGTGCTGGAGGCCCCGCGCGAGCTTGAGGGCCTGGTTGAGCAATTGCTCGCCGGCGATATCGATGCGCTGCTGTTTGATGACGCCGCCACGCTTGAGCGTGCCGGTCGTGCGGCTCTGGACCAAAAGAAGGCCTCGGGCGAGGCACTGCTGGTGGCGCGCGGCGTGAGCGGCTCTACCGCCGCTGAGGGCGCCTCCGGTACCCGTCTGGTTGATCGTCTGTCCGTGCGCGCAGGCTACGGTCCCGTCGTCGAGGCGCTGCTCGGCGGCTATTACGTCGTTGACGATCTTGCTGCCGCGCTGTCGGCGCCGGTCGTTGAAGGCGTGACTTACGTGACCTCCGATGGCGCCCGCGTCGCCTGCGGCGGCCTGGTGCGCGTGGGGCTTGATGCCGGCGAGGCTTTGGGTGCCTTGGAGCGCAAGCGCCGCATCCGTGAGCTCGAGGGCCTGGAACCCGATCTGGCTGCCATCTTTGAGCATGCTTCGGACCAAGTCGTCGAGGCCAACGTTGCCGTCGAGGAGGCCCGTGCCGCCGAGGGCGATGCCGCCGGTGAGATCGCCCGTCTTGAGGGCGAGCGCCGCTCGCTGCTCTCCGAGATCGGCCGCTTGGAGCAAAGCGCCAACAATGCCGAGGTCGAGCGCGTGCGCATCTCCAAGCGCCGCGAGCAGGCTGCCGAGGCCGTTCGTGCCGCGCGCCCGCGCGTTGACGAGCTCACCCGTTCGCGTGACGAGGCGCGTGCACAGGCAAGCGACCTGGGTCTCCAGATTGCCGAGGCCAACGATGAGCTCGATCGCGTTCGCCGTGACGATTCCGAGGCCGCCGGTAAGCTCGCCGATGCCAAGGTGCGCCTGGCCCAGACGAGCGAGCGCCTGCGTTCGCTGAAGGGCCGCGTGCCCGACCTTGAGCATCGTCTTGAGGGCATCGACCGTCGTATCCGCGGAACACGCCAGGCTTCGCGCTCGCTCGAGCTGCTGCGCCTGCGCGTCGACCCTATGCACGAACGCTATTCTGCCCTGTTGGAACGCGCGTCGGATTGGGCAGCGCGCCTGCGTGACCAGGCCTCTCTGGAGGAGGCGGACTCCGCTTCGCTCAAGAAGACCATCGAGGATGCCAAAGCAGAGGTTGCCCGCGCTAAGGAGCGAGTCGATACCGCCTTCGCCACGCAAAACGAGTTCAAGGTCGCGCGTGGCAAGCTCGAGGTACAGGTCGAGGCTGCGATCAAGGCCATCACTGCCGATGGCACCACGGTGCTCGAGGAGGCGCTCATGCTTCCCGCACCCACCGATCGTGACGCTGCCGAGCGCGAGCTCAACCAGCTCGTGCGCCAGATCAACAACTTGGGTCCCGTAAACCAGGTTGCCATGGAGGAGTACGAGCAGCTCAAGCGTCGTGCCGATTACATCGAGGAGCAGCTGGCCGATCTGGAGAGCGCGCGCAAGGCGCTCACCAAGATCACGGTGGCCATTGATCGCAAGATGCGCAAGGCGTTTTTGGTGACGTTTGAGAAGGTCGACGCGAACTTCCGCGAGATCTTCGCCATGCTGTTCCCGGGTGGCCAGGCTCATCTTGAGATGACCGATCCCGAGCATCCTGCCGAGACGGGCATTGAGGTTGTGGCGCAGCCGCGCGGCAAGCGCATTACCAAGATGATGCTCATGTCGGGTGGCGAGAAGAGTCTGACGGCGCTCGCCCTGCTCTTTGCCGTGTACCGCACGCGCACGGTGCCGTTCTATGTGCTGGACGAGGTCGAGGCGGCGCTTGATGATGCCAACCTGTCCAAGCTCATCGGAGCCCTCGATGTGCTGCGTTCCGATACACAGCTCTTGGTCATTTCGCATCAGCGCCGTACTATGGAGGACGCTGACGTTCTCTATGGCGTCTCGATGCAAGCCGACGGCGTCAGCCGCGTCGTCTCGCAAAAACTCGATTGCGAAACCGGAAAGGTCGTGAATGCATAATGGGATTCTTTGACGCTCTCTCGCGCGGACTTGAGCGCAGCCGCGAGGCCCTCAACGAGGTCTTCTACTTTGGCGGCGAGGTCGACGAGGACTTTTGGGAGGACCTTGAGGACACCCTCGTTATGGGTGACATGGGTGCCGAGGTCGCCATTCAGGTCTCCGATGACCTGCGCGAGACGGCCGCCAAGAAGAACCTCAAGACCGCCCCGCAGCTCCGTCGCGCCCTAGCCGAGCAGCTTGAGCAGCACTTTGTGCCCATCGAGCGCGATCCGTTCTCCGATACGCCGAGCTGCGTGCTGTTTGTAGGCATTAACGGTGCCGGCAAGACCACGACGGTCGGTAAGATCGCGAGCGCCATGGCCGCCCGCGGCAAGAATGTCGTGATCGGTTCGGCCGATACCTTCCGCGCTGCCGCCATCGAGCAGCTCGATGTGTGGGGCCAGCGTGCCGGCGTCCCCGTCATCAAGCGCGATCGCGGCTCCGATCCGGCAAGCGTTTGCTACGACGTGCTCGACGAGGCCGATAAATGCGGCAGCGACCTGGTGCTTATCGACACCGCCGGCCGCCTGCACACGAGCCCCGAGCTCATGCGCGAGCTCGCCAAGGTGGTCAACGTGACGCGTAAGCGCGCCGCCAATATGGCCGCCGGCCCCATGCCCGTCTCGGTCGTGCTCGTGATCGATGCCGCCACCGGCCAGAACGGTCTGAACCAGGCGCTCGAGTTTAACGAGGCACTGGGTCTGGACGGTATTATCATGACGAAGCTCGACGGCACGGCAAAGGGCGGTATCGCCATGGCCGTGGCCGAGAAGCTCAAGCTCCCGATCCTTCGCATCGGCGTGGGCGAGCAGGTCGATGACCTGCAGGAGTTCAATGCCAAAGATTTCTGCCGCGCCCTGGTGGGCGAGTCCAATTAAGGAGTGACTAGTGTTTGATTCCCTGAGCGATCGCCTCAACGACACATTTGACCGCCTGCGCGGCAAGGGCAAGCTGACCGAGGCCGATATTACTTCGGCCATGCGCGATATTCGCATGGCACTGCTCGAGGCCGACGTTAACTTTAAGGTCGTCAAGGAGTTCGTCGCCAAGACCAAGGAGCGCTGCATGACCGCTGAGGTCATGGAGTCGCTGTCGCCGGCGCAAAACGTCGTCAAGATCGTGCTCGACGAGCTCACCGAGATGCTTGGCTCAACCGAGAGCAAGCTCGTCTTTAGCAATCGCATTCCCAATGTCATCATGCTCGTGGGCCTGCAGGGCTCCGGTAAGACCACGGCGGCCGTAAAGCTGGCCTACCTGCTCAAGAAGCAGGGTCGCTCGCCGTTGCTCGCCGCGTGCGACGTCTACCGTCCCGCTGCTGCCGACCAGCTGGCCACGCTCGGTGGCGAGATCGGCGTACCGGTCTTCCGCGGCGACGGTGCGCACCCGGTCGATATCGCCAAGGGCGCCATCCAGGAGGCCGTCGACCACCTGCGCGACGTGGTCATCGTCGATACCGCCGGACGTCTTCAGATCGATGAGCAGATGATGCAGGAGGCCGTGGACATCAAGAAGGCCGTTAAGCCCGATCAGGTGCTGATGGTCGTCGATGCCATGACCGGCCAGGATATCGTCAACGTCGTCTCGACCTTTGCCGAGCGCACCGACTTTGACGGAGTGATCATCTCCAAGCTCGACGGCGATGCCCGTGGCGGCGGCGCGCTTTCCGTGCGCCAGGTGACCGGCAAGCCCATCAAGTTCGTGAGCATGGGCGAGAAGCCCGATTCGCTGGAGCCGTTCTATCCCGATCGTATGGCCAAGCGCATTCTGGGTATGGGCGACGTTGTCGGCATTATTGAGAAGGCCCAGGAGGCGGCCGACGCCGAGCAGCTCGAGGCTGCCGAGCGCATGCTGCGCGAGGGCTTCACCATGAATGACATGCTCGACCAGATGAAGGCCGTCAAGAAGATGGGCGGCATGAAGGGCATCCTGGGCATGCTCCCCGGCGGCCAGCGTGCGCTCAACCAGATGGGCGGCAACCTGGACGAGGGCATCTTCGACAAGAACGAGGCCATCATCATGTCGATGACCAAGGAGGAGCGCCTTCGCCCCTCCATCATCAACGGTCAGCGCCGTGCCCGCATTGCCAAGGGCGCCGGCGTGACCCCCACCGAGGTCAATAGCCTTATGAAGCAGTGGGGCGAGATGAACAAGATGATGGGCCGCATGCGCACGATGGCCAATCAGGCGCAGGCCGGCGGCAAGAAGGGCAAGAAGGGTAAGAAGGGCAAAAAGATGCGCATGCCCAATATTCCCGGTCTGGATGCCATGGGGCTGGGCGGCATGGGCGGCCTGGGAACGGGCGGCCCCAAGTCTGATATGGACCTGCTGCGCCAGATGGAAGCGCAGATGCGTAATAAGAAATAGAGCTCTAATTCCAGTTTGATATGGCAAAGGCCACTCGGAAGCTACCGGGTGGCCTTTGTTGTTGGCTTTGATTGTTGGGTTGCGTTCAGCGTCGCGCCCCGAGCTCGCGGTGTCGTGCCGTTAGTGGCAGCCACAGCCCTCGTGGCCCTCGTGCTCGTGATGGTCGTGGCAGCTGCAGGACTCGCCGTGTTCGTGGGCGTGGCCGTGGTCATGGCCGTGGCAGCCGCATGTGGCCTCGCCGTTCTGTGCGAGCGTGCCGGCAATAAGGGCTTCGACGCAAGCGTCGCAGCTGCCCTGGGCACCTGCGTATACCGTGATGCCGGCTTGGGCAAGCGCGTTGATGGCGCCACCGCCGATGCCGCCGCAGATGAGCGTGTCCACACCGCCGTTGGCGAGCAGGCCCGCCAGGGCGCCGTGGCCGGTGCCGCCGGTGCCCACGACCTGCTCGTTGAGCACCTTGCCGTCCTGAATGTCGTAGATCTTGAACTGCTCGCTGCGGCCAAAGTGCATAAAGATGTTGCCGTTGTCGTACGTCGTTGCCACCCTCATGGTGCCGACCTCCTTTGCTGGCCATGCGGCCGTCGTCGAGGCGATGGGGGAGTACGCGAAATTGCCGCCCTCGATGACGAGCGCTCGTCCGTTGACCAGCGCATCGGCCACCTTGCGATGCGCGCGGCTGCAAATGGCCGCCACCGTTGCACGGGCGATGCCCATCTGCTGGGCGACCGCCTCTTGGTTGAGACCTTCCAGGTCGCACAGGCGCAGCACCTCAAGCTCGTCGACGGTCATGTCGATGGCATCACCGCTGGCCAGGCCATCGGGGGTGAAGCCGCGGTATTCGGGGATGATCCCGACGCGGCGCAGTTTTTCGCGTCTTCCTGCCATGCACACTCCTTATCTGACATATGTCAACAATAGGATAACGCGTTAGTCGTTGGGCGCAAAGCATTTCTGGCATATGTCAGAAAAAGGCTAAGATGCCTCGTTGCCGCTTGCGGAGCCGCGCTGCCGTGCATTGCGTGTGCCGGACTAAGTGTCCAATTCGACACTTGCGCGCCTGGGCTACAATAAATCTCGCTTATAGGCGACTGACAGGAGGGTCAATGAGCAAAGCTGATCAGCAGTTTGTAACCATGTGCCGCGATATCTTGGATCATGGCACCACCACCGAGGGCCAAAAGGTCCGTCCGGTGTGGGAGGACGGCACCCCTGCCTATACCATTAAAAACTTTGGTGTCACGGCGCGCTATGATCTGCGCGAGGAGTTCCCCGCGCTCACCCTGCGTCGTACGGCGCTTAAGTCTGCCATGGACGAGATTCTGTGGATCTATCAAAAGAAGTCCAATAACGTGCATGATCTCAACAGCCATATCTGGGATGAGTGGGCCGATGAGACCGGTTCCATCGGTAAAGCCTACGGCTATCAGATTGGTCAGAAGAGCCATTACGCCGAGGGCGACTTCGACCAGATGGACCGTGTGCTGTACGACCTTAAGCACACGCCGTATAGTCGCCGCATTATGACCAATACGTACGTGTTTAGCGATCTGTCCGAGATGCACCTTTATCCGTGCGCCTATAGCGTGACCTATAACGTGACGCAGCGTCCTCAGGACGACAAGCCGACGCTCAACATGATTCTCAACCAGCGCAGCCAGGACATTTTGGCCGCGAACAACTGGAACGTGTGCCAGTACGCCATTTTGCTGATGATGGTCGCGCAGTCGGTCGATATGATTCCCGGTGAGCTGTTGCACGTGATCGCCGACGCCCATATCTATGATCGTCATGTCGATATCGTCCGCGAGCTTATCGAGCGTCCGCAGTTTGCGGCACCCAAGGTAACGCTCAACCCCGATGTGCATGACTTCTATGCGTTTACGACCGATGACCTGATCGTCGAGGGCTATGAGCACGGCCCGCAGGTCAAGAACATTCCCATTGCGGTGTAGGTGGTGCTCATGACGTGTAAGCTATCTGCTATCGTCGCCGTGTGTGACGATTGGGGCATTGGGTGCGAGGGCGACATGGTGGTGTCCAATCGCGCCGATATGCGCCATTTTGTGGCCTGCACCAAGGGCTGCCCGGTTATCATGGGACGCAAGAACCTGCTGAGTTTTCCCGCCGGGCGTCCGCTCAAGAACCGCCGCAATATCGTGCTCACCCGCGACGAGAGCTTTGCCCCCGAGGGCGTCGACGTGGTGCATAGCGTTGACGAAGCGCTCTCTGCGGTTGCCGATGAGCTCGTTGCCTGGGTGATCGGTGGCGGCGATGTCTATCGGCAGTTTTTGCCGTACTGCGTGGAGGCCGAGGTCACTCATAACCACTGCGTGCATGTCGTGGACACGTATTTTCCCGACTTGGACGCCGATCCCGCGTGGGAGATTGCGCAGCGTAGCGGGGTCGCGACGATTGCCGCCGGTGAGGGTGACGAGGGCGTCAATTATGAGTTCGTGACGTATCGTCGCATCGAGGCGTAAATCGTCTGGCGTGAACGGTATCATCGTGTTGATTGAATGCATGGGGCGGCGCTTAGCGTCGCCTCGTTTGGTATAGATGTGCTGTAAAGAAGGGTGCGGGCTGGCTGCTATGACTGATGCCGTTGAGGTTCTGCGAATTGATTCGCTCGAGGACGAGCGGCTCGATGCCTACGTGCGACTGACCGAGCGTGAGCTTCGCTGCGTGCTGGAGCCGCAGAAGGGCATTTTTATCGCTGAGAGTGCCAAGGTCATCGAGCGTGCGGTTCGCGCCGGATATGAGCCGGTGAGCTTTCTTTTGGGCGAGCGCTGGCTCGACCAGATGATGCCGCTGTTTGACCAGCTTGTCGTGCGCGAGGGAGCGGGTCCGGTTCCCGTGTTCGTGGCCTCCATGGAGCTCATGGAGCAGTTGACGGGCTTTAACGTGACGCGCGGCGCGCTGGCGGCGTTCCGTCGCCCGCGTCAGATTCCGGTTGATGAGTTCTTGGGCGGCGTCGTCGAGGCGGTGGGGGATCGTCCGGTGCGCGTGTGCGTGCTTGAGGGTATTGTCGATCACACCAATGTTGGCGCGATTTTCCGCTCGGCTGCCGCATTGAACGTTGACGGTATTTTGGTCAGCCCGACGTGCTGCGACCCGCTGTACCGTCGCTCGGCCCGGGTGAGCATGGGCACCGTGTTTCAGGTGCCGTGGACGCGCATTGGCAGCGAGGCTCGTGTGTGGCCGCATGATGGTCTGAGCGCGTTGCACGATGCCGGCTTTTCGTGCGCCGCTATGGCGTTGACGGACGATTCCGTATCGCTGGACGATCCCGTGCTGCAGAAGATTGATCGCTTGGCGCTTTTTATGGGTACCGAGGGTGCCGGCTTGGGCGCCAAGACCATTGCCGGCTGTGACCGCGCGGTGCGCATTCCGATGGCGCACGGGGTCGATTCGCTTAACGTTGCCGCGGCGAGCGCCGTCGCCTTTTGGCAGCTGTGCCCGCACGTGAGCAATGAGTATCACTACCAGCCGGGTTTGTATCACTAGGCAGTTTTCCGCACCGCGCTCTAATTCGGGGTGTTTCGGTCGCCGCCAGTCGGTGCTAAGCTGGTTTTGGCTTTGGTTTTAAATTGCTGTTTTGCTGTTTGACGTATGCGTGTGGGGAGGGCGTGTGGCTAAGAAATCTACGGCTATCGATGTAACGCAAGGTGTCATTTGGCAGCAACTACTGTCGCTGTGCGTTCCCATCTTTTTTAGTTCGTTTTTTCAGCAGGCCTACACGCTTATCGGTACCTATATCGTCGGTCAGTTTGGCGGCAAACTCGCGTTGGGCGGCATTCAGGCCACGATGGTCCTCACCGAGCTCTGCATTGGCTTTTGCGTTGGCGTCGGCGCCGGCTGCGCGGTCATTACCGGTCAGTATTTTGGCCAGCACGATGATGAACGGCTGAGTCGTTCGGTCCATACCGCCATGACGCTCGCGCTGGTGGGCGGTATCGTTTTCTCGATTCTTGGCATAGTGTTCGTTGAGCCCATGCTGGTGCTTATGAACACGCCGCATGAACTATTGGCCGAGGGCGTGGCCTATGCTCGCTGTTATTTTGCCGCGATGGTTGCGGCACTGCTGCTTAATATGGGAACCGCACTGCTGCGTGCCGTGGGCGACACACGCGGCCCCGCCGTGATCATTGCCTCTGGCTGCCTGGTTAACGTGGTGCTGGATATCATCTTTGTCGCTGTGTTGCATATGGAGGCGCTGGGCTGCGGCATCGCAGTGGCGCTGACCATTTGCTCCAATGCAACGATGATCGTGTTTCGCATGATGCGCGCTCCGGGTGCATGGCGTCTTTCGCTGTCTAAGCTCGGCATCGATCGCGGTATTTGCAAGAGTATGATCTCGTGTGGTCTGCCACTCGGTTTTCAATCGGCTGCCTATTCGATCTCGAACGTGCTGATCCAGGTGTCGGTTAATTCGTTTGGCGCCGATGTCACGACTGCTTGGGGTCTATCTGGGCGCCTGGATGGCATTATCTGGATGGTGACCGAGGCGCTCGGCGTATCGATCACTACGTTCTCGGCGCAGAACTTTGGCGCGCGCAATTACGAGCGCATGCGCAAGGGCTACCATACGTCGCTCGTGCTGTCGTTTATGCTCATTGGTGGCCTGTCTGCCGTGCTGCTGGTGTTCTCGGGTCCGTTGTCGCGTCTGTTTGTCGACGATGCTTCGATTTCGGCGTACACCACGACGATTCTTCACTTTATCGCGCCGTTCTACGCGATTTTCTCGATTATCGAAAACGCGTCGGGCTCCATTCGCGGTGCCGGCGTGAGCTTGCAGCCCATGCTGCTCACGATTTTTGGCACCGTCGTGCTCAGGGTGATCTGGGTGCTTGCGATCATGCCCTTCGATCCGTCGCTTGAGCATCTACTGCTGGTCTACCCCGTAACCTGGCTCATCACCGCAACCATGTTCACCATCTACCACCACAGCGGCAACTGGCTAGGCCGCGCCACCGCCTAGCTCATCCGTCGGATACCCCTGATAAGTTGCGGTGAAATAGTTCCTGAAAAGTCCTTGCGGACCGTCAAACAAGTACTATTCCACCGCAACTTCCTTATGAGCTTTAGGTGTTGGCGGATAACGAATCAATTAGTATTCGATGCCTTGGCGGGCTAGGAGACCTTCATCGAAGTAGTGTTTGACGGGGCGCATTTCGGTTACTAGGTCGGCAAGGTCGGCGAGGGGTAGCAAGCCGCGGCCGGGGAGCACGAGCTCCGTGGTGGCGGGCTTTATCGCAACCAGTTCCTCGACATCCTCTCGCGCCCCAAAGCAGCCGTCGTCTTGCCCTTGCCGTCGCCTGTATAGATTTGAACCTTGCCGACTTACAGTGATGCCATCTCTGTCCTTTCGTGCCCGGCGTCGGTTTATCGTCGCTCGGGTTGGGTATTCTAGAAACCATTATCAACCCCAGTAGATGGAGTTCAAGCAGATGGAGATGGATGACAACAAGCGTAGACGGAATATGATCCTCTACGTGCTCATCGCCTTCGTCGTCTACCTCGTGCTCTCGACCGTTCTGTTCCCCAACATCGGTCACACGCAGCAGATTACGAAGACCGATTACTCGACGTTTGTCAAGGCGCTCGATAAGAAGAGTGTCGACAAGGTCGAGTACAACACGGACGATTACTCGATTTGTTACACCAAGAAGGGCGAGGACGAGAACATCGCCTATAAGACGACCGGTGTGCCGAACGATGCGGGCTTTACCGATCGCGTGCTTGAGTCTGGCGCTTCGCTGGAGTCGGTCGTTCCCGATAAAAACTCGGGTTTGATGACCTACTACCTGCTCACACTCATTCTTCCCATGGCGATTTTCTTCCTCATCGGTTGGTGGCTCAACCGCCGCATGAAGAAGGCTATGGGCGATGACGGCCCGTCGATGAACTTTGGCGGCGGCGGTTTTGGCGGCCGCGGACTGGGTAAGTCCGGCGCGCGCGTGATCGCCTCCAAGGACGTGGGCGTGACCTTTAAGGACGTCGCCGGCCAGGAAGAGGCCAAGGAGTCTCTCAAGGAGGTCGTCGACTTTCTGGAGAAGCCGCAGCGCTACGAGGAGATCGGCGCCAAGCTGCCGCGCGGTGCTCTCCTTGTTGGCCCTCCGGGTACCGGTAAGACCCTGCTAGCCAAGGCTGTTGCCGGCGAAGCTGGTGTTCCGTTCTTTAGCATTTCGGGTTCTGAGTTCGTCGAGATGTTCGTCGGCCGTGGCGCCGCCAAGGTGCGCGACCTGTTTAAGCAGGCCAAGGAAAAGGCCCCGTGCATTGTGTTTATCGACGAGATCGATACCATCGGCAAAAAGCGTGACGGCGGCGGCTTTAGCGGCAACGACGAGCGCGAGCAGACGCTCAATCAGTTGCTGACCGAGATGGATGGCTTCGATAACCACAAGGGTATCGTTGTCCTCGCTGCCACCAACCGTCCCGACAGCCTCGATCCGGCCCTGCTGCGCCCCGGTCGTTTTGACCGCCGCATTCCCGTTGAGCTGCCCGATCTGACCGGTCGTAAGAACATTCTTGAGCTGCATGCCAAGAGCGTGAAGACGCAGCCGCCGATCGACCTGACCGCGATTGCCCGCGCCACGCCCGGTGCCTCGGGCGCTGACCTGGCCAATATCATCAACGAGGGCGCCCTGCGTGCCGTTCGCGAGGGTCGCAAGCGTGCAACCCAGGACGACTTCGAGGAGTCGGTGGAGGTCGTCATCGCCGGCCAGCAGCGTAAGTCCACGGTGCTGTCCGACCACGAGAAGCAGGTTGTTTCTTACCACGAGATCGGCCATGCCATCGTTGCCGCCCGCCAGAAGGGCTCTGCACCGGTCACGAAGATCACCATCGTGCCGCGCACGAGCGGTGCTCTGGGCTACACCATGCAGGTCGAGGAGGATGAGCGCTTCCTGACCACGCGCCAGGAGGTCCTGGACAAGCTCGCCGTCTATTGCGGTGGCCGTGCAGCCGAGGAGCTCATCTTTGGTGAGATGACGACCGGCGCCGCCAACGATATCGAGCAGGCCACCAAGCTCGCCCGTAACATGGTGACGCGCTTTGGTATGTCCGATGAGTTTGGCATGATGGCACTCGGTACCGTTCAGAATGCGTACCTTAACCAGGACACGTCGCTCACCTGCGCCCCCGGTACGGCCGAGCGCGTGGACGCGATTGTCGCCAAGCTGATCGAGGATGCGCACGACCGCGCTCTGCAGATCCTCAAGGAGAACAAGTTTAAGCTCCATGAGCTGGCTCGTTATCTGTACAAGAAGGAGACCATTACGGGTGAGGAGTTCATGAACCTCCTCACGCGCGAGAATCCGCTGATGCCCACGCAGCAGTAAAGCCGCGGCCGAGCCAGTAAACGCCGACGCCCCATTTGAGCAGCTTACTCAAATGGGGCGTTTTGCTTGAGAGGGATGGAAATGAAGATCGTGGTGAGTGCCTGTTTGATGGGCGAGAGCTGCAAGTATAATGGGCTCGACAACTATCATCGCGAGTTGGTCGAGGCCTGCGAGCGTACAGGGACCGAGGTCCTCTTGGTGTGCCCTGAGGTCTTTGGCGGCCTGCCTACGCCGCGCAAGCCGTCCGAGATTGTGAACGGCGAGGTCTGTACCTGCGAGGGCGTGTCCGTTGACCTGGAATTTCGCCTAGGCGCCCAACGTGCGCTCGACATGTGCGAGCAGGCGGGCGGCCCGTCCGAGATTGCTGCGTGCGTCTTGCAGGACCGCAGTCCCTCGTGCGGCGCGGGTCGCATCTACGACGGTACCTTTAGCGGTACGCTCACCGCGGGCAACGGCGTCTTCGTTGATCTGTTGCTGCGTCACGGCTATCGCGTTATACCAGCTAGCGAGTTCGACCCCAGCATGCTGGAGCAATAAAAAACCACCACAAGGGCACTGCTCCCTTGTGGTGGTTTTGGGCTAGGCCTAGAGCGTGTGGCCGTAGGCGTTGGCGGCCTTGATGGCGGCGGCGAACTTTTCGTCGGTGAAGGGCTCCGGGTTGCCTTGCTTCCACTCGTTGGTGGCGTGTGCGTATTCGCACAGGGCAGGGATGTCGGCCTCGGAAAGTCCGACCTGCTCAAGCGTTACGGGCAGGCCCATCTGCTTGTTAAAGGCGGCGTAGCGTTCAAGGCTCTCGGTATCGCCCGTATAGGCAAACAGCACGAGCACGCCCAGGCTCACGACCTCACCGTGCAGATAGGTTCCCTCGCGCGGAATGCTGCACGTCGCATTGTAGAACGCGTGCGCCACGCTCGAGTTGTAGTAGTAATCGTTTTGGTTGGTCAGGTTCGAGACATAGCCCGTGTTGACCACGATGTCGAGCGCGATCTGCTTGACGGCCTCGCTCGACAGATTCCGGCGCACGTCCTCAAGACCCTGGACGCCATAAGTAAACAGAGGCTCGGAGCAGGTGTGGGCGAGTGCCAGGCCAAGGCCGGCGGTGTGCTCCAGGTTGCCGGCGCTCGTGGCGTACTCGACCTCGGGCTGCTTGGACAGGGCGTCGCCCACGCCGGCCCAAAAGTACTCCGCCGGAGCTTCGGCGATAATCTTGGGGTTGATGAAGATATGCGCAGGTCGGTTGGGGTACGAATATCCCTCGAGCGAGCCGTCGTCGTTGTACACGACGGCAATGGCGGTCGCGGCCGAGCAGTTGGAACAGATCGTCGGGACGGTGAAGACGATCTTCTTGAGCTCGATGGCTGCGGTCTTCACGGTGTCGAGTGCCTTGCCGCCGCCACAGGCGATAAGCACGTCTGCCTGCTGGCAAGCGGGGGAGTTCACGACCTTGGCGATATTGGCGCGCGTGCTGTTGGTGCCGTAGACGCGCGTCTCCAGAATCTCGACGTCGGTGCCTGCCAGCGCAGCCTCGATGCCCGGCAGCGCCGCAGCCAGGGCTCGCTTGCCGCCGATGATGGCGACCTTGGTCGTTCCGTACTCTGCCAGCGCGGCGGGCAACTCGGTAAAACAATCCTCGCCAACGGTGTAGTCGCTCATTCCAATCGTGCGCATAGCAACCTTCTTTCGTTCGATAAAGTGCTTTCAGGTATTTTGCTCCAAGAGAAGGTCCACAGCCGCGAGAAATTTCGAACGTATAAAACCAGTGTTGAGGGTTTTTCGCCGGCGCTGAACGTGCTAGCATACTCCGCATAAGCGTTGATGGGGACGAGTAGTCGGCCGTCCGCATGCTACAGAGAGCGGGGAGCGCTGAGAACCCGTGCATGCGACCGATGAAAATCACCCCGGAGCTGCGGTCCCAACGGACGTGCCGCGCAGGTTCGTCTTAGTAGACATCGCCGAGATGGTCGTCGATACAGACCAGCCGAGTAACGGATGCGAGCGCGCGGCGACGCGAGCGAGGGCATCTAAGCTGGGTGGTTAAGCGAAGAGCTTTTACGGACAGACTGTCCGTTTTGTGGCGCTTCGTCCCAGCTTGTAGGGACGGGCGCTTTTTTGGTGCCCAGAGGGCGTGCGCGCCCATGACAAGAAAGGGGTACCGTGGCAAACGAGTACAAGCAGACGATGAATCTGCCCAAAACCGGATTTCCCATGCGTGCCGGTCTTTCCAAGTCCGAGCCAAAGCGACTCAAGGACTGGCAGGACAACAAGGTCTACGAGCAAGTTCTAAAGAAGAACGAGGGTCACAAGAAGTTCGTGCTGCACGACGGCCCTCCGTACGCCAACGGCCCGATCCACATCGGCCACGCCATGAACAAGATCTCCAAGGACATGATCAACCGTTACTGGATGATGCAGGGCTATGAGGTTCCCTATGTTCCCGGTTGGGACTGCCACGGTCAGCCGATCGAACATAAGGTCGAGGAGAAGCTCGGCACCGAGAAGTTCAACCAGACCTCCACGGCTAAGATCCGCGAGCTTTGCAACAAGTTCGCTGTCGAGAACATCGAGCTCCAGAAGGCTGGCTTCCGTCGCCTTGGCGTGCTTGGCGACTGGGACAACCCGTATCTGACGCTCTATCACCAGCATGACGCCGCCGACATTGAGGTCTTCAAGGCCATGTTCGACAAGGGCATGATCTATCGCGGCCACAAGCCCGTCCACTGGTGCAAGCACTGCCACACCGCGCTGGCCGAGGCTGAGATCGAGTACTCCGACGAGACGAGCCCGTCCATCTTCGTGCGCTTTGAGATGACCTCCAAGCCCGCCGGTCTCGAGAACTTCGACGGCCCGGTCGACTTTATCATCTGGACGACCACGCCGTGGACCATCCCCTCCGACCAGGCAGTTTCCCTCAAGCCCGGCGCCGCCTACGTCGCCGTTGAGCACGACGGCCGCGCCGAGGTCATGCTCGAGGACCTGGCTCCTAAGTGCTGCGAGGAGTTTGGCTGGGAGTACACTCCGGTTATGGTCGACGGCAAGCCCTATGTGGTTCCCGCCGAGACCTTCCACCACATCCACTACAAGCAGCCGATCTTCGACGGTGTCGAGGGCGTGGCGCTGCTGGCCGATTACGTCGGTGTCGATGACGGTACCGGTATTGTCCACAACTCGCCCGGCCACGGCGTCGACGACTACTTTGCCTGCCTCAAGGAGGGCATCACCGACATCTGCATGCCGGTCGATGACGACGGCAAGTTCTACACCGGCGAGGAGTTTGGCACCGGCGGCCCCTTCAGCGGCATGGATACCGACGAGGCCAACCCGCACATCATCGAGTTCCTGCGCGAGCGCGGCACCCTGGTCCTCGAGAAGAAGATCACGCACAGCTATCCGCACTGCTGGCGCTGCAAGCACCCGGTGCTCTTCCGTGCTACCGACCAGTGGTTCGTCTCGATGGACAAGACCGGTCTGCGCGAGCAGGCTGGCAAAGAGGTCCGCGAGAACGTCAAGTGGTATCCGGCTCACGCCGCCAACCGCATCGGCGCCATGGTCGAGCAGCGTCCCGACTGGTGCATCAGCCGTCAGCGCAACTGGGGCGTGCCTATCCCCAGCTACACTTGCGCCGACTGCGGCGAGAAGGTCATGAACGACGCCACGCTCGACGCCGTCATCAAGCTCTTCCACGAGAAGGGCTCCGACGCCTGGTTCACCGACGCTCCCGAGAGCTACCTGGGCGAGGCTTGCGTTTGCCCCAAGTGTGGCGGCCATCACCTCAAGGCTGATAAGGACATTCTCGACGTGTGGTGGGACTCCGGCGTGTCCTGGAAGGCCGTCTGCGAGTATCGACCCGAGCTTGAGTACCCGGCTGACGTGTATCTCGAGGGCTCCGACCAGCATCGCGGTTGGTTCCAGAGCTCGCTGCTCACCTCGGTGGGTGCCAACGGCCATGCTCCGTACAAGGCGGTCGTCTCGCAGGGCTTCACGCTCGATGGCCAGGGCCGCAAGATGTCCAAGTCGCTCGGCAACGTCATCGACCCCAACAAGGTCTGCGACGAGATGGGCGCCGACATCATCCGTCTGTGGGTTGCTTCCGTCGACACCAGCTCCGACGTCTCCATCGACCACGAGATTCTCGCTCGTACGTCTGATGCCTACCGTCGTTTCCGCAACACGCTGCGCTTCCTGCTCTCCGAGCTCGAGGGCCAGTTTGAGCCCGAGACCGACGGCGTCGCCTTTGCCGACCTGCTGCCGCTCGATAAGCTCATGGTTGCCCGCCTGACCCAGGTCCAGGCCGAGGTCGACGACGCTTACGCCAGCTACGAGTTCCCGCGCGCTTACCGTGCGCTTTACGACTTCGTGGTTACCGAGCTCTCCAACGTGTACCTCGACGCCCTGAAGGACCGTCTGTACTGCGAGAAGCCCGGCTCGCTCGAGCGCCGCAGCGCTCAGACCGTGCTCGCCGAGCTCTTCTCGATGCTCATGCGCGACCTGCAGCCGATCCTGTCCTACACGGTTGACGAGGCCATGGCATATGCGCCCGCCGGCTGCGTCGATCACCAGAAGTACGCCGCGCTGCTCGATTGGTACAAGTCGCCCATCACGGTCGACGAGGCCAATGAGTTTGAGGGCGTGCTCGAGGCTTCGCTCGAGCTCCGTAGCGCCGTGACCAAGGCCCTTGAGGATGCCCGTTCTGCCGGCACCTTCACTAAGAGCCAGCAGGTCCGCGTCAAGGCGGTCGTTCCCGCCGAGATGTACGCGCTGCTGACCGGTGATAAGGCCGTCGACCTGGCCGAGTTCTACATCGTCTCCGATGTTGAGCTGACCCAGGGCGAGGAACTCTCCGTTGCCATTGAAGCTGCCGAGGGCGAGTGCTGCGACCGTTGCTGGAACTACCGCACCACCGTTGGCGAGTACAACGGCCACGTTCATATTTGCAAGCGCTGCGCGGAGGCGCTGAACTAGCCGTTGGGGACGTTCTTAAACGACTGTCAAACAAGAACGTCCCCAACGTCAACTTTTGTCACGTCCAAGCGGCATTCTGTTTTTCGGAATGCCGCTTTCGTTTTTAGCTGGTTATTTCGCTAGCGTTGGTGAATATGCTGCGCGTTTGGCGTTTGTCACTATAAGATGATTACTTGCATTAAACGGAATTCGATGTTCTTGAGGGTAGGGGATTGATTTGGGTCGTGCTGGGGATATGACGCCGTCTTTGCGTTGGCGGTTGGGTGTTGCTGGTGGGGTGGCGCTCGTTGTGCTGCTTGTTGACCAGTTGACCAAGCTTGCGGTTCGTGCCGTGGGCGATGCACTGCATGTGACCGTCATCCCCGGCGTGATCGACTTCCTGTTTGTCCGCAATATCGGCGCTGCCTTTAGCATGGGCGAGGGGCATGGCATCGCGTTTGCCGTGCTGGCGCTGGCGGTCATTGTCGCTATTGCCGTGTACCTCATTCGTGCACCCCAGCTCGCCCATCTTGAGGTTGTGGGCATGGCGATGGTTGCGGGCGGTGCTATCGGCAACGCTATCGATCGTTTGGCCTTTGGCTTCGTGACCGATTTTATTGCCACCACCTTCATCGACTTCCCCGTCTTCAATGTGGCCGATATCGGCATTACCTTGGGCGTCGTGCTCGCCCTCTTCGGATACATGTTCTTGAGCCCCGCGGCCCGCGAGGTTGATGCGACTGCCGAGCTCAATGCCCGTGATGAGGCCCGCGCTAAGCGCAAGGCCAAGCAGCGTGGGGAGCGTGCCCGCAAGATTCGCGAAAGGAATGAGCGTTAATGGCCGACATCCATATTCTTGTTGCCGACGATTGCTCTGGCCAGCGTCTCGACGCCTTTCTGGGTGCCAACGACGGCTGCCCCACGCGCTCTGCCTGCGCGCATCTGATCGAGGGAGGCGCCGTTGCCGTCAACGGTGAGACCTGCCTGTCAAAAAAGTATGCCGTGCGCTCCGGCGACCGCATTTCGGTCGATCTGCCCGAGCCACACGACCCGACCGACGTGATTCCCGAGGCCATTCCTCTCGATATCCGCTACGAAGACGACTACCTTATCGTGCTCTCCAAGCAGCGCGGCCTGGTGTGTCATCCCGCCCATGGCCACGAGAGCGGCACTCTTGCAAACGCTCTGGTCTACCACTGCGGTATCGATCATCTTGGTACCGTGCAGGGTGAGGACCGACCCGGCATCGTGCATCGCCTGGATCGTGATACCTCGGGCCTTATGCTCGCGGCAAAAGACGACGACACCCAGCGCGCGCTTCAAAATCTTATCCGCACGCGCACGCTCGACCGTCGCTATATCACGCTTGTCCACGGTCACATCGCCATGGACGAGGGCACCATCAATACCGGTATCGCCCGTTCCACGCGCGACCGCGTCAAGATGGCGGTTTCCGATGACCCCTTTGCGCGCCAGGCCATCACGACCTTTAAGGTCCTCGAGCGCTTCGATTCCACGCGTTTCGACGACGGCTATACGCTCGTCGAGTGCCACCTGTTTACGGGCCGCACACATCAGATTCGCGTGCATATGCGCCATATCAACCACGCCTGCGTGGGCGATCCGCTCTACGGTAAGTGCGATGCGCGTGCCGATCAGGGTCTGACCAGGCAATTCCTTCATTCCTGGCGCGTCGCATTCGACCATCCCGTGACGGGTGAGCTCATCGAATGCCGCGACGAGCTGCCTTGGGATCTCGCTGCGGTTCTTGACGACCTGGCCCCGCGCTCGCTTGGCCGCACCGCCGCCGGCGACGACATCGTCCCGCAGCTTGGCCTTCTCGAAGCCTAGCCGGTATTAGGTGGTTTCTTGAACTCGGTAAGCCTGCGGTAAGATATACGGTTGTTTACGTAACGCGTTCTCGGGAGCCTGCATGCTCGCCTTTTTACAAACTAACACGCCCATCGTGATCTTTAACCAGATTGTGGTTACGCTGCTCACGGTCTGCTTTCTGTACCAGGTGGTCTTCTTTGTCATTGGCGCTCTTCGTGGCGAGGTCGCGCCTCCCAAGGCCAAAAAACTTCACCGCTATGCCTTCTTTATCGCGGCGCATAACGAGGAGGCCGTGATCGCTAACCTCGTTCGCTCCATCAAGGATCAGGATTATCCGTCCGAGCTTATCGAGGTTTTCGTGGTCGCCGATGCCTGCACCGACAACACGGCGCAGCTCGCGCGCGAGGCCGGTGCCATTGTTTACGAGCGCAATGACCTGGCCCGCAAGGGCAAGAGCTGGGTCATGGACTTTGGCTTCGACCGCATTCTCAACGAGTATCCCGACACGTTTGAGGGCTACTTTATCTTCGATGCCGATAACGTTATCTCCCGCGATTATGTTTCCAAGATGAATGATGCCTTTGACCAGGGCTTCCATGTGGTCACGAGCTATCGCAATTCCAAGAACTTCGGCAGCTCGTGGATCTCGGCTGCTAATGCCACGTGGTATCTACGCGAGGCGCGCTTCCTCAACAACGCGCGTAATATCTGCAAGACGTCCTGCGCTGTTTCGGGTTCGGGCTACCTCATCTCCGCCAGCGTTATCGAGGGCATGCACGGTTGGCAGTTCCACACGCTGACCGAGGACATTCAGTTCACCACGTTCTGCGCCATTCACGGCATTCGCATTGGCTATGCGCCGGCGGAGTTCTTTGACGAACAACCCGTGACGTTTAAGGCGTCCTGGAAACAGCGCATGCGTTGGACCAAGGGCTTCTACCAGGTGTTCTTTACTTACGGTAAGCACCTGGTCAAGTCGACCTTCCGCTACCATCGCTTTGCCGCCTACGACATGTTCATGACGATCGCCCCGGGTATGCTGCTGTCGCTCATCTCGATGCTCGCCAATGCGACGTTCCTGATCGTGGGTGGACTCTCGCACGGCTTTTTGGCTACCGAAGTCGAGATGCAGGCCTGTGCCGCTTCGCTCATTATGACCTTCGCCATGATGTATCTGACTTTCTTTATCCTGGCGCTGCTCACGACTATCTTTGAGTACAAGCACATTCACTGCGCGCAAAAGTGGCGTCTGGTGACTAACCTGTTTACCTTCCCGATCTTTATGTTCAGCTATATCCCCATCACGGTGGCCGCGCTGTTCCTGAAGGTCGACTGGGTGCCGACGCAGCACGCCGTCAACGTTACCCTTGACGAGGTCATGCAAGGCGCCAAATAACCACCACCAAAACCACCGCAAAGGGGACAGGCACCTTTGTGGTGGTTTTTGCTTTTGCGATGCAGCTCGAGGAGGAGTCCGATGGTCTATATCCCGTTTTGGATTTGCATCTTTGCCGGCGTGGCAATTGATGCCCGAGAGCGACGGTTTCCCAATGGGCTTGCCGGCGCATGTGCCGTGGCGGCGTTGGCGGGCGTTTGGCTCGACAGGGGCGTTAACACTGCACTTGATCATGCCGGTCTTGCGGTCATCGTCTACCTTGCCCTTGTGCTTACTGAGTCGCTCTGGCGGCGCCTTCGTCAAGCCCCGGGGATTGGCATGGGGGACGCCAAAGCACTCTTCGCGCTTTGCACGCTCGACCCTATGGGCGGCATCGTGGCATTTGCCGTTTCGCTCCTGGTCCTGGCCCTCTCCTGCCTCATCGCAAAATCGCGCTCCCTGCCATTGCTCCCGTTTTTAGTGCCGATTTTTGCCATAATCGAGGTCGTGGGCTGCACTTTGTAACCGATTGCGCATCCTTTTTAAGGAGCATGCCATGGAATCTAATCAAGAAACGGCCGTCATTAAGGCGCGCATGGACCGTATTCCCTCGGCGTTGTCGCCCGAGCTTGTCGAGCGCATTGCCGCCGATCGTGCTTCGGGCTATGTCAACCCGTATCGTTGCAACGATGATCAGGTCATTCGTCGTATTGATCGCGCCGCCGACAAAGGCACGCTTATGCGTCCGGCGTTTATGCGCGATACCGAAAAGATACTTCATCTTCCGGCGTACACCCGTTATGCAGGCAAAACGCAGGTCTTTAGCTTCCGTAGCAATGACGATCTGTCACGCCGCGGTTTGCACGTGCAGCTCGTCTCCCGCATTGCGCGCGATATCGGTCGCGCCCTGGGGCTCAATTGCGATCTGATCGAGGCGATTGGCCTGGGTCACGACTTGGGACACACGCCTTTCGGCCATGCCGGCGAGCGCTTCCTCAACGATATCTATCATGAGCGTACGGGGCGTTATTTTTTCCATAACGTGCAGTCGGTTCGCGTGCTCGACGCGTTGTATGGCCGCAACGTGTCGCTCCAGACGCTCGACGGCGTGCTATGCCATAACGGCGAGTACGAGCAGCGTGTGTTTGAGCTCTCGGACATGGGCTCCTTTGACCAGTTTGACCAGACGGTTGAGGATTGTATTGCCACGGGCTATAGCGCAATTGAGCATCTGCGCCCCATGACGCTCGAGGGCTGCGTCGTTCGCATCTCGGATATTCTTGCCTACGTCGGTCGTGACCGTCAGGATGCGATCGCGGCGGGCCTGCTTTCGCCCGACGCTTTTGATGATGGCCGGGGCGGTGCCTACAACAGTTGGATCCTCACGCATGCCTCCATCGATATCGTTGAGCACAGCTATGGTAAGCCGCGCATCGAGATGAGCGAGGACCTGTTTGAGGAAATCCGCCGAGCCAAGCGCGAGAACTACGAGAAGATCTATAGCAAGGGCGGTATCGAAGGCGATTCCGAGGTGGAGCTGCGCGAGGCGTTCGAAAAGCTCTACGACCGTTGCCTGCGGGATCTAAACAGTGGTGACGAGTCCTCTTACATCTTTAAGCACCATATTTCGCGCATTGAGCAGCAGCTTTCCTACTACGATCGCACCTATGCCTGGCAGGAGAACAAGGATCAAGCCGTGGTGGATTATATCGCGAGCATGACGGACGGTTATTTCTGCGAACTGACGAGCAAGCTGTTCCCGGGTCTAAAGTTTCCGCATCGTACCTATATTAACGAACGGTAGTTCGTATCCTTTCGGTATACTGGTTAGTTGAAAACGTTTTTGATTGATACACGGGATGGCTATGGACGACCTTTTTTCTGCTTCGACGCGCGAGCGTTCCTTTCAGAATGCGCCGCTTGCGGTGCGTATGCGCCCCAATTCGCTCGACGAGTATGTGGGCCAGCAAAAGGCCGTCGGTAATGGCTCATGGTTGCGTGCCGCGATCGAACACGACGTGCTTTCCAGTGTGATTTTGTATGGGCCGGCTGGTACGGGTAAGACGACGCTGGCCCATATTATCGCCAACCATACTAAGAGCGAGTTTGTCGAGGTCAGCGCTGTGACGGGCACCGTGAAGGACTTGCGCCGCGTGATTGATGAGGCCAAGACGCGCCTGAATACCTACGACCGCCGCACCATTCTATTCATCGATGAGATTCACCGCTTCTCTAAGTCGCAGCAGGATGCCCTGCTGCATGCAGTTGAGAACCGTACCGTCATTATGATTGGCGCCACGACGGAGAATCCGTACTTCGAGGTCAACTCGGCACTGTTGTCGCGTGGGCGTGTGGTGGAGCTTGAGCATCTGAAGGATGAGGATATCGCCACGCTTATTGAACGTGCGCTTGAGGCACCGCAGGGCTTGAACGGTAAGTTCTCGGCCGATGAGGATACGGTCAAGACCATCTGCACGCTGGCAGCGGGTGACGCTCGCTCGGCGCTCACGACGCTCGAGCTTGCGAGCGAGATTGCCGTCACGCGTCCCGATACCGAGGGAACGCCAGCGCCCGCGGCGGGGGAGCGCTATCCCATCACCGTGGATGACGTGAAGATCGCCAACCCGCGTCGCGGCTTTACATACGACAAAAACGGCGACATGCACTACGACATCATCAGTGCGTTTATTAAGTCTATGCGCGGTAGTGACCCCGATGCCACGATCTATTGGCTCGCGCGCATGATCGATGCTGGGGAGGATCCTAAGTTTATCGCTCGCCGTATTATGATTCACGCTTCTGAGGATGTTGGCAACGCCGACCCGCAGGCGCTTTTGGTGGCGCATGCCGCGTTTAAGTCTGCTGAGGTCATTGGCTATCCCGAGTGCCGCATTAACCTTGCTCAGGCTGCACTCTATGTGTGCTTGGCGCCTAAGTCAAACGCATGTGAGGCCTCGATTGACGCGGCGTTGGCCGATATTCATAGCAGCGGTTTACGTGAGGTGCCGAGTTATTTGCGCGATCGTCATCGCCCAGGTAGCGACGAATACGGTGTATATAAGTATCCGCATGATTATCCCGAAGGCTGGGTCGATCAGCGCTATTTGCCCGAAGGCTTGGAACGCGGTGCATTTTGGCAGCCTGCCGGCCGCGGTTGGGAAGAATGGCGCGTAGAGCAAAGTGAACGCGACCGCAGCGGGAATGCACCGAAGTAGCTGCTGATAATTTTGTCCCACGTTGCTGCTCATGGCATGTTCGGTCCCCTTTGGGGTACCATGGAAACCGTCTGTATATCGATTCCTTTGGGAGGCTTGTATGAGTCCCATTCAAATCGCTCTGCTGCTGCTCGCTGTTGCCGGCGTGTGGGCCATCGTTGAGCTCGCGCTTACCCTGCGCAAGACCCGTACCGTTGTCGACTCGCTCGATAAGACCGTTAACGACCTCAACAACACCATCGCCGAGGCTCAGCCTGTGGTGGCAAAGCTCGATGGCGCTGTCGATGAGCTTACGCCGGCGCTTGCCCAGATGGAGCCGCTGCTTAAGTCGAGCAAGACGGCAGTTGATGCCCTTACCTCCAATCTCGTAGAGGTCGAAGCCGTGGTTCGCGACATTTCTGAGGTCACCGGTAGCATGGCCGAGGCCAGCAATGCTGTGTCGAGCGTGACCGACTCTGCCGCCGGTGCTGTGCAGAAGCTCTTCAATAAGGTGAAGGCTCCTGCAGCTGAAGCCGAGCGCAAGCTTTCCGCTGCCGCCGAAGAAGCCGAGCAGCCGACCGAGCGCGTCTTGATTGGCAAGGCGGAGGACGAGGCCGCCGATGGCGCAGATGTGGCTCAGAAGTCTGCATCCAAGCGGGCTCAGTATTACACCTATACACCCTCCGAGACCTCTGAGGAGTCCTGCGATGAGTAGCGAAGCAGCCTGCCCCATCACGCTGACCGTTGCCGGCGACCCGCGTCTCGCTCGCCTTGTGCGCATGACGGCAGCCAACGTTGGTGCCCTGTGTTCCATGTCTGTCGATCGCATCGAGGACATCCGCATGGCTGCCGAGGAAGCCTTTATCTTTGGCTGCACGGCTGTTGATTCCGACGACATCTCAATCAAATTCGATGTCGATGAATCTCACGTTGGCATGACCTTTACCTTTGGCGATCAGGCCACCGTCGACGAGGATGACCAGGCTGCTGTTTATGCCGAGCTTATTTTGGCGAGCGTGTGCGACTCCTACGAAAAGACTGCGGCGCCCCTGACGCTTTCCCTCGACCTCAAGGCGGATATTTAATATGACCGAACGTTCCCGGAGCGGCAAGACCGCTTGGGACAAGGAGAAAACCCGCGAGCTGTTTCGTCGCTACAAGGAGACCGGTGATCCGGACGCCCGCGAACAGCTCGTCATGTCCCATATGAACCTGGTAAGGTTTCTTGCCAACAAATTTAAGAATCGCGGCGAGCCGCTCGACGACCTCATGCAGGTCGGCTATCTGGGTTTGCTCAAGGCTATCGACCGCTTTGACCCCGAGCGCGGACTCGAGTTCACGACGTTTGCGACACCCACTATCCTGGGCGAGATCAAACGCCATTTCCGCGACAAGGGCTGGAGCGTGCGCGTACCGCGTCGTCTGCAGGAACTCTCGGCCAAGGTCAACCAGGCTACTGACAAACTTACCAACGAGCTGCAGCGTTCGCCCAAGGTTGAGGAGATCGCTGAGTATCTAGATGTGACTGTCGATGAGGTCCTCGAGGCTATGGAATCGTCTTCGGCCTATACCTCGGTGCCCATCGAGGCTCCTGGTGCGTCCGATTCCGACGATGCGCCCTCGATTCTCGACCGTTACGCCGACGATGACAACGAGCTCGACTTTACCGATGACCGCCTGGTGATCGAGGAAGCCATCCGCGATTTCTCGCCGCGCGAGCGCGAGGTGATCGAGCTGCGCTTTGTGAAGGGCATGACCCAGATCGAGATTGCCAAGAAGCTGGGCATCTCGCAGGTGCAGGTCTCGCGTCTGCTGCGCCGCACGCTTAAGAAGATTCAGGACAAGATCGACCCCGACGGAGTGATGATTCGTTCATGAGTGAGCACCCCCAACAAACCGATCGCGTGCTGCGCGACACCCGCGTTCTGACGCTGCGCATTTGGGCTGTTGTCGGCTGCATTGTTATTGCTGCTGTCATCTTTAACCTTATGGGCATCCTGGCACCGGTTATTGAGTTTCTTGCCGTTGGCTCCATCATTGCTTTTGTGATGTCCCCGATCACCAACTGGCTCGAGCACCATGGCGTGAATCGCGGCATCGGTTCGCTTATTGCGCTAATTGTTGTTGTTGCCGTGCTCGTCGGTGTCGTTTGCATCTTGTCGCCGATTCTCTTTGGTCAGATCATGGAAGTCCTGAGCCGCCTGCCCGAGCAGCTTCGTGTTGCGGGTGGCGATCTCAACGAGATGATCTCGCATGCCAAGACGCTCAACAACACGCCGCTCAAGGAGTATTTGGACGATAATCTTTCGTCGCTGGTTGCCGTGGCATCGAAGTATGTGTCTCAGATCGCTGCCGAGCTTGGCCGCGGTGTGTTCCCGCTCATCACCAATACGGCTTCGCAGTTGTTCGTGATCTTCCTTGGTCTGGTGCTTGCCTACTGGATGGCCTGCGACTACCCTCGCATGCACCACGAGATCTGCACCATCATCGGTCAGGAGAAGGAGACCTCGTACCGCTTTATGGTCGCCATCCTTTCTCGCTCTGTCGGCGGCTACATGCGCGGTATGGTCGTGACGTCTATCTGCGGCGGCATCTTGGCCTTTATCGGTTTTATGATCATCGGCCATCCGTATGCGGCGCTCATGGCTATCTTTACCGGCATCATGCATTTGGTTCCGGTCGTCGGTCCTTGGGTGAGCGCAGCAATCGCCACAGTGCTCGGTTTCATGTTCAGCCCCATGTTGGCGTTATGGACGCTCATCGTGACGATGGTCGCGCAAAACGTCACCGATAACGTGATTTCGCCCAAGGTTATGCAGAGCTCGGTGCAGGTGCATCCCATTATGAGCCTCACGGCGCTCGTTATTGGCTCAGCACTCATGGGCCCCATCGGTATGATTATTGCCATCCCGCTGTGTGCGGCCCTCAAGGGTATCTTCGTGTACTACTTCGAGAATGAGACCGGCCGCCAGCTTGTGGCCTATGACGGTGCCGTGTTTAAGGGCACGCCGTACCGCGATGCCGATGGCAACCCGGTCGCCGCCTACGACGCGCTCGGCGACGACACCTTCATCTATGAGTCCGAGCTCATCGGTAACGAGACTGCGCCCGAGGCCCAGGCGATGCCTAAGCCCGAGTTCGATAATCCCTGGATCAAGCTCTCGGGTTTGCAACCCGATTCCACGGGCTTCTTCAAGAACCCCTTTGCCAAGGATGACGATTCCAACACGGACGACACCAAAACCGGCATCGACGGCTCCATGGACGATGATGACAACTAGCGGGGTAATTCGGATTAATATTCATACGCGCTAACATGCAATTTCGCTGAAGGGCCGGCATTGTGCCGGCCCTCTTTTTTGCACTTGCGCGGTGGGATGGTAATATCGTTACGTTTGAACTGTTTCGATGTGAAACCGAGGAGATTCCCTCTATGTGTGCTGACTACCCGTCAATGACTACGGCCGAGATCCGCTCCAAGTTCCTCAACTTCTTTGAGGAGCGCGGTCTTAAGCTCTATCCTTCTTCGTCCCTCGTCCCCGACGATCCTTCGCTGTTGCTTGCCAACGCTGGCATGAACCAGTTTAAGGAGTACTACCAGGGCAAGAAGACCATGAAGGAGATCGGCGCTATCTCCTGCCAGAAGTGCGTCCGCACCAACGACATCGATTGCATCGGCGAGGATGGCCGTCACCTGTCCTTCTTCGAGATGCTCGGCGACTTCTCCTTTGGCGGCGTCTCCAAGCAGCAGGCCTGCGCCTGGGCCTTTGAGCTCATCACCAAGGAGTTCAAGCTGCCGCTCGACCGCCTATACTTTACCGTCTTTACCGAGGACGACGAGACCCACGACGTGTGGCGTTCTTTGGGTGTTGCTGAGGACCACATCTCCCGCCTGGGCGAGGACGACAACTTCTGGGCCGCTGGCCCCACTGGCCCCTGCGGTCCGTGCTCCGAGATTTACTTTGACATGGGCGAGGAGGTCGGCTGCGGCAGCCCCGACTGCAAGCCTGGCTGCGACTGCGACCGCTTCCTGGAGTTCTGGAACCTCGTCTTTACCCAGTACGACCGCCAGGAGGACGGCTCCATGCCGGAGCTGCCGCACCGTAACCTCGATACGGGCATGGGCCTTGAGCGCATGGCCGCCATCATGCAGCACAAGACCGCTAACTACGACGGCGATCTGATGCAGCACCTCATCAAGCTCGGTGAGGAGATCGGCGGCAAGACCTATGACGCCGACGATTACTCCGGCGCCAGCCGCTCCCTGCGCATCATCGCCGACCACTCCCGTGCCGTCGACTTTATGATCTCGGACGGCATCCTGCCCGGTAACGAGGGCCGCGAGTACGTCCTGCGCCGCCTGCTCCGCCGCGCCGTGTTCCACGGCCGCCTGCTGGGCATCGAGGGCGCCTTCCTGACCAAGTTCATCGACGAGGTTAACGCTCAGATGGGCGAGGCCTATCCCGAGCTGCTCAAGAACGTCGCGCTCGTTAAGGGTATTGTCGCCTCCGAGGAGGAGCGCTTCTCCACGACGCTCGACAACGGCCGTGTTTACCTGGACGAGGCCCTGGCCGCGCTCGCCGACGGCGCCGTCCTTCCGGGCGACGTTGCCTTTAAGCTGCACGACACCTTCGGTTTCCCCATTGACCTGACTGTCGAGATCGCCGGCGCTGCTGGCCACGACGTCGACATGGACGGCTTCACCGCCTGCATGGAGGACCAGAAGGCCCGCGCTCGTGCCAACGTCAAGGGCGATGCCTGGGGTAGCTTCAACGACGTGTGGGTCGAGCTTTCCGACAAGGTCGCCGCGACCGAATTCGACGGCTATGACAACGATGCGATCGAGGGCGCCAAGGTTGTCGCCATCGTTCGCAACGGCGAGTCCGTCGAGTCCGCTGCCGCCGGCGAGGACGTCGAGGTCGTTCTCGACCGCACCCCGTTCTATGCCGAGATGGGTGGCCAGCAAGGCGATGCCGGCAAGCTTTCCGCCGAGGGCGTTGTTCTGACCGTTGCCGACACCAAGAACCACAACGGTCTGTATGCCCACGTCGCGCACGTTGCCGAGGGCACGCTGACCGTCGGTGCTACCGTGACCGCCGCGCTCGACGCCGAGCGCCGTGGCTTCCTGTGCCGCAACCACACCGCCACCCACCTGCTCGACGCCGCCCTTAAGCAGGTCCTGGGCGAGCATGTCTCCCAGGCCGGTTCGCTGGTGACGCCCGAGCACCTGCGCTTTGACTTCACGCACTTCGAGGCCCTGTCCTCCGAGCAGCTCAAGGCTGTCGAGGACCTGGTCAACCAGCAGATCTTCGCTTCCAAGCCGGTTGTGACCCGTGTCATGGGCATCGACGAGGCTAAGGCTGCCGGCGCTGTCGCTCTGTTTGGAGAGAAGTACGGCGATGTTGTCCGCGTCGTCTCCGTGGGCGCCGAGGACCAGCCGTTCTCCCGCGAGCTCTGTGGTGGCACTCATGCCGCCAATACCGCCGAGATTGGCCTGTTCAAGATCATTTCCGAGTCCTCCACGGGCTCCAATGTCCGCCGTATCGAGGCCGTGACCTCTAAGGGTGCCCTCGACTACATGGCCGACCGCCTGGCGCTCGTTGACGCCGCCGCCGCTGCGCTCAAGTGCCGCGTCGACGAGGTTCCCGCCCGCGTGGAGAACCTGCAGGCCGAGCTGCGCGAGACGTCCAACAAGCTCAAGAAGGCGCTCACTGGTGGCTCCTCCGATGCGATCTCCAGCGCCATCGAGGGTGCTGTCGAGCTGAATGGCTACAAGCTCGTTGTTGCTGAGCTCCAGGGCCTTGAGGCTGCCGACCTGCGCAACGTATGGGATACCGTGCACCAGAAGGTCGCCGGCCCTGTCGCTTGTGTCGTCGCCAGCGTGACTGAGAAGGGCACTCCGGCCCTGCTCGCTGCCGGCTCCGATGACGCCGTGAAGGCCGGGTTCCACGCCGGTAATGTGATCAAGCAGATCGCGGGTCTGGTCGACGGTCGCGGTGGTGGCCGTCCCAACATGGCCCAGGCCGGTGGCAAGAATGCTGCCGGCATCGCCGATGCCCTCGCGGCCGCCAAGACCGCGCTCGGCGCCTAAGAATCTAAGAAGTCACTGTGGTCGCGCTTGCGCTGGACATAGGGGAGACCAGGATTGGCATCGCCGTCTCGAGCCGTGATGGCAAGATGGCGATGCCCGTCAAGGTGCTCCCGGCCGCCGAGGTCACCGGTATGGCCAAGACGTTCCGCTACCTGGTCGAAGACTATGAGCCCGACATCCTGGTAAGCGGACGTCCTCTGACCATGGCCGGTGAGCCCGGCCCCCAGGCCGAGCGCGTTGCCGCCGTGGCGCAAAAGATTGCCGACAAGCTCGATCTTCCGCTGGAGTTTGAGGACGAGCGTCTGTCTTCGCAAGAGGCCAAGCGTATCCTGCGCGAGCAGGGCCTCAACGAAAAGCAGATGAGGGGCAAGATCGACATGATTGCCGCCAGCCTGTTTTTGCAGACGTGGCTCGATCGTAAAAACGAGGTGGTTTCGCATGCCTAGCGCTTCCGATCCGCGCCAGCAGAATCGTACACAGCAGCCGGCGTCGCGCCCTGCCCAGCCTGGCCAGCGTCCGGCACAGCCGACGCAGCGCGCAGCTCAGCCTGCCGCGCGCCCGGCGCAGTCCTTCTCTCATTCGGCCCAACCTGTTCAACGGACGGGTCAGCAGCCTTCTGCTCGTTCGGTTCAGCATTCGGCTTCTCACGCGGCTCAGCAGCCCACTGCTCGTACGGCCCAGCCTGCAGGCGGTGCCCGCTTTAAGCAGCAGGCACCTACCCAGCGAACTCAGGCCCCTCAATCGCATTCGCATCACGCTCGCGGTTCGCATGGCGTTGCTCCGGCGACCCGCTCGAGCTACAACACGCATGCTCGTCGCGGTGCTCAAAAGAAGAGTTCTCCGGTTCCCATGATCATCGGCGTTGTGGTGGCGGTGCTCGCGCTTGCTGCGATCGCTTTCTTTGTCGTGCCGGCCGTCAAGGGCTTCTTTGCCGGTGAGGATACGAAGGTCACGGCTGGTCAGCAGGTTACGGTGACCATTCCCGATGGTGCTTCGGGCGATACGATCGCCTCGATTCTCTCCGAGAACCATATCGTAGAAAATCCCAAGGATTACTATGCGGCGGTGAAAAAGCTCAACGCCGATATGTCGCTCAAGCCAGGTGATTATTCGTTCACCACACTCATGGATGCGACCAAGGTTGTTCAGCAGCTCATGGAAGGCCCCAACGCGGGATCCAATGCGCTGACTATCCCTGAGGGCCTGACGGTCGATCAAGTCGCCGACCGTGTGGCCCAGGTCTACGACAGCATCTCTAAGGAAGACTTCCTCAACCAGGCCAAGGCCTCCAACTACGCTGACGACTATAGCTTCCTTAAGGGCGCCGCTAACGACTCGCTCGAGGGTTTCTTGTTCCCCAAGACCTATTCGTTGGGTGATTCGCCGACGGCCGATGACGTGATTCGCGCTATGCTCGATCAGTTTAAGACCGAGTACAAGTCGCTTGACTTTGCGAGCTGCGAAGCCAAGATCAAGGAGCGCTATGGTGTGGAGATGTCCGACTACGACATCGTCAACTTGGCCTCTATCGTTGAGCGCGAGGGCCTCAACGCCGATCAACGTGCGCACGTGGCCTCGGTCTTCTACAACCGCCTTGCCGGCAAGCTCGACGGCCTGCGCTATCTCAACAGCGACGCTACCATGATGTATGTCACCGGTGGCGAGGTTACCGCCGACGACCTGCAGAGCGATAGTCCGTATAACACCTATAAGCATGAGGGTCTGCCACCCACGCCCATCTGCTCTCCGTCGCTCGAGGCGCTCAAGGCCACGCTTGAGCCGACCGACTCCGATGACCTGTATTTCTACATTACGCAGGACGAGGAGTACTTCTCGCAAACCTACGAAGAGCACCAACAGTCTTGGAATTAGCATGAGGATTTTTAGCCCCAAACGATACGTTGCCTCGGTCGATCGCATCGACCTTAATACCCTGTGGGCCGACGGCAAACGCGCCATTCTGCTCGATCGCGATAACACCTTGGTGCCGCGCGACACCGAGCAGGTTCCCGCTGCGGTTTCCGCTTGGCTCGACGCCGCCCGCGCCAAAGGCTTTAAGCTGTGCATGGTGTCCAACAACTGGCATCGCGACCAGGTCATGAGCTCTGCACGCGAGCTGGGACTCGAGGCCATCAGCCACGCCATGAAGCCGGCGCCGTTTGCCCTTAAGGCGGGTCTTAAGCGCCTCGGCGCCACGGCCGACGAGGCGGTGTTGATCGGTGATCAGCTCTACACGGACGTGTGGAGCGGCAACTTCGCCGGCGTCGATACCATCTTGGTAAAGCCGCAGGCGACGCAGGACCTGTGGTATACGCAGATCTTCCGTATCTTTGAGCGCCGGGCCCTGCGCGACCTTCCCTGCGAGGATTAGGTCTCGCTATGTCCCAGCACACCAAACACGGCTGCGACCATATCTTCTTTATCGGCTTTTTGGGCGCGGGCAAATCGACGCTCGCGCGCAACGTCGGCACTATGTTTAAGCGGCGTTTTGTCGATACCGACCGCCTGGTCGTGCGCCGTTGCGGCAAGTCGGTAACCGAGATTTTTGAGACCGAGGGCGAGGATCGTTTTCGTGAGCTCGAGACCTCGGCGCTCCGTTCGCTCCAAAGCGAGCGCAGCCTGTTGGTTTCGTGCGGGGGCGGCATTGTCGAGACGCCGGTGAATATTGAGCTGATGCACGAAATGGGTACGTGTGTGTACCTCGAGGGCGACTTCGAGGATTCGATTCGCCAGATTCGTCGGTCCGATACGCGCCCCGATTTCCGTTCGCCCGAGCATGCTGCGCGCCTGTTTGAGCATCGCCGTCCGCTGTATCGCCAGGCCGCTGACCTTACCCTTGATATTCGCAATAAGTCCTTCGAGGACGTTTCCTACCTTTGTGCCGAGATGCTTTTGGAGCGTGGGCTGCTATGATTCGCCGTCAACTGATCAATTTCCAAAACCGCAGTGTCGATGTTCGCGTCGGCTTTAACGCTTTTAGTGAGCTGTCGCGTATGTTTGCCTCGGCCGTGGGCAAGCCCAAGCGTGCGATGGTTGTCTGGAACAGCGCTGTTTCCGACTGCTTTGGCGAGATCGTTGAGCACGCTCTGGTCGATGCCGGCTTTGCTGTGTCGCCGCTCGTCCTCGAGGTTTCGCCTGCCGGTGCTACGCTGGCCGATGCCGATGCTATCTTTGGCGCCCTGACTGCCAATGGCATTACCTGCGACGATCTGGTTGTCGCCGTTGGCGATGCCGCAACCTGCTCGGTTGTTAGCTGGTGTGCCAATCAGTGGTGCGGCCGCACCGAGTGCGCGTTGCTGCCGACGACGTTCGACGCCATGCTCACGGTCGCGACGACCATGAATCCGCTCGTCGCCTCGTCGGCCAATGCGCTTCCTGCTATCGCGTTCCGTCCCGAACCGGGCTTGGTCGTGTGTGACCTCGACCTTGTTCGCGAGGCGGACCCCGAGGACCTCAAGCTCGGCTATGTGGTACTTGTTGGCACCATGCTTTCGAGCAGCAAGTCCCGCTGGAATCAGTTTACTGAGACCGTCCCCGAGATTCTCGCGGGCGAGGAGGTTGCGCTCGTCAATGCCGTTCAATGGTCTCAGACTGCCCGTAAGGACGTACTGATGGCCACGAACCCGAGCGCTCGCCATGCGCTCGATTTTGGCAAGACGGGGGAGCGTACCCTGCGCGCCTGCATGGGCGATGCCGCTTCACAGGTCCCTGCCTACCAGCTGTTGTCCGAGGGCATGCGCTTTGAGGCGCGCCTAGCACATGATGCCTGTGACTTCGATATCGATTACGTCTTTGAGGTCGATGACTGCTTGGAGGACTTTGGTATCGAGGAGCTTGCCTTCGATCTGGAGCCTGCCGCATATATCGAGGAGTTCCGCAGGCAGCAGTTTGTCCGCTCGAACCGCAGTATGTTGCCGCTGCCCGCGGCACTCGGCGCTATTCGTCTAACGTGCGTTGAGGACGAGGTTCTTGAGCGCCATGCTCACGCCTACTTGGCTTCTCGCAAAGAACTTCTCTAAGTTTTATTGACATCCATCGTCTTTCGTATCATGTTGAGGGGCGGGTTTCCAATCGGTTGCGGATCGCATGCGATTCCGTCGTTCGGTTGAGACCCGTCCCGCACTTTTTGAGACAATAAGAAAGGAATCTGCATGTCTGAGTTTGCTGCCGGTCCTGCCGGTCGTATCGAGCGTGTCCGTGCCCTGATGGCCGAGCGTGGCTACGACGCCATCGTGGTGCGCGACGAGGCCAACCTTCGTTGGCTTACGGGCGTGAAGGGCGTTTTCGATTACACCTTTGAATTCCCGCACGCGGCGTTTATTACGGCCGACCAGTGCCTGTTCCATACCGACTCGCGCTACCTCAACAGCTTTGAGGAGAACACGCCCGCCGGCAGCCCCTGGGTTTACGACATGGACGAGGGTACCATCCCCGGCTGGGTCGCCGGCAAGATTGCGGCTAACAAGTGCCGTGTCTGTGCTGTCGAGGACGATATGCAGATTAACTTCTACCAGGGTATTCAGCGCGGCCTGGAGGACCGTTCCGTCGCCTGCGTGCTGCCGCTGATGCACGACGACATCCGCAAGATGCGCGCCATCAAGGATGCCGAGGAGATCGAGCTTATGCGCCACGCACAGTCGATCACCGACGCCGCCTTCCAGCATATGCTCGGCTTTATTAAGCCCGGTATGACCGAGAAGCAGGTTCGCAACGAGCTCGAGAACTTTATGTTCGCCAACGGCGCCGATAGCCTTGCCTTCGGCTCCATTGTGGCGAGCGGCCCCAACACCGCCAACCCGCATGCCGTGCCGAGCGACCGCGTGATCGAGAAGGGCGATTTCGTTCTCATGGATTATGGCGCGGGCTACTGCGATTATCGTTCCGACATGACGCGCACCGTCGTGATGGGCGAGCCTACCCAGGAGCAGCTCGACCTGTACGCGCTCGTGCGCCGCACCCACGAGGAGTGTGTCGCCGCCATCCATCCGGGCGTCGAGGGCAACGACATTTTCAAGCTTTCCAAGAAGATCATCGGTGATGCCGGCTATGGCGATTACTACAACCATGGCCTGGGTCACGGTGTGGGCATCGACATCCACGAGCTGCCCAACTTTAACCGCAGCAAGAATATCATCGAGGTCGGCTCGGTTGTCACCATGGAGCCCGGCGTGTACCTGCCCGGTGTGGGCGGCGTGCGCCTGGAGGACTACGGCGTGGTCACCGAGAACGGCTACGAGCCCTTCACCAAGACGCCGCATGACCTCCACGTCATCGATTGCTAATCTACTTCGTAGATAGTTTGGGGCGGGGCGTTCGAAATGATTCGGGCGCCCCGCGTTCTCTTTTTATGCGCTCGCTGCAGGCGCCGTCTGCAAGTGTATAATTTCGGTCGTATGTAATTTGGACGCTTGTG
The DNA here is from genome assembly GCA_900541885.1 of uncultured Collinsella sp. Lineage (GTDB taxonomy): Bacteria > Actinomycetota > Coriobacteriia > Coriobacteriales > Coriobacteriaceae > Collinsella. The sequence goes on from UQKW01000005.1 coordinate 75,809, forward strand.
CGTTCTGCCCATAACAAGAAAGGTCGCTATGCCTACCATTTCTACCGCCGACTTCAAGAACGGCCTCGGTCTCCGCATTAAGGACAAGGTCTACACCATCGTCGAGTTCCAGCATGTCAAGCCCGGCAAGGGCGGCGCGTTTGTGCGCTACAAGACCCGCGACATCAAGAGCGGCCGCGTCGTCGAGAACACCTGCAACGCCGGCACCAAGTTCGAGAGCGTCATGCTCACCACCCGTGAGTTCCAGTACCTCTACAACGATGGCACCGACTACATCTTCATGGACAACGAGTCCTATGAGCAGGTTCCCGTTCCCGAGGACATGGTGGGCGAGAACTCCAAGTGGTTGCGCGAGAACGACATCTGCCAGCTGCTCTTCGCCGACGATGAGCTCATGGGCGTGACCCCGCCGATGTTCATCGAGACCACCATCGTCCAGACCGACCCGGGCTTTAAGGGCGACACCGTCCAGGGTTCCACCAAGCCGGCCACGATCGACACCGGCGCTGTCATCCAGGTCCCCATGTACCTCAACGAGGGCGAGGTCATCAAGGTTGACACCCGCGACGGCAAGTTCGTCTCCCGCGTCTAGCAACCAACTCTTCTAGGAGGACTCATGCCCCAGGAAATCAAGATTGACGGCATCGGCATTTCGCCCGATGTTCTGACCGCCATCGTCTCGCGCGCCGTGTCGGATGTCGAGGGCATCGCCTCCGTTGGCGTCAAGGACCTTGCCACCAACCTTGTCTCCATGATGCTCTCGTCCAAGGCCCCGGCTTCCGAGCCGGCGGTCGAGGCCGAGGTCATCGGCGACAAGCTCGCACTCACCGTGCGTGTCGTGGTGTTCTTTGGCTATCCGTTCAAGAAACTCGCCGAGGCCGTTCGCGCCGCCGTGGTCGCCGCCATCGATGCCCAGGTGGGCGTCGAGGTCGAGCGCGTTGACGTTTGCATTGACGGCCTCGTTTTCCCCAAGGAGTAACCTTTGAGCCTTAAGGTTTATCGCGGGCGCACGCTTGCCCGCAGTCAGGCGCTGCAGCTGCTGTTCCAGGCCGAGGCCACGGATAGCCCGCTCGAGCGCGTCCTCGAGGGCGATTTCCTGATCTCGAAGGGTCCCCTCGACCCCTATGCGCTGGAGCTTTGCCGCGGTGCCTACGAGCATATCGATCGCATCGACTGTGCCCTGCGCGCCGTCGCCAAGAACTGGGATCTTATGCGCATGCCCGGCGCCGACCGTAACCTGCTGCGTATCGCCGTCTACGAGATGCGCTTCCTCACCGACGAAGAGGTCTCGGACGCTATCGTGATCAACGAGGCAGTCGAAATCGCAAAGGCTTATGGTACCGACCAGTCCGCGTCGTTTGTCAATGGCGTGCTGGGCAAGATCGCTCGCAGCGAGGAGCTGCCGGGCGAGGACCTGTACCAAGAGCTGCTGGCCGAGGATCGCGCTCGCGAGGAGGCACAGGCTGCCGAGGCGGCCGCCAAGGTCGCTGCCGCTCAGGCTGCCGCCGGTGTACTTTCCGAGGATGCTGACGCTGCTGAGGCCGTCGAGGCCGACTCCGTCGAGGAGTAGCCATGCCAGAGGGTTCCGTCCGCAACTTCGATGAGATCTCGGATCGCCTGGACCAGATCATCGCCACTGTTCGCTCCAAGGATACGTCCTTGGAGCGTTCGCTCGATTTGTTTGACGAGGCGATTGAGCTGGGCTCCCGAGCGGTCGATATGGTCGACAAGTTTGAGCTGACGCCGCGTGAGGCCGACAAGCTCGAGCAGGAATACGATGAGGATGCGGCAAACGAGTCCCAAGATAGACAGGCTGCATCTCCGGATACGAATGGTTGATGGCATTCATGAAACGCGTGCGTCTCGATGACGAACTGATTTCACAGGGCATCTGCGCCGATCGCGCGGATGCCCTTCGCACTCTTATGGCCGGCTTGGTTTCGAGTGGCGGTGAGCGTTTGACCTCTCCGGGGCTCAAGGTGACGCCTGGTCTGCCGCTGCACGTTAAGGGACGCATTCCTTACGTTGGGCGCGGCGGCCTTAAGCTCGAGGGTGCGCTCGATGCGTTTGGGATTGATCCGACGGACCTTGTCTGCTTGGACGTAGGCTGCTCTACCGGCGGCTTTACCGATTGCCTGCTTAAGCGCGGGGCCGCCACGGTCGTTTCGGTCGATGTGGGTCGCGCTCAGTTTGATTGGTCGCTGCGCCAAGACGATCGTGTGACGCTCCACGAGCGCACGAATGTGACGCAGTTGCCCGAGCTCGGCTACGGCAGCGCTATCGACCTGGCCGTGTGCGATGTGTCGTTTACGAGTATCGCGAATATCATCGACGCCGTGCTGGCATGCCTGAAGTCTTCGGGTTCGTTTTGCACGCTCGTAAAGCCGCAGTTTGAGGCGCCGGCTGCGCTGGTGGGCGAGGGCGGTATCGTGACGGATCCCGCTGTGCGTGTTGACACGCTCGTGGCGGCGATTGCGCTGTTCGCCGCAAAGGGCTTGTTCCCGGTCGACGTGTGCGTGTCGCCCATCCATGGCGCCAAGGGCAACGTTGAGTTTTTCCTGTACGGCACGAGGTTTGCCTCTGGCGAGCGCGCCGAAGATGAGCTGCAATCCCAGGTATCGGCTTTGAGCGAGAAAGCGGCAACGCTATGAAGGTCTTTCTGGTTCCCAATTACTACAAGCAAGAGGCGGTCGAGAGTGGCCTGATGCTCGAGCTTTGGCTTTCGCGCCAGGGCTACGAGGTCGCATGGGCGGCTGACCAGCGCTCCAAGATACAGAGCACGCCCGATGTTGACGATGCCGACCTGGTCATTACACTCGGCGGCGACGGCACGTTGCTGCGCGCCGCCCGCATTCTCAACTACCGTGAGATTCCCATTTTGGGTCTTTCCTATGGTCATTTGGGTTTTTTGACCGCCGCGAGCCCCGAGGAACGCGATATTTTGCAGGTTGTGAACGATGCCCTGTCCGGTGAGCTCCACGTGAGCCGCCGCGCCACCATCGCCGCGGATATCGTCTCGGTGCGCGATGATGGCACGAAGGACGTCGTGCGCACGTTTGCCCTCAACGATATGGCGCTTACGCGCGGACCCCTGTCCGATATGGTCGAGTTTGACATCACCGTTTCTGGCCATCATATCGATCGCTTGCGCGGCGATGGTGTGGTCGTGTCGACGGCGACCGGCTCCACCGGCTATGCGCTTTCCGCCGGCGGCCCTATCGTGAGCCCCGATTATACGGGTATGGTTTGCGTGCCGATTGCTCCGCATACCATTCAGGCTCGCGCCTTCTTGACTTCGCCAAGCGATGTCGTCGAGATCTTTATGTCCGATGATCGCCCAAGCGTGCCGGCCATTGCCATCGACGGACAGTTTATTACATGCGACGGCACGGTTGAGAGCGTGGCCGTGCGCCGTGGTCCCGGCGATGTGCTGCTGCTCGACTACGGCCCCGAGAGCTTCTACAACTCGGTGAGCCGCGTGTTCTACGGAGTGCGTCATGATCGATGAGCTGCAGGTTTCCAACATTGCACTCATTCGCGAGGCGACGTTGGTGCCGAGTGCCGGCTTGACCGTCCTGACCGGTGAGACCGGTGCCGGTAAGACCGCGCTGCTCTCGGCGCTCAAGCTCATTTTGGGCGAGCGCGCCGATTCGTCGACGGTTCGCGAGGGCGAGCTGCTTGCCGGCGTCGAGGCGCGCCTGTTTGACGGCCCGCACGATACGGAGGGCTTTACCGTGCAGCGCAGCCTTTCTGCCGAGGGCCGCAGCCGTGTAAAAATTGACGGCCGCATCGCCAGCGTGCGCGAGCTTTCGGAGCGCGTCGGCGTGATGATGGATCTATGCGGCCAGCATGAACATCAGCGCCTGCTCGACCCGGCGCACCATGTTGCCATGGTTGATGCTTGGGCTGGGCGCGCGGCGCTTGAGGCGCTCGAGAAGTATCGCACCTGCTTTAAGGCTTCGCGTGCCGCCGCCAAGGAGCTTCGCCGTGTGGAGGAAGCATCGCGTGCGCAGGGGAGTCGCGTCGAGGAAGCGCGTTTTGCCCTTGAGCGTATCGCCGAGGTCGACCCCAAGCCAGGCGAGTACGAGGAACTCGAGGAGCTGCTGCCTCGCTCGGAGCATGCCGAGGTTTTGGTGGCGACGGCAAACGAGGCCCATGCATCGCTTGCTGCCGAAGGGGGAGCGCTCGATGCCGTGAATGGCGCCGTGGCCGAGCTTTCACGCATGGCTGCCGTCGATCGCAAGCTGGGCGACATTGCCGATGCGCTTTCGGATGCCTGTATCTCGCTTGAGGATTGTGCCAACGAGCTTCGTGCCTATCGCGATGGCGTTGCGTTTGACCCTCGTGAGCTCGCTCGCATGCGCGAGCGCTATTCCGATCTTAGGGGCCTGCTGCGTCAGTGGGGTCCCACCATGGACGACGTCTTCGCTATGCGTGATCGTTCGCAAGAGCTGCTGTCGCTGGTAGACGATGGTGATGGGCAGATCAAGAAGGCGCGTGAAGCGCTTGGCGCAGCGGAGCATGAACTGTTCGCCGCCGCCAAGGCGCTTAAACGTGCACGCAATACGGCGGCCCCGCGTTTTTGTCATGAGGTTGGCCGCCAAATGGCGCGTCTGGAAATGGGGGGCGCCGAACTCGTCTGGGAGTCGCGTGATCTTCCCCGCGCCGAGTGGACGCTTGCTGGCCCTTCGAGCTATGAGCTTTTGTATCGCAGCGGCGCTGGATTGACGCCGCGTCCCCTGCGCCGTATTGCGTCGGGTGGCGAGCTCAGCCGCGTTATGCTGGCGAGTAAGGTTGTCCTCGGCAACGCGGATGGCGTGGATACACTGGTGTTCGACGAGGTCGATGCTGGTGTCGGCGGCTCTACGGCTCGTGCTCTTGCTGGTGTGCTGGCCGATCTTGCCGCCACGCATCAGGTCATTGTCGTAACCCACCTGGCGCAGGTTGCGGTCATGGCCGACAAGCATTACGTGGTCAGTAAAGAGCCGGGCGATGTTCCCCAGACGCACCTGGACGAGGTGACCGGCGATGCCCGTACCGCCGAGATCGCCCGCATGCTGAGCGGCGATCAATCCGAGGCAAGCTTGGCCCACGCAAAGCAGATGCTGGAAGAAGCGCGGGGGTAAGCCGTATCCCGATGGTTGGTGGGACAAAATTATCAGTAGTTCTTGTCCCAGGTGCGAAAGTCGTATCGAGTTTGTTGCCGCAGGCGACCCTGGGACAAAAACTACTGATAATTTTGTCCCACCACGTGCTTGTTCAGAGCCGTTCGCCACGAAATGGGGCTATCTACTACGTTTAGAAGGGCACCGGCTTCCACGCCAAAACTTGTAAAAAGAAAACCGCAGGTAGAACGCCTGCGGTTTTCTTAGTTTTGGGTGTATGGTTGGCGCCTGCGGTCAAAACGTAGTAGATAGTCGCGTTTTGTGGCTGACGGCCCCTATCGGCTCCCAAGTTGACTACTCCACGACCTTATCCGGCTGGATGAGCTCCTCGTAGTAGCTGATGTGCTCGCGCGCGTCCTCGATTTCGGGCAGCAGGAAGTTGTAGATAACCTCGATGATCATCGTGGCGCTGATCTTGGAGAACGCAAAGTCGCCTGTGGTGAGCAGCGCCTCATGGTTGACGGTATTAAAGGTGTAGTCGGCTAGGCGCGCAAGTGGAGACTTGCTGTCGCTGCTGATGACGACCACGGTGGCACCGCAGTCGCGAGCCGCTTTTGCCATGCGATTCAAACGGCGCGACTTGCCGGAGTTCGAGATCAGCACGATAACGTCGCCGGGGCGCAACGTGAGCGCAAAGCCGATTGATGTCTCGCTGATGGTGCTTGCCATGCAGCGAAGGCCCAACTGCGAAAACTTAAATGTCGCATCGAGCGCGACCGCGTTCGTATTGCCCACGGCGGCGAACTCAATAACGCCGGCATTCTTAAGCGCGTGCACAACAGCGGCCAACGTGTCGTGATCAATGCCGTCGATGGTCGCATTAAGCTCACTCACCTTGGCGGCGAGGATATTTTTAAGGCTCTGCTCCATGTTGTCGAGCGAGACCTCGTCGGTCAGGCCCTCGTTGCGCTGACTCTCCAAGTCGCGCGCCAACGAAAACTGAAAGCTGCGGAAGCTGCCAAAGCCCAGCTTGCGGCAAAAGCGCGAAACCGTCGCCTCGGACGTGGCAGCGGCTCGTGAGAGCTGGGCGGCCGTCAGGCGCGGCGCCTCGGACTGGTGCTCCAATATATAGTCGACAATGCGCTGCTCGGAATCGCTGTACCCTTTGTGCGTGCTAATAAGGGAGAGCGCGCTCTTGCTGCTATCGGTCATGGATGGCTCCTGGTTGGCATGAAAATCGGACTCGTTTTTCATGCCATAGTATATGGGCAGTTTCAATTACAAGATACACCTTGCCGTTTCAAGTGTTGATGGTAAACTTTCACTTACCGTTTACGGTTATGAAAGAACCTTTCACCGGAGAATTGCGCCTTGTCTCTTCTCACGCGGACGGTAGGTTGGTATCTTTCAAGTGTGGAAAAACGCGCATTGAAGCGCGTATAGGGGAGCGCCCGCGGGCGCTGTACTCAAGAAGGAGGGACACATGGCTAAGTTTGACATCATCGCCGCGACCGGTTGCCCGACCGGCATTGCGCACACCTTCATGGCGAAGGAGGCGCTGGAGAAGGCAGCTGCCGAGCGAGGTCTGACCATTAAGGTCGAGACTCATGGCCAGGTCGGTGTCGAGAACGAGCTCACGAAGGGTGAGATCGCCGGTGCCAAGGCCGTCGTCGTCGCAGCCGATAAGGATGTCCAGGCGGAGCGTTTCGCCGGTAAGCCCATGGTTTCTGTTGGTGTTTCCAAGGCCCTGTCTGTCGAGGCTGCCGGTAAGCTGATCGACCGCGCGCTCGCCGCCAAGGGCGACGACACGGTTGCCGCTGCCGCCGATGTCGAGGACGAGGTCGAGGAGAAGGAGTCCATCGGTCACGTCATTTACAAGCACCTCATGAACGGCGTCAGCCACATGCTGGTCTTCGTCGTTGCCGGTGGTGTTCTGACCGCCATTTCGTTCCTGTGGGGCATCACGTCCTTTGATTCGACGGCTGCCGACTACAACAGCTTTGCCGCGATGCTCAAGATTATCGGCGGTATCGCCATGAACCTCATGGTTCCGGTGCTCTCCGCCTACATCGCCGAGTCTATCGGCAAGCGCCCGGCGCTCGTCCCCGGCTTTGTTGCCGGTATGATTGCCATCCAGGGTCTGCCCGTTAACGCCGATACCGGCATGATCGACGCTGGAGGCTCGGGTGTGGGCTTTGGCTTCCTGGGCGGCATCGTCGGCGGCTTCCTCGCCGGCTATGTCATTTTGCTGCTCGAGAAGGTTTTCTCTAAAATTCCCGCGAGCCTTAATGGCCTGAAGGCAATCTTCCTGTATCCGCTTTGCTCTACCGCCATCGTCGGCCTGGTCATGCTCGGTATTTCCGGCCCCATGGCTGCCATTAACCAGGGCATGATGGATTTCCTGCAGAGCCTCGGTAACTCCGGTCCGGTGATTCTTGGCCTGGCCATCGGCTGCATGTGCGCCTTTGATATGGGCGGCCCGGTCAACAAGGCTGCTTACGCTACTGGCACCTTCCTGCTCGGTACCGCTCTCGAAGCTGGCGTCGGCACCGAGACCTACAACTTCGGCACCAACTTCATGGCTGCCGTCTCCGCCGCTTGCATCGTTCCGCCGCTGATCACCACCTTCGCCGTCGTTGTCGGCAAGAAATACTTCAGCCAGGAGGATCATGACGCCGGTATCGTCAACCTCATCCTTGGTTGCACCCACATCACCGAGGGCGCCATTCCGTTCATGACTAAGAACATCTGGCCCGTCATGCCCATCATGATGGTCGGTTCTTCCATCGCTTCCATCTTGACCATCTTCTTCAACGTTCACGATCCGGCGCCTCACGGCGGCTTCCTGGTCCTGCCCGTTGTCGAGAACGGCCCGCAGTGGGTCCTCGCGATCCTCCTCGGCGCCGTGGTCGGTGGCATCCTGTTCGTGGCCTTCAAGAAGTACGACTTCGAGAAGAACCAGAAGCCCGCTCCTGCAACCAAGCCGGTTGAGGCCCCCAAGGCCGCTGCCGTCGAGGCCCCCAAGGCCGAGGCTGCTGACTTCGTGAAGGTCGAGAACGTCTTTGTCGCCGAGGACTTCGCTTCTCGTGACGAGGCTCTGAGCTTTGTCTCCAACCAGGCCGTCAAAGCCGGTATCGCCAGCGATGCCGACGCCGTGATGAACGCCTTCCTGGCCCGCGAGGCCGAGGGCACCACGGGCATGATGGAGGGCTTCGCCATTCCGCATGCCAAGTCCGACGCCATCACCGAGGCTGCCGTCATCGTCGTCAAGGACGACTCTGGCGTGACCGGTTGGGACACCATGGACGGCGCTCCCGTCAACGTTGCCATCGCCCTGCTCATCCCGGGCGCTCAGGCTGGCACCACGCACCTCAAGATCCTGTCCAAGGTCGCCGAGGCGCTCATGGACGAGGACTTCCGTGCCACCGTCAAGGGTTCCACCGACGCCGCCGAGATCGCCAAGACGATCAACGCCCGCCTGGTCTAATCCAGCAGTTAGCGAATAATATCGCCCCTTGTAACAAAGGCGGAGACCCTCTCCAGGGCCTCCGCCTTTTTCATCTCCAAATAAGTTGCGGTGAAATAGGGACTGTTTAAACGATTCAACCCCAAATTCAGTCCCTATTTCACCGCAACTTACAGAAGGGTATAGATAGACCCCATCAACAGATCAACCAGGCGAACAAAAAATCAGCCAGAATTCCGTTCGCACGATATTGCTCTGGACCGACTGTGTTTCCGCAGCTTGCTCGCCCACAGGGGGCCGGGCGCGGGCTGTGATATTTATCGCGAGTTCCGCACGAGCCGAAGAGCACTTAATGTGCTCTTCGTGCGAGCAGGACTGTAGAGCAGGAAATCTCGCAGGCCGCGCCCGGCCCCCTGTGGGCGAGCAAGCGGACGACAAACACATCTGTCCAACAATTCGTGCGAAACATAATGAAAAACCGTTTGATGTGAGTTAATATAAACAACGTCGTGAATCTGACTCCTGCCGCATGCACGACAGGGGTTAAACACAAAAAAGGAGTCAATTATGGTTTCTGAGAAGGCTACTCTCGTCAATCCGCAGGGTCTTCACATGCGTCCGGCCGGCCTCTTCGCCTCCACCATGGGCAAGTACGCCTGCGACGTGACGGTCGTCACCCCCGAGAAGGAGGTCAACGGCAAGTCCCCGATGGCCCTCATGGCTGCTGGTATCCCTTGCGGTACCGAGGTCGAGGTCAAGTGCGACGGCGCTGACGAGGCCGAGGCTCTGGCTGCTGCCATTGAGCTCATCAAGAGCGGTCTTGGCGAGTAGAACTCAAACGGGTCGCATGTTGAACAATTAAGTTCATACTTAGGGGCGCAGTGACCTGTTCAAGGTAGCTGCGCTCTTTTGTCATGGATATGGCAAAACGCTTTATCACATGACACGGAGAGAGGAATGGGAATGTATCAGGGAGTCAACGCATCCGAGGGCATCGGTATCGGCACCGTCATGGTCGCCGTCGATCCCGACTTGACGTTTGAACCGCACGCGGTTGCTGATTCGGCCGCAGAGAAGGAGCGTTATCAGACGGCTCTTTCGGTCTTCTGCGAGAAGACCCAGGCTCAGGCCGACCACATGAAGGAGACGGTGGGCGAGGCCGAGGCCGAGATCATGAGCGGACACATCGTCCTGGCTCAGGACCCGGGCATGACTGATGCCATCAACGCCGCCATTGACGGCGGCACCTGCGCCGAGCAGGCGCTCATGGACACCTCGACCATGTTTGAGAACATGTTCCTGTCCATGGACGACGAGATGTTCCGTCTGCGCGCGGCCGACATCGCCGACATCCGCACCGGTATTCTGGCCGAGCTGCTGGGCAAGGAGGTCGTCGACCTCTCCGTCCTGCCCGAGAACACCGTCGTTGTCGTGCACGACCTTACGCCGTCCATGACCGCCACGATCGATAAGGCCCACGTTGCCGGCATTGTCACCGAGACCGGTGGCCGCACTTCGCACTCCGCGATCATCGCGCGCGCCCTCGAGATTCCGGCCGTCCTTTCGGTCTCTAACAGCTGCACCGCGCTTCGCAACGGCATGACCGTTGTCGTCGACGGTGGCAAGGGTGTCGTCGAGGCCGATCCCGACGAGGAGACGCTTGCCGCCTACACCGCCAAGGCCGAGGCTTTCGCTGCCGAGAAGGCGGCTCTCGAGGCCTTCCGCGGCAAGCCTTCTGTGACTGCCGACGGCATCAAGAAGATCATTGCCTGCAATATCGGTAACCCTGATGACGTGCCCAACGCGCTCGATCACGATGCCGAGGCTATCGGTCTGTTCCGCTCCGAGTTCCTGTTCATGGACTCTGCTGAGCTTCCTTCCGAGGAGGAGCAGTTCAACGCCTACCGCAAGGTCGCCAGCGCGCTCAAGGGCGCTCCCGTCATCATCCGCACGCTCGATGTGGGTGGCGACAAGGAGATCCCGTACCTGCACATGGTCAAGGAAGACAACCCCTTCATGGGCTTCCGCGCCGTGCGTTACTGCCTGGCCAATCCCGACCAGTACAAGGTCCAGCTCCGCGCTCTGCTGCGCGCCAGCGCCTTTGGTGACGTCAAGATCATGATCCCGCTCGTCACCTGCGTCGAGGAGGTCGTGGCCGTCAAGGAGCTCGTCGAGCAGTGCAAGGCCGAGCTGACCGAAGAGGGTCGCAAGTTCAATGAGAACATCGAGGTCGGCATCATGGTCGAGACGCCTGCCGCTTCGCTGCTCGCTGACCGCCTGGCCGAGGTCGCCGACTTCTTCTCCATCGGCACCAACGACCTGATCGGCTACACCATGTGCGCCGACCGTGGCAACGACACCATCTCCAACCTGTACCAGGTGTACTATCCCGCCGTGCTCCGCTCGCTCAAGAACATCATCGAGAGCGGCGTGAAGGCCGGCATCATGGTCGGTATGTGCGGCGAGGCCGCTGCCGATCCGCTGCTTGAGCCGCTGCTGATCAGCTGGGGCCTGGAGGAGTTCTCGATGAGCGCTCCGTCGATCCTGCGCGCCCGCAAGACCATCAGCCAGTGGACCAAGGCCGAGTGCGACGAGCTCGCCGAGAAGGCACTCGCCTGCAACACCGCCGCCGAGGTCAAGGCGCTGCTCGAGTCCGCAGCTCGCTAATTTGGTATCAGAGGTAACCGCGTGGTTGGAATGGGCCGGCCACGCGGCCCTCACATATACAGGGGGTACTGTAAATGTTCTACACGCTAACCGCTAACCCGGCTGTCGACATGACGGTTTCGAGCTCTCCGCTCGAGCCCGACGAGAACGTCCGCACCGGCTCGGCCAGCTACACGGCAAACGGTAAGGGCCTCGACGTGTCCTTCGCCTTTAAGAAGATGGGCGTCGACACCGTCGCACTCGGCTTCTTCGCCGGCTTCACGGGCAAGTTCATCGTCGAGGAGGTCATGAACCTGGGTTGCCTGTGCCGCCCGGTCTGGACCGACGGCATCACGCGTATCAACACCTACGTCAACGATGGCCAGCACGAGTACGGCATCCTTAACCCCGGCGCACCGATTACGCCGGAGCACCAGAAGGAGCTCTACAACATCCTGGACACCGCGGGCGATCTTGAGTGCCTGATTGTCTCCGGTTCTGTGCCTCCCAAAGCTACGCCCGACTTCCTGGCTCAGGTCATGGAGCATGCTCAGGCCCGTGGCGCCGACGTCGTCCTGGACCTGTCCTCCGACAAGCTCAAGGAGCTCGCTCACAAGAAGCCGCTGCTCATCAAGCCGAACCATCACGAGATGAAGGCCATCTTCGGCGTGCCGGTCGACACCGACGACGAGGTCCGCGTTGCCATGAAGCTCGCCCACGACGCCGGCGTCCAGAACGTGCTGCTCACCCGTGGTAGCCGCGGCGACGCTTACTTCTCCAATGGCGAGGACATCTGGTACGCCAAGCGTGAGTTCAACATCAAGTTGGTCTCTTCCGTCTGCGCCGGCGACTGCACCCTCGCTGCATTCCTGCACAAGTGGTACAGGAATCGCGACAACGTCGAGGAGGCCATGAAGCTCGCTATGGCCACCGGTGCTAACGTTGCCGAGTCCGTGGGCATTGGCGACTTCGGTCACGTTGACGAGTACAGCAAGCGCGTTGCTGTCCGTAAGCTCGATCGTCAGTAATCGAAACGCGACATATTCGTGCGCATGCGGCGCCCCGGTTTCGGCTGGGGCGCCTTTTTTGTTCCGTCATTGGAGAGAGATGTTCTGCCGTACTTCATCGCTTCCACACCGTTCACCGAGTTGTCCTAGCCTTTTACCGATGGGTGGAATATACTTTCAACAATACGTTACTTCGTGAAAGGAACATTCATGATTTACACGCTCACTGCAAATCCCGCCATTGACTACAACATCTCCTGCGACGGCCTTGCTGCCAACACCGTCACGCGTACCCGTAACGCCGTCTACACGCCCAACGGCAAGGGTCTCAACGTCTCGTTCACCCTCGATCACTACGGTGTCGACACCACGATCCTGGGCTTTTTCGCCGGCTTCTCGGGCGAGTTTATCGTTAAGGGCGCCGAGGCCCTGGGCGTGCCCGTCAAGCCCGTTTGGACCGACGGCATCACGCGCGTCAATGTGTTCCTCAATGCCGGACCCGACACCGAGTACAACATGGTCAACGCCGGTGCCGCCATCAACGAGGCCAACGAGCAGGAGATGTTTGAGCTCATCGATTCGCTTGATGACATGACCTGCCTGGTCATCAGCGGCTCGCTGCCTCCCAACACTTCCGAGGGCTTCTTGGCCGAGGTCCTGCGCCGCGTCAAGGCCAAGGGGGCCGAGTTCGTCCTCGATATCTCGAGCCATCAGCTGGCAGACCTCATTGCCATGGAGCCGCTGCTGATTAAGCCCAACGACGACGAGCTGCTCGATATCTTTGGCATTAAGGTGAGCGGTGGCGACGACGAGTCCGTCAAGGGCGCGATGGCCGAGCTGCACGCCAAGGGCGCCAAGAACGTGCTGCTGACCCTCGGTGGCGCCGGTGCGTACTTCTCCAACGGCGAGCATATCTGGTTTGCCAACCGCACCTTCGACGTCAAGCTGCTGTCGACCGTCTGCGCCGGCGATTCCTCGCTGGCCGCCTTCCTGTCCGTGTGGCACGACGCCCCCGAGCGAGTCGAGGATGCCTTGCGTCTTTCGATGGCCACCGGCGCCAACGTGGTCGAGTGCCCCGGTCTGGGCGATTTTGCCAAGGTGGACGAATATAAGAAGCACATCGAGGTTCGCCAGGTCTGCTAACCGCATCGAAAAATCGTTGCCGAACACCCGCTTTGGATCTCCGAGGCGGGTGTTTTTTGCTCGCTGAACGTATGTGGCGTCTGCTGTCTCGTTTTATCTAATCGACGACGCGATTGCGTGTGCGCGCTTTCTCGTTTCTTGTTAGACTTCTTGAGAACCATCGATTAACGCTCACAAGTGCAGGAGGCCATAGGCATGTGCAATGTTTCGCTCAACGGTACTCAACCGTCCGATGCGTCCCTGCGCGTCCTGCGCGCGCTTGAAGCGGCTGGTCTTGAGGCTTGGTACGTGGGCGGTTGGGTGCGCGACGCCCTTATGGGGTACCCCAGCCACGATGTTGATATGTGCTGTAGCGGCCTGTGGCAGGAGTCCAAGGTGGCGCTCGAGGCCGCTGGTATCGCGGTCGTGGAGTCGGGCATTAAATTTGGCGGAATCACGGCTATTTCCGATGGCGAGCGTATTGAGGTCACAACGTACCGTTTGGATGGCTTTTACACCGACGGGCGCCATCCTCAGAGTGTCGAGCGTGCCGCCTCGCTCGAGGATGATCTGGCGCGCCGCGACTTTACCGTCAACGCTATGGCATGGCATCCCGAGCGCGGGCTTGTCGACCGCTACGACGGCCAGGGTGACTTGGAGCGCAAGCTGATTCGCGCTGTCGGCGATCCCAAGCGTCGCTTTAACGAGGACGCCCTGCGCATGTTGCGTGCGGTGCGCTTTGCCTGCCGCCTGGACTTTATGATTGAGCCCGAGACTAAGCGCGCGCTTGCCGAGTGCGCGCCGCTGCTCGACGCCGTGGCGCGCGAGCGTGTGGGTATTGAGCTTGAGGGCATTCTTTCGACCGGTCATGGGGGAGACGCGATGCTGCGCTACCCCGAGCTCATCTGTGCCGCCGTGCCCGAGTTGGCAGCGGGTCGCGGGTTTGATCAGCGCAGTGTCTATCATGCGTTTAACGTCTACGAGCATATCGCCCGTGTGCTGACGGTGGCGGGGGAGCTCGCGCTGTGTGACGGCGTCGCGCCCTCGTCGAGACTTATGTGGGCTGCGTTTTTGCACGATGTGTCCAAACCCGAGTGTTTCACGGTCGATCACGCCGGCAGCGGACACTTCTACGGTCATCCCGAGCTCGGCGCCAAGAAAGCGCGCGTCATTATGGATCGCCTGGCTCTCTCGCACGACCTGGTGCGCGACGTGTGCCTGCTTATCAAATATCACGACAAGCCGCTGCGCCCAGAGCGCTCCTGCCTGCTCAATATGATGCGCGCGCTTTCGGGCGAGGGCGTCGACACGGCCCGCCTGATTGACGAGCTCATGGACCTCAAGCGTGCCGACACACTTGGCAAGGCCCCGTCGTGCTTCTATTACGTCGAGACGATTGAGGAGATGCGCGCGCTGGCGCACGAGCTGCTGAAGGCGGGGGAGCCCTATACGCTCAGGATGCTTGCCATCAACGGCGGCGACCTGATCCGTGCCGGAGTCAAGCCCGGGCCGGAACTGGGTCAGCTTCTCAACTCCGCCCTCGACGCCGTGATCGAAGACAACATTCCCAACGAACGCGAAGCTCTTTTGCTCCATCTCAACTTGAATTAGCTACCAAGTTTACCTGCGTGTTCCATAACCTGCCGACAATTTTTCGGCAATTTGGAATTTCTTGTTGCGCTGACGTTTTTTGTCCCGTAATATATATCTTCGCAGCACGGCAGTGCAGATGTCATGTGGCCCGTTCGTCTAGCGGTTTAGGACGCCGCCCTCTCAAGGCGGAGATCACCAGTTCGAATCTGGTACGGGCTACCACGCATCTGATACCCGGTCTTCTCGTGGAAGATCGGGTTTTTTATTTTCAAACAACCGTCTGCAATTCCCGTTTGAACCAGAGCTTTGCGTTCTGCCTATGGCCCTTACGGGTACAATATCCAAGATATTTTGACTGTTAGAAGGAGTCTCATGACGGAGTCCTCTCAGCATACGTCTAAGCCCCAGGTCGAGGTTGAGGCCTCGGGCGGAGATGACAATAAGAGCGCACGCCGCGGCGCCATCTTTATCGGCGTCGTGCTGGTAGGTTATATCGTCTGTCTGGTGGTAACCGGGCAGATGGGGCAGTTCTGGGCCGCTATGTCGAGCGTCCAGGCGTCATGGCTCGTTGTCGCGTGTCTTTGCATGTTCATGTACCTGTTCTTTGGCATTGTGGCCTATGCGATCGCCGTCTGGCTCGATCCCAATTCGCCCGTCGGCATCCGCGACCTGATCTCGGTCGAGGCGAGTGGCATCTTCTTTGGTAACCTGACGCCCATGATGATGGGCTCCACCCCGGCTCAAATCTATCGCCTGACCAAGGCCGGCCAAAACGTGGGCGAGGCCGGCGCCACGCAATTCACGCGTTTTATCGTGTACCAGTTTGGCCTCGTTGCCTGGGGCGCTATCCTACTGCTTGCTCGCATGCCGTTTTTTGCCGAGCGCTACGGCGACATGACGTTGCTGTGCGTCTTTAGCTTTGGTGGGCACTGCTGCATCTTGCTGGGCATCTTCGCCGTCGCGCTCATGCCTAAGACCGTCACGCGCGTCGCCCATTGCATCATCAATTGGCTTGAGCGCATTGGTGTCTCGGCCACTAAGATCGAGGGATGGCGCACGTTTGTCGATGGCGAGATCTACTCCTTCTCCGAGAAGTTCAAGCTTTCAGCCGGACATTTTTCTTCCATGCTGCTCACGGTGGTCATCACCATGCTGCAACTCGCGTTTTTCTATCTGGTGCCGTATTTCCTGATGCTTGCCTTTGGCCGCCACGAGGTCGACTTTTTCTCGGTCATGGCCGCGAGCGCCTTTGTCCAGCTGCTGAGCTCTGCGGTCCCCCTGCCCGGTGGAACTGGTGGCGCTGAGGGCGGCTTTGCATTGTTCTTGGGTCATTTCTTTGGGTCGGCTTCGACCGCCGGCTATCTGCTGTGGCGCCTCATTACGTTTATTGCGCCGACCATTTTGGCTGCGCCCCTGCTGGGACTTAAGAGCGCCCACAACGAGAGCATCCATGCGCGCTGGGATCGTGTGATGCGCAAGCTCGGCCGCACGCCTCAGACGCCCTCTGCGCCCACTATGCCGCACCCCACGAATGCTGTTACCGTTGATCCCAAGAAGCGCGCTCAGAAGGCTTCTGGGACCGCTAAGCCGGCTCATAAAGCCTATGTGCGTCAGACAGGCGATGGTATTCGCGTATCTCCGTCGGCACTCAATAAGAAGAAGCATCCCAAGTCGCAGTAGGGCAGTCGTGCGTTCTTCATGATGCGGGGCATATTTGTGCTGTATGGGGGATAATCCTCTTACGTAGATTATCTCTCATCTGTTGATGAATGCTTGCATATCGAAGGGACACGCCCATGGCAACCAGCAAACCGCGTCTTGATCGTCGCATCATTCGCAGCCGTAATGCCATCCTTTCGGCTTTCGAGCGCCTGCTCATGGAAAAGCCGCTGGCAGACATTACGGTGAGTGCCATCGCGCGCGAGGCCAATGTCGACCGCAAGACCTTTTACGTTCACTTTGGTACGGTTGACGGCCTGCTCGATGCCATTGCCGTCGATGTGGTGGAGATGATTGTCGACTCGGTCGAGAAAACGCTTGCTTCTATGGACGGTGACACCAGCGAGCGCGCTCTTGGCGCGGCGGCGACCTTCTTTAAAACCGTTAATGAGGCACTGTGCAACAACTTAGTGCTCAATCGTCAGCTGATCGAGAATATTCCGCTCGATGATTTCATGGCTCGTCTTCGTGCGCCGCTCGAACATGAGATTGCCGAGCGCGATCTGCTGCCCCAAGGTCTCAAGGACGAGATGTTCGACTACTATCTGGCGTTTTTGCTGTCGGGTATTATCGGTATCTATCGCACGTGGGCACTGTCTGACGGCTCGGTTCCTATCGAGCGCGTCTCTGAGGTCGCCAACGATCTGACTCTCAATGGTCTGTCGAGTCTGGAATCTCGCTTGGATTAGGCCTAGTTGGGCTCGTCGGCGTGGAAATCCCTGTTCACGAGGTTCTCCGGCGCCTTGGAGACCTCGCCGGTGTAGGAGCTGTAGCCTGAGGGTCCTTAAAAGAAAGTCCAGTTTATTCTTCCCACTCCAAATGGGAATCCTCCGATGCGCCTTCGCATACTCGCATGACCTCGATACCATGCGAGCGTGCGAACTCGACGAGTTCTGCGTTGCGGGCGTTTATGGTGCCGAAGGCGGAGGGGCACACGATAAGGCGCGCGCAGTGGACGAGGAGCTCTTTGGCGCGGGCTATGGTTTTATCCCCGATCGGCTCGAAGGCGCGCTCGGCCACGCATTCCGTCGCCAGGTCGCGCGCGAGCTCGCAGTCGATGTCCCCTTCGTGCAGAACGCCCGCGTAGAACGCCTTGCCCTGCCGGATGAGCTGGCGAAACACAGCCGACCCCGTACCTGCGCCAGCGATGACGAACGTGTGCGCATCGCCGTGTGGGCGCCCAATTTCCACGCTGCCGAAGCGCTCGTTGAAGGTGCCATGTTGAAGGCCATAGAGCTCGCCAATCGTCTCGCGCGTGAATATGTCCTCGGGTGCGCCGGCGCGGAAGACCCGGCCGTCCTTCACGCAAATCACCTTGTCGGCGCTTTTCTGCGCGAGCTCGAGTTCGTGGATGGACATGATGATAGCCACATTCCGCGATTTCGCAAGGTGGCGAAGTATTCGCAGCAGGTCGATCTGGTAGCGGATATCGAGATACGACGTGGGCTCGTCGAGCACGAGCACGCGCGGATCCTGCGCGATGGCGCGTGCGAGCATGACGCGCTGGCGTTGCCCGTCGCTTATCTGCATGAAGTCGCGCTCGGCGAGCTCTTCCACATGTGCGGTTTTCATGGCCTCGTCGACCCGACTATGGTCGTCGGGCGAGAGTGTGCCCATTCGCCCGGTGTAGGGATGCCTTCCCGCCTCTACGATATCGCGGCAGGTGAGGAGCTCGGTCCGGGGGCGATCTGTCAGCATAACGGCAAGGTTCCTTGCGAACTCCGCCGTCTTCCATCGGGAAATCTCCCGCCCGTCGAGCTCGACCGCGCCGGCAAGCGGTGCCAGATGGCGTGTGATGGTTTTCAAGATGGTCGACTTGCCCGAGCCGTTCGGCCCGATGAGCGCCACGACGTCGCCCGCGCGAACCTCCAGCTCGACGCCTTCGACTACGACCTTCTTGTCGTAGCCCGCCGACAGGTCGCTTATGCGGAAAAGCGGCGCTCCGTCAGCCTTCGTTGCGACCGGGGTTTCGAGGTTCGACTCCGCTCGGAGGAGGCGTTTCGCGCGCAGTTCCGCGCGAGTCGAAAGTGCCTTCTGGCGCTTTCGTGCGAGCTTAGGACTGTTTAAGCATGGAATGTCCCCTCCGAGCGTTTTGGGCTGCGGCACGAATTTCCCCATCTACCTCACCCGCTTCTTCAACATGAGTGCGATAACCACCGGCGCGCCGAAGATGGCGGTGACGGCGCTGATGGAAAGCTCGACGGGGGAAAACAGCGTGCGCGCGATCAAATCGCAGCCCGCGCAGAAGATGGCGCCTCCCAAGAAGCACGCAGGAATCACTCGGATGGGCTTCGACGACTTCAGCGCCGACTTAACGAGATGCGGAACCGCGATGCCTACGAACGACACCGGACCAGCGAACGCGGTCACGCAGGCGGAGAGCATGCTCGCTAGAAGGACGAGCACCACGCGGAAGCGTGCGACGTTCACGCCGACGCTTTTCGCGTAGGCTTCTCCCAGCTGGAAGGCGGAAAGGGGCTTCGATATCGCGAATACGCATGCGCTCACGGTGATCACCACGACCGTGATGACCGCGACGTCGTCCCAGCCCGAACCCGAGAAGCTACCCAAAGACCAGTTGTGCAGGTTCACGATGGACTGGTCGTCGGCGAAGGCGATGAGGAAGTTCGTCGCCGCCGAGCAGATGTATCCCACCATGACGCCCGCCACGATAAGCATGGCCATGGAACTTATGCGCCGTGCGATGAGGAGCACGAAGCCGATGGTGATAAGCGATCCCAGAAACGCTGCGGCCACCATGGCCGGCGAGGACATGGCCTGGTTCGCGCCCAGAAGCACGATCATCGTAAGCGCGACGACGAACTTTGCGCCCGAGGAGACGCCCAAGATGAACGGGTCGGCGATGGGGTTGTTGAAAAACGTCTGCAGCAGGAACCCGGAGAGCGAAAGTGCCCCGCCGAGAAGCACGGCTGAAAGCACGCGCGGCAGGCGAATCTCCCAGATGACTTGGCTTTCCATGGAATTGGCCGCGCCGCCCGAAAGGATGCCGGGGATGTGGTCTGCGGGCACGAGCACGCTCCCGATGCACAGGTTGGCCCCGACGAGCACGATGAGGACAACAGCGAGCAGCGCCGTCACGACGCGACACCGCGCGGCGCGCCCCGATTCGTCGTATGTCATGGAAAGCCGGCTTCTCATGACGCTAGCCAAGCTTCCTCAGATAATGGAAGTCGCTCGCGTCATCGCCGGTGAACGCCCCGTGCAGCTCGTCGATAATGTCGGCGGTAGAAGTCATCTGCTGGTACATGTCGGCGCTTGTGACCCAGACGTTGCCGTTCTTCACGGCTTTGAACTGCGACAATAGCGCGTTTTTGCCTACGAAGTCGTTCAAGGTGACAACCGATTCGTCGATGGTGCCGTTGTAGATGATGATGTCGGCATCCTTCGCCGTCGCGTAGAAGCGCTCCATTTCGAGCGTTACTGACGAGCCTGACGTCGACGCCGTCTGCGCGTCATCGAGCGCGTAGTTGCCGCCTGCAAGCTCGATCATCTGCGCCACGTAGTCGCCCGCCCGCCGCGTGACGGCGGCCCCGTTTGAGTTAATGTAGAAATACGCCACGGTTTTACCTGACGACGCGAGCCCCGACGTTTGCTCGACGCGGGCCTTCTGCTCGTTGAACAGGTGCGCGGCCTCGTCTTCCTTGTCGAACAGGATGCCGAAAAGCTTAATCCACTCGACGCGCCCGAGTGCTTCGGGCTCGCTCGACGACTGTTCGGTGAGCACGACGAGCCCGAGTTTCTGCAGCTTTTCCTTCACATCGGGTGTGTGGTTGATCATGGTGTTCTCGATGGCGAGCGTGCAGCCCGAGGCCGATATTCGCTCGTAGTCGGGCGCGCTGTACTTGCCGCCGTAGGCGATCGCCCCACTTTCGAGTGCGCTTTTGAAGCCCGCGACCGAGCAATCGTCGGCCTTCGTGCCCGACATGATGATATTGTCGTTCGCATCGAGTGCGTCGACCAGGCACATCGTCGCCGACGACACGAGGTACACCTTGTCGGCGGGGCGCCTTATGACCGCGATGTCGGAGCTCAACCCATCAGGTACCTTCGCATCTTGCGGCACCACGAGGAAGCGCTCCCCGTTCGAAATGCAGATAAGCCGCAGGCCGCCTTCGAACTCGTCGACAGTGAAGTGCTCGGCGTATTCAAGCTGAAGCGTCCCCGTCGGCTTCCAGCCGCAGCCTAAATCGGCGTTGTGGAAGTCGGCCGCGGCGCTTGAGGCCGTTCCCGCAGGGGAGCCGCCGCTTGCTTCGTCGCCCGATTTCTCCTTCATGGTGGATGAGTCGAAGTAGAGCGTGTAGTCGATGGTGTGCGGCGTCGACATGGCGACGGTCTCGGCCGACACGGCGATGTCCTCGTCGAGCGTGACGGGTATCTCGAACGTGGAGTTGCCGCCGTCGTTTACGGGCGCGTAGTCCACGCCGTCGACGGTCATCTTGTCGTAGTTCGAACTCGACCAGGTGATGGTCGCGGTGTAGGTGTCGCCATCCTTCACAATTGTGGTTGGTGAGGCGATGCTTGCGCGCCCTGACCCGCCGGAAAGCGAGACGCTCACAGTGTATTCCTGAGAGCCCGTCGTGGCACCGGTCGCGTTCGGGCTCGCACTGCACCCCGCGAAGGGAAGCGCGAGCAGGGCGACGAGAACGCAGGCGACCGCGCGCGCCGCGATGCTGTGGCGCTTCCTGTTTTCCCCCTTGGGAAGAATCGACCGCATGGCGTTACTTCAGTGCGTCGGCGCGCAGATCGACGCCGGCGGATTCGAACACGAGCGTGCGGTCGTACCACTGCTCTTTTCTAATACTCCACGCGGCGCAGGCGGTGTCCTCGTCGAGCGCTTTAACGGGCACGTCGTAGGTGTACTTGCCTTCCGCGTTTTCCACATAGGGGATGAAGTCGGCCTCGCTCGCGGCGGCAGCCTCGTCGCCCGTGCCCATGAAGAGCTTGCCGTAGCCCGTGCCGGAAAGCGTCATCACGCAGTGCATGGAGCCGTTTTCCACGATGAGCTGGGCGTCCACAATCCTGAACATGTTCGAGCTGGAATCTACGGTGATCGGATAGGTGCCGTCGGCCACCTTGTCGGCGGTGATGGGGGCAGCGCTTGCGCCCTCGGGCGCATCGGCCGTCTGTTCGGTCTTTTCCTGGGAATCGGCATCGCTTGCCTTTGCGCTGTCGATTGAATTTCCGCCGCAGCCGGCGAGCGAGAACGCGAAAAGCGCCGCTGACAGGGCGAAGGCGAGGGCTTTCTTCAACATGGAGGGGGTTCCTTTCAATCGCTTCGACCGCCCGCGCCGTGCGGTGGGCGGGCGGGATGCGAATGCAACGGGCATGCGCCGTCGGTCGGGGAAGGCGCATGCCCGTTGCACGGGGACGCGACCGGCGCCCCCGTGCGCGGCGAGTTTACAGCTTGGCGATGGCGTCGTCCACGTGCGAGACGTAGATGTCGTCGACCGCGGCGTTCTGTCCCAGACCCTGGAGCAGGCACGTCACTTCGAAGCCAGCGGCCACGAACTTTGCAGCCCAGCTGTCGGGGTCGGTCTCGTCTGCCATGTCGTTGTTCGCGTGGTCGCCCGCGACCACCATGAACGGCGCGAGCACGGCCTTCTTGTACCCTGCGGCGCTCGCGGCGGCGATAACATCCTCGCAGGTCGGCTCAGCCTCGACGGTGCCGACGAAGAACTGCGTCAAGCCCTCGTTCTTGAACACTTCCTGCATCTTGGCATAGTCGGCGTTGGAATCGGCTTCGGTGCCGTGGCCCATGAGGCACAGCGCCGTCTTGCCGTCGTCGAAGGACGCCATGTTCTCCTTAATGGCTGCGGCCACCTTCTTGTAGTCGTCGTCGGAGGTGAGCAGCGGGTCGCCGAGCGAGATCTTGTCGAACTTGTCGGCGTACTTGTCGAGCTCGTCTTTCACGTCGGCGTATTCCAGGCCAGCCATGAGATGCGTCGGCTGCACGACAATTTCCTTCACGCCGTCTTCCACGCAGCGGTCGAGCGCCTCGGTCATGTTGTCGATCGTGATACCGTCGCGCTTCTTCAGCTTGTCGATGATGATCTGCGCGGTGAAGGCGCGGCGGATGTCGTAGTCCTGCCAGTACTTCTCGCGGATAGCGTCTTCGATGGCGCCGATGGTGATGTGGCGCGAGTCGTTGTAGCTCGTGCCGAAGCTCGTGACTAGGATGACCGGCTTCACGGCCTTCTCCTTTTCACTCGATTTCTCGGAACTCGCGGAGGTGTTGGAGCAGCCCGCGAGCGCGACTCCGGCGAGCGCGACGGCTCCGGTTGCTGCGGCGCCCATGAAGCCGCGGCGTGACATCTGGTCGGACATGGTTTTTCCTTTCCTCGGTTTGCCGGTCCCCCGGCGACAGTTGCTTGTCGGCACAAGCGAAAGAAAAGCGCACCCCTCGGGGTTCACAAGGAGCTAACGCCACGGCGATGCCGTGAGGAAAAGGCGAAGCAGTCTGGCTTGGGGCGCGAGGCGGTTCGCCCGCGCGTCCTATACAGTAATGTCCCTTGCCCAGGATTCCCACCTGGTTCCCTCCGCAAGCCAGCGCGGGCTGTGCGGGCTCCGCGCCGGTCATTTCCTTTTATCCGATTGTCATATGCTCGTTGCCGAAACTTTTACTATGATAGTGGGCACTTGTGAACGTGTCAAAGCCAGGGCGGGCGGCATTGCGCCTCCTGCCTGCGTATTTGCGCCGATTGCCGCCGCAGGCGCCGTGTTTTGTCCGCTGCGCGAATGGCGGCGTAAACGGTTGCGATGAGAAATGGGAAGGGAAGGCTCGGATGATTCATATCGTTGGCGCAGGCTCGGGCGCCGCCGACCTTATCACGCTGCGCGGGGCGCGCCTTCTGCGCGCGGCCGACGTGGTCGTTTGGGCGGGGAGCCTTGTGAACCCCGAGCTGCTCGCCGAGTGCAAGGAATCCTGCATCGTCTACGACAGCGCGCACATGACCTTGGAGGAAGTGCTCGACGTGATGTGCGCGGCAGATGCGCGGGGCGAGGAAGTGGTGCGCCTGCACACGGGCGACCCGTGCCTGTACGGCGCCATCCAGGAGCAGATGGACGCGCTCGACGCGCGCGGCGTGGACTACGAGGTGGTGCCCGGCGTGTCGAGCTTTTGCGGTGCCGCGGCGGCGCTTCGCCAGGAATACACGCTGCCGGGAATCAGCCAGTCGGTCGTGATCACGCGGCTTTCCGGGCGCACCCCCATGCCCGCGGGCGAGGGCATGCGTACCATGGCGGAAAGCGGCTCGACTATGGTCATCTTCCTGAGCTCGGGTATGCTCGCCGAGCTTTCCGCCGAGCTTTTGGCCGCGGGCCGCAGCTCCGATGAGCCGGCGGCGCTCGTGTACAAGGCGACCTGGCCTGAGGAGCGCGTGGTGCGCTGCACAGTGGGCACGCTCGCCGATGCGGGCGCGCGAGAGGGCATCGACCGTACGGCGCTCGTGGTGGTGGGCCGCGTGCTCGGAGCTCGCGGCGGGCTTGCGCACAACGGCGCGCAAGCGGAGTCGTACGAGCGCAGCAAGCTTTACGACCCTTCGTTTGCCACGGGGTATCGGAAGGCGAGCAACTAGCGTGGCCTTCGAGCACTACATATATACCGGGACGACCCGCCTGCGCTGCGGCTATACCACGGGGAGCTGCGCCACGCTCGCGGCGAAGGCGGCCTGCGAGATGCTCTTGTCACGAAAGCCCGTCGGCCACGTGTCGATCGTCACCCCCGGCGGGCTGCCCGTCGAGACGGACGTGGTCGATGCATGCATCGGCGAGGGGTGCGCTCAGTGCGCCGTGCAAAAGGACGCAGGGGACGATGCCGATGTGACCGACGGCGTGCTCGTGTACGCGCGCGTGGAACATGCGGGGTCGGGCACGGGCGCTGCGGGCAGCAAGGGCGTGCCCACGCGCGAATCGGAAGTTTCCGTCGATGGCGGCGTGGGCGTGGGGCGCGTGACGTTGCCCGGGCTCGAGCAGCCGGTGGGGGCGGCCGCCATCAACGCGACGCCGCGCGCGATGATCACTTCGGCGGTGCGCGAGGTGTGCGCCGCGCACGGCTTTTCTGGAAATATTGCTGTGACGATTTCGGTACCCGAGGGTGTTGCCCTTGCCGAAAAGACCTTCAACCCGCACCTGGGGATAGAGGGCGGCATCTCCATCCTGGGCACGACGGGCATCGTCGAGCCGCGCAGCCTCGCTGCCTTGCGCGACAGCATCGAGCTCGAGATCCGGCAGCATGCGGCTATGGGGCGGCGCGGAGTCGTGCTCACGCCCGGCAACTACGGCGCGCAGTTCATCTCGGGGCATTTCCACCTAAACGGTGCGCCGGTGGTCTTCATCTCCAACTTTGTGGGCGATGCGATTGATTGCTGCGTTCGCGAGGGATTTACCAATGTCCTTCTTGTGGGACACATCGGCAAGCTGGTGAAGGTCGCGGGCGGCATCATGGACACCCATTCGCGTACCGCCGACTGCCGCGCGGAGATTCTGGCCGCCCACGCGGCCTTGGCCGGCGCGGGCGCGAAGACCGTGTGCGAGATCATGTCGTCGGTCACGACCACGGCGGCGCTCGAGGTAATCGAGGCCGCCGGCGTGGGGGACGCTGCGCGCGCCTCGCTCGCTGCGGCAATCGAGGACAGGTTGCGCCGCCGCGCGGCGGGCGCATGCGACATCGCCGCGGTCGTGTTCGACGCCGAGCGCCGCGAGCTTTTCCGCACGTCGGGCGCCGATGCGGTTATCGGGGAATTGGGGGCGACGTATGAGTAAAGGCGTGCTGTACGGGGTGGGCCGCGCAATCGGCTGGCCGGGGACGAAGGTGGTCATGAAGGCGCGCCGCTCGCTTGCGGACACGAAGCGCATCCTTTGCGAGGAGGGCGCCTTCGACGGCACCGAGCTCGTAGAGGACTGTGGGCTTCCGGGTGAGCGCGTGTACCGCTCGCTCGACGATGTACCCTATCGGGGCAGCTACTTCTCGACGATGGTGGTGCGCTAGATGAGGGTTTCCTGCATAGCGTTCACCGAGAGGGGATATGCGTTTGCGGAGCGCACCGCACGCGCGCTTTCCGATTGCGCGCAGACAGGTGAAGATGACCCTGGCTGGGACGTTTCCGTTTCGCGCGGGTTCGGCGAGGGGAAGGCCGACCTGCGCGCATGGACGGCGCTCGCGTGGGAAGCGTCGGACGCGCTTCTGTTCGTGGGCGCGGCGGGCATCGCCGTGCGGGCGATCGCGCCGCATGTCGCCTCGAAGACAAACGATCCCGCGGTTGTGACGATCGACGAGGCGGGGCGCTTTGCCGTCCCGCTTTTGTCGGGGCATTTGGGCGGTGCGAACGAGCTTGCGCGAACTGTGGCACGCGCGGCAGGGGCCATCCCCGTCATCACCACGGCGACCGACGTCCGCGGCGTGTGGGCGGTGGATACGTGGGCGCGCTGTGCGGGGCTCGCCGTTTCGAATCCCGAGGCCATCAAGCGAGTGTCGGCGCGGCTGCTTTCTGGCGGGCGCGTGGCGCTCTATTCCGACATGCCGATTTCGGGACAGCCGCCTGAGGGGGTTGACATTGCGTCCGACCGCGCTCGGGCCGATATCGTCGTGTCGCCGTTCGCTGGCGCGAATGCAGGTGCGTCCGTTCGCGCGGCGGAGACAACGGGCAAGGTCGTGCCCGCCGGCGAGACGGGGAAGCCGGCGTGCGTGCGGGCACAGGCGCCTGCGCCCGAGCCGCTTCGCCTTGTCGTTCCCTGCATCGTTGCGGGCATAGGGTGTCGTCGCGGTGCGTGCGCCGAAGCGATCGGGGAGGCGTTTCTTCTCGCGTGCGGGCAGGCGGGCATCTCGCCTTCGGCCGTCCGCGAGGCGGCGACGATCGACGTGAAGGCGCACGAGGAGGGTCTGCTCGCCTTCTGCCGCGCGCGCAATATCCCGCTTGCGACGTATTCCGCAGAGGAGTTGTCGCAGGTCGAAGGCAGCGTTTCGCCATCTGATTTCGTGCGCGCGACGGTGGGGGTCGACAACGTGTGCGAGCGCGCGGCGCTCGCGGACGGGGGCAAACTTATCTTCCCGAAGCTCGCACACGGCGGCGTGACCGTCGCGTTTTCCAAGGTAACTATCGAACTTTCGTTTAAGGAGCGGTGATGGGAAAGCTCTTCGTGGTGGGGATCGGCCCGGGCGGCCCCGACGGTATGACGATCGCGGCTCGGCGCGCGCTCGAGGCGGCCGACATCGTTGTGGGGTACACGAAATACGTGGAGCTCGCGCTCGCCGCCGTGCCCGACGCGGCGCATCTCGCGACACCGATGATGCACGAGGTCGAACGGTGCCGCCTGGCGCTTTCGCGCGCGCAGAGCGGAGAAGCCGTGGCGCTCGTGTGCAGCGGTGACGCGGGCGTGTACGGCATGGCGAGCCCCGTGCTGGAGCTTGCGGAGGACTACCCCGATGTAGACGTGGAAGTTATCGCCGGGGCCACCGCGGCTCAGAGCGGGTCGGCGGTGCTCGGCGCCCCGCTTGCCCACGACTTCGCGGTCGTGTCGCTCTCTGACCTGCTCACGCCGTGGGAGGTCATCGAGCGCAGGCTCGCCGCCGTGGCGAGCGCCGACTTCTGCATCTGCTTGTACAACCCTCGCAGCAGAAAGCGCGCCGACAGGCTCTCGCGCGCGGCGAAGATTATGCTCGAATGGAAGGCCCCCGACACGCTCTGCGGTTGGGTACGCAACATCGGGCGCGAGGGGCAGCAGTCGGGCATGTGCAGGCTCTCCGAGCTGGGGGAGCTCGATGCCGACATGTTCACCACCGTGTTCGTCGGCAACGCGGGCACGAAGCGCGTAGGCGGCCGTATGGTCACGCCGCGCGGGTATCGGGAGATTCCATGCGAAAGGTAACGATCATCGGGGCGGGGCCCGGAAACCCCGACTTGCTCTCGCGCGCGGCGTTCGACGCGATCGACACCGCCGACGTGGTCATCGGCGCTCATCGCGCGCTTGCCGGCATCGACGTGCCGCCCGACGTGGTGAGATGCGAGCTCGTGAAGACGGCGGACATCGTCGCCGCGCTCACCGATGCGGCGTCGTGGCAGCGCGCCGTGGTCGTGATGACGGGCGATGTGGGGCTGTTCAGCGGCGCGCGCCGCCTGGTGGAGGCGCTCTCCGGCGACGCGCAGGTGGACGTGCGCGTCATTCCCGGCATAAGCTCAGCGTCTTATCTCGCCGCGCGCCTCGCGCGTCCATGGCAGGATTGGCGCTTCGCGAGCGCTCACGGCGTGGCGTGCGACATCGTGGCCGAGGCCGAGCGCGCAGGTGAGCTCTTTCTCGCCACGTCGGGCGGGGAAGACCCCTCGCGGCTTTCGGGCGAGCTTGTGCATGCGGGCTTCGGGGACGCGCGCGTGACGGTGGCCGAGCGCCTGTCGTACCCCGACGAGCGCATCACCTGTGCGACCGCAAGTGAAATCGCAGGTCAGACGTTCGACGACTTGAACGTGATGCTTATCGATTTCGCAGGCGGCGCCGGGTCGCCTGCGGGCTCTAGCGCAGCCTCCGAGGCGCCGGCCGGCGCGTCTGCGCCCGCGGCGGCTTCTTCCGCGGCGGACTCTGCGGGCGCATCCCGCGCCGCGAGCTCCCGCTGGCCGTACGCTTCCTCGGGCATTCCCGACGAGCTCTTCATCCGCGGCGACGTTCCCATGACCAAGCAGGAGGTGCGCGCCGTCGCGCTCGCGAAGCTGCGCCTTACTGCGACCGACACCGTGTGGGACGTCGGCGCCGGCACGGGGAGCGTATCGATCGAGGCTGCGCTCGTCGCGCGAGCGGGGTCGGTATGGGCGGTCGAGCGCAACGCGGCCGGCGTGCGGCTCATCCGAGAGAACGCGGATGCATTCGGGTGCGGCAACGTGCATGCGGTCCCCGGTGCCGCCCCCGAAGCGCTCGCGAAACTGCCCGTCCCCGACGCCGTGTTCGTCGGCGGGAGCGCGGGCGAGCTTCCCTCTATCGTGGAGGCGGCGCTCGAGAAGAACTCGCAGGTTCGCCTGTGCGTGCCATGCGTCACCGTTGAGACGCTCACCGAGGCGTGCGCGCTCCTCTCGGGTTCGCGCTTTAAGGGGTTCGAGGCGTGCCAGGTGTCGGCCGCCCGTGCCGAGGCTGTAGGCTCGCACCATCTTATGAAGGCGCAAAACCCCGTGTTCCTCGTCAGCGCGCGTGGTGCAGGTGGGGAAGGCGGCGCCCGGTGAGCACGTCCATTCCGCGCTTCATGGTCGCTGCGCCCTCGAGCGGGAGCGGCAAGACGGTCGTTACGTGCGCGCTCCTGCGCGCGCTCGCGCGCCGCGGCCTTGCATACGCGGCCTTCAAATGCGGCCCCGACTACATTGACCCGCTCTTTCATCGCCGCGTCGTGGGTGCGCGCTCGGGCAACTTAGACGGCTTCTTCACCGACGCCCCGACGCTGCGCGCCCTGCTCGTACGCGGCGCCGCGGGCGCGGATGTCGCGGTGCTCGAGGGGGTCATGGGCTTCTACGACGGCATGGCGCCCGGAGTGGCCGACGCGAGCAGCTACCAGGTTGCGCGCGATACGGAAACGCCGGTCGTTTTAGTGGTGAACGGGCGTGGGGCGTCTTTATCGCTCGCCGCCGTAATCCGCGGCATCGCCGAGTTCCTGCCTTGTGCGAACGTGCGCGGCGTCGTGCTGAACAAGACGAGCGCCGCTGCCTGCGCCTACGCGGCGCCTGCGATCGAGAAGCACACGGGCGTCGCGGTTTTGGGTAATATCCCCGCCGACGAGGCGTTCTCGCTCGAAAGCCGGCATCTGGGGCTTGTGACCGCCGACGAGGTCGAGCAGCTCTCCGCGCGCATCGACATGATGGCCGAGCTGGTGGAAAAGAGTGTCGACGTCGACCGCTTGCTCGAAATAGCGGCGATGGCACCCGATATCTGCGAGGAACCTTACCGGTTGGAGCCGATCGCGGGAGCGCGGCCCATCGTCGCCGTTGCGCGTGACGAGGCGTTCTCGTTCTACTACGAGGAGAACCTGCGCGCGCTCGAGGACCTGGGTTGCGAGCTGGCCTTTTTCAGCCCCCTGTGTGATAGCGAGTTGCCCCGGGGGACTAGCGCCCTCTATCTGGGGGGCGGCTACCCGGAGCTCCATGCGCGGCAGCTCTCCGAGAACGCGCCGATGCGCGAGGCGGTGCGGCGCGCGGTGGAATCCGGCATGCCGACGGTCGCCGAATGCGGTGGGTTTCTGTACCTGCAGCGCGAAATCGCCGATAGCGAGGGGCGGCGCTGGCCTGTTGCGGGCGCCCTTGAGGGCGCAAGCGAGAACGGGGGAAGGCTGTCCCATTTCGGATACGTGGAGCTTACTTCCCAACGCGACGGGCTCTACGGGCCGCGCGGCACACGCATCCGCGCGCACGAGTTCCACTACTGGCAGTCCACCTGCCCGGGCGGCGACTTCTGGGCGCAGAAGCCCCGGCGCGACAAGGGCTGGCCGTGCATGACGACCACCCCGTCCCTGGTGGCGGGCTTCCCGCATGTGTACTATCCTGCGAACCCCGACGTTGCGCGCGCGCTCGCGTCTGCTGCAGCGTCGTTCGCAGAGAGGAGACGGCATGGCTGAAACAACCGAAACCGCGCTTGCCAGTATCCGCGAGGAAGTCGAGCGCGCGTTCTCGTCGGCTCCGGGCGCCGTGCTCGAAGCCGCGCTCTCCTGCATCGCGCCCGCAGACGAGTGCGCCCGCGCCGCCGCGTACGCCGCGTGGGACTCCATCGCGCACCCCTTGGGGGGATTGGGCGACTTTGAAGACGCCGTCGCGCGTATCGCCGCAGCTCAGGGGAGCGCTGAGGTGGCCGAGTTTCCCCGTGCGCTCGCGGTATTCTTCTCCGACAACGGGGTCGTTGCCGAAGGCGTGTCGCAAAGCGGGCAAGACGTGACGCGAGCCGTCGCGCGCAACATGTGCGAGGGAGCCACGAGCGCCTGCCGCATGGCGGCGTTCGCGGGTGCCGAGGTCGTGCCCGTCGACGTGGGTATGGCCCGGGGCATAGAAGACGCGCGTATGGTGTGCGCGAACGTGCGGCGGGGGAGCGGCAACATCACGCACGGCCCCGCTATGTCTCGCGATGGGGCCGTGCGCGCGATCGAGGTCGGAATCGCCGTCGCGTGCGGGCTTGCCCGCGCCGGCGTGCGCCTTCTCGCCGCGGGCGAGATGGGCATCGGCAACACGACCACCTCGGCGGCGGTGGCCGCAGTGCTCCTCCGGGCGGACGCCCGGAGCCTCGTCGGGCGCGGCGCGGGGCTCTCGGACGCCTCGCTCGCGCGCAAGCGCGACGTGGTCGAGCGTGCTATCGACGCGAACTCGCCCGATCCCGCCGACCCGATCGACGTGCTCTCGAAGGTTGGCGGCTTCGACATCGCGGCGATGTGCGGCTTCTACCTGGGGGCCGCGGCTTCGAGAGCGCCGGCGCTCCTCGACGGGGTCATATCCTGCACGGCGGCCCTGTGCGCGGCGCGCCTGTGTCCCAACGCCTTGGGCTACCTCGTGGGCACCCACGCATCAAGCGAACCCGCAAGCCAGGAGCTCCTTCGCGAGCTCGGCATAAAGGCGCCCCTCGACGCAGGCATGCACTTGGGCGAGGGCGCGGGCGCCATGGCGTATCTGCCCCTTCTGGATTCGGCGCTGCGCGTGTACCGGGATGGGAAGACGTTCACGGCGACTGGCATGGCTGCTTACGAGCATTTCGAGGCCGGGAAATGTCGGTGACGCTCGTTATCGGCGCCGCCGCGAGCGGCAAGAGCGCCTATGCCGAGTCCCTGTGCCTCGGGCACGACGGCCCCCGCGTGTACCTGGCAACGATGGAGCCCTTCGGGGAAGAGGGCACCCGCCGCATCGCGCGCCATCGGGCGCTGCGCGAGGGCAAGGGGTTTTCCACCCTCGAGCGCACGCGTGACGTGGGCGCCGCAGTGTCCGGGCTTCCGCGCGACTGCACGCTTCTTTTGGAGGACGTGGGCAACCTGGTTGCGAACGAGCTCTTTGCGGAAGGCGGCTTGTCCCCACGTGATCCCGACGCTGCGGCGCGCGAGGTGCTCGGAGGGATCGAACGGCTCGCTCAGGCCGCTGAGTATACGGTGGTGGTCACCGTCGACGTGTTCGCCGATGGGATGCGCTACGATGAGGGGACCGAGGCATGGAGGCGCGCGCTCGCGCGCGTGAACGCGGGCGTGGCGGCGCTGGCCGACCGCGCAGTCGAAGTGGTATGCGGGATTCCCGTGTGGATGAAAGGCGAAGGACCTACAAGGTGAAGATAGAAGAGGCAATCGGTGCGGCGTTCGGAACGTTCTCGCGCATCCCCGTCCCGAAATCGGCCTGGACCGATTTCGGGTCAACCCATGCGCTTGCCGCGTTTCCCCTGGTGGGCCTTGCGGAAGGCTTCCTCATGACGGCGTGGGGGCACGTGGCGAACCTGCTCGGCGTGCCCGCGACCATCGTCGCGGCCGTGCTCGTGGCGCTGCCTGTGGCGGTGACGGGAGGCATCCACCTAGACGGGCTCTGCGACACCTCCGATGCGCTTGCAAGTTGGGCCCCGCGCGAGCGAAAGCTCGAGATCATGCACGACCCGCGGGCGGGCGCCTTCGGGGTCATCGGTGTTGTTGTGTACCTTATCCTGCAGTTTTCCCTGTTCACCGCGCTGCCGCTTACGGCGGGGGCGTTCCTCGCGCTTCTGTGCTCGCTCGTGTTCTCCCGCGCGCTTTCGGGGCTCGCCGTTGAATGCTGGCCTGCCGCGCGGGCGGACGGCATGGCCGCGGGGCTCTCGCCTGCGAAGAAGCGCGCGGCGATCGTCGTGCCGCTTTGCGCTTTCGCTGCGGCTTCGGCTGCAGGGATGGTCGCGTGCGCTCAGGCCGTCGGCGCCCTTATGGCGGTGGCGGGACTTTTGGCGCTCGCGTGGTACCGCCATGTTGCCCTGTCCCGCTTCGGCGGGGTGACGGGGGATTTGGCCGGATGGTTTCTGCAATGGGCCGAGCTCGCGATGCTTGCCATGCTGGTGGCGGGGGGCATGCTCCTATGATACTCGTGGTAGGTGGCGCGCATTCGGGGAAGAGGACCTTCGTGCGCGAAAAGCTCGGGTTCGCGGCGGACGATTTCGTCGACGCGGCGCAGCTTGCAGAGGGCGGCGTGCCCGCGGCTTTTGCCGGCCGCGTCGCGTACCGTGCTGAGGAACTCGTACGCACGCTCGACACTGACCGGGCGCTCGAGCGGCTGATCGGCTTCGACGCAGTGATTCTGCCCTTGGTCGGCTCGGGGGTCGTCCCCATGCGTGCGGAAGACGCCCAATGGCGCGAGCGCGCGGGGCGCCTGGGATGCGCGCTCGCTGCGCGCGCCGACGTCGTCGTGCGCATGACGTGCGGGATCCCCCAGGTTATCAAAGGAAACCTTGCCGATGCGCCTCGAGGGACGCAGGGCGCGGGCGCGCCTTTGGAAGTCGTTCTCGTGCGCCATGGTGCCACGGCGGGCACGGAAGACCATCGCTACAGTGGGGCGGGCACCGACGAGTCCCTGTCGAGCGCGGGCGAGCGCGCTTTGCGCGACCTCTCGTGCGATCGTGACGTGTTCCGTGTTATCACGAGCGGCATGGCCCGCACCGACCAGACGGCGCGCATCCTCTTCCCGAACGCGGAGCTTATGGCGTGCCCCGGTCTGCGCGAGATGGATTTCGGCGACTTCGAGGGGCGAAGCGCCGCCGAGCTTAAAGAGGATGCGCGCTACCGCGCCTGGGTAGACTCCTGGTGCGAGACGCGCTGCCCGCATGGCGAGGGCAAGAGCGATTTCACCCGCCGCGTCGTCGCGGCGTTTCGGGAGGCGTGCAAATCGGAGCGCGCCCAGGGGAGTGGGCGCGCCGTCTTCGTCGTTCACGCGGGTACCGTGAAAGCGCTGCTCTCCGAGCTAGCTGTCCCGAAAATGGGATACTTCGACGTGCATACCGAGCCGGGCGGCGCATGGGCTGCCACCTGGGATGGGCGCTGCCTTCGCGACGTTCGCCCCGCTTCGGGGGGCGATGCCCGGTGATGACGATTCTTGCCGTCGCCGCCGGGTTCGCGGCCGACCTTGCCTTCGGCGACCCGCGCTGGCTTCCCCATCCCGTCGTCGCCATGGGGCGCGCGATCACGTGGGCCGAAGGCCGCCTGCGGGGCGCATTCCCGCAAACGTCCGCGGGCACGCGCGCCGCAGGGCTTGTGCTCGCTGTGGCGCTTCCGCTTGCGTGTGGGCTTTTGACCTGGGGAATCCTGCATCTTTGCGGCATGGTTCACCCCGGCTTGCGCTTCGTGGCCGAGGCTTGGGCGAGCTATCAGATTCTCGCGGCATGCGAGCTGCGCCGCCAGAGCCTGGCCGTGGCCCGCGCGTTCTCGAAGGGTGGCCTTGTCGCGGCGCGCGAAGCCGTCGGACTCATCGTGGGACGCGACACGTCTGTTCTCGACGAGCAGGGCGTTGCGCGCGCCGCCGTGGAAACGGTGGCGGAGAACGCGAGCGACGGCGTCATCGCGCCGCTTTTCTACCTTATTATCGGGGGTGCGCCCTTGGGCATGGCGTACAAGGCGGTGAACACGCTCGACAGCATGGTGGGCTACAAAAACGAGCGCTACATCGACTTCGGCTGCGCCTCGGCGCGCCTCGACGATGCGGTTAACTGGATTCCCTCGCGCTTATCGGCCCTGCTCATGATCGCCGTGTGCCCGATTGTCGGGCTCGACGCGCGCGGGGCGGCGCGCATCTGGCGCCGCGACAGGCGTCGCCATGCGAGCCCGAACGCGGCGCAGACCGAGTCAGCGTGTGCAGGCGCGCTCGGGCTGCGCCTGGCAGGACCCGCGGTGTATTTCGGCAAGCTCGTTGAGAAACCGACGATAGGCGACGCGTACCGCGAAATCGAGTGGGGCGACATCGCCCAGGCGACAAGGCTCATGCTCGCCGCGTCCGTATGCGCGCTCGTCGTCTTCGGCGCCGCGCGCGCGGCGGTCGTGCTCGCCGTGGGGGTGATGGCATGAGGGAGGACCGCGCCGTGCCCCGGGCTGCCGGGGGAATCCTGCGCGCCCGTACGCATGGGGGCAGCGCGCAATCGCTCGGCATCGCTTGCGAAGGGGGCGCCTCCGACCTCATCGACTTCTCGGTGAACGTGAATCCGGCAGGCCCCTCGCCGCGTGCCGTCGCCGCAGCTTGCAAGGCGCTTTCTCGAATCGACGCCTACCCCGATAGGGAAAGCCTCGCCCTCGTTCGCGCCCTAGCGCGCACCCAGGGCATTCCCGAAGATACTATCGTTTGCGGCGCGGGCGCGTCCGACATCATCTGGCGGCTCGCCGCGGCGGTGCGCCCGAAACGCATCGTCGTGTGTGCGCCGACGTTCTCTGAATATGCGGAGGCGGCATCGTACTACGGCGCATGCGTGCAGGAGTTCCCGCTCTCCGAAGCGGATGACTTCGACGTGCCCGCCTCCTTCGCCCGCGCGATCGAGGGGCCGGGAGACGTGGCGTACCTCTGCAATCCGAACAACCCGACGGGGCGCCTCGTCGACCCCCGCGTGATCGATGCCGCGGCTTGCCGCTGCGAGCAGGTGGGCGCACTGCTCGTCGTGGACGAGTGCTTCCTCGGATTTGCGCCCGACGCCCGCGAAAGGAGCGTGGCCGCACGCGCCGCGTGTTCGCACCATGTGGCCGTGCTCTCCGCGTTCACCAAGCTCTACGGAATGGCGGGGTTGCGGTTGGGATATCTGATCAGCGGAAACACCCAACTCATCGAGGGGATTCGCCGGGCGGGGCAGGCGTGGCCCGTCTCCTCGGTCGCCGAGGCCGCGGGCATCGCCGCCCTGGAAGACGTCGAATACGTCTCGCGCACGCGCGATGTATTGGCGGGCGAGCGAGCGTGGCTTTCCCACGAGCTCTCCTCGCTCGGGCTTTCCGTCGTGCCGTCGGATGCTAACTTCCTTTTAGTCCGCACGCCGGCGAAAGACATCCCCGAGCGCCTGTATAAACAGGGGGTTTTGGTCCGCACGTGCGACTCGTTTTCGGTACTGTCCCGTTTCTGGTGCCGCGTCGCGGTGCGCACGCGCAAGGAGAATGCCCGGCTTGCGATGGCGTTCAGCCGCGCGCTTCGGGCGGAAGGCGCATCGGGCGAAGGCGAACCCGTCGAACGGGGCGGCGCTTCTTGCAGCGGCGCTATGGCGGGCGCGGATGGTCGAGGTTCGGCGAAGGAGGTCGATACCCGTGGGTAGGGCGAAGCCCATCATGATCCAGGGCACCATGTCGAACGCGGGGAAGAGCCTGCTTGCGGCGGGGCTGTGCCGTGTGCTTTCGCAGGACGGCCTGCGCGTGGCTCCCTTCAAGAGCCAGAACATGGCGCTCAACAGCGGTGTCACGGCCGACGGGCTCGAGATGGGGCGCGCCCAGATCATGCAGGCCGAGGCCTGCGGCATCGCGCCCGACGTGCGCATGAACCCCATCCTGCTCAAGCCCGAAAGCGACCACCGAAGCCAGCTCATCGTGGCCGGCAAGGCGCAGGGAGCCTTCGCTGCGAGGGACTACTTCGCGCGAAAGAAGGCGCTCATGCCGCAGATTTTGGAGGCGTTCGATTCGCTCGCGGAGGAAAACGACGTCATCGTCATCGAGGGCGCTGGCAGCCCCGTCGAAATCAACCTTGCCGAAAACGACATCGTCAACATGGGGCTCGCGCGCGCCGTGTCCTCCCCCGTGCTGCTCGCGGGCGACATCGACCCAGGCGGGGTGTTTGCCCAGCTCTACGGCACGGTCGCGCTCTTTGCACCCGAGGACCGCGCGCTTTTGCGGGGGCTTGTGGTGAACAAGTTCCGCGGCGATGTGGAAATCCTGCGCCCGGGTTTGGCCCCGCTCGAGAAGATGTGCGGGGTTCCCGTCGTGGGGGTCGTGCCGTATCTTACGCTCGACCTGGACGACGAGGACTCGCTTGCGCCGCGCCTATCTGCCCGCGAGGCGCGCGGCGTCATCGACGTCGCCGTCGTGCGCCTTCCGCATCTGTCGAACTTCACCGACTTCGACCCGCTTTCGCGCGTGCCCGGCGTGGGCGTGCGCTATGTTTCCTCGACGACCGATCTGGGCCGACCCGACCTGGTGGTGCTCCCAGGCTCGAAGACCACGCTCGACGACGCACGCTGGCTTGCGGCTAGTGGCATCGGAGCCTGTGTACGCGCGCTTTCGGGCGCGGGCACGCCGGTGCTCGGCATATGCGGAGGCTACCAGCTTTTGGGAGACGAGCTTTCCGACCCGCACGGCAGGGAAGGCGCTGGCACCGCGCGCGGGCTCGGGCTCATCCCTGCAAGTACGGTGTTCAAGGAGGAAAAGCGCCTCGCCCAGTCGGAGCTGCGCATCACGGGCGCCCAAGGCGCGTTCTCGGTGTGGAACGGCATGACGGCGCGCGGGTACGAGATTCACGACGGCGAAACGACCGTCTCCTGCGCCCCTGCGGGCACGATTGGCGGCAAACCAGAAGGCGCGGCCTGCGGAAACGTGTTCGGAACCTATCTCCACGGCCTGTTCGACGAACCGGGGGTGGCACTCGCCCTCGCGCGCTCGCTCGCGCGCATGCGCGGCCTGCCCGAGAGCGTCGTGGGTGCTGAGGGCGCGGTGTCCGCGGCCGATCACCGTGCGCGCGAGTTCGACCGCCTGGCCGACTCCGTGCGCGGGGCGCTCGACATGGAGTATGTCTACCGCATTATCGAGGAGGGCGTATGATCCACGTGTATCATGGCGACGGCAAAGGCAAGACCACGGCGGCGATGGGGCTCGCCCTTCGCATGCTCGCCGCAGGCCGCCGCGTCGTCGTTGTGCAGTTCCTGAAAGACGGCGAAAGCGGGGAGGCGCGCCTGCTCGCCGAGCATTTCGGCGTGCCCGTGTTCGCGGGGAAGGCGTCGGACAAGTTTACCTGGTCCATGACGTCGGAAGAACTTGCCGCGACGTGCGAGTTGCACGATGGGAACCTCGCTTCCGCGCTCGCCGAGCTCGAGGGCGCGCAGGAGGGGCTGCTCGTGCTCGACGAGGCGCTCGACGCGCTTTCGAAGGGGCTTGTCGACGAGGCGCTCGTGGACCGCGCGCTCGATATGTCCGCGCGCGGCGTCGAAGTAGCGCTCACCGGGCGCGCGCCTTCCCGCAAGATCGTGGAGAAGGCCGACTACATAACCGAGATGCGGTGCGAGAAACACCCCTACGAGCAGGGGATATGTGCAAGGGAAGGAGTGGAGTACTAGATGGATTCCAAGGAGATGGCGCCCGGCGACATCGAGCGGCGCAGCTTTGAAATCATCACCGAAGAGCTCGGCGGCCGCACGTTCCCGCCGCTCGAAGAGCCCGTCGTGAAGCGCGTCATCCACACCACTGCCGACTTCTCGTACGCCGATTCCCTCGTGTTCACCCATGACGCCGCGCACTGTGCGCTCGACGCACTGCGCGCAGGGGCCACGGTGCTCACCGACACGAACATGGCGCTCGCAGGCATAAGCAAGCCCGCGCTCGCTAAGATCGGCTGCCAGGCCGTGTGCTACATGGCCGACCCGGATGTCGCCGCAACGGCGCGCGCCGCGGGCACGACTCGCGCCGTTGCGAGCATGGACAAAGCTTGCGGCATCGAGGGTCCGCTCATCGTGGCCGTCGGCAACGCTCCCACAGCACTTCTGCGCCTCGACGAGCTCATGGACGCGGGGAAGATCTCGCCCGCGCTCGTCGTTGGGGTGCCGGTTGGGTTTGTGAACGTGGTCGAGGCGAAAGAGGAGCTACTCGCGCGACGCGTGCCGGCCATCGTCGCGAGGGGTCGCAAGGGCGGCTCGACCGTGGCGGCCGCCATTATGAACGCGCTGCTCTACGAGATCACGCGCCCAGGCGGCCCGAAGTGACGGCGCCCGCATCCGCGCCGGCGCTGCGCATCTTCGCCGGCACCACCGAGGGCCGCCTTCTGTGCGAATGGGCGAGCGGGGCGGGCATCCCCGCCCGTGCCTACGCGGCAACCGAGTACGGAGGCGAGCTTTTGGGCGAGCTTCCGGGCATCGAGGTGCATGCGGGCAGGCTCGACGAGGCCGACATGGAGCGCGAGCTTTCCGGCGCGCGCATCGTCGTCGACGCCACGCATCCCTTCGCTACGCTCGCAAGCGGCAACATCCGGGCCGCTTCGCTCGCCGTGGGTGCACGATGCCTGCGCCTTGCGCGCCCGGTCGAGGCGCTACCCAAAGGCGTCGTGTCGGTCGCGTCGATCGACTGCGCGGCGCGCTTTCTCTCCGAGAACCCGGGTCGCGCGCTTCTCACGACGGGGAGCAAGGAGCTTGCTCCCTACACGCGCGTCGCCGATTTCGCGGAGCGCTTCTTCGTGCGTGTTCTCCCGCTGCCCGGTGCTATAACGAAGTGCATCGACGCGGGGTTTTCGCCGTCGCACGTCATCGGCATGCAGGGGCCCTTCACCCGCGAGCTCAACGAGGCGATGCTTCGGCAGGTGGGCGCCCAGTGGCTTGTGACCAAGGACTCGGGAACCGTAGGTGGCACGGCCGAGAAGATCGCCTCCGCGCGCGACGTGGGAGCGCGCTGTATCGTGGTCGCCCGTCCCGCCGAGGGAGGCGGGGGCCTTTCGCTTCGGGAAGTGGAAGACGCGCTCTTACGGGAGTTCACGCGCTAGGCGCTCGCCGCGCCTGCGTGCCCTCCCGCCCGCGAGGAGAAGCGCCTTGAGCAAGCTCGACCCGTACAAGCCCGTCATCCGCCAATAGCTCGAGGACGAAGCCCGGAACTGGCGCAAGCAGCCCTTCAATAAGTTGCGGTGAAATAGTGTCTGTTTTTGCTGCTTGATAGCATATTCAGTCCCTAATTCACCGCAACTTGTTGGTGGTGGCTTACTGGTAGCGTAGGCACTCCACCGGGTCGAGTTTTGCCGCGCGGCGAGCGGGGTAGAAGCCAAAGATTACTCCGATGCCGACGGAGACGGCGAAGGCCAGCAGCACCGTGGCGATTGAAAAGCTCGGTGTGATTTGCCCGCTAGCACCGAGCTCGCCGAGAACCCCTGATCCTGCGGCAAACATCGCAAGAGCCCAGGCCAGCAGATAGCCAATCAGGACACCCAGCAGACCGCCGGTGATGCACAATGCCGAAGACTCGGCTAAAAACTGCGCGGTGATATCGCGACGGCTTGCACCCAGCGCGCGTCGAATGCCGATCTCGCGGATGCGTTCGGTCACGTTGGTGAGCATCATGTTCATGATGCCGATGCCGCCTACGAGCAGCGAGATACTGGCGACGGCGCCCATGATGAGCGAGAACGCGCCCATAAAGGAGTTGAGAGCATCGATGGCGCTTTTCATGGAAGTCGCCGATACGCTGTCGTACTCGTCATCCTCCGAGATACCCTTCATTGCGCGCACTTTGGACTCAATCGTCTTGCAGAGTTCGTCTATGTCCGTGCCCTCGACGGCGAGCGCCGTCACGCTGGGGAATGAGGGGTTCTCGTCGCCAAAGAGTCCGGCAATGGTCTCGCGGGGCATATACAGCGTGATTGAACCCATGGAGTCGCTGCCGCCGTCAATTACGCCAACGATCTGCACCTCGCCGTTCGACACTTTGATGGTCTTGCCGAGTGCGTCCTGTTCGTTGCCGTACAGCTGGTCGGCACCGCCGCGGCTGATGAGCGCCACGCGCGCGCCTGACTTTGCTTCGGCGTCAGTATAGGTGCGCCCCGCAAGGAGCTTGCTGGCGCCTACCGCGTCGAGCATGTCGCGATCGACACCTTGTGCCATAACGGTATAGCTTTTGTCACCGGCCTTGTACTCGGTATATGCACTGTCCACGATGCCGATCTGCTCAATTTGCGGCACCATCTTGCGGAGCTTTTCGACGTCCGACTCGGTGAGCTCCTGCGACGAATAAATCTGCACCATGCGCGCCGCATTGAGGCCCAGGCTGTTAACCAGGCTGTTTTGGATGCCGCCGATGAGCGAGGTCATGGCGATGACGGAGGCGATGCCGATGACGATTCCCAGGATGGTGAGTAGGCTGCGCCCCTTGTTGGCTTCGAGCGAGTGAAGAGCTTCTTGGATGAGGTCGCGTGTGCTCATGCCTTCACTCCTTTCGTGGGGTTGGCGGATCCGGAAATCGTGGGTAGGCTATCGACGGCTCCGCGCAGGGTCTGCGGTTCATGTGCGATGTACGCACCCTCGTGGATCCGGCCATCGCGGATGGTCACGGCACGGTCGGCCTCGGCGGCGATGCCGGGGTCGTGCGTGATGAGCACGATGGTCTTGCCGCGCTCCTGGAGCTTGTGGAAGGTCTCCATCACGAGCGCTCCGGTGGCAGAGTCCAGGTTTCCCGTCGGCTCATCGGCCAGAATGATGGGCGGGTCGTTGACGAGAGCGCGTGCGATGGCGACCCTCTGCATCTGTCCGCCCGAAAGCTCGGAGATACGGTGATCCCAGTGGTCGACGGGCAACGATACAGCTTGCAGCGCGTGCACGGCGCGCATTTCACGCTGGCTACGGGGCACATTGGTGTAGGCCAGCGGCAGCATGACGTTTTCGATAACCGACAGGCGCGGCAGCAGGTTGAAGCTCTGAAAGACAAAGCCAATGCTCAGGGCGCGAACTTCGGTGAGCTCGTCATCATCGAGCTCGGCCACGTTGAGCCCTTGCAGGTAGTAGTCGCCCGCCGTCGGCTTATCCAGACAGCCTAGGATGTTCATGAGCGTTGATTTGCCCGAACCCGAGGGGCCAGTGATAGCGACGAATTCGCCGGGATTTACCGCCAGGCTCACGTTATGCAGAATATGGGCGCAGCCGGCCTCGCTCTCAAAAATGCGGTGCACGTTGCGGATGTCGATGACGGGACGCATTACATGCCCTCGTCGGCAGACGTGCTGCCCGAATCCGCGCTGTAGCCGCCGTCAGCCGTTGCGTCCGCTCCGGTGTCCATGACGAGGGTG
The DNA here is from genome assembly GCA_900541885.1 of uncultured Collinsella sp. Classification (GTDB taxonomy): domain Bacteria; phylum Actinomycetota; class Coriobacteriia; order Coriobacteriales; family Coriobacteriaceae; genus Collinsella. The sequence continues at coordinate 117,405 of UQKW01000005.1, forward strand.
TCGCCATCGCGCAGCTTGGTAACCGGCACGTTGGGGTTGATCTCGTTGTCCTGGTCGTCGCGCTTGACCTGTGTCTTGCCGACTACGGCTTCGTTGTCGTTTTGCGTCACGACGGTCACCTTCACGCGATGGGTTTGCTTGCCCTCGTCATCGGTTGCCACGTTGACGTAATAGTGTTCGCCGTCTTCGGTCATGAGCGCCATTGTCGGCACCATCACCACGTCGTCAAGCTGCTCGGTCACCACCGATACCTCGGCCGTCATGCCCGGCTTCAGGCGCGCGTCGGGCGCCTCTATGAGGATGTCGACGTTAAAGGTTACGCTGCCGCCGCCACCGTTGGCGGCGTCGGAGTTTGCCACCGAGGCGATGGCCGTGACGGTGCCCTGGCTCACGATATCGGGAAATGCGGGATACGTGACATTGGCACTCTGCCCAACGGCGATCTTGGCGATGTCCTTTTCGCCCACCTGCACGGTCACCTTCATCTTAGATAGGTCGGCGATCTGCATGCACTGCTTGCCGCCGCTCGTATCGCTTTCGCCCATGATCATGCCGCCTGTTACCGTGGCGCCCACCTTGGCGTTGAGCTCCACGATGCTACCCGAGCTCGGGGCCGTGACCGTACGGCTGGCTGCCTTGGCGTTCGCCTGATCTAGGTTTGCCTGGGCCGAAGCGAGGCTGCGCTGCGCGGCCGATACGGCGTTCGTGTCCGCTGATGCGGCGGAGACGCCAGCCGCTGCGGAAGCTCCATCGACGTCCGTCGTTGGGGTGGCCTGAGCGGCAGCTGCGGCTTTCTTCGCATTAGCGAGGTCTTCTTGAGCGGCAGCAACTGCACGCTGCGCCTCGGCAACGTTGCGATCGAGCTCGTCGTTTTTAATGGTCATAAGCACGTCGCCCTCGTTGACGGATTGGCCCGCCTGCACGTTGATCGAATCGACCGTACCGTCGACAGAAGGGGAGACCACTGAGGACGAAATGGGTTTGAGCTGGCCTTTCGCCTCGACCGTTGTGGTAAACGTGCCCTCGGTCACCATGTCGGTCACCGGCCCGTTGTTGCCTGCGGGCCGTGCGTTGATGGCTAAGGTCACGACAACGGCGATGAGCACAATGGCGGCCACGACGCCGGCCGCAATGCCGCGTCGGATGAGCTTTTTGCGTCGACGTTCGGCACGTTTTGCCTTGAGCTTGGCATATGCCTCTTCATCGGAAATCTCGGTCGCATCGTTCGCGCGTCCGCTCTGCTTATCGGCATGTACGTTTGTAATCAGAGGAATCGTTTCGGTGACATCTTCGAGCGTGTGCTCGGTATCATCCGGGCCCGGGGTGGTCGTGGGGACATTCGGCATAGCGTCTCCTTTATAGAAAGTACCTCGATAAGTATATGCGCCCACCGGTTGGGGTGGGCGCATAGAACGGTTTCTTTCGGAACTGTTAGATTGGTCGCAGCGGTTCCACGTTGTAGGAATGCGCGCGTTGCACTACGAGTGGACAACCACGCATAGGCCGACTTTGATGCAGTCGTGAAGTGCCTTGGCGTCTGCCAGGCGCAGGTTGATGCAGCCGTGGCTGCCGCACCATTTGTACGACTCGGCGTTATCGAAGCTCTTGTCGTTTTGCCAGGTGGCATCATGGAAGCCGATCATGTTGCCCTCAAACGGCATCCAGTAGCTCACCGGACTCTCGTATTTGGGCTTGCCGGTCTCGGGGTCCTTGGCTCCGATCAGGGTGCTGCCGCCGTCGTTGCTGTTGATCTGCCAGACGCCCTCGGGCGTGGCGTCCTCGCCCGGCTTGCCCGAGATAAAGTTGGCCTCCCAAACGATATTTCCGCTCTCGTCATAGTAGCGCGCGTGCTGTTCGGACAAGTCGACGTCGATATACGCCTTCCAGTCGGGCTCTCCCTTTGCGGTAAAGGTGTCGGCCTTCTGGGAGTACTTGATCTCGATTTCGCCGGTCTGCTTGTTGTTAATGGCGTCCTCGACCTGCTTGGCGAGCGAGCTGCTGTCGATGGACCAACCAAAGTCGCCGCCTTCGACGGCGCACTGCTTGCCATCGGCGCGCGTCCACCAGCGAGTGGAGCCCACGGTATTAAAGCCGTTGGCGAGCTCGGCTGCCCAGTTGCTGATCTGCGACGTATCGAGCGTTGGGTTGGCGGGATCGGCAAAGCTGATCCACTGCAATACGGAGCTGCCATCAACCTTGCCGGCATCCTCGCCGTTGAGCTTGAGGGTCACGTTGACGCCCAGGAAGTTGTTGGCGGCATCGCATGCGGCCTGAATCTGATCATCGGTCAGCGTTCCATTGAGCGGCTCATAGGCATCGTTGCCGAGCTTGGAAAGATCTACGGACTCGGCCAGCGAGGCAAGCTCGAGCTCGGCATACTTAATGACATGCTCGCGGTTGATTTTCTCGTTGGAGCGCGCCTTCTCGACGGTAAACTTGCCGGCCTGCTCGTCATAGGAGCTATTGGCCTCGAACGTGCCCGAACGGCCCTCGTTAAACTCGTCGATAGCGGCGCCCAGGTCCTCCTCAAACTTCTTTTGGTCAAAGGCGTCGGAGAGCATGGACAGGTCGACGTCTTGATCAAGATCGACTTCGTTGGAGGTAGCGGTTGTTTTGGTCTTGCCGCTTAAGGATTCCACAAGGCGGACCGGCCAAATAAAGGCTTCGTTGTGGCTGATGATTTCTTTTGCGGCAGCTTCGCCGTCGACGATGGGCTCATCGGACTCGGGCTGATAGGTCCAGCTAAAGTCATCGCCTGTCACGGTGAGCTTATAGTGCTTCCATGCCGAGTTGACCTTGGTGGCGGCAGACGATGCGTTGGAGAACGAGACGTCGACGCCGGCGATGGTGGTGTTGGGGTAGGCTAGCTGCGAAAACGCTACGATGCCAACGATATAGACAATGACGATAAGACCCAGGACGACAAAGAGCGTCGTCTTTTTGCCCGACTTATTGTTGCCGGCGGACTTGCGCGCGGGGCCGCGATCGCCTCGAGCGTGCGTGGGGGGCTGCTTGGGCGCACTGCCGTTTGCCTGGCGCTGCTGACGTTGTTGACGCTGCTGTCGCTGTTGGTTCGGGCGTTGGGAAGCGTTTGCCGCACCACGCTGCTGACCGTGGCTCGGCGCGATAGGACGCGGTGACTGAACGCCGCCGGTGTGCCTGCTCGGCTGCTGCGGATCGGGAATCAGTTGAGTTCGATCGTTTTGCGACATCGTATGCATATCCTTCGAATTTCGCCTTATGGCTCATCGTGTTTTTACTGGGCTTGCATTATAGCGATTGCCCTGCTGTTTGTGGTACGGAAACGGTGGCATTCAAAAGAGGTGGGACATTTGTCCCACCTTTGAGTCGTTCTTAGCCGTTATCCGCACACACCGCATTTTGCACAGGCTGAAAGTGCGGCCGGAGCCTGCGCGATGCCGCCCTTTGCCGTCTCTCGCAGCGTTGCCGGCAACGCGTGGCCCACTGAGAGCATGACATGTGCCATCTGGTCAAACGGCACCAAGCTCTTAATGCCTGCGAGGGCGAGTTGTGCCGAACTAAAGGCCGCTGCCACGCCGATGGCGTTGCGGTTTTGGCAGGGCACCTCCACGAGGCCACCGACGGGGTCACAAACGAGGCCCAGCAAGTTACTCAGCGCGATGGAACTGGCGTCGAGCGCCTGCTCGGGCGTGCCGCCGAGCATCTGCACCAGCGCGGCGGCTGCCATGGCGGCGGCGCTTCCCACCTCGGCCTGGCAGCCGCCCTCGGCGCCGGCGACGCAGGCGCTCGTGGTGAGGTTGAGGCCGATGGCGGCTGCGCAGTAGAGCGCGTCCATGATCTGCTCGTCGTCGAGCTGAAGGTGATCGGCGAGCGCCAGCACGCAGCCGGGCACGACACCCGCGGATCCTGCCGTCGGAGCTGCGACGATCACGCCCATGGTGGCGGAGCGCTCGAGCACGGCCATGGCGCGGGCCACGGCTTCGGTCTGGACGGGGCCCATCAGGCTTTCACTCAAATCGTTGCGGCGGGTTGCTTCGACGAGCTTGGCCTCG
>UQKW01000006.1 GCA_900541885.1 uncultured Collinsella sp.
GATTCAATCTCGAAAACAGCATTGCCCAGTTGACAAAACTATAGGAACACCCCCCTGAAGCCGCCCTCGACCAGTAGTCAATTTGACTGAATAGGAAAAAAAGGAAAAAATAGGAAAAAAAGGAAAGGAGACTTATGACTGAAACCATCTTCTCCCCTTCATTTGGAAATCGCCCATCCTATCTCGTTGGGCGAGGAAATGTAATTTCAACATTCATCTCCGGCCTTGAACAGGAGCCGGGCAATCGAGACCGCGCCATGCTCATGCTCGGCCAGCGAGGAAGCGGCAAGACGGTTCTCCTGTGGGAGCTCGCCGATCGCGCTCGCAAGCTTGGCTTCGTCGTCGCCACGCCCACCGTTGCCTCCGAGGACATGCTCGAGCGCATTGTTGAAAAAATCCAAGAGGCGGGCGAGCCCTATGCCAACAAACGCCATCTCCCTAAACTCACGGGCGGCAGCCTGAGCGTCTTCGGTTTCTCAGCCGGCCTTGAGTTCACGCGCGATGTGCAGGAAACCAAGAGTTTCCAGTTCAAGCTCACGCAACTGGCGCGCAAACTAACCGAGCAAGGACATGGCATCCTCATCCTCATCGATGAGCTTCAGGCTAATTCGCCCGAGATCAGACAACTCGTCACCGCTTATCAAGAACTCGTCGGCGAGAGACTCAACGTCGCACTCGTTATGGCGGGCCTTCCGGGAGCGGTCTCGGCGACGCTCAATGACCGCGTGCTGACGTTTCTCAACCGCGCTCGCAAAGTCACACTCGAACCGCTTTCAGTCGGAGACGTCGACACCTATTACCAGCGGGCTTTCGAAGAACTCGACCTTGATATCCCAAGCGATCTTCGACTAGATGCCGCTCGCGCAACCCAGGGCTCGCCCTACATGTTGCAGCTCATCGGTTACAACATCGCCAATCGTTGCCAGGCAGGAGAACGCGCAACACGAGAGCTAGTCGACGGAGCCATCGAGGCGTCAAAGGTCGATTTCGAAAACGATGTGTGCGAGACGACGCTCGCCGCGCTCTCGGACCAAGACGTTGCGTTTCTTGCCGCAATGGCGGATGACGAAGACACCGTGTCGCGCATTTCTGATGTAGCCGAGCGCATGTCGGTCACACCCGACTACGCACAAAAGTATCGCCGGCGCCTTATCGACGCCGGCGTAATCGAACAGGCCCGCCGCGGGTACGTGCGCTTCGCTGTTCCTTATATGGCTGACTACCTGCGCAGTCAGCTGTAGGAAAACCACCACGAAGGGGACAGGCACCTTTGTGATGGTTTTGACCGGTTTGTCTCGGTCTGCAACAGTTAGACCGTCAAAACCGAGCCTGGTGTTACAGATTGAGATTTTCGGGCAGCCCCCTGCAGTTTGTCTCGTCCTGTAACAGGTAGAGACGATTTTGGCTGCTAGATGTTACAGGATTGAGACGAAGCGCTAGTCGCAGGTGATGTCGAGGTTTTTGCCGGTTAGGCCTACGTAGCCGCCCTCGGCTGCTTTGGGACTATCGGCGTGGCAGAGGACCCACTTGTCGGCCTTCCAGTAGCAGTAGCTGTCGCCGGCGGCGGACATGTTGGCAGCGGCCTCGGGACGCGGACCATTGGTGCCGGCGGGCAGCGCTACCATTACCTGGAAGCCACCGTCGTCGACCATGCACGGCGTGTAGTGCAGCGTCGTGGCGTAGACCTCGACGAGCGTGCCGGCCGGCGCGCGGAAGGCCTTGACCTGCGCGGTATCGAGCTTGCCGTCGACGATCTGCTCGCGCTTGGCCAGCAGCAGGATAAAATCGCGGGCGCCCAGGTTGAACTCGCTGGCGCGGTGATACTCCAGGCAGTTGAGCTTCGTGTTACGGCCGTTGCACCAGCCCAGCTGGAAGGGGCGGCCGCCGTACATGAGCAGACCGAGCGTGTCGGCACCTTCGACCTGTTCCAGCTCGGGCGCGGAGGCCACATACTTGCTACCCTCGGGAATGGGCGTGGCGGAAAGTGCCTCGACAAGCGGAGCTGTCAGGCTGGAGGGTACGTCGTCCCACACGCGGCCGTAGGACTTGAACTCGGGATCGGTAACAGAGTAGATATGCATGTTCGCTCCTGTTCGTAAATGTGACTATATAAACATTCTAGAACATTAGCCGTCTTTTGATGGAGTCAATACCGCAAACAACACGCACCAGAGTCACATGGGCAAAAGGGCGGCGTGTATTTTACTTAGCCGAGATAGCCCTTAAGGAACTCAATGACACCCGAGCACCAGTGATCAGTTTCCGGCGCATGAGGTTTCATTAACGCATGTCCTCCTTCTGGATACACAATCTCCTCGTGGTGCACCCCAGCCGCATCCAGTGCGTCAACCATCTTTCCGAGATTGCCGGGCGATACGACATCATCGTCGGCGCATTGCCAAAGATATGTCGGCGGATACCGTTCCCACACATGTTGATCAATGCAGAAATCATCAATCGCATCGTGCCCAGCTCCACCGCACACCGAATCAAGAAATCTATGGTCTGACGCACATTCGGACTCATGAAGGTCAATCGGGGCGTAACACAGAACCAAAGCTTTTGGCGGCTCGCATCCGTAAGATGCAAACCCCTTGTTATCCGTCCCCCACTCGGCGGTCAAATGCGCGCCAGCGGAAAAACCGATAACCGCATATTTTTTGTCCACATTAAATCGCGTTGAATTCTCGAGGACAAAACGGACTGCGCGATTAAGGTCATCGATCGGACGCGGCATCAGCGGCTCGACCCTCACCCTGTATGACAACACAAACACGTTATAGCCCGCATCGTTGAGCTCGGGAGCAACGGGAAAACCTTCCATTTGGTGACAAACGCTCTGATAGCCCCCACCCGAAATCGCGATAACGAATGGCGCCCCCGGTCGCCCCGGAAAGAAAAACAGCTCTGCGTTGCGCCGGGTCGGATCGCGAATACAATCGGCTTCATCCCAAATATCGTATGCAACCTGCCTCCCGTCATCCGCAAGCTCAACAATCCGATTCAACCCGCGCAGAACACGAGTAACTTCATACGGATTAGTGTCGGAATTCAAATGGGCCGCGATGGGCTTATTCCACATGCGCTCCCAAGTTGAAGGTCGGCAAAGCATGAGATGCTCACCGAACCCAGCGAACTCAGGAAGAAGTGCGATTTCTCCAAATGTCATATCGGCAGTAATTGTCATAACCAGTCACTCCAAAAACGAGGTGGGCTCGCGCAGATCAATCGCAAGCCCACCATATGCAATCTGCCGCGGGGTTTTCAGCAGCTTACATTCCGAATAATTGTCTATTCCGCCGACGTGTCTGCATCAGGGCGATACATGATGTAGACGAGGACGAAGGTAAGAATAAAACCAACGACATTGCAAAGGATCGCACCAATAAGGCTGCTCATATCACCGGAAGGATTCATGTAGCCGGGGAAGCTGAAAATACCACTCGACGTCATAACGAACGTGCGGGTATTGAAGATAGCCGGGATAACAGCGCTAATTGCACCAGAAATCATGGAAGCGACGATGATCTTCTTGTGCTCCAAAACTATGCCGTACAGGGCAGGTTCTGTAATTCCGCACAGGCTCGTAATGGCACAGCTGAATCCAAGGCTCTTTTCGCTCGGATCCTTCGAGCGGAAAGCAAACGCCAAGCAAGCGCCGACGACACCCATGCTACCGCAAAGAAGTCCAAGGATAGGGTCGGAACCGACGGTCATAATATTGTTGATGGAGATCACAATGAGGGCCCAATGGAGTCCAAGAGGAATCATGACGAGGCCAAATATCGGTCCAAGAATAACGCCGCAAAGAATGGGGCTGAACTGATAGACCGCCAGTACGGCAGTCGCAAGCAAGGAGCTCGCCTGTTGGATAACCGGGCCAACCACAAGAAGCGAGATGGGGGCAGCAATAGCAACTGTCAGGAACGGAACGAGTGCAAATGCCAAAGCATCGGGAAGAACCGCACGCAGCCACTTATAAAGAACGGATGCGAACCAAGCCGCCACGATAGCGGGAAACACCGTCGAGGCATAGCTCACCATCGTGAACTTCATGCCGAACAAATCCAGCGCATCACCAGCTCCAGCTGCGGCAACAAAAGTCGGGTAAAGCAGGATTGCACCGAGCACCGCACCGATATATTGATCGATTCCAAAGAATTTGGCCGCAGACGATCCGACGAGAACGGGCAAGAAATACATGCTGGCGTTTCCCATGCCGTACAGCAGGGTATAAATTCCGCTCTCAGCGGAAACGACACCTGCCGTCGTCAGGATACTAAGGACGGCGTTTATCATTCCGCATGCAATCAAGGCGGGAAGAACGGGCATCATGATGCCGCTGATCAGCTTCATCAGCTTTCCCAGAAAACCTTTGGTCTCGCCTTCATCTGCCGCGGACTTCCCGGTGTCAACCCCGGTTTCCTTTGCAACGATTTCGTAGACCTTATCGACCTTGGGCCCCACAATCACTTGGTATTGCCCTGCTGAATGGCGAATATCGATCACACCATCGATTGCCTTGACTTTTGCATCATCTACGATGCTTTCGTCCTTAAGATTGAACCTTAAACGAGTCATGCAGTGGGCTACAAATGTAACGTTTTCTGCACCGCCCACCATCTCGAGAATCTCGGCAGCGAGCTTGGTTGTATCTGCCATAAATACCATTTCTCCCATGTTGTGTTTTATATGTAACCATCGGCAAAGCGCGCGCCTTCGCCGACCAATTACCTAGCTTTCGATGCGATTCGATTGATATGCATCATCAGATAGAGTCTTTCTTCGTCTATAAGTTCTTGGCCCGTCAGCCGGCTGAGAACAGAAGCGATGTCATCGGCGCACGCCGATGCCACCGGATATTCATCTTTGAGCGAGAGATACATCTTGCGGTTGTCGCTTACGATACTTTCGCCAGAGTTCAACCTATTGAATAGGTACTGAAGGTGGGTTGCGAACCTTGCATAATCGAAGCCCTCCCGATCAACTTGAATACCAAGCCGTCTTTCAACAGCAATAGTTGATTCTTCGAGAACGCGATCGTAAACGTCCGTGCCAAACTCTTCAGCCAGCTCACATGAATCCGAATCGGCCATGTTATTGATAAACGCCATGGCAATTCCAACTGTCTCATGAGCGGGAAGCCTAACATTGAGACGTTTCCTGATTATTCGAAGCGCGTACTCGCCGGTTTTGAATTCGACGGGATATTGTTGGCGAACATCAAAAGACAAGGGCATATGGACAACAATGTTTTGCTCCTTGCGCTTAATTGCATACGCGATATGGTCCGCAAGAATAAACGGCAAATTAGGGCTTACTTCATAGGGAAGCAGTCCTGTCGACATATCAATAACATCCGAGGTCAGCTCGAGAAGTTCATCCGAGACTTCATCAATGAGAGCGATGTAGCGGGAACTAACGTTATAGAACGTTCGTTGAATCTCCGAGAGCGGTAATTCATCGCCAACGTCCTTAAACCCCAGGCCACGCCCGAATGCCACCAGCTGCCTGCCATTTCCGTCGATGCAGAGGACAGCGCTGGTGTTAATTCGTTTAACGATTTCCATGTGTCCCCCTTAAACAAAACAAGGCTCCCGAAGCAGAATCCGACAATCAATGTCGACAGATGCTGCTTCAGGAGCCTTGCCTGAATATCACTCTGGTTGCCAGTTTAAGCGAAACACCGTAAATGACCTCGTGTAAACATTACTAAACAGTTAAACGGTCGATATCTCCATGTGAACGGTTTAGAAGCAGAAGGCAATCCTTACGCCTGCTGGTAGTGCAGGTGCTTCTCGTCGATATCGGCCAGGTCGCGGTCGAGGTAGCGGCGCGCGAGCCAGTTTGCCATGGGAAGGTTCTGGTCCAGGTAGTTGCCGCACTCCTCGGGAGCGGCACCGGGGACATCGCCCTCAAAGTCGGCGACGAACTCAAAGAGCTCGCGCACGAGCGGCAGGATCTCCTCGCTCGTCACCTCGCCAAACACGACCAGGTAAAAGCCCGTGCGGCAGCCCATGGGGCCAAAGTAAACGATACGGCTCGACCACTCGGCATGATTGCGAAGGAAGGTCGCACCCAGGTGCTCGATGGTGTGGCACTCAGCCGTGTTCATGACCGGCTCTTTATTGGGCGTGGTCAGACGCAGGTCAAAGGTGGTGACGGCAGCGCCGGTCGCCGGATCGCGGTCGATGCGACTCACGTATACGCCGGGCTCAAGCAGCAGATGATCGACAGAAAAGCTCGCAATGCGCTCCATGGCAGATCCTCTCGATAGTCAATTTGGGACGGGGCTCTTTTAGCTGGTTCGAATGGTCACACCAATCATACCAGTCAAAAAAGCCCCGTCCCAAATTAGCCACCTGGGACGAGGACCGATGATTATTTGATCCCCGTCCCAGAAAAATCATGCTAGGCGGTGTACGAGATAGTCGCGGCCACTGCATGGCGCCAGCCGGCGATCTTTTTTGCTCGCTCGTCAGTGGGCATCGACGGCTCCACGATGCCGCGGGCGCCGTAGACGTCGACGACATCGCGCGTATACATGCCCAGCGCGATACCGCAGGCCCAAGCCGCGCCCAGACCGCTCATCTCGTCATTGCTCGCAATGCGGATGGGCGAGCCGACCAAGTCGCTCTCAAACTGCATCAGGTACGCGTCGCGCGTGGGGCCGCCGTCAACACGAAGCTCGGCAAGCGCCGCGCCCGAATCCTCGACCATCGCATCAATGACGTCGAAGATCTGATAGGCGATCGACTCGTCGGCAGCCTTTACGAACTCCGCGCGACCCGTGGTGCGTGTCATGCCAAAAACGCAGCCCTCGGCATCACTTGCCCAGTGCGGCGCACCCAGGCCGGTAAACGCCGGCACAAAGTAGACATGGCTCGCCGGGTTGGCGGCGTAGCACAGGTCGGTGACCTCCTCGGGGTTGTTGATGAGTTCCAGGTCGTCGCGCAGCCAGGTCTTGACGGCGCCGGCGTAGCTCACGTTGCCCTCGAGTACATACTCGGTCACGCCATCCATACGCCACGCAAGCGAGCTCGAAAGCCCGTGCGAGCTGGCGACAAACTCGTTGCCGACGTTCATCATGACCGAGCTACCGGTACCATAGGTCGCTTTGGCCATGCCGCGGCTGTGGCAACCCTGCGCAAACAGGGCCGCATGGCTATCGCCCAGCACGCCGTGCACCGGCACGGGCGCCGGCAAAAAGCCGCCCAGGTCCGTTGTGCCAAACAGACCGTCGGAGTCGGTCACCTGCGGCAGGCAGGCCGAATCGATGCCAAAGGCCTCGCACACCGACTCGCTCCAGCAGCCACGGCGCAGGTCGAAGAGCTGCGTGCGACTAGCATTGGACCAGTCACAGCGAAACTCCGCGCCGCCCGTGAGCGTCCAGACCACCCAGGCATCGATGGTGCCCAGACACAGCTCACCCGACGCCGCGGCCTCGGCAGCCGCCGGAACGTTCGCGAGGATCCAAGCCATCTTGCCCGCCGGATAGTAGGGCGAGAGCACCAGGCCCGTTGTGTCACGTACCAGCTCTGCCACGCCTTCGCGCGCCGCAAGCTCGTCACACAGCTCGCGGGCGCGGGCACACTGCCACACCACGGCGTCACACAGCGGCTCGCCCGTCGTGCGGTTCCAGGCAACGGTGGTCTCGCGCTGGTTGGAGATGCCAATACCGGCAATGTCGGCCGGATTGACCCCGGTCTCCTCCACCACGGCACGCGCCACGGCCAACACATTGGCGGCAATCTCGGCGGGATCATGGCTCACCCAGCCGGCATCATTGACAATCTGGCGATGCGAGCGGTCGGCACGATGAATCAGATGGCCGCCCTCGTCCACCAGCAGCGCCTTCGTGCCCTGCGTGGATTGGTCGATTCCGATGATGTAGCGGCCCATGGCCACCCCTTTCAAAATGAATGTGACAAAGGGACGGTCCCTTTGTCACATTCCAATTACTCTGCGGGAAGGAACTCGGCAACGGTCTTGGCAATGCCTTCGCCGGTGAGGCCGTAGTGCGCAAAGACCTCGGGGCTCGTGCCGGTGATGACCGGCGCGTCGGGCAGACTCAGGCACTTAACCGGACGCGGGCAATGCTCGCCCACGACCTGCGCGACCATGGAGCCCAAGCCTCCAAAGGGGCTGTGCTCCTCGACGGTCACGACGGCGCGCGTGGCACCGGCGGCCTCGATCACGGCATCGGCATCGAGCGGCTTGATGCAGTACATGTCGAGCACGGTGGCAGAGATGCCCTGCTCGGCCAGCAGATCGGCGGCGTCCACGGCATGGCGGACCATCTCGCCGGTGGCGACAATCGTTACATCGGCGCCGCGACGCACCCAGGTGGCGCGGTCCATCTGGAACGGGCACTCGTCCTCGGCATACACGTCCTCGACCGGGTTGCGACCCACGCGGATATAGGCCGGCTTGTTGTCGGCAACCAGGGCGCGCACGAGCTCGGCAGTCTGAAAACGATCGCTCGGCAGATACACGCGCATGTTGGGAATCGCGCTCATGGCGGCGATATCCTGCGCGGAGTGATGGCTCATGCCCAGAGCGCCGTAGGACACACCGCCCGAGATGCCGATGAGCTTGACGTTGGTGTTGGAGTACGAGACGTCGACCTTGCACTGCTCATACGAGCGCGTGGTCACAAAGGACGCCGGCGAGGCGGCCCAGGCCTTCTTGCCGCACGAAGCCATGCCGGCGGCGATACTCACCAGGTCCTGCTCGGCGATGCCGACCTCGACGGACTGCTGGGGATACTGATCGAAGAACGGCGTGAGCGATGCGGAGCCGCGGGAGTCGGAGCACAGGACGACGATGTCCTTATCGGTCTCGGCGGCCTCGAGCAGCGTGTCGCAGATAACCTTGCGGTTGGCGATCTTGTTAGCCATTGATGGCCTCCTTATGGGCAGCGAAATCGGCGATGATCTGGGCATATTCCTCATCGTTGGGCAGGTGATGATGCCAGGAGGCCTTGTCCTCCATGACAGGCGAGCCATAGCCCTTCACCGTGTTGAGGATGATGACCGTGGGCTTTCCGCTGGTCTCGGCCGCAAGCGTCAGCGCGGCATCGATGGCCTGGACGTCGTTGCCCGGAATGGAGAGCACATTCCAGCCGAAGGCAGCCCAGCGCTCCTCCTGCGAATCCTGCTTCATGACGTCCTCAGTGCTGCCGCTGATCTGCAGGCGGTTGCGGTCCACGAGCGCGCACAGGTTGTCGAGCTGGTAGTTGCCACCACTCATGGCGCCCTCCCAGACCGAGCCCTCGGCAAGCTCGCCGTCGCCCATGATGGTGTAGACGCGATAGTCGCGGCCGTCCATCTTGCCGGCGAGCGCCATGCCCACGGCCACGGGCAGGCCGTGACCCAGCGAGCCCGAGTTCATCTCGATGCCCTTGAGCTTGTTGTTGGGGTGGCCGATGTAGGGGCTGCCGAACTTGGAGAAGCGGGCCTTGACGTCGTCGAGGTCAAGATAGCCCTCGTGGCAAAGCACCGCGTAGTAAGCCTCCATGGCGTGGCCCTTGGAGAGCACGAAGCGGTCGCGATTGGGATCGTCGACGGTCTCGGGCGAAATGTTGAGGTGGTTGGCGTAGAGGGTCATGAGGGCGTCGATCACCGACATGTCGCCGCCGATGTGGCCGCCGGCGCCAGCCATGATGATATCGACGCAATCGCGGCGAAGGTCCCAACGCAGGGACTCAAGCTCTTCGATAGTTGCCACGAAAAACTCCTTTCAGGGAATTTCCAAAGTCAAAGCCACCGCGTTTCCACAGTGCCCAAGATTGTGGTGAAAGAGGAGCGCCGCGTACTTTGGTACGCAAGCGACGGCTTGAACCGCAAGGTTGGGTGCTGTGGTAGCGCGCCGGCTCGTTGCTACAAAGTAGGCACGACCCTACTCGCCGCGCAGGTAAGCCTTAACGTCCTGCTCAATCGGGTCGTACAGGTCGGGAGCGATGCCGATATACTTGCACGCCTCGTAGAGCACCGGCACCACGTTGGCGTGAATAGCGACGCAGTGGTGGATGTAGGGGCCCTCGACGATCTTGGCTTCGAGGCGCTTGAGGTTGTCGACCTCGACCCACAGGTAGGTGCCCATGCCGGCCGGGCCGTCGATGCCGCGGGCGTTGCCCAGTAGCAGCGAGTACTCGCCGTTGTCACCGTCAAAGCGGGCAAGGGTGAGGTCGCCGTGCTTGGCCTCGGCCGTCAGCGCGCCGGGGTGATCGAAAGCCAGCGGGTAGGTGAGCTTGGGCTTGACGGCCGCGCAGCTGCAGGGCCAGGGGCCGCAATGCTGCAGCAGCTCGCCGTTCTCGTTATCGGGATGGCGCACGGTCCAGTCGGCGAACATGCCGCGGTGACGGCCCAGGTCGGCGGCCTCGACCATCAGCGCGGTGATGGCGCCGTGGATATCGGTCTCGCATACGATAGGAATGCCCATCTCGTTGAGGATGGCGTTGGCGGCGCAGGGCATAATGCCCAGCTCGTCCTGCAGAGCGTTCCAGCACTGAATGGCACCGGCGTTGCAGCCATACTTCTCGACCAAGCGCTTCATGGCGATGGCAAGACCGGCGACCGCGGGGACCTTGTCCTCGGGGATGCAGATCTCAAAGCTGTCGTTGATGTGGGCAAGCATGGCGGCCATGGCCTGCTCGTCGGCCTGGGCGTCGCGCACGGCCTGGACAAGTTCGGTCATGGGGATAGGCGAAAGCTGGATGTTGAACTTCTCGAGCAGCTCGCCCTCGTTGCACATGGTCGACCAGAAGTCGAATGGACGGGTGGCCATCTGCAGGATGCGGGTGTGCTTGAAGGTCTTGACCACGTTGCAAACGGCCAAAAAGTCCCAAACGCCGCGCTCGAACTCGGGGTCGGTCAGGCGGCAGTTGGTCATGTAGGTGAAGGGAACCTGGAAGCGGCGCAGGACCTTGCCGGTGGCGAACAGACCGCACTGGCTATCGCGCAGGCGCGTGCCGTCGGGCTCGGGGCGCTCGTCGCGCGGGCCCCACAGCAGCACGGGCAGGCCGAGCTCGCGGGCAAGGCGAGCGCAAACGTACTCGGTGCCAAAGTTGGCGTGGCACAGCATAATGCCATCGACGCCCTCGGCGCGGAATTTCTTGACGATAGGCTCAATGTGGCTGTCGTCGAACAGCAGGCCCTCGTCATTGATGTCGTCGATATCCACGATGTCGACGCCGATCTCGCGCAGGCGATCAGCCGTCAGGCCGCGATACTTGATTGCGTCCGGCGCGCTAAAGATGCTGCGGCGCGTGGGCACAAAGCCGAGCTTGATCTTGTCCATGTACGTCCTCCCCTAATCACATGTTCAGTAAACAGACGCATGTTTCGTTTTGTTCTGTTTACTAAATGTTTTACTCTACTGTTTAGAAGTTTAACGCGAAATACCCGTAGACGGTAGAGAAATCAGCCTAAACGGTATGTAAACAAACTGAACATACAAGGGCATCAAAAAGAGGGCCCCGAAGGACCCTCTCTTAGTAGCGTTATGTATGGCTGCCTTAGCGAGCTTTACCTCCCTACGGCCTAGCGTTGCCTTTGCCTAGATCTCACGCACGCTTTGGCGCTCGACAAAATAGGTCGACACGGCCGTCTTGCAGGTATAGCTCTTGGGGTTGCGGATGTTGCCCACCAGGCGACGCACCGCGATCTCGCCCACCTCGTGCTTGGGAACATGCACCGTGGTGAGCGGCGGGTTGGAGAAGGCGCCCAAAGACAGGTCGTCAAAGCCGATGATCGAGACATCCTCGGGCACGCGAATACCGTGCTCGTTGAACGCGCGCATGGCGCCCACGGCGAGCACGTCGTTCTCGGCAAAGAAAGCCGTCGGCAGATCGTCGCGCGAGACGTTGTCGAGCCACACGCCCATGTCGTGATAAGCGCCCTCGAGCGTGGTACCCAGCGTGACGTGCCATGCCGGGTTGGCCTCAAGATCCGCGTCCTCAAGCGCTTGGCGATAGCCGCGCTCGCGGTCCTTAAAGTTGCGGATACGAAGGTCGCCCGCCAGATAGCCGATTTGCCTGTGGCCTTTCTCGATAAGGTAATCCACGGCACGCAGCACCGAATCGGTGTTGGCGATGACTACGGCATCGAAGTACTGGCGATCGCTCCAGCCGTCGAGCACAATCAGGTGGGCGGCAGCGTCGGCGAACAGGGCGTAGTCCTCCTCGCCCAGCTCGGTACCCATCAGCACGATGGCGGCCGACGGGTCGGCGATCAGGCCCTCGACCTGCGGGCGCACGGCGTCCAGGTCGCTAAAGTCGAGCGAGACAAAGCTCGTGCTCATGCCGTGGCGACGCGCCTGGCGCTCCACGCCCTCGATGACCGCGGGATGGAAGGTGCTCTCGTCCAGGATGGCGCCCGTCTTGCGCGCAAGCACAAACTGGATGCTCTCGAGCTGCGTCGACTGCTGATAGCCAAGCGACTGCGCGCACTCCAGGATGACCTTGGCGGTCTCCTCGCTCACGCTGCGCTTGCGGTTGAGCGCGTTGGACACGGTTGCGGGCGAAAAGCCGGTAATGCGGCTGATCTCGCGGACGCTTGCTTTAGCCATCGTTCCCCCTAGCATCGGTCGCGGCCGAGCATCGTGGCTTGACCGCCCCGTGGCTCGGCAACTAAACGACCGCAAATTCAATCTAAACAGAATAGTAAATGTTTATTAGCTAGTTTAGCCTGTTGTCAAGCAAAGTGGCGCGACTATTTCCCCAACGGGCGCATTTGTCCATCTTAACGTTATTACGCAAGGTCTTCGCCATTGCTTGCTATTACGCGTCGGTACCATTCGAAGCTTTTCTTTTTACGTCTCTCAAACGAGCCCGCACCGCTATCGTCTCGATCGACATAGATAAACCCGTAGCGCTTACGCATCTGTCCTGTGGCGACCGAAACCAAATCGATCGGGCCCCAACAGGTATATCCCATGAGTTCCACCCCGTCGAGCTCGACGGTCTCCCTCATCGCCTCGATGTGGGCCCGCAGGTATTCAACTCGATAGTCGTCTTCTATTTCACCCGAATCTTCCGGCACATCAGGAGCACCCAAACCGTTTTCGACGATGAACAGCGGCTTTTGATAGCGATCCCAGATTTCATTCATGGTGACGCGCAGCCCTTTGGGGTCGATAAACCTCCCCCAAGGCTCCTGTTTTAGATACGGATTAGGCGCCGAGCGAAGAAGGTTCGAATCGAACTGACCTTCCGCATGCGCTTTTGCGACGCGCGTCGAGTAATACGAAAACGAGACGAAATCGACCAGGTTTGCAGCCAGTACTTCGCGGTCATCATCCCGATAGGGCACCTCAAAACCATGGCGGGCGTATTCCTTGAGAACATAGCTCGGGTACGCACCGCGCACCTGGACGTCGGTAAACATGTAATGGCTGCGATTCTCAGCCTGCGCAGCCAGCACATCGTCCGGATCACATGTAGCCGGATAGAAGACACCTGCGTTGAGCATGCAACCGATCTTCGCCCCAGGGCACAGTTCATGACACGCCCCGACCGCACGGGCGCTCGCAACCAATACATGGTGCACGGCCGTGTGAACCGTTGCATAGCGATTCTCCCCTTGCTCGAAGATGATCCCCGCCGCCATAAAGCACGCCTGCGTCATGATGTTGATCTCGTTAAAGGTCAGCCAATAATTGACCAATCCCCGATAGCGCTCGAACACGGTACGCGAATATCGCTCGAACAGGTCGACCAACCTGCGATCGCGCCATCCGCCATACGCATCGACGAGATGCATGGGGACATCATAGTGGTTGAGCGTCACCAAAGGCTCAATGTCATGCGCGCGACACGTCCTAAAAACATCCTCGTAAAAGGCAAGGCCTTCTTCATTGGGCTCGGCTTCGTCTCCTTTGGGAAAAATGCGGCTCCAGGCGATTGATAAGCGCAGGCATTTAAAACCCATCTGGGCAAACAGTTCAATATCCTGCTTGTACCTATGGTAAAAATCAATGCCCTTGCGAGCGGGATAGAAGCTGTCGGGTGCCAACGCACGCGGATCAAGGTCTCCCCGCATGACGTCCATGCGTTGATCGCCAAACGGCAGCATGTCGGAATTGGCTAAACCGCGACCGCCTTCGTTCCATCCTCCCTCGCACTGGTTTGCAGCCAGAGCCCCGCCCCATAAAAAATCTTCTCTAAACATTATGGTGTCGTCCTTTCTATCAAATTCCCGGCCCACACTGTCGAACGCAACGGACTCGGCAAGTGCCGCGCAACAGCACAGTACCGTTGCGCGGCCAAGGGGTCGGACCGCGCAACGGCTGGGGAGCATATTTGTGTAGTAGCCTCTTATGCCTCGACGGATTCAACGGCCTCAGAATCGCCGCTCTTGGACTTCAACGGCATCTTCTCCTGTCCTTCAAATCCAAAAATCATCGCCAACGCAAACGTCACGGCACCGCCAGCAAGACACCCGATGGTGCCAGGGATGATATCCTGAGCAAACATGAGCACGTTCATCCATGGGAAACCAACGCCAGTGAAGATATAGACGTTGGCATGAAGAAGGCTTACCAGCAGACCACCGACAGCACCACCAATCATGTTCCAGGCAAGAGCCTTCTTGTCGCGAAACAGGATGCCGTAGATGATGGGCTCACTCACGCGACCGAAGGCATAGGTGATGAACAAGTTCCAGCCCGTGGCTCGACTCTCCTTGTCCTTAGCGCGCAGGCCATAGGCGAGCGCGATGGCAAGCGTGGTGTAGGCTACAACCGCGGTGCCGGGGTATAAGATGGCGTCGTAACCGTTCTGGAGCGCGGCGGGCAATATGGCGGTATAGATCGGCACGTGCATGCCGGTGGCGATGATCAGATTCCAGAATGCGCCGATAACCGCGGTCGCAGCGGGACCGGCAACAGAGGCGAGCCAAATGATGAAATCGGCCACAAGGCCCATGACAAATTGGACGGCAGGGCCGCAGAGGCACAGCGCGACCGGCAACATCACGAGCACCGTACCCACGGGTACGATCAGAATGCGCAACATATCAGGCGAGATCTTCTTAAAGAAGCGCTCAACATAGGACTGGGCCCAGGTGATCAAGATGACCGGAAGAACAGCCTGGGTGTAGTTGACGAGCTGCATGGGGATGCCGAAGACGCTGAAAGGCTTTCCGTCCTCAACAATAGCGAGCATGTCGGGATAAATCATCACAACAGCGATGAGCAGTGCCAGCACAGGACTCGTTTTGAACTTCTTAGCCGAGCTATAGGCGGCAAACACCGGGAAGTAGTAATACGCCGCATCGCCCACCAGGGAAAGGATCCGATACAGGTCGCTCGTTTCGGACATAAAACCGGCGCCTTCGGGCCCAAACAGAATAACGAGCATCTTGAAGATACCGGCGACACAAAAGATCGGAAGGATCGGGGTGATAGCGCCGCTCACGGCATCGAGCAGCTGATTGAAGAGGTGCTTAGGCGCCAAGCGCTCCTTCCAGCTAAGCTGAGGGCCATCGAGTTCCTCGTCAATCGATACCGTGACCTCGAATCCGCCCTGCTTACAAACCTCGTCGTAGACCTTGTCGACCGTGGGCCCGACCACCAGCTGCACCTGCCCTCCGGCGTGCACGACGCTGATGATAGACGAGATGTCCTCAAGCTTCTCATCATTCGAGAGGCTTTCATCCTTGAGGTTGAAGCGCAGGCGCGTCATGCAATGCGTAACCGAAGCCACGTTTTCCGCCCCGCCCACAGTGGAGAGAATCTGCTCTGCCACCTTTTTGTAATTTGCCATCATTGGCTCCTTTGCACAATCTTGGCTTACTGTTCGAATCGGCAAAGGTCATGCCCCGAATGGCTACGGGTTACAATCCTTTTTTGGAGATGATCCGGTTGAGATGGATCATCAGATAGAGTTCCTCCTCCTCGGAGAGCGTGGCGTCCCACGTTTCACGACAATAGGAACCGATATGCTTCACGCACTCTGCCAACTGCGGAAACTCCTCACGAAAGTTCTTGTACATCTGCATGTTGGCGCTGTTCAGCGACTCGCCGGCTTGAATGCGCTTGAACAGGTACCGCAGATGCGTGGCGAAGCGGGTGAAATCAAAGGAATCGCGGTCGACAATAATGCGGAAATCGCTTTCGAGAATCTCGATAACGTCCTCGAGCATATCGTCGAACTGCTTTGCGGGCTCGGCCGTGGCTTTGACGGCTTCAACAACCCGTGCGTTCACGAGATTCATCGCAATACTGGCAATCTCATCCTTGGGAAGCCGCTCTCCGAGCTCCTTCTCGAGTCGCATGACGATAAACTGGGCAGCCTTGTATTCCTTCGGATACGTCTCCCGCACTTCATAGGCAAGAGGCATCGCGATGCGGACCCCCTTTTGGGCTCGCGCAACGGCAAACGACAGGTGATCAGCCATGAACAGCGTCGCATTGGTCGAGAGGTCGTAGGGCAGTTCGTTGGCAACGATGTCCATAACTTTCGCCGCAAACATCACGATATCCGAGGGAAGATCCCTCATGACATCTTGTCCTTTAGGATCAATGTCGTAAAACGTATGCTCGATTTTAGAAAGAGGGAGCTCTCGAGGAAAATCTCCGCCGAAACCGACGCCCCTGCCCATGGCGATGACATCTCGCCCCTGTCCGTCACGGCAAAGAACCGCGTTGTTGTTAAGCTTTTTAATTGCAAGCATGGTGAACCTCCTTTCAAGAACACTCACAGAAAAAGGCATGATAGCCAATAGCAGTGCTATTGCGGTCATGCCTTACGTAACAATCCGTGTTGTATTGCTCTTGGGCATGCCTCCACACAGGAGTAACAATCCAAGATGCAGAATGCATTATAGCGCTCTCCCCGCCCCGGGGACCATCGGGCTGGCGAACGGCAGATGTCGGCCCGCCAGCGGCCACATCGAGCAGATGGGCGTGCTTCGACCCCGAGCCTAGCCTAGGATGCGGGCCATGCGCGCCTTGAACTCGGACAGAAAGCGCGGGGCGTCCACGGTGAGTGCCACAAGCGCGCTCTTGTCGGGGTCGGACAGGCGATGCTCGTCGCAGATAGTGCGGCCGCGATACTCGCCGAGCAGGTCGACGCGCAAGTTGCAACCAAGTGCGCCCACGAGCGTGGGATCAATCGCCACGGCAACGGCAAGCGGATCGTGCAGCGCGCAGCCGCCCAGGTAAGGGGCGTTCATCTCGTACGAGCCAATGTAGTGCTCGACCATACTCGCAAATGCGCAGCCCGCCATGGTGCCCGAGCCCGTCCAACCGGCAATGTCGCGGCGCGTCAGCACCACGCGATGCGTCACGTCAAGACCAACCATGGTGAGTTTGCGGCCCGAGCGCAGCACGGCGTCAGCGGCCTCGGGGTCGCTCGCCATGTTGGCCTCGGCACCGGCGCTCACGTTGCCGGGCACGGTCAGGGCGCCACCCATCACCACCACGCGGCCGATAGACATCATCGCCGCCGCGTCGCGCTCAAGGGCGAGCGCCAGGTTGGAGAGCGGACCGGTCGCCACATAGACCAAGTCGGGACCATAGGTACGCGCGGCATCAATCAGGTAATCGACCGCCGCATTGCCATCGGCCGACGTCGCGCCCACCGGCTCGTACGGCGAGGCGGGCACGCTTGCGCCGCCGATGCCGTTCTTGCCGTGGATAAGCGTGGTGGACGCCGGCGGCGTGTAGGGTTCGGTCGCCTTCACGGGACGATCGGCGCCCAGGTACACCGGCACCTCGGGACGACCCAACAGGTCGAGCACCGCCAAGCAGTTGTGCGCCGACTGCTCGACGCGCACGTTGCCAAAGCACGTGGTGATGCCGACGAGCTCCACCTCGGGGCTCGCGATGGCATAGGCAAGCGCCATCGCATCATCCACACCCATATCCAGATCAAGGATCAGCTTCTTGGTTGCCATTGTTCTACTCCGCTTCTCCGTCTACATCCAAACCGTCTAAACCAAACTTGTGCTCGACTTCCGCACGCGTGGGAATTGATTGCTGAGCGCCCAGGCGCGACACCGTCACCGCCGAGGCGCGAGCGCCCGCCGCCATGCACTCAAAGAGCGGCAGGCCCTCCAGGCGAGCCGCGGCAAGCGCACCGATAAATGTATCGCCCGCGGCCGTCGTATCGACCAACGTGCTCGAGAGCGCCGGCATGCGCAGCGGCTCGCCGTCATCGCCGAGCGTAACCGACCCGGCGCCGCCCAACGTGATGACCGCAGCTCCGGCACCCTTGGCGAGCAGGGCATTGAGCGCCGCGACGCAGCTCGCATCATCCGCGGGCAAGATGCCCGTCAGCACCTGGCACTCAGTCTCGTTGGGACAGACCAGGTCGACCGCAGGCCAGGCCTCCGCAGGCAACTCGCAGGCAGGCGCCGGATTAAAGACCGTATAGAACCCGAGCTCGTGAGCGCAAACAAGCGCCTCGGCCGTCGCTGCAAGGTCACATTCACCCTGGGCGATAAAGACGCTTCCGGCAGCCGGGGCAATCTCGCTGGCGTCGCCGTCGAGCTCATGGGCCACCAGACGCCTCAGCGCGCAGGCAACGTCCGCGCCCGCAAGCGCATGGTTGGCGCCCGGCGACAGCACGATGCGGTTGTCGCTCTCGCAGCGAATGATGGTCGCCGTGCCCGTCTCCACGTCGTCGCGACGCGCCACAAACTCAACGCCCACGCCAGCATCTTGAAGCCCCGCCACCAGTGCGTCGCCAAAGGCATCGCGCCCGACGGCGCCGATCATGCACGTGCGCGCGCCCATGCGCGCGGCGGCGACAGCCTGGTTTGCACCCTTGCCGCCGGCGTTGGTGATAAAACCGCTACCGCCGACGGTCTCGCCCGCGCGCGGCATGCGCTCGCACGCCACCGAAAGGTCCATGTTCATGCTGCCGAACACCGCAACGATGCCGCGATCTGCCATGAAAACCTCCTCATCCGCGGGCTTTATGCCCACCGTCGGCCGTCAATCGTATGCTTTCGCACCTCTATAACTTTAGTTCACTTTGATGTGAACGCGCGCTTGAGGTTGCGCCAGCAGCAAGCATTCACAGGGGCGGGCAGCTACAATAAATATGTGCTGATTATTCTCGTCATTGGATGATGTTTTATGGAACAATTCCCGCAATCGAGCTCGCGCGACCCGCGCCGTACGGGCAACGAGCCGGCGCCGCACGAACGCCCGCGCGCCGAGCGCCGCACCGGCGAGTCGCGACGCGCCCCGAGCCCCCATCGTTCGCCCGCCAACAAAGCGAACCATGCCAGCGCCGCCACCGCAGACCAGACGCCCGCTCGTCCCAAATCCCGCTACATTCCCGCCCTCGACGGCCTGCGCACGCTCGCCGTTGTCGCGGTGGTGCTCTACCACCTCAACCTCACATGGGCGCAAGGCGGCTTGCTCGGCGTCACGATCTTCTTTGTGCTTTCGGGCTATCTGATCACGCGCCTGCTGCTCAACGAAGTCGCCAAGACCGGACGCATCGACCTCAAGAGCTTCTGGATTCGCCGCATCCGCCGCCTGTTCCCCGCCGTAGTGACCGTCGTGGTGGTGACCTGCGCGCTGTGCACGATCTTTAACCACGTGATGCTCACCAAGATGCGTCCCGACATCCTGCCGTCGCTGCTGTTCTTCAACAACTGGTGGCAGATTGCGCAGGACGTCTCGTACTTCAACGCCTTGGGCGACCCCTCGCCGCTCACGCACTTTTGGTCGCTCGCCATCGAGGAGCAGTTCTACCTGATTTGGCCGCCGCTGCTCCTTGCCATGGTATCCATGCATATGAGCAAGCCCAGCACGCGTCGCGTGGTTCTGGGCCTGGCTGCGGTTTCCGCCATCGCCATGATGGTGCTCTACAACCCTGCTGCCGACCCCAGCCGCGTGTACTACGGCACCGACACCCGCGTGTTCTCGCTGCTGTTGGGTGCCTGGATGGCCTTTATCCCCGATCGCGACCTAGCGCCCGTGCGCCTCGCGCGTCGCCTGGGGCTCGACCGCCTCGTCGCCAAGCACGGCAAGAATGCCGAGGACAAGCAGGACGCGAAGGCCGACAACGCAGCCGAAGCCGCCCCGGCCCAGCCGAGCGCGCTCGTGCGCTTTTGGTCCTCGCCCGCATCCATCGATGTGCTGGGCGTCGTGGGTCTGGTTGGCCTTGCCGCCATGGTCGCGTTCACCAACGGCTACACGGCGTTCCAGTATCGTGGCGGCACGCTGCTGTGCTCCATCCTTACGCTCATGGTCATC
Source organism: uncultured Collinsella sp. (assembly GCA_900541885.1). Taxonomy (GTDB): domain Bacteria; phylum Actinomycetota; class Coriobacteriia; order Coriobacteriales; family Coriobacteriaceae; genus Collinsella. The sequence goes on from UQKW01000006.1 coordinate 20,218, forward strand.
GCGGCCTGTGTGCAACCCCAGGGAATGGTTGCCCGCGCGCTATCCGCCGAGCCGCTCGTATGGGTTGGCAAGCGCTCCTACAGCATCTACCTGTGGCACTATCCGCTGTTGCTGCTCATGAATCCGATCGCCAATATCAACGATACGCCCTGGTGGCAGTACATTTTGCAAGTACTGCTGGTGGTCGCTGTCGCCGAATGTTCCTATCGCTTTATCGAAACGCCGTTTAGAAAGGGCGCCTTTGGGCGCACCGTCTCCGAGTTCCGCGATGGCACCACCACGCCTGCCAACTGGGTACGCGCGCATATTCCCGTGTGCGCCACTTGCGGCATCGTGCTCGTCATCGCGCTGGGCGGCTTGATCTTTGTACCGGAAACCTCCGCGCTGAGCGGCGAGGGCGCCGAAGTCCTCAACAAGGAAGCTAAAAACGCTGCGCCCACGGACCAACAGGCAGCCGACGACACCGACAAGGACAACGATGGCTTCCCCGATGGATCCTACGACCTGCTGATGATCGGTGACTCCGTGTCCCTACGCGCCGTCGATTCCTTTGACGGCGTGTTCCCCCACAGTCACATCGATGCCGAAAAGGGCCGCCAGTTCGATGCGGGCCGCACAACATTTGAGGGTTATATCCAGCAGAACCTCGCCGGCAAGATCGTAGTCTTTGCGCTGGGCACCAACGGCCTAGTGACCGATGCCCAGATTGACGCCATCATGGCCGATGCCGGCAATCAGCGCACCGTCGTATTTGTAAACACGCGCAGCCCGCAGCCGTGGGTTGGCTCTACCAACCAGGCCATCGCCAACGCCGCTACGCGCTACAAGAACGTGCGCGTTATCGACTGGTACGGATACAGTGCCAACCGCAACGACCTGTTCGATGGCGATGGCACGCATCTATCGACCACTGGCGTGACTGAGTACCTCAACTTGATCCACGATGCAGTCAAGAAGGACCTGCCCGTGCATCCCGAGGATCACGTCAACGATCCGCAACCGGCAGCCGTCAAGTCTGCCACCGACGCGCTCGTCAATGCGCTCGCTCTCAAGCCGCACAAGCTAGGCACCAACAAGTAACCTGCAGCGTAAACTTCCCACATCCGGAGGGGGTGTCTGCCACGGCAGACACCCCCTCCGGCAGTTAGGGACACTCCTGGCGCAGCCAATGAAGACCTCTACGGATGAATTCCTGGCCGCTCCGTCACTCCAGACATCGTTTCCGCGCCTCGCGCCTGCCCCAAACAATCAAAACAAGCCCTTTTCGCCGCACCCTCAAAGGTCTGTGGGCAAAAAAGGGCAAATATGAGTACTGTTACCATTTTAGTAGCAGGCAAAACCACCCAAAATGACGCCCGAGCGAACCCTACACCCCCCTAAAGCAGCCAACCCGACTGGTTTAAGGCATATTGAAGCCAATTTTAATGAACATACTATAGGTTATGTTCATTATCTTCTTGGATGTAAATGCTATTCACTTAGCAACAGTACTCACTTTTGGCATTTTTTGCCCACTGCTATATAACTAACACCCTATAGCAGACGAAAAACAGGCCGCAGCCCATCGCTGCGGCCTGTTCGGAAACAAAAGTGGGCGTTAAGCGCTGTAGCCCATCGCTTGCAGCACAAACATGACGACCGTCAGCACCGTAATCACGGCGATAGTCGCCCAAGTGAGCACGTTCCACACGCGGCCGTTGCGGTTAGCGCCCATAATGTGACGATCGGCGGCAATAAGCACCTGGAACACCAAAACCACGGGCAACAGCACGCCGTTGATGACCTGCGAGGTCATCATAATCTGGAACAGGTCGACGCCGGGCATGAGCACCAGCACAGCAGAGATGCCGATGATGGCCGTAATGATGCCGCGGTAGACCGGGGCCTCGTCCCAGCTGCGATCGGCACCGCGCTCCCAGCCAAATGCCTCGCAGATGGCGCTCGATGTAACGCCCGGCAGCACGCAGGCGGCCAAGAAGCTCGCCGCGACCAGGCCCGAGGCAAACAGCACCGTGGACCACTGGCCCGCGATGGGCTCCAACGCGCGGGCGGCGTCGGCAGCATCGCTGATCTGAATGCCCGCGGGGAACAGTACCGTACCGGTCGTGATGATAATAAAACCGGCGATGACATCGGCGGCGATCGAGCCGCTCACGGTGTCGATACGCTGCAGCACGATATCGTCCTCGCCCGCATTCTTATCGACCACGTTGTTCTGCGCCAAGAAGATCATCCACGGCGCGATGGTGGTACCGATCGTTGCGACCACAAGCGACACGTAGCTGGGGTCATTTTGGATGTTGGGCACAACCAGGTCGACCGCCACCTCGCCCCAGCTGGGACCAGCCATAAATGCAGCGACGATGTAGGTCACAAACACGCAGCTCACCAGCAGCAGAATCTTCTCGATGCGCTGGAAGCTGCCCGACATGGTAAGCATCCAAACCAGCAGCGCCACCAGCGGCACCGAGATGCTCGCCGGCACACCAAAGAGGGCAAGGCCGCTCGCGATACCCGCAAACTCCGAAATGGTCACGGCCGTATTGGCGATCAGCAGCGCCGCCATGGCCAGCACGCTCCTGCGCACGCCAAAGCGCTCGCGAATGAGCGAGGCCAAGCCCTTGCCTGTGACGCAGCCACAACGCGCCGCAGTCTCCTGTGTCACGATAAGCAGCACGGTCATGACAGGAAGCATCCACAGCATCTTGTAGCCATAGCTGGCACCGGCGCTGGAATACGTGGCGATGCCACCGGCGTCATTGCCCGAAAGCGCCGCCAGAAGGCCAGGGCCCATGGCGCCAAAGATGGCCGCGATGGTCAGTTTTTGCTTGGTGCTCGCCTTTTGCTTCGTGTTTTGCACGCGACCACCTAACCCATGACCGACATGGCAAGCAGCACCGCAGCGATGCAGTACGCCACGCACGAAATCATGACGGCAATGACGTTCATGGCGGTGCCCGACGTATTGAGGTCGTGCTCATCACGCCAGAACAGCACCATCAGGTAAATCACGGCGCTCATGTTGCCAATCAGACAAACGATGGCCGCGATGTTAAAGCAGCCGGTAAAGAGTTGCTCCTCAAACATAGGCGCGTCGAGGAACGCGGCGGTGCGCACCAGTTGGGCGCACAGGTAGGTCACGAGCGACAGAATCAGGCCCATGCCCGTGCTCTGGAAGAAAAATCCCAGATACGGCTTGGGCTCATCGTCATGGCCGTCGTACTCCAGGAAGTAATTCTTGACGAACGACACCATGCGCGAGGCAGCCAACAACACGAGCGGCATGGCGCACATGGGGAACACCACCAGATGCGCGGAGCCCAGCGCCGTCCCCAGCACTGTTGCCATGATGCACGAGGCAATGCCCCACACGACAACCCAGTACTGGCGATGCACAAACCAGCTGAGCACATTCGTCGAGTCGTCGGACGCGCTATCGCCCGAGCCGACGCCTGCGATCTGCAGGTCCTCCTGGTGCTCCTCGGCGATAACGTCCATGGCGTCGTCAAAGGTCACGATACCCAAAATGTGACGGTTCTCGTCGCAAACGGGGATGGCGACCAAGTCGTACTTGGTCATCTCGTCCGTTACGTCTTCCTGGTCATCGTCGGGCGACACATACACCAGGTCGCGATAGGCCAGCTGACCCAGTGTGGCGTCGCGGTCGGCGACGATCAGCGTGCGCAGCGAAAGCACGCCGGTGAGCATGCCGCTCGGGTCCTCGGTATAGACGTAGTAGACGCTCTCGAAGTCCTCGTCGAGCTTGCGAATCGCCTCGATGGCGTCACCGACCGTCGCCGTGGCGGGCAGGGAGACAAACTCCGAGGTCATGATGCGGCCGGCGGTGTTGTCCTCATACCCCAGCAGGTTACGAATCGCCTTCTCCTCCTTGACGCCCATCAGGCGCAGAAGCTTCTCGGCCTTCTCGTAATCGAGCTCGTCGATCAGGTCGGCTGCATCGTCCGGGTCCATCATGGCCAGCATCGACGATGCGTCCGTGTCGGACAGGCCCTCGAGCATCTCGGTCATAAGCTCGTCGTCATCGAACTCCGAGATGGCCTCGGCGGCCTGGGCAGTATCGAGCTGCGCAAACACCTGCGCACGTAGGCGCGGGTCGAGCTGCTCGATAATGTCGGCGATGTCGGCAGGGTGCAGCTCGCCGAGCGTCTTGTGCGACACCGAGAGTTGAATGTTCTTGGTCGAGCGGTCGAGCAGGTCCATGTAGGACCAAGCGATGATGTCCTCACTGAGCGGCTTGCCCAGGTGCTTCATAAAGCCTTCGACGATATGCTCGAGCGCGGGGCTGATGGCGCGTAGCAGACCGCGGGCACCGACCTCGGCGCCCAGCAGGCGCAGCTGATTTTCGCCCGACATGGAAAACTTGATGTCGTTTACGCGCACGACCTTCATGCCCTGCGTGTCGACAATCTGCTTGTTGAGCACGTCGCGGGCAAGCAAGAGTTCGGTCGGCTGCAGGTACGAAAAACGGATTTCGGTGGCCGACGTCTTAAGGTGTACACCCGTCTCGTCGATACGGTCGACCCATTTGCGCCAGCTGATCATAAACGGCGTCTTGCCAGGTCCGCGGAACGCGAGCGACGTCACGTGCGGAAAAACTTCGCCGGTAGCAATGCCAAAATCGTTCACAACGCCGAGCTTTTCGCCATCGACGTCCAAGACCGGCAATTTGAGCATCTCACTCAGATAATTCAATGGTGCTCCCCATCATAATTCCTCCGGATGCGGCCGCGCGTGCGGCGTCCGGGGGCTTCTGGATATGTATACGCATGCGCGGGCGGCACGCCGCTCGACGCTCACACCCCGTGCATGCGCAAAAAGCACCTGCATGGGGTCATCGACTGTATGGTCGAGGTTTGGATTTCACCTGTAACCTTTCTCTTGACCCTCATTAACCGCAGTAACTATAGCATCAGCATCGCCCTGCGGCATCGAATTTATGCGCTGCACATTGCAGGCATACCAAACGCTGACGCATCCGTGACATAGCTGTTGGGGACGTTCTTAAACGACTACCCAATGACTACTCTGTGGTGTCGTCGTCCTCGGCAAGTTGGGGGAACACGGCGTCCTTGGGCATGGCGACCTTCGTCAACGAGGTGAGCTTTTTGCTCAGCGACGTGTCTGTCTTGACCAGGTCGCTGAGCGTCACGATCTTGTAGCCGTCGGCGACAAGGCCGTCGATAATCTGCGGCAGCGCCTCGAGTGTCTGCTCGGCGCATTCGTCTCTATCGGTGAGCAGCACGATATTGCCCGGCGTCACCGAATCGAGCACCGTCGAGACTTGCTCGTCGGCACCGTTGAGCAGCCAGTCGCCCGAGTCAATATTCCACGAGACTACGGCGGAGACCAGGTCCATCGCATCAATCCAGTTTTGCTCGTCAAAGGCAGCGTAGGGAGCACGCAGCAGCATCGTCTTCACGCCGGTCGTCGACTTAATCGCATCGGTGCCTTTCGTGATCTGTTCGCGTACCGCCTCACGGTCCTGACCCTTGAGCGAATCGTCGCTGTAGCTGTTGGATCCGATCTCGCACCCGGCATCGACAATCGCCTTGGCCGTGGCAGGCGAGGCCTCGGCCGCATCACCCGAAAGGAAGAACGTCGCGGTAACGCCCTTTTCCTTGAGCACCTGCAAGATCTGCTTGGTAGCGCCGCTCGGACCCTCGTCAAACGTCAGCGCCACGTACTTTTTGTTGCCCTTGGGCGCCACGCTGGCGCACGCAACAACGCAATCGGTGGCGGGCACAACCTCGCCGCGGTCTTGCGTCTTGCCCGACTGCTCACCAATCCACACCTCGGAGCGGCCCTGGACACCCCATGTCTGCACATACTCGATAGCGCCCGTACCCTCGACCTTGAGCTTGGGCTCGATAACCGTAGCCTGAACCTCGTGCTTTTCGTAGGTGTTACGGCCATCCTTGACCGTCACCTTCTCGCCGCCCTCAAGTTCGCGGCTATCCCATTTACCCTGCTTCACGCGCTTGCCGTCGACCTTCACCGACAGCTTTTCGCCCCCATGGCGCTTGAGCACGCTGTCATCGACGGCCAGCAGGTCGCCTGCGTCGTAGGTGTCAGTCAACTCCTGGTCATCGATGAGATTCTGCAGCGTAGAGCCCACACGCACCGCGGTCTTCTGGCCGTTGAGCTCCACGTCCACACTGCGGTTGACGTAGCCCACGACGGCAGCGATAAACAGCACGAGCGCACAGCCCACGGCGATGAGCGCATAGGGCAGGCGAGACGAACGACGGGATGTGCGGCTGTTGCCGATGCGCGCGCTGCGATCGCTAAAGCCGCGGCTATGGTTGAGATACATCGCGCCGGGCTTACGGTGACGCTTGCGCTGACCGCTGGGCAGCTGCCCCAGGTCGCGGCGCGCCGTCGGACGCGCACCCGAACGCCCGTTTAAGTTGGATCCGTTTTGGCGCATGTGCCCTCCCCCATAAACACAGCAAGCCGGAGCAACAGGTCTCCGGCTTGCCTCCCATCATTTGGTACGTCGCTATTTTGTAGCTTTTGACGAGCCTCCGCTCGCCTTTTGGTATTCGTCCTTAAAGGCCTTGAACATGCCGCGCGTCTTGCCGAGCTGCTTGCCCAGTGCGCGACTGCCCTTGTCCACGGCAACCGATCCCTTGTCGTCGAGCACCTTGGCGCCCTTTTTGACCTTGTCGCCCACCACGACGCTGGCCTCGGCGGCCTTGGCAGCCGCACCGCCCGAATACCCGAGCGACTTGACCTCGTCCGAAACAATCATCGCGCCGTCCGCATAGCCGCGCAGCATCGTCGGCGGCACCTGCGTGTCACCAACCAAAACACTCGAAGCAGCACCGGCGGTCACATAGAATGCCTGCACGATGCCCGAGCGTGGCTTGAACTCCACGTCCGAGCAATAGCCCACGACGTCGCCCGATTCCGTGCGCACGTCCATACCGACCCAGATGATGCAATCGTCCAGGTTGATGTCGAGGCGCTTGGCGGCGGCGGCATCGTAGGTGCCCTTGACGTCATCGACCGCGATGGCGCCCTCGTAGACACCAATGGCGTCGAGCGCTACGAATCGGTCGGGGCGCTCGATCATGCCCGCGATATCGGACTGGCGGACCATAAAGCCGACCACGCGCGTACCGCCCGGGGTAAAGACCGGAAAGTGAATCTTTCCGAGCTTTTTAGGGCTGCGCGGCGTGCCGTCCTTTTTGGTGCGCTTGTCCTCGGTAGGCTTGCGATAGATCTTGGCACCGACAAAATCCCCGGCGCGCATTATGCCTCGGTCGAGGGCTCCGCAGCCTCGGTATCAGCCTCGACGGCGTTCTCGACCACGACGTCGGCGGCAGGCGTCACGTTGCCGCCCGAAATGGCGTCGTTGAGCTGCTCGCGCAGCTGGTCCATGCGCTCGCGGGCCAGGTCGACCTTGGCGCGCAGATCGTCGGTCTTGGCGTCGACCATCGGGCCAAAGTCATTCACCGCAGCACGGGCCTCCTCGGCGCTGTGCTCGTAGGTGTCGCGCATATTGTCCCAGGCGTCGTTGGCGATATCGGCAGCCATGGCGCGGGTCTCGGCGCCCGAGCGCGGGGCCAGAGCAACGCCGACAATAGCGCCGGCAGCGGCACCAAAAAGTGCGCCGGAGACAAAGCTGAAAGTCTTACCCATGATCATTCCTCTCCTGCGGGCACGTCGGTGCCCACCGTTTGAATGCTGTCCATTATACCCGCAGCGCATCACTTGCCGCTCCGCTCATCTGCGTACGGCAAAGGCGCAGGTACGTGATGGTGATAAACGCGTAGGCCTACTCCTGAGGCATAGCCGGCATGGCTACTGTGGCACCCGGGTCCTCGCCGGCGCCGTCCACGAGCGGCAGGCCGCCCTCATGCGCAGGTCCTGCCGGAACCGTCGCGGCACCGCCAAAGACGGCAGCGGAGGCCTCGTGGTTCTCGGCAACCGCGCCCTCGGTATCAATCGCCACCTGGGGCTCGTCGTCAAAGTTGGGGACGCCCTGGGGCTCGGCGGGAACGGGCTCGGCGGTCGCATCGGCAACGGGCTCGGCGTCGACCGGCACATCGCCCTCGTCAGCGCCCTCGTCCTCGGCAGCATCTTCGCCGTTCGCAGCGGCGACGGCCTCGTGAGGATCCTTGCCCTCGGCCTCGGCGCGCATGCCCAGTACCAGGTTGCGCAGGCCCGCGACCGTGCCCTCCACGTCGGGGGCAGGCTGGTCGGCGTGCAGGTACGCCCAGTCCATCATAAAGGTTGCCGACGACAGCGCACCGATGGCCAGCGCGTCGTCGGGGCACGAAAGCTCAACCTCAAAGACGCGCTCGTCGTGCTCGCTTACGCGCGTGCGGCCGCACGAAATGCTGCCGGCAAGACCGGTCTCGTTCATGAGCTCGACCGTCACATGCTCAAGCAGATGGCAAAGCTCGGTCTGGCCCATGCAGTCCTGGAACTCGCGACCGGAATCACCCAGGCACAGGTGCTTGGCAATCGCCGGCACCAGGTAATACACGCGCGCCGTGGCCTCGATATCCTCCGAGGTCATGAGCGGCATGCCGGGGTTCACCAGCACATGCGCGCAGATCTTGTCCTCGCTGACGGTGACCTTAAGGATGTTGAACAGGCCTGCCATAACTCTCCCCTACTCTTCCTTGCCCTACTCGTCGCCATCGTGCGGATCCACAGAGCCCGCACCCGACGTCGCCGGCTTCTCTGCCGAAGACTCGGAATCCTTCTTATCGGTTTCGGCCGGAGCGATCACGCGGATGAGCGAGATGCGCTGGCCACGCATCGACTGCACCTTGAACTTGTACCCTGCAACCTCAAACACCTCTCCGATGTCGGGCACCGAGTCGCAAAGCTCCAAAATCCAGCCGGCGATGGTCTCATAATCATCGCTTTCCTCGAGCGGCCAACCAAGCTCAATCGCGTCATCGCACGAAAAACGCCCATCAACGAGCCACTCGCGGCGCGAAAGGCGCGTGAGATACTTGTTGTCGGGGTCGAACTCGTCCTCGATCTCGCCGACGATCTCCTCGACGATGTCCTCGATGGTGATAATGCCGGCCGTACCGCCGTACTCGTCCACGACCACCACGATCTGGTCGTGAGAGGTCTGCATCTCGGACAGCAGCGGCAGGATGTCCTTAGTGTCGGGCACAAAGGTGGCGTCGCGCAAAAAACCGGCGATGGGCTGGTCGCCCTTGCCGTCGAGCGCGGGCTGAATCAGGTCCTTGATGTGCGCAATGCCGGCGACGTTGTCGGGATCCTCGTGATAGACGGGGATGCGGCTAAAGCCGGTCTGGCGCATGGTGGACAGCACGTCGGCGACCGTCTCGTCGTCCTCGCACATGGTGGTGTCCACGCGCGGCACCATGACCTCGCGGGCAACGGTGTCGCCCAGGTCGAAGATCTCGTGGATCATGCGCTTTTCCTCGTCGAGCAGGTCGTCCTGCTCCGAGACCATGTACTTGATCTCTTCTTCCGAGACGTTCTGGCGGTCGTCGGCACTCTTGATGCGCAGGATGCGGGCCAGGCCATCGGAGCAAGCGCCAGTCAGCCACACGAGCGGACGGGCGATCTTCTGGAACACGGAAAGCGGGCCCACGACCTGCTTGGACACGCCCTCGGCATTGGCCAGGCCGATGCGCTTGGGGACGAGCTCGCCGATCACGATGGATACGAAGGCGACCGCGACGGTGATGATGACCGGCGCCAGGCCGCGCGCGATGGCGGAGAGCGGCGCGATGCCAAAGCTCATGAGCCACGTGGCGAGCGGGTCGGACAGACTCGTCGAGGCGACGGCGGACGAGGCGAAGCCCACGAGCGTAATGGCAACCTGGATGGTGGCGAGCAGCTGGTCGGAGTCGGCAGCCAGCTTAATGGCACGCTCGGCGCGTTTGTCGCCTTCCTCGGCCTCGTGCTCCAGCACGGCGCGCTTGGCCGTGGTGAGCGCCATCTCGGACATAGAGAAGTAGCCGTTGATGAGGGTCAAAACGAGGGTGGTGATAAGGGAGATGGTTATGTCCATCGGGAGTTTCTCGAACCTCCAAGATTCGGGACGTCGGATTAAAACGTTGACGGCGGATACGGCAATTGCACCGGCGCCCAAACAAGGACGCGGGCGCGCAGGCGTGGTCGCTAGATTACGAAGAGGATCACCGCCATGAACTGGAAGATACTGCCGGCGAGCACCCACAAGTGAAACACACTGTGCAGATAGCGCACGTTTTTGGCGATATAGAACGGCACGCCCACGGTATAGCACACGCCGCCGACGGCGAGCAGGGCAAGCGCGACGGGGTTCAGCAGCGCCACGAGCTCGGGCAGCTTAAAGACAACGAGCCAGCCCATCAGCAGGTAGACCAGGCCGCTTACCCAGTGCGGTTGACGCTCGCGCATAAAGCACTCGAGGGCGATGCCGATAATGGCGATGGCCCATACGGCAAAGAACAGCGCAGGGCCGCCGTCGTTTGCGAGCGTGATGAGGCAAAACGGCGTATAGCTGCCGGCTATGAGCAGGTAGATGCAGCTGTGGTCGATGATGCGGAACACGCGCTTGGCGCGAGCGGGCTGAATCGCGTGGTAGAGCGTGGAGGCAAGGTATTCGAGGATGATACTGACGCCATAGACAATTGCCGCAGCCATGTGGGCCGGGCCTCCGCCGCGCAGAGCAGCGAATACGATCAGGAGCACCAGGCCGGCGATACCCAGCAGGCAGCCGACACCATGGGTGACGGAGTTCATGATCTCCTCGCCCACCGTGTAGTGTGGAACGGTCGCGGTCTTGGGTCGCGGCTTAGAACTGTCGCTCGAATCGGACATGCCGGTTACATCCTCCAACGTAAAGAGTTCTCAACACTATATCAAAGCGTCTGGGTGCGTGCGAAATTTGCACCATACGTGACCCTTTGTTTACCCATTCTTTGCTTGTTGACGCATCAACGGCGAACGTCCATAATGCGCTTGCATTAAATGTTGATGTATTAACATCTTATAGGAGAATATTGCATGGCTCAAAACGCACGTTCCCATCGAAAGCTCAAGATAGCCGGCATCGTTGCACTGGTGGTTGTCGTTGCGCTGCTCGGATTTGCCGGCAACTTTTTGTTTGACTTTGCCCTGAACCCCCAAGCGCCGTACACCATGAAGATGATGCAGGATAGCAAGAACGACAAAGAAGGTGAGCAGCCGGATGCCGAGGACACCGAGGCGCGGGCGTGGTTTAAAGAGAATCGCGAGAGCAGCAGCCTCACCGCAGATGACGGAACCGAGCTTGCCGCTTGGTATTTTGCTGCTTCGGAGAGCACGCACGACTACGCCGTCTGCCTGCATGGATATACCAACGAGCCCATCGGTATGGCCCGATACGTCAAGCGATTCCACGACCGCGGCATGAACGTACTCGCACCCGCCGCCCGCGCCCACGAGCGCTCCGGCGGCGACTATATCGGCATGGGCTGGCCCGAGCGGCTAGATGTCGTTGCATGGATTGGGCGGATCGTTCAGGCTGACCCCGAGGCGCGCATCCTGGTCTTTGGCGAGTCGATGGGTGCGGCAACCGCCATGAACGTCGCGGGGGAATCTCTGCCTGCAAACGTGAAATGCATTATCGAGGACTGCGGTTATACGAGTGTTTGGGACGAGTTTTCTCTGCAGCTCAAGGACGTGTTCGGCCTGCCCAGCTTTCCCTTGCTCGATGTAGCAAACTTGGTATGCAACGTGCGCGCGGGCTACGACTTTCATAGGGCGAGCAGTGTGGAGCAACTCAAACACGCGACGGTTCCCATGCTGTTTATCCACGGCGACCAGGACACCTTTGTGCCGTACGACATGCTCGACCAAAACTACGAGGCGTGCGCCAGCAAGGTCAAGCAAAAGCTCACCATCCATGGCGCCACCCACGCCAAGAGCGCGCAGGTCGACCCCGAACTCTACTGGAACACGGTCGACAACTTCCTCGACGAGTATTTTTAGGATAATAGTACGGTTTACTGGTCTATCTGACCCCCTAGCACTTCCGAAAAGCCGCCCGTGGGCACTGTGCTCACGGGCGGCTTTTGCTAACGCTGCGCTACAAAAGCGCTTGATTTGTCCAATAGCTAGACGCTACTTGACCTCGATGAGCTCGTACTCGCTCGTGCCCAAGCCGATCTTCTCGGCATGCGCGATGCACACGCGCCAGTCGGTGTCGGGATGCGTAATGCAGAAGGGGTCGTGCGCCTGCTCGCCCTCCAGATGCTCGTGGTTATGCTCCATCTTGGCCGCGCTATCGGTGAGCTCGGTGTTGGGCAGCGGCTCGGACGCCATGACGGCATCGGCGCAGGCCTGGTCGATGGCGACCGGGTCGAAGCTCGCGAACATGCCGATATCGTTGACGATAGGTGTGTCGTTTTCGGGATGGCAATCGCAGTTGGGGCTGATATCCATAGCCAGCGAAATGTGGAAGCTCGGGCGGCCGTCGACGACGGCCTTGGTGTACTCGGCGATCTTGCAGTTGAGCACGTCGGCCGCGGCATCATAGCCGGGCTTGATGCAGTCCTGGTTGCATGCCGCAATGCAGCGTCCGCAGCCCACGCAGCGATCGTGGTCGATAGCGGCCACGTGCACCGTGCGAGTAGCGCCGCTGGCAAGCTCGCGCTCGCGGGTGCCGTCGAACGAGACAGCGTTGTGCGCGCAGATCTTTTCGCAGGCACGGCAGCCAACGCAGTGCTCGGTCGAGACGTTCGGCTTGCCGGCGGCATGCTGCTCCATCTTGCCGGCACGGCTGCCGCCTCCCATACCCAGGTTCTTCATGGCGCCGCCAAAGCCGGCCTGCTCATGGCCCTTAAAGTGGGTGAGGCTGATCACGATATCGGCATCCATGAGCGCCTGACCGATCTTGGCCTCGCGCACGTACTCGCCACCCTCGACCGGGACGAGCGCCTCGTCGGTGCCCTTGAGGCCGTCGGCGATGATGATCTGACAGCCCGTGGCATACGGGGTAAAGCCGTTCTGGTAGGCGGTGTCGATGTGCTCGAGCGCATTTTTGCGGCTACCGACGTAGAGCGTGTTGCAGTCGGTGAGGAAGGGCTTGCCGCCCAGCTCCTTGACGACATCCGCGACGGCGCGGGCGTAGTTGGGGCGCAAAAAGCTCAGGTTGCCCAGCTCGCCAAAGTGAATCTTGATGGCGACGAACTTGTTCTCAAAGTCGATCTGCTCGATACCGGCGTGACGGATGAGGCGCTTGAGCTTGTCGAGCTGGCTCTCGCGAGCATGCGTGCGCAGGTTGGTGAAGTACACCTTCGCCGGTGCAGCGGGTGCAGTTGCGGTCATAGATTATCCCCTCGGTCTATATGGCGTTACAGACATAAGGGGATGGTACCCGTTGAAGTAGGGTCGAAGTCAAGCACGGCCACTCATTGGGGACAGACTTAAATGAGTGCCGCCAGGGACAGTCCTTGCCAGTCCGGCCGGCGAGCCGGCGAATCGGCAAAGACTGTCCCCAACGACTAGTCGTTTAAGAACGTCCCCAACGACTAATAAGGGGCTACTCCTGCACCTTGAGAGCTTCGGCCAGGCCCACACGTTTGATGGAACGCATGTGCAGCAACGCCACGACCAGGTAGGTCACAAAGCCAATGCCCACGCACGCCGCCATGGACCAAGCGGGCACGTAGATCTCGATATTGCCGTTGTAGGCGAGCAGCATCGAGCGGAAGATGACCGTGAGCGAGCCAATAATGACCGGCAGGCTCAGCACGAGCGACGCCGCCACGCACAGCGTGATCGAGCGGATGTACAGATGCGAGATCTCGCTGTCGCGATAGCCAAAGACTTTCATGTAGCTGATCGAACGAGCGCTGCGGTCGATCACCGCCTTGGTCAGCAGGTACATAAACAGCAGGAAGATAAACACCGCGAGGCCAACCATCATGCCGATCATTTTGCTCATCATGCCGATGAACTGGTCGCCCACGGTCCGCATGTCGTCGGGCGTGGTGTCGCCGGCAAAGTAACGAGCATCGAGGTCGAGCTTCTCGTCGCTCACATAGCCGTTAAAGTAGGTGGCGTCATTGCCGAACAGCTCGTTAAAGTCGTCGATGCTCATATAGATATTCATGTCCGACTTTGAGCCCCAGGTGGCGTCCTTGCCCGTGTACTCCAGCGAATAGTCCTTGCCCTCGCACTTGTCGCCGAGCGTGACCTTCTGCCCCTCGCTCCAGCCAAACTTGTCGAGCAAGCCACCGCCAAAGACAACGCGCCCATCGCCGACGTTGAGATCTTTCCAATAGCGCGAGTTGGGCGAGATGCCGTAGACGGAAATCGTCTCCTGCCCATTACCATCGCCGCGGTCGTATTGCAGCTGGTAAACGGCATATTTCTCGGCCTGCGCGATTGCGCCCGCGCCGTTGTCGGTCGTATTGACCGGGTGGATATCATCGTTGTCAGTGTCGATCTTAGAGGCCTTGTCGATCAGGTCGATAGCCTCGTCGCGGTCGCAGCCGAGGGCATCGGCAAGGTCATCGAGGCGCGCATAAAGCGCATCCTTCTTGTCCTGGACCTTGGCGAGCGCGTCCTGCGCCGCGGCCAGGCTCTCGGCAGACGGAGCGCTGGTCGCGGCATCGGCTGCTGCCTGCGCTGCATCGGCCGCGTCGTCAAGCTCGTCATCGGCATCCTGAGCGGCAGAAAGCAGTGCGCCGTCAACCGACTGCAAACGCTCGAGTGCCGACCACTGCTCGCGCTCCTCGGCGGTGCCCTCGAGTTCCAGCGGGGCCTTGAGCGTGTACTGGTGCTCGGCGACCAGGCTTGTCTCGAGGCTGTCCGCATAGTGCGTCATCGTGGGCAGAATCGCCAGGCCAAAGAGCAGTAGCAGCGAGGCAAACGCAATGCCCACGAAAAGCGTGGCGAAGTTGCCCAGATTACGCAGGAAGATGCGCAGGCGGAAGCGCGAGACAAAGCCCATGCGCTCCGGCAGCTGCAGGCCGCGCTTGGTGCCCGACTTGCCGCCCGCCTCGTGACGGAGGAACTGCAACGGCGTCTTGCCCATCTTGCGAAGCAGGCCCACCAGCGTGATGAGGATGAGCGCGGCGGCGGGAACCACGGCGCACTTCACAAAGATCTCCCAGCTCCAGTACACCTGGAAGGGCGGCAGGCTGTACGAACCGTAATAGAGACTGCGCATGGGCTCGGTAAAGAACACAACGCCGAGCGCAGTGCCCAAAAGCGCCGCGACCACGCCCACGATAGCGGGAAGCGCAAGGTAGTGCAGCACGATCTCGCGTCGACGATAGCCGCTGGCGAGCAGCGTGCCGATGATGGCGCTCTCCTCCTCGATGGTGGCGTCGGTAAGGACCACAAAGACGAACGCCATGATCACGATGATGATGTCGAGCAGCGTCATCCACATCATAGAGTCGCCGTCCACGTCATCGCGCGCATAGCCAATGCCCTGATTGGAATCGGCGTCGATCAGATCGTCCACGCGCGCATCAGCGTCGGTCAGTGCCTCGACCATATCTTGCTCGGCGTCGATGCGGTCCGCGGTGGGGAGGTCGCGATCGGTAAAGGTGAAGGAGTAGGTGTAGGCGGGTGCGCCGCCGGCATCTTCGAGCGCGGCAAAGCCGCCATCGGTGACCTCGGCCACGCCGTACGTGATGGTGTTCACCGTAAAGTCCGAATTGTTGAGGAACAGCGCCTGGCTATCGGGCTGGGTCATGATGCCGCAGATGATGTAGGCGCGACCCTCAAGCTCAACCTTATCGCCCACGGCGAGGTCGTTGTTGGTGGCGAAGACACGGTCGATGGCTACCTCATCGTCCGTCTTGGGCTCCTTGCCCTCACAGTAGGACGCGATATCGACCTTGGTGCGGTGCGCATAGGTGCGCAGCGTGCGCTTGGTGCCGTCGTCGCCGGCGGTCTTTTTGATGATGGCGTCGATGGAGAAATTCTTGTAGAGCGTGACGCCGCCGACGTCGTCGGCCGCGTCCTCGGCGGCCTTGAGCTCGTCTTTGGTGGCCTCGAAGGAGGTGGTCACGCGGCCGTCCTCAATCGTGTACGCATCGCGCATGTCGTCGATAAGGCAACCGATGGAATGCGCCGCGAGCAAAAAGCCCGAGGTGAGAGCGATGCTTCCGCACATAAGCAAAAAGATGCCCAGGTACTTGCCGATATTGCGGCGCAGCTCGCGCGGGAGACGTTTTGCGAGAGGTGTCATGGCGCCGCCTACCAATCGAGCTCGGCGGCCGCAACGGGCGACTCGTTGAGCTCATCCTCGACGATGCGTCCGTCGCGCAGGCGCAGCACGCGGTTGGCCATGCGGGCGATGGCGGCGTTGTGCGTGACGATGATGATGGTGCAGCCGTAGGTGCGGTTGACATCCTCCATGAGCTGCAAGATTTCCTTGGACGTCTTATAGTCGAGCGCACCGGTGGGCTCGTCGCACAGCAGCAGGCCCGGGTTTTTGACGAGCGCACGGCCGATGGCGCAGCGCTGCTGCTGGCCGCCCGAAACCTGGCGCGGGAACTTGTTGCGGTGCTCGTAGAGACCCAGCGAACGCAGCAGGTCATCGATGTTGAGCGGCTTTTTGGACAGGTGTGCCGTGACCTCGATGTTTTCCTTGATGGTGAGATCGGGCACCAGGTTGTAGAACTGGAAGACAAAGCCCAGCTCACGGCGGCGATACTCGCCCAGGTCGGTAGGTTTGAGCACCGTGAGGTCGCAGCCGTCCACCAAAATAGAGCCAGCGTCGGCATCCTCCAGGCCGCCGATCAGGTTAAGAAACGTCGACTTGCCCGAGCCCGAGGGCCCCAACATGACGCAAATCTCTCCGCGGTTGATGGACGTGTCGATGCCGTCGAGCACCGTTAGGCATGCATCTCCATCGCCGTAGTGCTTTTTGAGATCCTTAACCTGGACGTAGGCTTCCTGCGCTTCCATGGTATCCCCCATTGTTAGCCTCGTACTACTTTATGAGCGTAATAGTAAACCTTGGCGAACTATTTTGGAGCGAGGTCTGGACTTTATTTCAGACTAGGCGCGGGATTTGGCGCGTGCGAGGGCGAGGCCCGCGGCGGCGATGGCCACGGCGAAGAGTGCCGTGACGCCCAGGTCGCAGGCGATGTCGCCCAGCACGGCGGACGTCAAATCCGAGGCGAGCGCCTTGCCGATCGCGTCGTTCACCCAATATGTCGGCACAAAGTGCGCCACCGTCTGCACGGCCGGGCCCATCAGCGACAGCGGCATCCAGGCGCCGCCCAAAAACGTCATGAGCATGCCGAGCAGGTTGCCCACACCGTTGAGCAGCTCCTCGCGCGCACCCAGGCTCGACAGCGCAAAGCCAACGGCCAGCGGCGTGCACGCCAGGGCAAACGTCGCTGCCAGCGCCAAGCACACACGGCCCGCGCCGACCTCGGCGACCGCACCGGCAAAGCCCACGACGCCCATCATGCTCGACACAAACCAGATGCAGACGGTGATCACGGCGGCGGCCGCAAACACGGCAAGCGAGCGCCGGCGCTCGGAGATTGGACCGGCATCCATACGACGCACGCGCTCGGGCTCGTTCATGCCCGAGAACACCAGACCCACCGACACGATGACCGACGAGATAATCGCGTACGCACCAAAGTTGAAATACGACTCGAGCGTGGCGGCGGCCGTCGAGTCGACCTTGACCTGATCGATCTCGACCTCCGCACGCTTCGCGGCCGCATGCTCGGCCGCCTTGGCGACGTCACCGTTGGAGGCAGTGGGCTCAAGTGCCGCCGCAGCGCCCGCGAGCGAGATCCAGCGCGAGGCCTCGGCAGACGAAAGCGCCGCCGCCATGGTGCCGGAGCCGTACGTCACGTCGAGTTTGGGCAGGGACTCCCCCGCGCGAGCGGCCGCAACGAGGTCGCCCTCAAACCCCTCCGGGATAAAGAACACGCAGTCGGCGCTGCCCTTGGCGCTGTTGCTCTTGGAGAGCGCGTCCGCAAGGTCGTAGGTGTCGTCGCCGACGCCCGTGACCAGCTCAAAGCGCGAACCCAGATGCTTGGTAAGCGCACGCGAAAGGTCGCTGTCGTCGCGGTCGACCACAATCACATTGGCATCGTAGGGCTTGTACTCGGTGAGCTGCGACGAGTTCCAGCTCACCGATGCCGCGATGAATACGCCCATGAGCGAGATGAACACCGTATAGATGAGCAGGTAGAACGGGTGCGCCAGCGCCATGCGAAGCGCGGTCTTAAAGGTGCTCATAGCGGCTCCTTCCAAAGATCAGCGTGGCGGCGGCAACGAACAGCAGCGCCATAAGGACCAGTGCGCCGGCGCGAACGGCAAAGGGGCCCAGGTCCTCAAAGAAATACAGGCGGTTGAACATGTCGCAGATAAGCTTGACGGGGTTGAGCCAGCACTCGGCAGGGCAGGCGCGGGCGACGTCGTCGGCAAGCGCCATCGCCGGCTCGCCGTAGAGGCCGGCGAACAGGGCGCACGTGGTAGCAAAGCCCGTAAGGATGCCGGACTTGGACGCCTTGCCGCCCTTAACGGGAAGCGTGCCCACAAAGAGCCCCAGGCCCGTGGCGGCAAGCGCGGAAGCGGCGCCGCCCACCAGACACAGTCCCTCGCGCCCGCCAAAGTCGACGCCCACGACCAGGCGCACATAGCCAATCGCGATCGTCATCGAGGCGAAGGAGACCAGCCACGAGCCGACAAAGATGCCGGCCAGCGACGCCGTCTTGGAAAGGCCGCCCACGCAGCGGCGCGCGCCAAGGCCCGACAGATTGGGCTGCAAATCGACGACGCTCAAGGCAGCAAACTCGGCAGACATCATCGCAACCAGGCCAAAGAGCGCGTAGTAGTAGATGACCGTGCCATCGGGCGTGGTGCGCGTCAGGCTAACGCGGCGGGTGCCGCCCTCGAGCGACAGGGCGCGCGCAACCGCCTCCGGGTCGGCGAGCGCCGCCGGGTTGTCCTGGGCAATCTGGGACATGAGCTCGGCATTTTGCGTATACGAGCTTGCCACCGTCTCCAGAATGCTGCGGTCGGTGAGCACCGACGAGGCGCGCGAGTTGTCATAGCTCGAAAGCAGCGTGAGCTTGGGCGTGCCCGCGTCGTCGACCGTGTAGATGCCCGCGACCTCGCCGGACTTGAGCGCTTTGCGCGCGGCAGCCAAGTCTTCGCACTCGTGGATCTCGAGCAGCTGGTCGTCGCCTCCCTTGGCAAGCGACGTCGCCACGTCCTTAAAGGTCGAGGCGTCCCAAGCCTCATCCGCCACGACGGCCACCGGCACCGGGTCGACCGTGCCGTCGGAGCTGAGGTTCGCAAACATAAACATGAACATCGTGGAAAGCGCGACGGGAAAGATCGCGCCCCAAACCCACGTGCTCGGCCGGCGCAGCAGCGTCTTGACCGTGGTGATGATGGTGTTGAACATGGCTGCCCCCTAGTCGCGCAGCTCGCGGCCGGTGATCTCGAGGAACACGTCGTTGAGAGTCGGCGGCTCGCTCCACACGCGGCCGAGCGCCACGTCGGCGGCGCGCAGCGTATCGAGGATGTCGACCAGATTGTGCGGGCTCGCTTCGCAGGTGCAGACGAGCTCGCCGCCCGACAGCCCAACCGAAAGCACATGCTCGAGGGCGCGCAGGCGCTCAACCGTGGCGGTCTCGACGGCGCCGACCTCGACGGTCACGCGCTCGCCCATCTGAATCATGCGCTTGAGTTCGTCGTTGGTGCCCTGCGCCAGCACGCGGCCGCCGTCCATGATCATGATGCGGCTGCAAATCTGCTCGACTTCCTCCATGTAATGGCTGGTATACACCACCGTGGCGCCCTCGTCGCGCAGGCGGCAGATGCCCTCCAGGATGGCGTTGCGGCTCTGCGGGTCGACCGCCACCGTGGGCTCGTCAAAAAAGATGAGCTCGGGCTCGTGCGCGATACCGCAGGCGATGTTGAGGCGACGCGCCAGGCCGCCCGAGAGCTTGCCGGGGCGAAACTTGGTAAAGTCGCCCAGCCCGACAAAGTCGATCGCCTCGTCCACCAGCGCGCGGCGGCGCTTGCGGTCGTTGACGTAAAGGCTGCAGAAATAGTCGATGTTCTCGCGCACCGTAAGCTCGTCAAACACCGCCACCTGCTGCGGCACCACGCCGATGCGGCGCTTGAGGTCGTAGCGGGCGGGCGTCATGGGCTCGCCGAACAGCTCGATGGCGCCTTTGTCGTAGGCGAGCAGCTGCAGAATGCAGTTGATGGACGTGGTCTTGCCCGAGCCGTTGGGGCCCAGCAGACCAAAGATCTCGCCGGGGGCGATGCTCAGGTTAAAGTGGTCGAGCGCGATAAGATCGTCGTAGCGCTTGACGAGGTTTTCGACGTGGACGATGTCTGTCATGAGTCGGTCCTTCCGTTGATTGCGGCCCGGTACGATTGCATCATCGCAGGAGCGGACGGCGCGCACCAGTGAGCTTTGTCACGAGTGCGGGGGCTCGGTCGCGCGGCCCGCCGACGCCCCCGCTTTGCCGCGCGGGAGGAATGTCACGGTTGCGCAGGCGGCCCCCTCCACCACGCGCAGCTTCGCGTACAATACCCGTATGAACAGGCTTTTCGACAAATCGATCGTGCTGGCGTGCTGTATTGCGGCCGCCATGGGTCTTGCTGTGGACGCTCGCCTGGTCGCGGCGTTTTGCCTTGGCGTTATTGCCACCTCGCTGGCCGAGGTCGCACAGGGAAACCGCGCCCGCCGTGCGAGCGAGACCGCAAGTTACGCTTACATCATCGCGGCTGTCTTCGTGCCGACGTTTGTGCCGTTTGCGCCTCTCGCCCTCTATGACATCGCGCGACGCGTGCGCCGTGAACGCATCTGGCCCGCGCTGGCGATTGGCGCCGTGTTTGTCTGCGCGCTTGCCGCGGACCTTCGCGGCGGCGCGCTCACCACCCGAACGCTCCTGCTGACCGCTATCCTTTCGGTTGCCGCCACCTTGCTATCGCTACGTACCGCCCAGTTGGAGCGCGAACAGCAGCGCATGCGCCGTACCCGCGACGAGCTGCAAGAACGAGCCCTCGCGCTCGAAGCGCGCAACCGTGACCTTGCCGACCGCCAGGACTACGAAGTCGAGCTCGCGACGCTCGCCGAACGCGCCCGCATCGCGCGCGAGATCCACGATAACGTCGGGCACCAGCTCACGCGCGCCTCACTGCAGGCCGAAGCCCTACGCGTGGTCCACGCCGACGAGCCCAGGGTTGCCGCCGATTTCGCCGACGTCAAACGCACGGTTGACGAGGCGCTCCAGCTTGTGCGCACCAGCGTCCACGCGCTCAACGACAACGCCGTCGACCTTTCCGTGCAGCTCGAACGCATTGTTGAAGGCGCGCGCTCGGACGGCGGCCCGCAGATTGAGCTTGAAGTTTTGGCCGAGCATGCACCCGCAAACGTCGCCAACTGTTTTGCGGCGGTCCTGCGCGAGGCGCTTTCCAACGCCATGCGCCACGCTTGCGCCCAGACCGTCACCGTACGATGCATGGAGCATCCGTCGTTTTACCAGCTCATCGTTACCGATGATGGCGCGGACGCGACCCCGGCGAGCAGCAGCAACGTCGTAGAAGGCATGGGGCTCGCCTCCATGCGCGAGCGCGTCGAGGCGCTTGGCGGAACCTTCACCGCCGGCCTGCGCGCCGGCGCCCCCGGCTGGCGCGTGTTTGCCACCGTCCCCAAACAGCAAGGAGATGAGGACCGATGAGGCTCATCGTTGTCGACGACGACCGCTTAGTGGTCGATTCGCTCAAGATTATCCTGGGCGCCCAGCCGCAGATCGAGGTAGTGGGTACCGGCGCCAACGGCAACGACGCGGTTTCGCTCTATGCCGAACACGCACCCGATATCGCGCTGCTCGACATTCAGATGCCGGAACGCGACGGCCTATCGGCGGCACGCGAGATCCTTGAGCACGAACCCACGGCACGCGTGGTGTTTTTGACGACATTCTCGGATGACGAGTACATTGTGTCGGCGCTTAAACTGGGCGCCCGCGGCTACCTGATTAAAACCGATGTCGCCGCCATTCCACCAGCGTTGGCGCAGGTCATGGCTGGCAAGCGCGTGCTCGAGGGCAAGGCGATCGAGGACATCGATTTTGACGGAACGGACGTCGAGGCGGGCACGCCCCGCCGGCCCGCAGCCTTCGCCAGCCTGACCGACCGCGAGTTCGAAGTCGCCGAACTCATCGCCCGCGGCCTCGACAACAAAGAGATCGCCGCCACCGCCTACATGGGCGAAGGCACCGTGCGCAACCACATCAGCTCAATCCTGGCAAAGATGGGCCTGCGCAACCGCACGCAGATCGCTATCGCCTACCTGCGAGGGTAGTTGCCCGAAGACCGACCGTTCCGGCATAGCAAAATGGCTGCTACCGATTTAAGGCCATTTCAAAACTATGCCGGTTTACGGGGCCAAACTCAGGACCCCCATCCATACCCGCGTTTTCTGCAAAATGACGGCTCGTCTACCTGCGGTTTTATTTTCACGAATATCGGCATGGTTGGAGACTCGTAACTCAGCCCCGTAAACCGGCATAGTTTTGTTCGGGCGGCCCTGCACGAGTGCCTCCGCCAGCCTCACGGGACCAAAATGATCCGTTTTCCTCCGCCCCCAAGGGATCAGCCGGAACCGCGCGCCACGAAACCGGCCCATCTACTACGTTTGACTCGACACCCCTGACCATACCTTCGTTTTGAGCATAACCGCAGGCGTTCTACCTGCGGTTATGTTTTGGCGTTTTTTGGCATGGTTGGAGGTAAGGGGCCAAACGTAGTAGATGGGCCGATTTCGTGGCGCACCCACCTCCCCCACGCACAAAAATGCCGTCACGGAGGAGGGAGATGCCTCCGTGGCGGCTGGGGGTGGGGTGGGGGCTACATTTCTGGCTCCCCGCCGGCCGCCCGGGGCCTTTTGGCCCCGGGCGCTACCAGCGTGCCTAACGCTTACGGATACCCCAGACCAGGGCACCGACACCGGCCATGGCGATGACAAATGCCATAAGCAGAGCGGCAGCCTGCTGGTCGCCTGTGGTGGGCAGGAAACCCTTGACCGTCTTGACGATGTTCGTCACGGTCTTGGGCGTGCCGGGATCGGGCGTCGGCACGGGCGTCTCGGGCTTCTTGTACGTGTTGTTGAACACGATACCCTCGACGCTCTTATCGCCCTTGGCAAAGGCGACATTCGCCTTGAGGTTACCCTCGCCGTCATCGGCCACGTTGACGGTCGCGGTAAAGACGGACTTGTCGTAGGTCATACCGGCCTCGTCGCCCTTGACCTCGCTGATGGTGTAGACGTACGTACCAGGCTCGTCGTACTCGAACTTGTCGAAGTTGATCTTGCCGTCGGCATCGTTGGTGACGGTGGACTCGATGTCCTCGCCAACGAGCTTAAAGCTAAACTCGTCCTTCTTGAGCTCGCGTCCCTCGAGCACCTTGACCGCGCCGATGGAAACCTGCGTAGGCATGGCGTGATACTTGTTGGTAAAGCCAGCCGACTCGGTGGTTCCCTCGAGCTTGTGCGTCGCGGTCAGCGTGCCGTCGCCGTTGTCGGAGACGGTGGTCACGACGGTGTAGGTCGTGCCGTCATAGGTGACGCCCTTGTACAGGCCGAGCGCGTTGGGGCAAGCCTCGCGCAGCATGTACGTGTGCGTGCCGGGTGCCTCGTAGCGGATCGGGCTCAGCGTAACGTTACCGTTGACGTCGTTGGTACCGCTAGCGACAACCACACCGTCCTCGAGCAGCTCAAACGTGAACTCGCCAGCTGCAAGGTCGCGGCCGGTCAGACGCTTAACCGTCTTGACCTGATCGGTCACGGAAGAATCGGTAGGTGCCACGCCGTACGTGTTGGTGAACGTAAAGGCCGCACCGTCGCCGCCGTCGCGCTTGACGATCAGATGTCCGGCACCGTCATCGGTCACGGTGTAGGAAACCTTGCGCGTGGCGTTGGTGTCGTTGGTCACGCCAGGGGCGCTACCGGACTCGGCCACCGTGTAGGTAAAGGTGTGCGAGCGCGGGGCAGCGGGATCTGCGGGCTCGGACTCGTCGCTGGGCTCGTCGGCGTTGGCATCAGCGTCGGCGTCGGCCTCTTCAGCCTCTGCCTCGTCGGCCTCAGCCTCGTCAGCTTCGTCTGCCTCGGCCTTATCGGTCGCATCGTCCGTCACGCCCAGGGCGCGGTTGAGGTCCTCGAGCGTAAAGTGGATCTTGCCAAAGTCCACGTTGCCGGCCGCGTCGTTGGTTGCGGTCGTGCGCTCGGGCATCGGGGCACCCGCCTCGTCAGCGGTCACGGTAAAGGTAAACTTACCCGCGATGTCGGCCGGGGCCAGGCCCTCGGCTGCCTGGAGCTTCTTGGTGCCGATGAGTGCGGCATCCACGGCCTCGGCGCCGTAGACGTTTTCGAACAAGGGCTCGACGCCACCGTAGTCGACCGTTGCCGTCAGGGTACCGTCACCGTTGTCGACAACGATAACCTTAAAGCCAAAGCTCCACGTTGTAGCGGAAACGCCATTCGGCAGCCCGAATAAATCTTCGTAGGCCGTGTAGTTAATGGTCCAAGCGAGCTTACCGTCCTTGTCGGTACGATGGGCAAGCCCAGCCGCCTCAAGATTGGCAAGCATCTCGGTGTCGTAGTGCAGCGCATCAAAGCTCACATGCCCGCCGATATTAGGCTTGAGGTTTTCGTAGCCCACAAGCTCGCCCTGATAGGCAATGCCGAACCAGAACTCGCCGTCGGCCATCGGACGACCGGTCAGGGTCTTGGTGGCGACAACCTGAGCAGCGGTACCACCAGGCGTATTGGTCGTAGCGCTGTAGCTGTTGTGGAACGGAACCAGGGCACTCTCGACCTTGTTCTCACCGCTCTTGTGGACCGTCGTATGCGTACCCTCGGGACCGCCGGAGACGGTCGTCGTGGCGGTAAGCGTACCGGCACCGTCATCGGCGACGGCGATCGTCACGGTACGCACGGCGTCGTCGTAGGTGTAACCGGGCTTGCCATCATTCTTCTCGGCTACGGTGTACGTGAAGGTCTTGCCGGCGTCAGCCTGCGTAAACTTGACCTCATGGCCAGCCAGGATGTCGATCAGGCCGACCGTTGCCTCTGCCGTCGCAGGGGACTTGAAGTTGTTGGCTCCGGGCAGCAGGCCAAGCGCGTTGGCAGAAGCCGCGTCGGCGGGCGTCACGGTAAAGGTAAACTGGCCCTCGGTCATGGGACGTCCGGAGAGGGTCTTGCTGAGCTTAAGGCCGCCGGCCGCGGTGTAGTTGAGCTCAATGTGGTACCTGTTGGTAAAGCGTCCATTCTCCTTCTTGGTGACGTTGGCGGTCAGGTTGCCCTCGCCGTCCTCGGTCACAGCCACCTCGGCGGTCGCGACATGAGAGTCATACGTCATGCCCGCCGCGTTGCCCGCGTTCTCGCGGATCTCGTACTTATAGGTTCCGGCAGCCGTGTAGTGAATCTTTCCGAACTTGATGGCGGCGACGCCATCCTTCGCGTCCTTCTTGTTCACGGTTACGGTTGCGGGATCGGGCAGCGGGGCGCCCTCGGGGGCCGTGATGGTAAAACTGAACTTGTCTGCATCCGTCCAGTCGCGGCCGTCGATGGCCTTGCTCAGGTCAAAGTCGAGCTCTGCGTCGATCGGGGTCACACTGTAGGAGTTCTTGAACTCGGCGGGCTCGGTGCCCTTCAGGACATGCTCGGCCTTGAGGGTGCCGTCGCCGTTGTCCGTGATGGTGGTCTCGATAGTGTACTTGGCGTCACTGTAGGTGATACCCTTGCTGGTGGTTCCGCCCTTGACCTCGCGCAGCGTGTAGGTGTGCTTGCCGGCCTCGGTGTACTTCACGGCGCTCATCGTGATGTTGCCGCTGGCGTCGTTGGTGCCGGTGGCGACGACACTGTCGCCCTCGACGAGCTCGAAGGAGAACTCGCCGGCCGCAAGCGCGCGCCCGGTCAGGGACTTGGTCGCGGCGATCTTATCGGTGACGCTGAAGCTCTTGGGGGTCAGATTGTAAGCGTTCTTGAACTCGATGCTCTTAACGTCCTCGGCGCCCTCCAGCTCATGCGTAGCCACCAGCTGGCCCTTGCCGTTGTCGGCAATGGTCGTCACGATGGTGTAGACCGTGTTGTCGTAGGCAATACCACCGGCGTCGCCCTCAACCTCGTGCAGCGTGTAGGTGTGCTGGCCGATCTCGGTGTACTTGATGGGCTTGAACGTCACCTTACCGTCGACAGCGTTCACAACGGTCTCGATAAGCTCAGAATCCTCGCCCTTAACCTCGCGCAGCTCAAAGCTGAACTCGCCGGCCGTAAGGTCGCGCCCGGTCAGGACCTTGGTAACTGTAATCTGATCGGTGACGCTCGACTCGGCGGGATTGGCGGTATAGGTGTTCTTGAACTCGGCCTCGCCCGAGGTCTTCTTCACGGAAGCCTCGAGCTCGCCCTTTGCGTTGGGCTTCACCGTCACGGTGAACTCTGCAACGTTCTTGCTGTAGGCGATGCCATGGACCGTGGTTCCGGCATACTTCTCGCTAACCTTGTAGACATACGTGCCCGGCTTGTCATAGGCAATCTCGCCAAAGCTAATGTCCGCATGGCCCTTGGTCGCAGTCGCAGTCTTGGACGCAGGCATCGGGGCACTGTTCTCAGACGTCAGGCCAAACTCAAACTTGTCCTCATCCGTCCAGTCGCGACCCTCGAGCACCTTGGTCAGGCCAAAGTCGGCAGTTGCCAACGTTGTCGGCGTGGTATTGAGCGTAAAGCTAATCTTGCCGTTGTTGCCCAGATAAACATTGACCTTCGTCGCGCCGGAAACAACCTTCGTGTTGTTCCACTGGGGATTGATTACGTCGCGTGCGGTGTCAGTCGGGTTTCCGCCCACACGTTCCTTGGTGGTGTGGAGCTGATTGATAAAGGCGAGGCGCGCAGTACCAGCCTTAATCGACCAGTGGTCGCCATCCTTTACTAAAGCGCCTTCAAAGCTTTCAAGCTCGCTTCCCTTAATCGGGATCGAAACGGAATCATCGTACGGCGCACCCGACGAGTTCTGCGCCATAAACTCATCTTTGTACCAATAGGTCTTAGAGCCCGAAGGCTTTTCCGTTGCAAGCTTGGTGCAAGCTGCGTCCGTATAGACGGGCGTTAGCTTTTGGAAGTAGTAGTAGCTGTTCGTAGCAGCAGGCTCAAAGCTCGCGACCGTATCACCCGCATCGTCGCCGGTCCACTTGTTGGCGTAGAAGCTAACGGTATTGGAATCGGCGTCCTTGTGCTCATTGATGTAATCCTGCAGTCCCGGTACGTTATTGGGAGTAAACAGGTTTTTGCGTGCAATAGCCTTTACACTCGATGCATATGCAACGCGGATAGGCGAGATGGCATCCGTGGAGTCAACCACGAACGTGCCCGCCGACTCGTCAACGGTAAAGCGGCGCAGCGGAATGAGCGATGCGGGAATCTTGACCGTCACGATGTCGCCGCGCCGAGAGTTTTTCTCGTCCGCGCGATCAACCGTAATTACGAGATGGGCGAGCTCGCCATCAAACGTATAGGTATCGATATTGCCATCGGTCGACTTGGTGGCGGCGCCATAGGTCTTGCCGTTGTACTCGGCACCGGTAAAGCTATCGACCTGCATAAAGGCGCCCAGCTCGTCCTCGAATGTGATGTAGCCGGAACCGTTGGGATTGTTGCCCTCGACCTTGGTCGGGAAACCCTTGCCCGACGTAATGGCACTCGAGATGTCCTTAAAGACCTGATCAAGCTCAGCGGCGTTGGTCGCCGACTTGTAGTAGCTAGCACCGGCAACGGGGTTGCCGAAATTGACATTCCACTCCTCAGTTCCAAAAAAGCCATGGCTTACGGACGATGTGGCATCCGGATAGTTACTCGACGCGGCATGCATGAATTTATTCTCGTTGCTCGTGCGGCTGCTTGTTGGATCGTCGCCCGGCTTCGCACCGTTGAAGATACCGATGGTATAAATGGTCGCCCCGCCACTCTTTATGGTCTTGGCGATATTGATGGCATCCTTAGCAACCTCGGCCTCAAAACCATTAGAACTCGTAGGAGAGCCATCGGTGAAGAACACAACGATCTTCTGGGCGTCTTCACGACCAGCGATGCCCTTGGCCAGGTCCATGCCATAGTCGGCACGAGTAGAGCCAGCAGGCTCGATTGAATTAACCGTGTTCTTGAGGCTCATTGCGCCATCACCCGAGCACGCCGTCAACTTCTGCATCGTCTGCGAGTAGTTGTAGGTGTTGCGGTCGGAGCGGTATGTATCATTACCGACCTTATCGCTCTTCTTACCCGCAAACTTTACGATGGCAACCTGGTGCTGCTTGCTCGCGTCCTTAACGTTCTTGTTTTGCTCGGCAATGGTGTCGATAAAGTGGTTGGCAGCATTCTTGAGCGCAACGATACGCTTAGGGGACCCTTTACCACCCATAGGATCATCCATTGAGC
Source organism: uncultured Collinsella sp. (assembly GCA_900541885.1). GTDB lineage: Bacteria > Actinomycetota > Coriobacteriia > Coriobacteriales > Coriobacteriaceae > Collinsella. The sequence continues at coordinate 48,653 of UQKW01000006.1, forward strand.
CAGAGGCATCGAGCACCATCACGATGTCGAGCGGCTTGGAAACCAGCGACGTCGTATCGGATGTCGAAGACATCGCCGAAAGCGTAGTCAAAAAGTCCGATTTCCCGTCATCGATTGCTTGGACCGTCTTATCCGTCCAAATTCGGCCGACGTTTTGCGTCGTGACCTTGCTGCCGTCATAGCCGCCCGCCCAGAACTTCCAATGGTTGCTGGTGTCGTGATCGACTATCTTTGTCGCTTCCGGTCCGTCCATACCGGTGCTGGACCTGGCGTTGGCCTCGGGCAGCATGGCAAATGCTGCAGCCGGCAATACCAGCACTACGGCCAGTATCACCGCCAAGAGACCCCTCGTGTACTTACCCATCGCGTCTCCCTTCTCGCAGGCTCAGACCTTGCATCAGCCTAAAGTTACGGAATGAGACACCATTTGAGCAGGTGACACACGTTCCAGATTCGGTTTTGAGTGTGAGACAAATGTCTCACCAAAGTTGAGACACGGGATTTTTGCAGGTAAACGAATGCGAATGAGGACCGGCGGGCATTTTTGCCCCACCGGCCCTCATTTCCTCGCTACTCCGGCTTGGTTTCTACCGTGGGAGTCTTGTTCGCCGCAACTGGAGTACGGGCGGTGTCCATAGTCAAACAATGCTTGGGGCAGCTCTCGATGCACTCGCCGCACACCACGCAAGCATACGGGTCGATTGACCACGTTCCGCCCTTACGATCGACCGCAAGCGCACCTGCCGGGCAACGCCGCGCGCACATGCCGCAGCAAATGCACACGTCCATGTCGTTGACGATATGTCCGCGCAAGCGCTCGGGCGTTGCCAGCTCCTCCTGCGGATAGCACACCGTGACCAGCTGCTTAACCATAGAACCCAAGGCCGTCTTGGCAAATGTCAGCAAACTCATGCCGCGCCTACCTTTCCGTGCAGCTAATGCAGGGGTCGATGGTCAGGATAATCATGGGCACGTTGGCAAGGAGCACGCCCTGCAGCGCATGTGTCAGACCCGCCAGGTTCTGCGACGTCGGCGTGCGCACGCGGAAACGGTCCAGATTCTTGGTGCCGTTGCCGCGCACATAGTAATACGCCTCACCGCGCGGCTGCTCAATCACAACCTCGCCGCGCGCGCCGTCGGCTGGCGTAAGCTTGGTGCGCCCGCCGATACCGTCGTGCGGAATCTTATCCACAAGCTCCTTGATGATATCCATGGCCTGCGTGACCTCGGCACAACGCACCTGGCAGCGGTCATAACAATCGCCGTCGGTGGCAACGATGGGCTCAAACGCGGCCAAATCCGCATAGGCGCCGTCACCGAACATGCGCACGTCGTAGTCCACGCCCGAGGCGCGGCCGAACGGGCCGACCATCGACAGATCCAACGCATCCTTCTTGCTGATCACACCCACGCCATGCAGGCGCTCGCCGCAGCTGTCGTCGTCCAAAAACGTATGCACCAGGGCCTCGTAGTCGGGACGCATGGCATCGAGCGTCTGGACAATGCCCGCCAGCTCGGAATCCTCGATATCGTGCTTAAGGCCGCCGATCTCGTTAATCGACAGGATCACGCGACCGCCGCACGTGCTCTCAAAGATCTTGAGAATCTGCTCGCGCAGCGTCCATGAACGGTAGAACAGCGCCTCAAAGCCAAAGGCATCGGCGAGCAGGCCCAGCCACAGCAGATGTGAGTGGATGCGCGAAAGCTCATGCAAGATGGTGCGGATATACTGCACGCGACCGGGCACCTTGATGTCGAGCATGTGCTCGCAGGCGCTGGCATAGCCGCAGCTGTGGCCCACGGCGCAAATGCCGCAGATACGCTCGGCGATGTAGCCAAACTGATGCATGTCGCGCTTTTCGGTGAGCTTCTCGAGTCCGCGGTGCACAAAGCCGATCTGCGGAATTGCCTCGATGACGCGGTCGTCCTCGATCACCAGGTCCAGATGAAGCGGCTCGGGCAGCACCGGGTGCTGCGGGCCAAACGGAATAACGGAGCGATGTGCCATGGACCTTACGCCTCCTTTTTCTGCTTGTCGCGGGCGGCCTTGGCGGCAAGCGCCGCGCGGACCTTGGCCGCCTTCTCGGGATCCATGGCGGCGAGCTTTGCCTCCATCTCGGCGGCCTTGAGCGCGGCCTTCGCAGCAGCCTCATCATGCTGAGCATCGGAGCCGGCAGCCGCAGCGGGCTGAGCAGCGGCGCCCGCGGCATCGCCGGCGCCCGCAGAGCCCTCCCCCGCGGCAGCGGCCTTCTCGGCCGCGGCCTTGCGCGCCTTGGCCTCGGCAGCGGCGCGGACCTTCATGGCCTTCTCGCGCGCGGCTTTCGCCTCGGGCGTGATCACACTCATGGGCTCGGCAGTCGAGACCTGGTAGAAAAAGCCCTTAAAGTCGATCTGCATATCGGTGATGGCAAGACCAAATAAGTCGTGGGCCTCGTTCTCAAACGGGAATACCGCCGGATAGTACGAGCTGATGGACGGAATCTCCTGGTACTGGTCGATGCCCTCAACCACCAGGTTCTCGATCGCATAGCTGCCGTCCTGCGCAATATGCTCCTGAGCAGCGCGAACGTTGATAAACGTATAGAGCAGGCGATACGTGCCGTCGTCAACGTTGCGCTCGGCGTGCATTTGCACAAAGCGCGCGCCGACGCCCTTGAGCGCCTGGACATGCGACAGGAGCCCGTCGATCCCAACGGTGGTATAGATAGCCTTTTGCATTACTCGGCCTCCTTTGCAGCGGCGGGTGCGGCGGGCGTCCCAGCAGGCGCGTCGCCAGCAGCGGGCGCGGCGGGCTTCCCGGCAGGCGCGTCACCGGCACCGTCAGCCCCCGCAACGGCCACAAACCCGTCCTCGCCCAGCTCAACGCCACCGTCCCAGGCAGCGGCACCGCCCACGGTAAGCGGATCGCCGCCGGCGCGCATCACGGCCTCCTTCTGGTCCAGGATGCCGCACGCCTCCACGATGGCATCGATCACGGTCTCGGGGCGAATGGCGCATCCGGGCGCGTACACGTCCACGGGAATCGCGCGGTCCACGCCGCCGATCACGTTATAGGCATCGCGGAATACGCCGCCCGAACACGCGCAGATACCGCAGGCCACCACGCACTTGGGCTCGAGCATCTGGTTGTAGATCTGGCGCACGACGGGCAGGTTCTGGGCATTGACCGAACCCGTTACCAAAAAGATATCCGCATGCTTGGGGTTGCCGGTGTTGACCACGCCAAAACGCTCCGCATCGAACAACGGCGTGAGCGAGGCCAGCACCTCGATATCGCATCCGTTGCAGCTCGAGCCGTCGTAATGAATAACCCACGGCGAGCGCGACATTTTATGATCCATGGATGCCGCCTCCTAAATAAACACGTCGACGAGGATGGGCATAAGGTTGAGCAGGCCAAACACCAGCGCCACGCCCCATCCGAGCTTAAAGCAGCTGCGCCAGGTGCTGCGTGCGAAGGTGTTATCGATCAGGACCTCGACAAAGTACGTCGCGGCCATCACGACCAGAGCGGCCAGCCAGCTCACCGGGCTGTCCCAGACAAAGAACATGCCCACCCACATCAAAAACAGCACGGTCTCGCACCAGTGCATAAGGGTCATCTTGGCCAGCGTGCCGCCGCTCATCTCGGTGGCGACGCCCTGGACGATCTCCTGATGCGCGTGATGCGAGTACGAAAGATCGAACGGCGACTTGCGCAGCTTGATGGTAAGCACCGCGAGCAGTGCGAGGAAAATGGGCGCACTGTACACGATGATGGGGGCCGACTGCCCCGTCACGGCGATGGAATCGAAGCTGTCGGTGGCAAGGTACAGGCCCACGCTCATCAGCAGAACGGCGGGCTCGTAACTCATAACCTGCAGCAGCTCGCGATCGGCGCCGACCTGGGCAAACGGGCTTTGCGTCGAGGCGGACGCCAGCACCACAAAGATCGCGGCGAGCGTCACCATAAAGGCGCACAACAGCGTGTTGGAGCCCGACACAAAGATGCCGCCGCCCACCACGGTAAAGATGAGCGCGCACGCCATATAGGTGTCGTCCATGGTGTTTACGCTGGCAGGGGCCTTGCGCAGCAGCTTGGCAACGTCGTAGAAAGGCTGGAGCAAGCGCGGGCCCACGCGGCCCTGCATGCGAGCCGAAAGCTTACGGTCAAGACCGTCGATCAGGCCGCCCACAAGCGGCGCCAGCAGGGCAAACACCACGGTGCCAATAAAGATGCCCACGACGCCCGAACCTTCGAAATACTTGCCGCGCAGCACCGAGGGCGCACTCATGGCAAGCCGCTCGGGCCCAATCCACGCGCAACACAGCAGCGCGAACAAGATAATGCTGCAGCACACGACGCTACCCGCGGGGCCAATGCGCTTCTCGCCAAGGGCGTCCTCCGAGTACCAATTGCGCTTTTCGGCCTTCACCTCGTGTCCCATCGAGCCGCGGAAATGGCGATATTTGTCGGTTCCCACGCCCGAAAGGTACACGTTGACGTGCGGCTTATTGCTCACGCGGAACGACGTCAGCAGCACCACGGCGATAAACGCCACGATAACCACCATCAGATACATGGCGTCCTTGCCAATAACGTACGGCACGCGGCCAAACACCATGGCCAAGTAAGGCGACACCAGGCCGCTCGAGATAACCGGGAACGCCACGCAGCACAGAATCAGCAGCGCGGCGATGGTGTTGAGCGCCATCCATTCGGTCTTATGGACATTGACCTCAACGTTTTGAGCCGTGGGGTCGACGCCCGAAAGCTTGGCAAGCCACTTGCCCCAGAAGTAAAACGTCGCGGCCGAGCCAAAGGCGAGCACCATGATCATGAGCACGTTGCCAGTCTGCGCAAACGCCACCAGGGCGCCCCACTTGGACACGAGCATGCCAAACGGTGCCACAAACATACCCATGATGCCCAGCATCATCAGACGCGTCAGGTGCGGCATGCGGCTGAACATACCGTCCATGTCCTCGATATCGCGGCTGCCGATATGATGCTCGGCCGTGCCCACGCACAGGAACAGCAGCGACTTGGCCACCGTGTGGAACAGGATCAGGAAGATGGCCGCCCATACGGCCTCGGGCGCGCCGACACCCAGGCAGGCACTGATGAGGCCCAAGTTGGAAATGGTGGAGTACGCGAGCACGCGTTTGGCGTTGCTCTGCGAGATGGCCATAAGGGCAGCAAGCAAAAACGTGATGGCACCCACACTCGTGACCATAAAGCCGGTCACGGGATAGATGGCATAGAGCGGGCTCAGCTTGACCATCAGGAACACGCCGGCTTTGACCATGGTGGACGAATGCAGCAGGGCGCTCGTGGGCGTGGGGGCAACCATGGCACCCAACAGCCAAGTGTGGAACGGCATCTGTGCGGCCTTGGTGAGCGCGGCGAGCGACAGCAGAACGACCGGCATCACCAGCAGCGCGGACTGCGCGGTGCCAGCGCCGGAAAGCTCGATCATGCCCGAAATGGTCAGCGGCATGTCGTTAACGTGCAGGTACATGAGTCCAGCCAAAAACGCGATGCCGCCCAGCATGTTGAGGATGATCTGGGTGAAGGCGTTCTTGATGGCCTCGGGCGTACGCGTATAGCCAATCATGAGGAACGAACACACGGTGGTGATTTCCCAGCCACAGAACAGCCACTCAAGGTTGTCGCTCGTCACGATGACGAACATGGCCGAGAGGAACAGGAACATAAGCGCCAGGAACTGCGGGCGACGGTCGGGCGCGGTCTGCCCGTGCAGCGCGGCCTCGTGCTCATCGTGCGCTTGGAAATCCTTCATGTAGCCCAGGGCATACACGCAGATGAGGCTGCCGACGATGCCGACGGCGAGCACCATAATCACGCTCATGTAGTCCAGGTAGAGCGGCGTTGCCGTGACGGCTTCGGCCGCGGGCAACGTCATGGCTGCAAAGGCGAGCGAACCCACCAGCTGGACTATGCCGAGCACCGTGGTGAGCGCGTTCCTATATTTGTACGCGTTGTACAGGATGACGGCGCACAGGATGACGTCGATGACGGAGCTGATGATCGAGAGCACATGTGAGGTGCCGGGGGCAACCTCAAAGCTCTGCGGGCCCGTGCCAAAAAACATGACGGCGACTACAACTGTCACCGCCATAATAATGCCGGAACCTATGAGCCCCACCGCATCGCGGGCGCGGTCACCGCGCGCGAGCAGCATGCCCAGCGCCGGTACCAGCGGAAACAGGGTAAGGAAATACAGTAGCGTCATACCATCACTCCCCCATGCAAAAACGCTGCAATTGTTTAACGTTATAGCTCAATTGATGAGTAGCGGCAGCGGGTTTTCGGTCAACTGGGGAGTTTTAGGCGTACGGAGTAAGGGCACGTCCGCTTTGGAGCAGAGAGGCGGCAAGAAAAATGCGCCCCTGTGGGCGCACCATCCCGTTTGCTATTCTGCCTTTTTAACGCGCGGCTTGCGACCGCGCGGCTTATCGACCAGTGCGGCCTCACCGCTCTCGCGGTACTGACGGCACCAAGCCTTGACCGAAGACTCGCTGGGAATCTTGTGCTTGATCATGGCCTCGCGAACCGTCAAGCCGTTTTCCAGACGGTCCTTAACCACAGCGAGCTTGACGTCGTACGAATAGGTATGATGATGCGAACCGGCGTTGAGAACGGCGTCGACACCGCCCACGGCATACGCGCGGGCCCACTGACGAGCCGTGGCCTGGGGAATGCCAAGCTCCGCGGCGAGAGCGCGATGACCGACCCCCTCTTGGAGGATCTCGACGGCGCGCTGCCTAACCTCGGGCGCATGCGTGCGAGTCCTAGTTGCTTCCGACATACCTGCCACTTCTTAGCCTTAGCCGTTAATCTGCTTTCTTACGTGCAAGTTAGATAGTAGCATTTTACTGTTTGCTCAAAGCAGTTAATTAAAATAGACGCGGCGTTATCTGGGCATTTGGCACCAAATTACGACATTTCTTTATCGATTATTTACGCTGGTAGCTGACTCGCAGCTAATCGTCATTCGCTTGTCAACAAAATTGGCATCTCTTTATGTCCTTTGGTATAGAGGATATAGTTATTAACCCCTCCCCCAATATTTTTGAGTGATCTGCAAGGCAGTAGACGTCCTCACTCCTCATGATTACCGCGCATTGCCATTCATCGGAGCAAAACAAAAAGGGCGGGACCTGCTGCGCTTGCAGGCCCCGCACCGGTTGACACCCGACGGGACACAGCCGGGCGAGACGGATCCGTGCTACCGCCCCGCCTGGCCGCGATGTTCAACTACAGCTCGTTGGCCGCGTGATACGCCGTGCGAATGGCGCTCGCAATGTCGGCGGTGCGCTCACCCGAGCAGTCGCCCACGCAGGTCACGGGCACCGTCACGCCATCCAGGTCAAACGCGTTGGCCTTGGAGCCCACGGCCATCACCACGTAATCGCAGGCGATCTTCACCGGCTCCTCGGCGCCGTCCTCGGTGGTGCGAACAGCCTCCACGCCCTCGTCGGTAATGACGGTCAGGCGGGTCTTAACATGCTGCTCCACGTTGTGCTCTGCAAAGTCGCTCATAATCAGCGGCAGAATGGTCTCGGACTCGCCCGCGGCAATCTTGTCGAGCATCTCCACGATCGCCACCTCGCAGCCGTGCTGCAGCAGATACTCGGCAGTCTCGGTGCCCACCAGGCCACCGCCAATGACGGCGACGCGGCCGCTGAGCTCCACCTTGCCGGCCAGCACGTCCCAGCTCGAGACGACCTTGTCCGAGTCGGCGCCCGGAACGGGGATGACCACGTCGTGCGCGCCCACGGCCACAATCGCGGCGTCGGCGGCGTTGAGGTCCTCAGCGGTAGCGGCATGGTTGAGCTCAACCTTCACGCCCAGGCCGGGCAGAATCTTCTCGTAATACTCGACCGAGCGCATGATCTCGTCCTTGCGCGGAGGCGCGGCCGCCAGCACAATCTGGCCGCCCAGATGATCGCTCGCCTCGTAGACGGTCACGTCGTAGCCGCGCTTGGCCGCCACGCGCGCAGCCTCCAGGCCGGCGATGCCGCCGCCCACCACGGCGATCTTCTTGTCGCCCTCGCCCGGCTTAATGGCGATGGTCGCCTCGTCGCCGTTCTCGGCATTGAGCACGCACGAGATGTACTTGCGGTTTTGAATCGCATCGACGCAGCCCTTGTTGCAGTTGAGGCACTCGCGAATGGGCTCGCCCGTGGCGGCCTTCAGCGCAATGTCGGGGTCGCACATGAGCGAGCGGCCATAGGCGATGATGTCGGCGGCGCCGTCTTCCAGAATCTTTTCGCCGGCCTCGACCGAGACAACGCGGCCCACGGTTGCCACCGGCACGGAGACCAGGGCCTTGACGCGCTCGGCCACGGGCAGCGTCCAGTTGTAGGGCATGGCGCCCATGGGCGGAATGGTATCGCCCATGTTGCCGGTGTGGTTGGCCTGCGCGACCTGGATCATGTCGATGCCCGCGCCCTCGAGCAGCTTGGCGAACTCGCAGGCCTCGTCGGGCTGCAGGCCACCCTTGCCGCGCGGCGTGCCGTCGGGGTTCTCCATAATCACGGGGAGCTTGTACTCCACCATCAGCTGCGGCGCGGCCTCCTTAATGGCGGCGACGACCTCCAGCGCGTAGCGAACGCGGTTCTCGAACGAGCCACCGTACTCGTCGGTGCGCTGGTTGAGGATGGCCGAGCACAGCGAACCCACCAGACGGTCGCCGTGGACCTCGATGGCGTCGATGCCGGCCTGCTGCGCGCGGGCGGCCGAGGCAGCGATGGCTTCCTTGATCTGGGTGAGCTGCTCTACGCTCGCCTCGTTCACAAAGTGCTGCATGTCGTGGTGCAGCTTGGCGTATGCCTGATCGCGGATCTCGTTGGACTCGGCCATCTTGGCGGCAAAGGTCTCCTCGTCGCCGGCGGCCTTGGCCTCCTGCGCGGCCTTGGCAGCGGCCATGGATTCCATGACCATGCGGCCGACACCGGGCACGTCGTACTCGGGGTGGAACAGCTGCAGCGCAACCTTGGCGCCGTGCTTGTGGACGGCGTCGGCCAGTGCCTTAAACGTGGGGATCTGGGCGTCGGTCGCCAGCTTGGGCGTGGGGCTTGCGGTCATAACGGGGGCGACGTCGCCGATGACGATGTAGCTCACGCCGCCACGGGCCAGGCGCTCATAAAAAGCCAGGCTGCGCTCGCCGATGGAACCGTCGCGCTCCTCGTAGCCGGTGGTCAGCGGCGGGAACATAATGCGGTTCTTGAGCTCAAGGGGGCCAACCGTAATGGGCTGGAGCAGCTTGGATGCAGGTGCGGTCATGGATATTCCTCTCTTGTAGGCGCGGCGGCGATGATGCCGCGTAGTTGTCTAGAGGATATGGCATGGGGGTACAGCGGCACAACGAAAATCGGCGAATATCAGGTGGCGGCAGGTGGATGGGGGTGGGCGGGGCGGCCCTTCGGTTTATCTCAATCTGTAACAGTTACGCGGCAAAACTGGGTCTTACTGTTACAGATCGAGACAAACCAAACCCGCCTGCTAGAAAATCTCAATCTATAACAACAACTCGGCAAAATCCGTCCCTCGTGTTACAGATTTAGACAAACCGTCCAGGCGGGGACTCAACATCTCAATCTGTAACACCTAGCCGCCCAAATCGGGTCTAGATGTTACAGATCGAGATTTTGTTTGAGAGGCTGAGAATTGGACCGAAAACACGGTCCCGGAATAACAAAAAAGCTCGCCGGCTAGGCCGACGAGCTGCAAGTTCTTGGTCGCGGGGGCAGGATTTGAACCTACGACCTCCGGGTTATGAGGGCGGGGCGGCTCTTTCTCTATAGAATCTATTATACGTTTACGCAGGTAAATAGCTGTATCATGCATTTATTATCGAGCATTTTTATCTGCTCATTATCTGCTCATATCATCATTCTGAGCATATTCTGATCGGATTCCGCCGCCATATTTGGACAGCTTTAATATCACCCCTGCTGATTAACAAACAACCAATACGCAAGTCTGCAAATGACACCTATGACGGAAATGACAGCTTCAATGGGATATCCCGACGCCGTCACGCTTTCGCGGTTTTGGCGATAAACAGGCCCTTGCCACAAGAGTCGCCCGCTTTTACTTCGATTAGCCCGGCGGGGTTGTTCCAGCAGGCACCACGATCGGCGTCTAGGGGAGATACGCCCCAGTAAGCGCAGTTGTAGCATTTTCTGGCCCCGTCATTAGGCTGCAAGATATCACCGAGCTCGTTAGCCGCCCTTCGCTGCCACTCATCGTTTGTATGAGTATAGATATCGAAGGCCTGGTCGTTCTTGTGACCGCTCATGCTCTTCGCAGTCCGCCGGTCCACTCCACAGTCACGGCTCAACAAGGTCACGTATGTATGCCTGAACCCATGAAACTCGAAGTCATCGGGTATCGGATACTCGAGCCTCGCCGAATCGAACCAACGTGTGAAAGACCGCTGAAGGATGTGCTTTGCATTTCTGCTGTTCACAATGGGCGCGTCTTCGCTCCAGCGAAGGCCGAGGTTGTCCGAGTAAATGCGCCTTTGGATCTTCTGCCACTCATCGAGGACCGGTATGAGCGGCATCGGGACAGGGACTCTCCTGTTGTCTTCGTTCTTCGTCGACTTGTACGTCTGCTTCTCTTTGTTCAGCGCTTTAGTCACAGACAGCACGCCGCCTTCATAATCTTGCCAGGTCAACGCGAGCATCTCGGAAAGTCTAAGCCCGCAGTTCAGCGCAAGCAGCACGCCAATGGCATGCGCCTCCGGAGGACGGCTCGTTATGTAGTTAAATAGCGCCTGGGCTTGAAATAAAGTGAGTGCTACCTTCTCCTTGGTATCCCTTTTGGGAGCGTCAATCGAATCGCAGGGATTCTTGTCGATGTAGCCCCGCTCGACGGCGTCCTTGAGCAGCTGCCGCAGAAACGCATGACTTTTCTCAATCGTCGTTCCGGAGTAGACCTTGCCGGCAAGGTTATCGTCCCCCGGACTCCCCATGCAGGCATATGCCTCATCGATGACGAAGGGCGTCACCCGCCTCAGAGGCAGATCGCCGAGGTACGGCCGGAGTCTTGCCCAGGCCTCGCGGTTACTTTCGATGGTCCTCTCCTGGACTTTTCGCCGTCTCTCCCGCATCGCGATATAGGACATGGCGAATCCATCGAGCGTTAGGACGTCACCCTCGGAATGTCCTTTTGCCCTGCGTCTCCACTCGGGTACGTCTTGCGGAAGGCCCCCGTGATAAACGTAGTCGTTGATGGCTTTGATCAGCGCGATGGCCTCGGCCTCCGAAGCGACCTCTTCACGATATTCGTCGTAACGCTTCTTGCGTTCATTCCAGCCGAGCGGGTACTTTACCTGCCAAGAGCTACCAGCCGTCCTAGGGGCGTAACTACCCTTGTTACGGGGCACCGTCGCCATGCTACCGCACCCCTAGTGAAGAAAGATGGTTGCCACGCCGACGGCGGCAAGCGCGAGCGCCGCGAACGGAAGCCCGAAACCGATCGACGACATCGCCAAGTCGCGCCAAGACGCCTCGACCATCGAGTCCCGATCCCCGAGCTTCCTGCGGACCACTTGATACAGCAAGGTTGCGGTGGCGACCGCCAGCCACACCGCGCCCGCGATGATAAACGGATTCATCTAGAGCCCCGCCTTTCGATTCGAATACTGCGTCCTGCACGACGGAGAACAGAACTCGCGCCTCTTCCCCCTGGTTTTGACCAAAATGCCGTTTCCGCAATTTTTGCACGTCGTGGGGACACAGCCGTATCGGTAGAAGATAGCCCCGAACATCGCCGCCGCCGTCGAGTGGAAATGGTATCTGGGCACCGGCACATCATCGAAGATCGAAGGCCCGCCTACAGACCACCCAAGTTGATCGCCGTCCTTCGTCGTCAACCCGGCCAGCATTTTGGCAACGGACTCCACGAAGGCAATGGCCTCGTCTCTCTGGGTACCCCCGTCATCGATACCGAGATACAGCTGGGTCTTCTCGACCTCCGGCTTCCAGCCGATGTCGAAAAACGGCGCGCCCTCGCCGGTCTTTATCTGCGCGGTTATCAAAACCGCGTTGGGAACCGATCCGAAAAGAACCTTACTCTTTCTCGGCCTAAGATCGAGGATGCGCGTCTCAAGCGGATTAATGACCATATAGGAAAAGACGTTCTTGAACCACTTGGTCGAGTAGTTGAGAGTCATATCGAAGGAGGAATTGTGCTGGAATGGCAGGACGTAATAGGAATCCTTGAGCTCCCCAGCAATCCACCAGCGACGTTTCTTTTCGAAACGCTTGAACCCGCTTTTCTCAAGGACGTTCTCATGCCCCGACATGATGTTTGCGATCAACCTGAGCAGAACCGAACCGAGATTTCGGCATAGGACGACGTCCCTCAAGGGTTCAATCACAACGACGCAGTCGGGATCTTCTTCCTGCCATTTCTTCAACTCGTCAAGACCGTTGGACTCAATAAGTCCATGACGATTGAGGTCGCGAGCAATGGAGGCCTGAGAGGGATAGAGTGACGAAGCGCTGCCCGTCGTAGACATCCCCTCAAGGCACAGCTGGAGATAGAGAAAATCTTCGTCACAACGCGTGAAACCACGCTCGCCGCCGACGGACTCCTCCACGACCTCGATGGCCTCGTCGATAGACAACCGCCTATTCTCCTCTTTATAGATGCTGCGGTCGATGAGGGGACCAGACTCCGAAATGGCCGTGACGAGCTCGTCGAGAGTGCCCCAGCGCATGAGACGCTCCGCAAGTTCGAAGTCCATTGGAGCCGACTTCTCCGCCGCCTCAACCCCACGAACCACCTCGACCAGGGAGTGGAATCCGGTGCTTCGGTTCCTCGCGATGAATACTTTTCTAGCCATTACTTAATCAACTTTCTAAATAAAGCTTTATAGCGATGTTGGTTTCAACTTTAGCCTTTATCTATGTCTCATTTCAATTTGGTTTTTATTTTTCTTTGTTTCTCTTTGTTAAGAGTGTACAATGGAATTAACGATAAGAGAGGAGGTATATATGGACAAGCTCCTGTCTCTCGCTGAGGCCAGCGAGATTATGAATGTGAGCTATTCCAAGGCTCAAAAGCTCGCCAAGGCCGGTGAGCTTCCGTTTCGTAAGCTCGGAAAGACGTGGTACATCGCCCGCTCCGCGCTCTACCGCGAGCTTGGGCTCAAGGAGCCCGACGACCGAAAGGAGATGGCCGGCGTTGGCTAGCCTGAAAAAGAAAAACGGGTGCCCTCCCGGCAAGAAGAAGCACCCGTCCGCGGTCCACAAACCGCATGGTTCATATTACATGCTCCATGCGGCCCATATCTACAAGGAGCACAAATGGACTACTCTGCCTACTTTGCGCACACTGAGCGCGTAGCGCACGCGCTGGAGGCCCACGGCCTCCCGCGCAACCCTACTGACGAGGACGTCCTCGTCTTCGCTATCGGGCAGGCCGATCGCATCGACGCGCTCTGCGCCGCCCTCGGAGTCGAAATCGTCACTGACTATCGTGGCCTCTATCGTGTTATCCGCGCGGAGGCGGTCTAGAATGCCCGGCGACCTTGAGGTCCGTTCCGCGCAGGACCTCCTCGACAGCCCGCTCGCAAGCGTCACCTGGCTTGTCGAAGAACTCATTCCCACCGGCCTTGTAGTTCTCGCGGGCACCCCGAAGGTCGGAAAGAGCTGGTTCAGTCTAGGGCTCAGCGTCAGCGTCAGCACCGGCCAGCCGTTCCTCGAACACGCCACGGAGCGCTCCGGAGTACTCTACCTCTGTCTCGAAGACACGTACGCGCGTATCCAGAACCGCTTGTTCCATATTGTCGATGTCGCCAACGACGACCTCCAGTTCGCAATCATGGCGGACAGGCTCAACAGCGGCCTCATCCTTCAATTGGAGCGCTACGTTTCCTCCCATCCGACGACCAGGCTCATCATCGTGGACACCCTACAGAAAGTCCGCGTCGCCGTCGGTGACAGCGTCTACGCATCCGATTACCAAGATGTTGGTTTGTTCAAGGCGTTCGCGGACAAACACAGTTTGTGCGTCCTGCTCGTACACCATACCCGGAAGATGGGTGACGAGGCGAACGTCTTCAACACAATCAGCGGCTCGAACGGCATCCTTGGCGCAGCGGACGAATGTCTCCTGCTCGCGAAGGACGCCATGTTTGACGGTAAGGCCACACTTTCCGTCACGGGCCGCGATGTCGATCTAGCGGAATATAAGCTCTCGTTCATCGACTGCCGCTGGCAACTTATCGAGCAGACTAGCCGTGAGGAACTGCGCGAGCGCGAGGTTCCAGCATGCGTGCTTACCGTCCTCGACTTCATGGCTGCGCGGCCCGGGGCATGGGAGGGCACCGCGACACAGCTCATCGCGGACGCGGCACTCGCCGATGCCACTCCCGCCGTCCTCGCGAAGCGGCTCAACGAGCACCGCGCATTCCTCGCCGAGCGAGGAGTCGAGTACGGGTTCCACCGCACCGCGACAGCGCGGCTAATCACCCTCGCACACATTCTCGCCAGCGACTAATCGACCGGCGGGGCCAGCCACACCCGGCCCCGCCGCACCATCGAAAGGATCTGTTATGGAATTCAAATCCCTGAAACTGTCGGACGGTCGATTCGAGATTGCCCCGAAGTTCACCATCGAGCTCAACCCCGAAGCAGCCGAAAAGCGAAAGCATGCCTTCTTCGCCTGGCCTTTCGCACCGTCGGCCTACCCCGACATCCCCTCGATCGATGCGATCGTCCAGGAGGAGATCCCCGGCACACTCTTCGCCTACTATTGCGACGAGCCCGACCTCCCCATCGTCACCTATCGTGGGATCCCCGTGACGCGCGGGGACTACGATCGCCTTGAAAGCGCCTATCTCGATCTCATGGCCCTCATGTTCGAAGCCCGTTCCCGCACACCCTTTGCCGACACCCCGTTTGCGTTCGCCTTCATGCTTTGCGACAGCATGGGAGGCGACCGCCGAGTGGGCGTGTCCCATGTGTTCGTTCCCACTGGCGCGGCGGGGCGCAATGAGTAGCCCGCAAAGGTCGGGGCGCATCTACGTCAGAGTCACCTCGCAGGAGCGCGCCGCCATCGCGCGGCGTGCCAATGCGGCTGGCTTGAGCATGAGCGAGTACCTTCGCCGACGCTCGCTCGTCGACGGCGACCGACCCATAATCGCCACCGACCCCGAGACGCTGAAACTCCTGTATCGAGATTTCAGACTTGCTGCGTCGAACCTTAACCAGTTGACGCGCGAGGTCCATATCACCCACGACCCCGGTCGGATCGCCCCGTTCCTCGATGCCGCGCTCATAAAGGTCGGAGACGCAGCCGACGCCGTCTCGGACTTCCTGACTGATGCCCGGAACGTCTAGGAGGAAATCCTATGCGCAATCTTAAGTTCAACGCTGTCCTCTCGGCTTCGTTCGCCATCGTCCTTACCGTCGCGTGTTATCCCCTGATAGCACCCGTGATCGCTTGCGCCGCTTCGTCGCTCCCCATCGATTGGGTCGCCTGGCTCGACGTCATCGGTTTCGACATATGGTCGGTCTTTTGGCTTTCTGGGGCATGGCTCGGTCACATTCCGTTCATGCTCGCAGCGTTCTGTCTCCTGTTTCTCGTTCTCCTCGGCTATACGGTCGCAAAGGACGCCGAACGCAACCGGAACGTCGACGAAGGTATCTACGGCGACGCCCACATCGTCCGAGGCACAGTGGAACTCAACCGCCGCAACGATTTCTGGGACGGGTCTGGAACTCCGGTCAGAGCGGGCTTCGTGCTCGGCGCGACCAAGGGCGGTTACTGGTACGACTCATCCGTTCCGCATGCGATTAGCATAGGTAAAACGGGGTCTGGTAAGTCACAATTCCAGGTCTTGGAAGATATGCATATGTTTCTGGCCGCCGGTTGGAACGTCATCTCCACCGGAAAGCCCGAGATCCTTGAGCTCACCGCCGACAAGGCGAGGGAGCTCGGCTACGAGACCATCGTCCTCGACCTGACCGGCTATCCCGGCGCGAGCCGATACAACCCCATCGGGCTCGTCGCCGATGCCGTCGAGGCAGGGGATACCGACGGGGCCGTGAGGACGGCCCGGCAGGTCGCCGTCGACCTCATTCCAATCGGCGGGGAGAAGAACACGTATTTCCCCAAGGCAGCGCGCAACATGCTCGCTGCCTGCATCCTCGTCGTCTGCACGGCCGACATCCCCCGCAGGCAGAAGAACCTCGCGAGCGTCGCCGCGCTTGTGGAGCGCGGGACCGCCGGCGACGACCCGAAGGACCCCTCGGCCCCGCTTAAGGACTACATCCGCGAGCTCGGGCCGTCGCACCCGGCGTTCTCGCCGGCGTCCGACCTCCTCGGTGACGGCGGCGCGACGACGGCCGGCAAGAACGTCGTCTCGACCCTCAAGGAGGCACTGAGCATCTTCTCGGACGGAGCGCTCCGCGCCGTGACTTCCGAGAGCAGCGTCTCCATTCGCGACCTCATCGAGAGGAAGACGGCGGTCTACATCGAGATGCTCGACGAGGGAGACCCGTACGGGGTCGTCTACACCTGCTTCCTCAACCAGTGGTGGCAGGTGGCGCAGCGGGCGTGCAAGGGGAACGGGGGCCGCGTGCCACGCGAGACGGCGCTCGTGCTCGACGAGATCGGCAATCTCAACGTCAAGGTCGCGTGTCTGCCAGCCATCGCGACGCTCGGACGTTCGATGGGAATACGCGAGCAGATTTTCGCTCAAAATCTCAAAGAATTGAATGCCTACAACGACCCAGGCGACGGCGGGGCCGGTCGCGACAAGCTGATCGGCTCCATCGGCATCAAGGTCGCTCTGTCGCTTTCGGAGCCCGAGGACTTCAAGTTCTTCACCGTGCTTGCCGGAAAGCGCACGGTGCGCTCGATGGGCACGTCGAGCCAGAAGGGTTCCGGGCGAACTTCGACCGGCACAAACTACAGCGAGGCGGCCGTTCCCCTGATAAACGAATGGGAGTGGCAGAACCGCATCCCCATCCGCGACGGCCTCATCGCGATCAAGGGCGGGGAGAACTCGAAGCCCGGACGTGAGGGCGTCTTCGAATTCCCGCTCGACTACGCCAACAGGACGCCCGCCGGCCCGTTCTTCGGGCTCGGGGACGAGGAGGCCGAGCGCGAGAAACGGGCCGCGTACTACGCCCGCGCGAGAGCCGCCGCAGAAGGCGACGCATATGAAGCCCCCGCCCCGTGGTGTCCCGAGTTCGACGCCGATGGCGACGCATCCGGTGAAGAAGAGACCGCCCCGAACGATCCCGCCAAGGCCGACGAGGACAACGCGGCGTTCATGGACGAGTGGGCGGCCTGGGACGAATAGGAAGTGGATGGACATGACTGCAATCAAGCAGGTGGCGGTCACAGGCACGCAGC
The DNA here is from genome assembly GCA_900541885.1 of uncultured Collinsella sp. GTDB lineage: Bacteria > Actinomycetota > Coriobacteriia > Coriobacteriales > Coriobacteriaceae > Collinsella. The sequence goes on from UQKW01000006.1 coordinate 66,042, forward strand.
ATATGAAGAGCTTATCGGGTTATCTGGACAACACGAACGGCAAGCACGACGTGCTCGACTTCGACTCCCGGAACCTCGGCGACCCGGCGAACTGGTCCCGCGAGATGGAGCGCACGCGCGCGGCCTACGGGCACAACGAGCCCGGGCGAAAGGGCTCGAAATGCACCTACTGCTATCACCAGATCATCGCGTTCAACCCCGACGAGTGCGACGTCAACGGGGGCAAGCTGACGAGGGCCGGGTGCATGGGGTTCGCCCGCGAGTGGGTCGAGCGCTACTACCCGAACCAGGAGGCGGCGTGGGCACTCCACCTAGAGCACTCGAGGGACGGGACCGACCGTTACGCCGTGCATATCGCCATCAACCGGACTGACCTCTCGACCGGAAAGCGCCTCAACGACGGCAGGGCATCCCGCCAGAGGACCCTCCACGCGGCGAGGATGCGCGAGATGGACGGGCGCTGGGGGCTCTCCCAGCTTGAGCGCGGGACGCGCAACAGCCGCGTCCACGCCCGGCAGGAGTCGAGGGGCGAGCAGCGGGCCCGCGAGATCGGCTCGAAGGCCGACCCGGGCTTCGAAACCGACCAGGACCACGTTCGCCGGATCGTTCGCGAAAGCGTCCGCGAGATCGTCTCATCAGACGCATCGAACAAAATGCGCGCCCTCAACGAGTCGCTTGAGCGGAGGGGTGTTCATATGCGCCTCAGCCGTGACCGAAATCTCAAGGAAAGGGACCTGGTCTTCGAGTACCGACCGACATACGATCGAAGGGACGCGCACGGGCGCGCCCTCAGGAAAGCGGCGATCAGCGGGCGAAAGCTCGGCCGCGGCTTCACGAAGGGCGGCATACAGCACGCACTCAGAACCGGCATGGCCGTCTACCGCACAATGGAGCGGGCGATGGACGACGGCCGGGAAGATGAAATGTAGCCCGCGCGCGCCACGCCGCGCGCACATCTCGAAGAGGGGCCAATGCCCCTCTTCTCGTCTCCCGGGACCGGGACGCAACAAGCGTCCCGCAAGCCCGGGGGACGCGCCCCGCAGGGCAAGATATCCGTGTGTGCGCGGCGGCCGAAAGACGCCGTGTACGCACGGATACACATCTTGCATCGACCGGCAACCGCATGTCGGCCCCGTCCGACGAGGTTGCGTCGAGGTGAGCCCCGGCTGAGCCGCGCGCAGGGGGACGCGACCTAGGGGAGCATCTCCCGTATGCACGGCGACCCGGGGCGAGAGGCCCCGGCCGGTGACCACGGCGGAATGATGGCGACCTCTGGGAGCCATCGAATGCAGCCGTTCACCGTCCGGGGCCGGTGTGAGCGGAGGCGTACGAAACGCGACCCTGGGGAGCGTTGCCAGGGAGCCGCAGCGAGAGCGGCGCGGAACGCGGCGCGGGCGTCCCCGCATCCCGGCGGGGACGCATCGGCCGAAAGGCCGATCCGGCGGGACACGGTGACGCCCAAAGGCATGTGTCCGCCGTGCCGTCATCCCCGTCATGCCCGTCACACGGACACGGGTCCCAAGGGGCCTGGGCCCTTTGGCGCGCAGGGGTCCGGGGATGGCGCGGTCCATCCCCGGGAAACGCCGCGAGGGACACGCCGTCGCCGGCATGCCCGTGCGGGTGGCGGCCGCGGCTATTCCGGCCCGGTCGCGTAGACCGTTCGGGCCGTCTCGCAGTCGATGGTCTCGGCGTCCCCGAAACCGACCCGGACGGCCGCCCATCCGCCGGCGGCTGCCAACGCGTCGGCCTCGGACCTCGCGGCGGCGATGAGGCGCTCGAGCTCGGCCGAGCCCGCCGGCGCGGTCCCCGCCTCGAACGCGCCGCCGTCGCCGCCCGACTCGTACTCGACGACGACCGTCGAGCCGAGCGCCTCCTCGAGGGTCTCGGTCAGGCCGCCCATGCTCTCGAGGGCGTGCCCGGCGACCGTGCCCACCGGGTAGCGGGCCATCCCGGACGCAGCCGAGCGGCCGGCCATGCGGAGCAAGCCGGCGGCCTCGAGCGCCTCGAGGAGCGCTGCGGGCACGTCGGCGTCGATGGCGATATTGCCGTGCCCACGGCACCACTCGGCCGCCGCCGGCACGTTCGCCGTGAGCACGCCCCACTCGGCCATGTAGCCGTCGGAACGCGGGTCCGTGGCGTCGAGGAGGAGAACGGCCAGGCCGCCGCCCGCGTACTCCCCGGCCACGAGGGCGAGGCGAACCGCCTCGCCCATGGAGTCGAACTCGACCGTGACCATGCGGCTACCTCCTCCTGACGGCGCTGAGCGGCTTCGGGGAGAAGTGCTCGTCGCGCTCGACGGCGGCGAACCCCATCTGGCGGTTCAGCTCCTCCATCTCCTTGATGCTGAAGTAGCCGAGCTCGTCGTCGTAGCCCTCGACGAGGCCGAACGCCTCGTCCGTGCCGTCGAACTCGAGCAGCCACCAGTCCCATCCGTTCACGCACGAGAAGTAGTGAACGTAGACCGTTGGGTCCTCCGCCCCGTCCTGCTCGTAGAGCCTCGGCACCGTCTTGGCGATTTCCTTGGTCATCAGCTGCTGCATGTCTTCCTCCGTTCCGGGCACCCTGCCCTCAACATCTCGCCCCTGCGGGCAAAGCCGAATGGCGACGCCGCGCGTCGTCGTCGGCTTTGCTCCCTGCAAAGCCGCACCGGAGCGAAGGCGGGTCAAGGGAGGTCCATGACGACCTCCACCAACCGGAGCGGAGTGGAGGTTTGTGCGGGGTCTCATGGGCCCCCTTGACGCGGCGTAGCGGAGGTGCCACCTGGCCGCGAAGCCGTGGCCATACGGCGGCGCATGCCGGATACTGGCGGCAGCAAAAGGGCCCGCCGGCGGCGGGCCCGAAGGGGAGAATATGGATTACACATCGTTTCCGGAAAGAGGCATCCATGACAGAAGCCGAGCAGAACCAGATCTTCGATATCAGCTACGAGATGCGCGGGCTCGCGGCGACGCTCCTCGCGGCATCCCGCGGCGACCTCCAGAATCCGGAGAGGATCGTCGAGTACGTCGCAGCCCAAGTCGAGCGCTTTGCCGACGATCTCGTGTCGTGCATTACAGGAAAACCTTTCGACTCCGACGAGTGCCTTGATGGCCTTACGCCTAGCGGACGTTTTTGACGTTTGGCGGTTGCTCTGTGACACGATAAAAGACCCCAAGTAGCCCGGAAAGCACGCAAAGAGGTCTTAAAGCGAAAGGGCACGGCGTATGCGTTGCCCGACACTTCGCATTGTAGCCGATTGCTTGAGCGATTTTGATATGCAGCATTTTGACCCTGACGAGCGCTCGTCACTTTTTTTGAACGGGACATTCGGAGGACAGAGGCCTTTTGACATACGACGTTTACGTTCCGGCGACGGACCTACACCCCCACGTCGTTCTTGGTGAGGGTGTTGTCGAACGCCCAGACCCACCAGCGCAGGTGGTCCTCGGCCCCGTGGATGTCGTCCTCCTCGTGGTAGTGCTCGAGCATGAGCTGGGTGCGCCACTGGCCGAAGCGAACGGTGTAGGTGGCCGTCTGGGCGTTCTGCACGATGGCCCCGAAGGGCTCGATCTCGAGGATCTGATCGATGGTGAAGCAGCGCCCGTCCGGCCAGCAGACGCGGATGGGGACCATGGTCCCGTCGGCGTTTGCGCGGGCGTAGACGTCGACGTACTGCTTGTGGACGCGCCGACCTGGCCTGTCACCGCGGGCGCGCACCGTGATGCCGCCGCCGAAGTCCTTGGTGTGATCTGTCACGCGGGCGTCACCGCCATGCCGCTGCCACGCTCGACGAACCAGTCGCCGTGCTCCCACCAGACCGTCTTACGCTGCTTTGCGATGCAGACGTCGTAGCGCACGCAGAGATTGCCGAAGAGGGCGCGGCCGAACTCGAAGCGGAAGTAGATGGACTCGACCTGCCAGGAGCGGCCGTCGGGCCAGTGGATGGTGACCGGGTCGGACGGGCCACGGTCGGGGTCGTCGATCCCGTTGACGTCCACCGGGATGTAGATGCGGCGGTCCTCCGTGGGGATGCCGCAGGTGCCCGCGAGGGAGTGCTTCTTCATGATCATATGCCTTACCTCCCGTACACGTGTTCGTGCTTTGCTTCTACCAGTATCGAACGGGCGTTTGGTTTTGTAAAGCGAACATGGTGTGGGGGTTGCGTGGTTGTGTCTGGGCGGGGTGATAAAAGGGCGAGTGCTTGCGTTGGTCTATCATCTGATGCCAATACGAGCGAATGGGAGCCGTCGTGTTTACTTACTATCATGTCGATAAATGGGGAAATCTCGTCGCCGTCGATCTGCTTCCCTACATCGTTGCGGCCGTTGTCTCGATTGTTCTCATCTGCTGCGTCGTCTCTCTGGTGCGAAGAGTCCTGGCGAATCCCTTTCACTACCCATACTTCGTCGAGCGGTTCGATGTCTCCGGCAGACGCAACGTGAAGATCAACGACCTGATAGATCGCTTTATGCTCGAGCCCGCCAACTGGGAAAAGATAGTCGCGGAGCGCTCCTACATCCAGGAGTGGAAGGCACAGCAGGAGGAATACCTGAAGACCTGCAGCCTGCGGAAGCGCCGGGAGCGGCAATACGCCGAGACACTCGACGACGCGCACGCGTTCCAGTTTGTCACGTGCCGTGAGCAGACACGCTACAGGCAGAGGAACTACGTGAAGACGTCCTACAAGGTGTCCGTGGACGATAGCGTGATGGCCGTGAGCTGGGACTGGGTTGTGAACAGGCGAAACCGCCTCGCCGCCATTAACGACGAAGCGACGCTCAGGGATTACCATACTCGCAACCAGCGGAAGCTGATGACTAAACAGTTGCGCGAGCAGATAGCGCGAAGGGACAACTACACCTGCCAGATGTGCGGGAAGTACATGCCCGATGGTGTTGGATTGCACATCGACCATATCGTGCCGGTCGCTAGGGGTGGTAAGACCGTGCCGTCTAATCTGCAGGTGCTCTGCTCGAAGTGCAACGGGCGGAAGGGCGCGAGGTAGCCGCTTGCTCGCTATTCTTCGAAGAAGTCCGTGTCCACGGCCTTGATCTCGTAGACCTGTCTCGTGCTCACGCCGACGCCGTAGTCGATCATGAGGCCGGCGAGCGCGGGGCCGTCGACGAGCACGACCGTCTGCCCCAGGAGGCCCTCAGCATATTTGCGGGCATCCTTGGAGAAGCGAGCTGTGGTGATGAAAAGGCCCTTCGATACGCCCTTTCCGGAAAGCGCCCCGACGAATGCCTGAACCTCCGGCCGTCCGACCGTCCTTTGCGGATTCCACCGCTTAGCCTGGTAGCAGATGGTTCCAAATCCGAGTCGATCCTCACGGACGACGCCGTCTATCCCCTCGTCACCACTCTTTTTGGTGACGTCGGCACGGGAGTCCAGGCTCTCGCCGTAACCCATCGCCACGAGCAGCTTTCCGACCAGGTGCTCGAAGAAATACGGATCTTTTCCTATGATGATCGAAATTAGGTCGTCGGCGAGCGCGTCGCGAATCTCGCCGTAGGCAGACTCCATCGCCTCCTGAGGAGACTCCTGGTCCTCCAGCGTCGAAACGCCCTCGGGCTCTGAAGCGTTTTTGGCCTTGCTTGCGGCCTGATAGCCGTCTTTCCACTTCTTGAATGCCGTGCAGTTCTCATAGAGACCCTTGACTGTAATGGGTCCGGGATAATCAGAGAGGTACGTCCTGCCGGCATCGGTGATACGGTAGGTTCCCTTCTTCTCGCCGTATTCCAGGAGTTTAGCCTTCTCCAAATCGGTGATACCCCAGTACACGCGGTCGTAGAGTCTCGACCGGCCGCTCTTGAGACGCTCGGCCCGTTCGTCATCGGTCATGTCGAATTCGATCGCCACGGCATCCTGGAGGTCGGTGCCTGCCAGATATCCATCGACATGCGCCAGCGCTTCAAGGATGGGCCGCATGGTCTCATGCCATTTGGGCATCGTCATCGCTCGTCATCCCCTTCATTTCGGCAAAATCAGTAAAAGGATCAACCGCCGCTGCGGTCAAGGGACCTGTCGCCTGCGGCAATGACCTGAGCTCCCCTGCAAGTCTCCTCGACCCGCCTTTGAGGCTGACGAACGTGAGGCCTCCCGAGACGAAGCCGCCGATGACCGGAACGACCTTGCTTACCGCGTCGCCGAAACTGCTTTTGGTGATTTTGACGCCGATTCCGGCAAGGACCTTTTTGATGATCGGGTAGTAGCTTGTCTGCGTAAGAGCCTTGTTGGCGACCTTCTTGGCGATATTCGACTGGACCGTTTTGGAAAACGCCGTCAACGCGGAGTTGGCCCCGCTGACCCCGACCATCACGGCCAGGAGAAGGGCAAAAGCCGCCAAGGTCTCATCGTCCATCTCGTCGCAATCGCCGATGAAGGACTGCCAGCCGTAGAGATACGCCAGTTTCTGCATGATTCGAAAGGCGTGGACATAGTACTGCGTCACGTCCGCCGGGATTGTTCCGAGCATCGCTAACCCGCCGGGTAATCCCGCGGAGAACGAAAGAACGGTCGATTTCTTCGTCTCGAAATCAATAACGTCCATAGCAATAGAGTCGACAAGGTTGGAATCCATCCCAGCGGCAGCCGGACTTGCTGAAATCGCGAGCTCCACTCGCTCTTCCGAGACGCCTCGCTTCCGGAACTCAGAACGGAGGAAATGGTCGCGCTCGATCGCCACGCCCTTCAGCCTCATCACCTTTTTCAGGAAAGCAATGGCGTATCTCTGGGCTTCCTCCTCCTGCCGATCAGCTTCGGCCTTTAGGTCCCTGATACCCTCCTCCACGGAATCGGGATCGGATAGCTCCGCTCCCTCTTTCGGCTTTACGGCACTCCCCTTCACGCTACTCACCGACCTTTTCGGCATACAGGTTGAACAGATGAGCGACGATCTTGTTTTCGTCGCCATTAAAGTCGACGCCATATGCTGATTCAACTGCTGCATCAAGCTCCGCATGCGCTTTCATGAGATCCGGAAAGAGAAACTCGTTGTCTGGGTCGTACATGTCGGCGAGAGTTGACCCCTGATGTGAGCTGCGGGCATCAAGGACGGCCTGGGCGCACATTTCAATTTCGGCCCTATGCGAATCTGTCAAATTCGGCCAAATGAAGTTGTTGTATACGATCGTATTGGAATAGTTGAAGTCACTTTTCAAACGCCCACAGACCGCACGCATCCAGCAGTTGTGGATAGCACTTGTTAGTATTCCAAATTCATATAGTCCGCCACCGTCTACGTAGTAAATCTTATTTCCGGGAATCATTCCGTTGGTTACAAAACCCGTTGGGACATACTTCCTCCTGCCCGAGGACACAGCGGGGAAGGCAATGTAGCTCTTTTCCTGAGGCGGCCTTACCTCATCGAACAGCCACGGAGTCTCTGCTTTTCGACGAGTTGCCTCTTTTGTAGACGTGAGTCTAAACTCGCGAACACGCTGCACCCGCTCCCTCGTGATCGGCATCTTTGTGAGGACTGCGGGGTCGATGCCATCCATCCATAAGCAATATCTCGAAGTACCCTTTATGTACTCTGCACCCATTGAAAACGGGCGGATCAATCCCTCCGCTTCCGGCTCACGTGCGACAAGGGCATCTCTTTCCTCTGCACTAAGGAGCAGGTTCCCATCATCGGTTGGCTGGCAACCTCTAACCATTGGAAGAACGTCGCAGAGGGGCCGCGAACGACGAGATACGAACATATCTTTAATTGGGGCCAAATATCCATTTATGTTGCCAACAACCTTTGGGGTCCCTTCTCGATCGAACAACACCTTTTCTTTTATGTGCTCCCTTGAAAAGCCGACGATGATTACGTGGACGTGCGCTTCATCTGAGGCCTGAGAGTCCCACTCAAAAGTCGGATATGCGAAGTCAATATGAACCCCGTTTTCGAACAGGGGCTTCCAAAGGGGCTCAACCTGCTGGCCCTGACAGATAGAGTTTGTTGAGACGAAGGCGCAACGGGTGTGATGTCCCGCCATATACTCCGAGGCCGTTTTATGCCAGCAAGCTACATAATCCAGCGATCCGGCCGATCTCCCAAATACGTTGGCGCGGTCTTCTTTCTGGGAATCCTCGAGACGCGCATTACCGATAAATGGGGGGTTTCCGAGAATGTAGTCGACTTCATCAACCGGGACGACATCGTTCCAGTCGATGCGGAGAGCGTTCGCGTTGACGATGCCCTCGTAGTCCCTGAGCGGCAACTCCTGGTAGACGCGCTGCGTCACTTTTGCGGTGTCAGCGTCTGCCTGCTTCTCAGCGATCCAGAGCGCCGTGCGGGCAACGCAACAAGCGAAGTCCTCCAGCTCAATACCATGGAAGTTTTTTAGGTTAACCAGCACGTCGCGATCGCCGGAATCCTCAAAGCTGAACGACGTCTGCTCACCCTGGAGCTCGAAGAGGATGCGATTCTCCAGCTGTCTCAGGCAGAGATAGCTTTCGGTGAGAAAGTTACCGGAACCTGCGGCTGGGTCGAGGATGGAGATGCCACCGATCTTCTCGTGAAGGTCCTTGAGCGCACGGGTCCTCGCGCCGCCCGCGACGGGCTTAGCACACGCCTCGTCGAACTCGGCCTTGAGGCCGTCAAGGAAGAGCGGGTCTATGACCTTGTGGATGTTCTCGGGGCTCGTGAAGTGCTGGCCGTTTGCGCGGCGGTGGTCGTGGGACAGCGCCCCCTCGAAGATGGAGCCGAAGACCGTGGGGCTCACGCCCGACCAATCAAACTCCTGGCACCCCTCGACGATGAGCGTATGGCGGAAGTTCTCGGACAGGGGCGGAATCTCCGTCTTCTCGCGGAAGAGGCCGCCGTTCATGTAGGGCAGCTTCTTCAGCCAGGACTCGGCATACTTGTCGCGGTCCTCGTCCTTGGTGTCGAGCCAAGCAAACAGGTCCTTGAGGCCGCGCCTGAGGTCACCCGCCGAGAAGTGGGCAACGTAGTCGCGGAAGGCGTTTGGGGCAACGAGCCCCGAGTCCTCACAGAACATCAAAAACATGAGGCGCGTCATGAGCACGGAGAGCGCATGGTGGTTCTCGGGCGTATCGGGATCGTCGAACGCCTCGGCGACCTGGTCATGAAGTTTCGACATGATCTTGCCGGCCTCAACGGAAACGGCACGGGAGATCGTGGCCGGGGCCTCCGCCCCGCCCTTGAGGAACTGAATGGCCGCGAGGTTCTTGGGGAGCTCGGCGAGCGGCAACTTGAAAAGAGGTTCCCGGCATAGCGAGTCCCGCTCGCGATCGAATACCCAAAACTCCGCAAAATTACAAGCGATGATATAGCGAGGCTGTTGGGAAAGCGGCATGCCCTGGGCGTAGGCGTTGCCCTGCTTCGCGGGCGTCACCTTGCGGCCCTGGCGCGTCTCCTCCTTGGCGAGGTCGATTCCCAGCGACTTCTGTTCAACAAGGGTTTTGGCTGATGGTATGAAGACGTCGATATAGCCCTCATGCGTGCTCGCGTCGGTGGAGACGGGCTTTTCGAACTCGAGCCTCGAGACTGCATCCTCAACGCCCAGGACGTTCTGATAGAAGTCGATCCAGAACCGCTGGGTGTCCTGGTTCTCAATTCCCTTGTTCGCCCACCTGCTTGCAAAAGCTTCTGCATCGGCTTTCTTTCCCGGCATACGGACCCTCACTTGATAGCCTTTTCCACTGAGAAAGATTCTACGGGTTCTTCACTTCTTTTTAGCTGGTTTTAGTTTTATTGGTATCCCTTTTGTCCTGGCGGTCGTTGCAATCTGCTCATATTCCGCTCGGAAGTCTTCGCCGCATCCTTTATCGAAAGAAAAACAGCCCAGAGGAACAATGCCTCTGAGCTGCTATAAGTCTTGGTCGCGGGGGCAGGATTTGAACCTACGACCTCCGGGTTATGAGCCCGGCGAGCTACCAGACTGCTCCACCCCGCAATGTCTGGGCGCCTCATGTGCGCAAGAAAGAATATTACGTGGGAGTTCGGTAAACGGCAAGGAAAATCTCGTAGAGCATAATTCCTTCATATTTAAACCCCTCGACCCCTATCACCGTAAACGAATCGCAGCCGAGCGCCGTCGACGGCACGTATACAATGGTGCGCGTCCTTTTATGCCGACACCGGGAGTAGACATGCTGCTCGCTATCGATATGGGAAACACGCAGACGGCTATGGGTCTGTTTGACGGAGACGAGCTGGTGCAGTCGTGGCGCATGCCCACCGACCGCTCCTATACCGCCGACGAGATCCATGTGCGCCTGATGGGTTTCTTTAAGATGTACGGCCTCTCGCTCGACGCGGTCGACGCGATCGCCTTTGCGGGCGTGGTGCCGCAGCTCTCGCGCGAATGGCACGCCGTGGCCGACCGCATCGCGGCGGACGCCATCGTCATTGGGCCGCAGACGGCCGCCGTGACCAAGCTGCGCGCGGCGCGCCCCCAGGCCGTAGGTGCCGATCGCATCGCCAACGCCGTTGCGGCCGAGACCTTCTACGGCGCGCCGGCAATCGTGGTGGACTTTGGCACCGCGACCAATATCGACGTCATCGACGAGGACGGTTATTACATTGGTGGAGCGATTGCGCCGGGCATCCGCATTTCGATGGACGCGCTCGCCGCCCGAGCCGCCAAGCTCGCCAGCGTTCCGCTCGAGGCGCCCGAGCACGCCATCGGCCGCGATACCGAGGAGTGCATCAAGGTCGGCGCCGTAACGGGCGCCGCCGCCATGGCTGAGGGCCTGGTCGCGCGCATGAAGCGCGAGCTGGGCCGCGAGGATGCCACCGTTATCGCCACAGGCGGTCTCGCCGGCATCGTCGCCGATTCGACCGATGCCTTCGACGTGGTCGACGGACAGCTCACCATCAAGGGTATCTGCGAAATCTACCGCCGCATGCAGGAGCTGGGATAGAGTAAACGCCAGGTCGCAGCAACCAGCCGCCAATCCTATTCCTCAAAATCGAAAATTTTTCAGTTTTGAGGAATAGGATTTTTTGCTAAGCCTCGCCGCACAACCACCTCGCCAGGTCCACGATCTGCACCCCATCGCGATCCGTGGCCTCGTGATGCGTGCGGGCAAGAATCATCTTGGGATACGCATCGCCAATGCTCAGCAGTGGCGAAATCTCGCGTTCAAACGTCTTATCCGAGCTGATGTCGTCGCTCACCTGAATGTAGAGCTTCTCGCTTCGCTTGATTGCCACAAAGTCTATTTCCTTTTTATAGAGCACACCGATGTATACCTCATATCCGCGGCGCAGCAGCTCGATTGCCACCATGTTCTCGTACACGCGACCCCAGTCCATATCGCGTGTACCGAGCAGTGCGTATTTGAACGCGTGGTCTGCCAGGTAATACTTCTCGCCGCTCTTAAGGTATTTCTTGCCGCGAATGTCATATCGACGAACTTTATAGAAGGCAAACGCATCGCACAGGTACCCCATGTACGCACCGACCGTCTTGTTCGTTATCTTTAGCCCATCCGCGTTCAAAACATCCGTAATGTTGCGCGCCGACGTTATGTTGGAGACGTTGTCCATCATGTAATCGGCAATGCGCAGCAGCGCCGATTCGTTTCTCACGTTATGCCGCTGCACGATATCTCTCACAATGAGCGTCTTAAAGACGTTGGAGAGATATTGATAGCGCTGCTCCTGCAGTGGATAAGGGTAAGAGCCAGACATACCGCCGGTTCTCGCGTACTCATCGAAGTCGCGGTCAACCTCGCCCTCGTCGCCATAGGAGCGATACTCTTCAAACGAGAATGGGAAAACCTCGATCTCGAACGTGCGCCCCGTAAAGAGCGTCGACAGGTCGCTTGACAGCAAAAAGGCGTTCGATCCGGTAATGAAAATATCGTACTGCTCGGATGCATGGAGGCTGTTGATCGCGCGTTCAAAGCCGTCGCACATCTGAACCTCGTCGATAAGCAGGAAGTTTTGCTTGTCGGACACTCGATGCTCTTTTACATAGGCGAGCAGGGCATGATATTCGAGCAGGCTCTCGAACTCGTCGAGGTTGTAATTGATATGGATGACATTCGAATTGGACAGATTTACCTCCACGTAATCGCGGAGGGCCTCGAGCAATTTTGACTTACCGCTACGGCGAATGCCCGTTATGACCTTGATATCCGGCACGCCAATAAGGCTCGTCAACGTGTCCATATATGACGTTCTATTGATGAGTTTCATTGGTGCCTCCCTGCGGTCTTCTATCGCTATTCCTCAAAAACGAAAATTTTTCAGTTTTGAGGAATAGGCTCTGCAACGAATATACCTCGTTAAAGGCCGAGCTGGCTTAATTCTATTCCTCAAAATCGAAAGATTTTCAGTTTTGAGGAATAGGGTGCTGACAACCCATTCCCCAGACAACAAGACCCTCCCCGGCACAGCCGAGGAGGGTCTTGTTGTCATCGCTATCTTTGAGCGCGGGCGCCTCGCGTTACAGTCCGCGAATCCGTACGGCCTCGGGCGGAAACTCCTGCTCGCCGGCATCGGTCTTGATGGTCGCGCGACCCCAGATGTCCAGGCCCGCAAACACACCGACCGCAAGCGGCAAACCGCTGGGCGACACCGCCGCGACCTGACGACCCAGCAGTGGCACCATGTCAAAGTACTCGCCCAGCACCGGAGCCAGCGGGCCGGCGGCGCCCTGCGGCGTGTTGGCGGCAACTGCCCAGGTGTCCACGCGGACCAGCACGGCGGCGGCCAATGCCTCGATCAGCGCCTCATCTGCCATATCCACGCCAAGCTCACCCAGCGCCGCACGCTCAACATCAACCGTCACCGCGGCAAACATACCCGCGGCACCGGCACCGCCGTTCACGGCAACGCGCGCGAGTGACGTCTCAAACGCAGGCGCACCGCACACGATATCGCTCGGCCACTGGATACCCACCTTGCCGGCAAGGCCCAACCCCGGCGTCGAAGCCGTGCCCACGAGCGCATCCATCATGCCCATCGCGGCCACAAACGGCAGGCCGTGGAAGGCGTGCATATTCACATCGGGGCGCACGACCAGCGAAAACGTCAGCGAAGCATCGCCCGCGCTCCAAGCGCACCAGCCCGCGGACGCACCCTCGCGGCCCGCATCACGCGCGGCGTCAAGCTCGGTACCGGCGGCAACAGCATTCATCTCGATCATCTACATACGCCCCAATTCGCCCACGATATGGCCCACGCGGTCCTCGGGCTCCTTGACCTCGACACCGTTGTAGCGGAAGAACCGCGCCGGGTCGTGCATCAGGTCCTCGAGCGGCACCAGCACAAAGTCGCGTTCGCCGATCAGCGGATGCGGCAGGCGCAGCTTTTTGCCGCCGTGGGTCTCGCCGTCCATCCACAGCAGGTCCAGGTCGATGGTGCGCGGGCCGTTGGCCTTGGCCTTTTTGGAACGGTCGCGCCCAAGCTCGGCCTCGATCTTCATGAGCTCGTCGAGCAGCACCAACGGCGCCAACTCGGTCTTGATCTCGATGACGGCGTTGGCAAACGCGTCCTGGCGTGTCTCGTAGGCCGGCTCGCTCTCGTAGATCTTGGAGGAGTTGGACACGCAGGTGAGTGGAATCTCGGCGATCATGTCGCGTGCGGCGCGGATATTGTCGCAGCGATGCCCCAGGTTAGAGCCCACGGCCACAAACGCGCGGCGCGGCTGCGGCTTGGCAACCGCCCAGTAGCCGTTCAGGAACTGCGCAAAACCCGCGGCGTCGTGCACGCGCACGATGTTGGCACCGGCCTGGATGGCGCCCAGGCACACGCCAAACGTAGCGGCATCGCGCTCGGCGGCCTCGGTCACGCCCGAGACGGCGCCCACAAAGCGCTTGCGCGATACAGCGCACATGAGCGGATAGCCCAGTGACGCCATCTTGGCAGTCTCGCGCTGGATGACGATGTCCTCGTTGGCCGTCTTGCCAAAGCCAGGACCGGGATCGATGCAGATGCGGTCGCGCGACACGCCGGCGTGGATGAGCGCGCGAGCCTGGTCGGACAGAAAGCCCATGACGCGGCGCATGATGGGCGCCGAATCGGGCAGGGTGAAGCGGCGGAGCTGCGAGGTGGGCACGTAGGCTTCCTCGCGGCGGGCGCTGCGGCGCATCATGGCGGCCAGGTGGTCATTGGGCTCCGATGCGGCCTCGGTGGCTGCGGGCGCGGCCTCGGGCGCGGGTGCGACGGTCTCGGCGGCAGTAGCCTGCTCGACGGCGGGCGCCTCCTGCTCGCTTGCGGGCTCAGACGTGGGCTCCGGTTCACCAAACGGCAACGAGGGCTGCACCACGCCGCCCGGAAGCTTGGCCTCCGGCTTAGGCTCGCCCAGCAACTTGCCGCGACGACGGCGAGCCGGCTTCTCGGCCTCGCGCGCGGCCTCGGCAGCTGCCTCGCGCGCCTTCTCGGCAACAAACGCCGCTGCCGAGGTATCGAGCTGCACCGTTGCGTGCGTGCGCGCGGGCGCGGCGACCTCGCCGGCATGCATCACGATGACGCCGCAGGTGCTCGTCTTAACAAACTCGACCATCTTGGGGTCGGTGAAGCCGGTCACGTCGTTGACGATCGAGGCGCCGCAGCGCACGGCCGCCTTAGCAACCGCCACGTGGCGCGTGTCGATCGAGACGATGGCGCCCTCCTTGGCCAGCGCGCGCACCACGGGCAGCACGCGGCGAGCCTCCTCGTCGGGATTGACCGGGGTAAAACCAGGGCGCGTGGACTCGCCGCCTACGTCGATGATGTCGGCGCCGGCGTCGAGCATCGACAGGCCATACTCGATCGCGGCATCCGGGTCGAAGTGCTCCCCGCCATCGCTAAACGAATCGGGCGTCACGTTGAGGACGCCCATGATGCGCGGACGGTCAAAGCTGAGCTCATACTTTCCGCACCGCCATGTCTTGCTGTCGTTCGCCATGAACATCCTCCTAAAATGCCCACGCCGCCGAGCTTGGGGAGCTGGCGGCGGGGTCGCTTTGCACTCAGTCTTTCTATTGTATCCGCGCGCGCGGGCTAGAACGCAAACGCGGCCGCGATGTCGCAAGAAATCAGCAGGTCGGCATTTGCATCCTGATCGGTGGGGGCAAGGTTGCATATGGCCAGTGTATCGCCGGTAAAGTAGCGTGTAAGGCCCGCCGCCGGATACACCACGAGCGAGGTCCCGCCTACAATGAGGGCATCGGCCGCGGCGATGGTGGCAACGGCACCGGTCAACACATGCTCGTTGAGCGGCTCCTCGTAGAGCACCACATCGGGCTTGATGCGACCTCCGCACGCGGGGCACACGGGCACGCCCGCGGCGTCCTCGTGCTCGCGCGAGCAAATCCACTCGGCGCTATAGACCGCTCCGCACGACTGGCAAATGTTGCGATGGACCGATCCGTGCAGCTCGAACACGCGCTGTGAGCCGGCCACCTGATGCAGGCCGTCGATATTTTGCGTCACCACGGCATTTAGCTTTCCGGCGCGCTCCAGCTCGGCCAGCTTGGTGTGGCAGCGGTTGGGCTTGGCGCCAAGCGCGATCATCTTGGTGCGGTAGAAGTCGAAGAACTCGGCCGGATGCGCCTCGTAAAAGCTATGCGAGAGCATGGTCTCGGGCGGATAGGCAAACTGCTGGTGATACAGGCCATCCACGCTGCGGAAATCGGGGATGCCGCTCGCCGTGGAAACACCCGCGCCGCCAAAGAAGACCACGCGCTTGTGGGTGCCGAACAGCTCCGCCAGCGCGGCGGAGGCCTGCTTTGGGTCCGATATTGCCTGCGTCATATGAGTCCTCCGTCCTTGTTGGTCGGGCAGCGTTGGGCAACGTCCCAGCATGCGGCCTTTGAGTCGGCATGCGCGGAGCCCACCCCGCCCCTGTTGCGCTAATCTTAAGCCTGCCAACCCCGTCGAAAGGACACCATGCCTCAGACTTACACTTTCGCCTCGTGGAACGTCAACGGCCTGCGAGCCGTGCTCAAAAAGGACCCGAGCTTTATCCAGATCGCGCAAGAACTCGACGTCGATATCCTGGCGCTGCAAGAGACCAAGTTGCAAGAAGGCCAGGTCGATATTGACCTGCCCGGCTATCACCAAACCTGGAGCTACGCCGAGCGTAAAGGCTATTCGGGCACCGCGGTCTTTAGCCGCCAGGAGCCGCTGCGCGTACTGTGCGCCGATGCGCTGCTGCCCTACGCCGGCGAAGGCGAGGCGGCCGTGCTCGTCGCCCAAGCCGCAACCGAGGGCCGCGTCTGCGCGCTCGAGTTCGACAAATTCTGGTTTGTGGATGTCTACACGCCCAACGCACAAAATGAGCTCGCGCGCATCGACGTGCGTATGGCCTGGGACGATGCCTACCGCGGCTTTTTGAACGCGCTCGAGCGCGAGACCGGCAAACCCGTCGTAACCTGCGGCGACTTTAACGTGGCGCATGAGGAGATCGACCTTAAGAACCCCAAGTCCAACCGCGGCAACGCAGGCTTTTCGGACGAGGAACGCGGCAAGTTTACCGAGCTGCTCAACGCCGGCTTTACCGATACCTGGCGCGCGGCAAACCCCGACGTCGAGGGCGTCTACAGCTGGTGGAGCTATCGCTTTAATGCCCGCAAGAACAACGCCGGCTGGCGCATCGATTACTTCCTGGTAAGCGACGCAATCGCCGACAACGTACGCGACACCGGCATCCGCGGCGACATCTTCGGCAGCGACCACTGCCCCGTCACCCTCACGCTAGAACTCTAGCCCCAAGTAATTCCTGGGGGGGACAGAGGAAAACAGATTGTGTGGCCCCTCTCCCCCTATAAGTTGCGGTGGAATAGTTCCTGTTTGGGCAGCAAATAGCCAAAAACGAGAACTATTCCACCGCAAGTTCGTGAGGGAACGCGAAATGCCCTACAGCCCGTATTTCACGACGACACGGTTAATGCGGCGACACCAGAGCTTGTACAGGGCGGCCAAAAACACGCAGGTCGCAAGGCCGTGCGTAATATCGAACGGCACTGCCGTGGCAAGACGCGCCATGGTGCCCGCCCACGTGAGCGGTTGAACAAAACCGATGATGTCATACGCGTTGATCACCACGCCGTACAGCAAACCCGACGCAAAGCCGTAGGTCAGTAGCGCCGGCATGCGCACGGCTCCGTCCGCACGGTCGAACGCACCCGCATGCGCCAGCGCGCCGCCAACATAGCCAACCAGACCCCAGGCATACATCTGCCACGGCGTCCACATGCCCTGCCCAAAAAAGAAATTGCTGGTCAGCGCCGCCAGCGCGCCAACCATAAAACCATTGCGGCGACCAAGCGTCGCCCCCGCGATAATGGCGATGGCGCTCACCGGTTTAAAGTCGGGAATGGGCCCAAACAGGATGCGCCCCGCCGCCGCCAGCGCCGCGAGCACCAGCGTGGGCATAATCTGGCGCAAACCCGGACGAGATGCCTCGTAACCCGCAAAGAACAGCGCGAGCACCAGCGCCACCACGACCAGCATGGCAAGTGCCGCCTGCTCAACGCCCGCTAGCAACGCCGCAGCCATCACCGCTGGCACCGCCAGCAGCAACGGGATCTCCAGTTTTGTAAGCAGGCGCGCGACGCGATAATCCGTCATCCCATCACGCCCTATAAAACACGTTGTCGGCAAAGAAGTCGGCCGGCGGCTCCATGCAGGCGATCTCACCGTCAAACATCATGGCAATGTCATCGGCAACCTGCTCGGCAAAATCCAGATCGTGCGTGGCCATAATGACGGTGCCGCCAGCCTTCGCATGGTCACGCAGGGCGCGGGCGATGATGCGGCGGCTCTCCAGGTCCAAGCCCTTCGTGGGCTCGTCAAGCAGCAGCAGCTCGGGGCCGATCAGCAGCAGCTTTGCCAGTGCGAGCAGCTGGCGCTGTCCGCCCGAGAGGTCGTAGGGGTGGCGCGTCTCCAGGCCGTCCAATCCCAGTTGCGCCGCACGCTCCCGCGCCAAGTTCTCGTCATATCCGCAGGTCGAAGCCCATTCTATCAGCTCATCGCGAACCGTCTCGGCAACCAGCAATGCTTTGGGATTCTGAGGCAGCAGCGCCGCCGAGGCCGCCCCGCGCACAATGCGGCCGCGCTGCAGCTTGGCGGTCTTCGCCAGCACCGAAAGCATTGTCGACTTGCCGCAGCCGTTACCGCCCGCAACCGCATGCACCGCGCCAGCCGAAAACGACGCATCGAGCCCGCGCAGCACCCAACCGCCCGCGCGATCGTAGCGAAACCAGCTCCCTGCCAGGGTGGTAGCCGACCCAGCGTGCATTTTTTGGAGTATTCTGCTTCCATCCGTGCGCGGGAAGGCTTCCGAGCCGTTCTCGAGCGACGTTTGCGCCACAAATTCAGACGATTTGTCCAATTCCGAACTTTTTTTCGCGCTCGATACGTCCCCGGGCGGCTCCAGAGAGCCCAAATTGTCCTCACGCCTGCTGAATACTCCTTTATTTGCACATCGGATGGCACCCCACCCCAACATGTCATCGGACAACAGCGATTCTCGGCGTCCCAAAGAAGCCATATCCGCCACCTCGCGCACGCGACCGTCCTCAATCCGGTACGCACACGTCGCGTATTCGAGCATTGGGCGCGGCTGATGCGTCGCCACAACAACCGTGCAGCCCAGCTCGCGATTCACGCGAAACAGCGCATGCAGAAAACTCTTCTCGGCAACGGGGTCGAGCTGAGACGTGGGCTCATCGAGCAGCAGCACGCGCGGGCGGAGCGCCAACACGGCGGCCAACGACAGCAGCTGCTTGCGACCACCCGAAAGCGTATCGGTATCGCGGTGGAGCCAATCCTCCAACCCGAAGAAATAGCTGGTCTCGGCCACGCGACGGCGCATCTCGTCGCGCGACATGCCTAAGTTTTCCAGGCCAAACGCCATCTCGTGCCACACGGTTTCGCACACGATCTGGTTCTCTGGGTCCTGAAACACATAGCCCACGCGCTCTGCGGACGCCCGAACGTCCATATCGGCAGCGCTCTCGCCCAGCACGCGCAGCTCGCCAGTGCATTCGCCCGCCGGCGAAATCTCGGGTTTGAGCAGCGAGAGCAGCGTCGACTTACCCGACCCAGTACCACCTACCAGCAGTGCAAACGCACCTTGGGGAACAGACCAGTCGAGCCCGTCGAGCACCGGCGCCTCGGCCCCGGGGTAGGCAAAGTGCAGGCCCCGCACTTCAATCGCCGGCGTATCCGGGGCGCACGCCACGCCCGCCATCATGCTCCCGTCCAACCGAGCCATCAGCCAAACCTCTTCTCGTCAATCGCGTACAGCACGCAGGGCAGCGCCATCCAGGCCGCGTACACAATATAGCCAGGCCACGGCGCCGGCGCCGAAAGCTGCGGGTAAAACGAATACTGCGTCGTCGCGGTCCACGCCACTGCCGCCGTGGCCACGCCGAACAGCGCAAGCCCAACCAGCGCGGCAACATCGCCGCGCCCCAGCCGATACCGCGCGTACGTCGTGCGGCGCGTCGCGGCACCCCACCCACGGGAGCGCATGGCGTCCGCGCGCTCCAGCGAATCCTCCATGCCCCAGCCCATCAACACGCTCGATGCCCGTAGGCGCGAACGCACGGGGTCGGCCGACGCACGCCCCGGCACATCAATCGCATCCTGCACCGCCAGTACCGTACGACCGCGGCGCAAAAACTGCGGGATAAGCCGCATGCACATCGAGATCATGAGCGCGATCACCGGCGCGGCGTTACCCAAAAGCGCAAGCACCTTGTCGTAGCCAAGCATCGATGCCGCAGCCTCAAACCACAGCACGCTCGCCACAAACAGCCCGCCCATGCACAGGCCGTATACCATGCTCTCCAGATACACCGCGCGCATGCCAATACGGAACAGCTCCGTCGAGCCCGAGGCGCTAAACAGTGGATTGAGCGCCGCGATGACCAAAATCACCGGCAGTTGCCAGCGAAGCGCCCCCAACGTACGTGCGGCGCCGCGCGTCGCAAACCCGTACGCCAGCCCGCCCGCAAGCGACAGCGCGATCAGCACCGGCTGCATCGAGAACATGGTGAGCCCCAACGTCAGCACCATGTAGAGGGCCGGCACCGCCGGATGCGACATCGAAAATGCCGCGACGGACTCGTTGCCCGATTTCTCTCGCATGATATCCACGGGCACCCCACCCCCCCTCGCTCAAACGCCAACGCCGCAGCGCCGCCGCCATGCACAACCAGCGCAAATACCACATCGGCGGCAGCGACATCGGCCGTCACGCATCAATCGTTACGCGCTCATCATATGCCTGCGGTATCATATTGCGCCGTGTATCGTTTCCAAACACACGTCTCTATAACGTAACAGGAGATCACATGGACGCAACCGCAATTATCCTCGCCGCCGGCGAGGGCACCCGCATGAAGTCGAACCACTGCAAGGTTTCGCACAAGATCCTGGGTAAGCCCATGGTCCAGTGGATCGTCGACGCCACCATCAAGGCCGGCTGCAGCCGCGTCGTGGTCGTCATCGGCAGCCACGCCGACGAGATGCGCGCCCTCATCGATGGCGCCTACGCCAACAGCGCCACCAGGGTCGAGTGCGTCGAGCAGACCGAGCGCCTGGGCACCGGCCACGCCGTAAAGGTCGCGCTCGAGGCCTGCGGCATCACGCAAGGCCCCGTCGTCGTGCTCAACGGCGACCTGCCGCTCATCACCGCCGACACCGTCGCCAAGTTCGCGCAGACCGTCGCTACCGGCGAGCTCGCCTGCACCGTCATGACCATGACCCCGCCCGACCCCTTCGGTTACGGTCGCATCAAGCTGGGCGCCGACGACCAGATCGAGCGCATCATCGAGCAGAAGGACTGCACGCCCGAGCAGGCCGCCACGCTGCTCGAGTGCAACGCCGGCTGCTACGCCTTCGACGGCGCGCAGCTCGCCGCCCACATCGACGAAATCGGCAACGACAACGCGCAGTCCGAGTACTATCTGCCCGACATGCTCGAGATCCTCAAGGGCCACGGCCAGGCAGTCTCCATCTTCCACTGCGACGACTACCGCGACGGCCTGGGCGTCAACAGCCGCATCCAGCTCGCACAGCTCACCGCCATCGCGCGCGACCGCATCAACGAGCACTGGATGGCCGAGGGCGTTACCTTCATCGACCCCACGCAGGCCTGGATCGGCCCCGATGCCGTTATCGGCCGCGACACCGTCGTGTGGCCGCAGACGCACCTGATCGGCCACGTCACCGTGGGCGAGGAGTGCCAGCTCGGCCCCAACAGCCGTCTCACCGACACCACCGTCGGCAGCGGCTGCATCATCGATGAGACCATCGCCATCGAGGCCGTCATCGAGAACGGCGTCGACTGCGGCCCGCGCGCCTACCTGCGCCCGGGTACCCACATGCTCGACGGCTCCAAGGCCGGCACGCACGTGGAGATCAAGAAGTCCACGATCGGCGAGGGCTCCAAGGTGCCGCACCTGTCCTACATCGGCGATACCACCATGGGCTCCGGCGTCAACGTGGGCGCAGGCTCCATCACCTGCAACTACGACGGCGTGCACAAGCACAAGACCGTCATCGGCAACGATGCCTTCATCGGCTCCGACACCATGATGGTCGCGCCCGCCCAGATTGGCGACGGCGCGCTCGTGGCCGCCGGCTCCGTCATCACTGAGCCGGTCCCGGCAGACGCACTCGGTCTGGGCCGCGCCCGTCAGGTAAATATTGAGGGCTGGGCCGCCGATTATCGCCGCCGCCTGCACGAGGACGACGAGGTATAACGTTTTACCAAGCATCTAAGGAGCCGCTTCCGTGGGGACGGCTCCTTTTTCTATGCTGACCTGCGCGGCCGGATGAGTGGTCGGTTCGTGTCCGTTGACGGTAAAGACGTTATCAAGACTCGATAAACCCCGCCGCGCGGTTACAATGCAACAAGGCATCTATATGGCATTCGATATAAAGGAGAAGGGTAATGCCGATTAATGATCCCGAGAAGTCGGAGAATATGCGCAAGTCCATCCGCGTGTATTCCGGTTCCTCCAACCGTCCCCTCGCTCAGAAGATCGCTGAGTTCCTTGGGGTCGAGCTTTCGGGCCTTACGCTAAAGCAGTTCGCCAACGGTGAGATTTACGCCCGCTACGACGAGACCGTCCGCGGCGCCGACGTCTTCCTGATTCAGTCCGTGGCCGGCGGCAACGTCAACGACATGCTCATGGAGCTGCTCATCGCCACCGACGCTGCCAAGCGCGCATCCGCCCGCTCCATCACCGCCGTCATCACCCACTACGGCTATGCCCGTCAGGACCGCAAGGCCGGCCCGCGTGAGCCCATCACCGCCCGCCTCGTCGCCAACCTGCTCGAGCGCGCCGGCGTCAACCGCATCATCACCCTCGACCTGCACCAGGGCCAGATTCAGGGCTTCTTCGATATCCCGGTTAACCACCTGTCCGCGCTACCGCTGTTTGGCCAGTACTACAACGACATGCACTTCGACACCGACAACCTGGTTGTCGTCTCCCCCGATGTGGGCCGCGCCAAGGCCGCCAAGAAGCTGTCCGACATGCTCGGCTGCGACCTGGCCATCGCCCACAAGGGCCGTCCGCGCCACAACGCCGCCGAGGTCATGGGCATCATCGGTGACATCAAGGGCAAGACCTGCATCATCAACGACGACATGATCGACACCGCAGGCACCCTGTGCGCCAACGTCAAGGAGCTCAAGGCTATGGGCGCCGGCGACATCTACGTATGCGCCACCCACGGCATCTTCTCCGGTCCGGCCATCGAGCGTCTGAACGACGCCCCGATCGTCGAGTGCCTCGTCACCGACGCCATTCCCGTCGAGGTCGGCGGCAAGATCAAGACCATCTCGGTCGCCGAGGAGTTCGCTCAGGCCATCTCCGCCGTTTACCACGAGGAGCCCGTCTCCACGCTCGTCGGCGGCGACTTCGCGCTGTAATCCAGCGTGCATCTCATCATCTTTGGTGTTTTTAAAGGGTCGGAAGCTCGCTTCCGACCCTTTTTCTACCCCTCGACAACCTTCCCTGGACAATTAGTTCAGATACGTATTTTTTTAAAGCTCCAAAGGCCGTTCTGAGCTCCCCGGCGTACGCCATACTGCCCAAAGCTCATCGCTTTCGAGTACGACCGCCGCATATTTACCCTCAAATCGCCCTAGAAAGCCCTTAGAAACGCCTCGAACGCCCGCCGTCTTATACGTATCTGAACTAACTGTCCAGTAGCTATCGTCAACCTTCGCGGCAGAGCTCAATTTCCTGCAATCCCCTCAACCGATTCCACCGATTTCATAACACCCAGCCGTTCATGGCGCGCAGCGCCCCGCTGAGCGAAAAGAACGGTATGGCGGTCGCATTCTGCCGCCAACTTAGTACGTTATAGCTATGACGACCGTGATTTCACATCTCTCCGCCCTCCGCGCAATTCGTCGCGCACGACGGGCGTACTCTGCCCTACCCTGGGACTCCGTTGATAGCGAACAGCAAGCACAGGCCTTGGCTGGCTGCATTCCCAACAATGACGCGATAGACTTTGGCGCACTTTCGATACTCGACGCCTGGAATGAAGATGATTCCGAACTGCTCGATCTTCTCGTTTCAAACGAAGACAACAGGCGCCCCGACAAGCGACTTCTTCAGCATATTCTCTCCACTCCTCTTCCTGAAGGTGCAATTATGCACGTCGAGGCCGACATCTACGCAACGTCTCCTGCCATGACAGCCATGCTTTGTTCCAAAAATGAATCTGTCGCCAAAACCTTGATGCTCCTTATGGAGCTGCTCGGAACCTACTCACTTCCGCCCGAGGCAACTTACCCCATCGCCTACGACGACACGTGGCCCAAGGCCAACAGCTTCGAAGCGATGGACGACCTCGATTGCCAGGGCGACCAACCGACACCCGAAAAGCCAGCCGAAACACGCTACGAACAGGCACACTATAGATGCGAACCCGCTACAACCATCGAAGAACTCGAGGCAGTCGCACGGTTCGCCAAAAGTAGTTCCTACGCCTCGTTTCGTACGGCTGTCAAACTCGCCCGGGCCGGATCCGCATCCCCAGCGGAATCATTGATGTTCGCCGTCCTGGGCGCGCCCATGCGCTTTGGCGGATTCGGGTGTTGCAGTTTGCCCATGGGAGGCCTGCTGCTCAACTATCGTGTCGATTTCGACACCCTTGCGGTCAACATGTCCTCGGGCATCCCCTACGCCATCTGCGACTTATATTGCCCGGCCGCCGGAATCGACAACGAATACAACGGAATTGGACATGAGCTTCAAAACGCCCGCATCCACGATGGCAATCGCAACAATGGCCTTAAAGCCATGGGTATCCACGTCCTGGTTATCAATCGTGACCAAATGAAGGACCTTGTTGCACTCGAAGCCTTCGCCCAGACGATGCATCGACTTGCGGGGGTTCGATTCCGCTACCGCATCAAGGGTTATCGCAAGCGTCAGGCTGCCTGGCTCAACGCCCTGCGGGCCGGAATCGGCCTCGCGCCGGTCTAAAAGACTTTTACCCAGTGTTACCTAGCATGGCTGGACAGTTAGTTCAGATTTGTATAAAAAGACGGCTAATATCGAGGTAGTTTGCCGCCATCCCGGCGCCAGTCACCTCATTTGAAGACTCGAAAAATCTGAAATAGCGCAAAATGTGCTCCCCAAAGCGCCGTGGCAGTTCCGCGGTCCCAATTTTGACAGTCAAAGACCTCTTGGTTTATACAAATCTGAACTAACTGTCCACCCCGGCTTCTGACGACTGCCCAAACGCCCTCATACAGCCTCAATCACCCGCCATTTGACAGCAGCAACGGGGTCGCTCACCATAGCAGGCGACAAATCAACGAAAGGATGAACATGGCAGCTGCACAGCCGCTTAAGATTCGCATGGTTGCCGGACTTGGCAACCCTGGCGAGGAATATGCCGAGACCCGTCACAACGCTGGTTTCAAAGCAATCGACGAGCTGGCCCGTCAGGCCGGCGTCACGTACTGGAAAAACCAAGCAGGCGCCGAGATCGCGCTCATCAACATCAACGATCCCGAGGAAGAGGGCGGCAAGCGCCAGATTGTACTGGTCAAGCCGCAGTCGTACATGAACACCTCGGGCGGGCCCATCTCCAAACTCTGCCGCGAGTACAAGATCAAGGCCGAGGAGCTGCTCGTCATCCACGACGAGCTCGATATTCCCGCCGGCGACGTGCGTGTTAAGGTGGGCGGCGGCCATGCCGGTCACAACGGCCTGCGTTCCATCATCGATAAGATGGGCAGCCGCGACTTCAGCCGCATCCGCACCGGCATCGGCAACCCTCCCGGCAAGATGGCCGTCGCCGACTACGTGCTTAAGCAGCTGCGCGCCCGCGAGGCCGAGGATTTCCAGGACACCTGCGCCCGCGCGGCCGACGCCGCCGGCCTGGCGATTGTGCACGGCGTAGTCTATGCTCGCGACCATGTCAACGGCGCCGCCTCCGCCAACGGCAAGCACTAAAACCTACTATTTAGGGACAGGGTTATTTTGGCAGGTTTTATCTACGGAAACGCCATGACAGCCGCGCCGTAATAAACCCTGTGCCGCCATACATATGCAGCGCCCCAAAGGGGGCCGGCCTCATCACAACCCGAGGCCGGCCCCTTTGCCGTTTTGCCTGATAAAACCGACCAAAATAAACCTGTCCCTATTTGGTAGGCCGAAGTGGATAAACCCTTTTCCCACCTGCCAAAGAAACACGTAAGCGACATTGCCATGAGGGTATAATTTGCACCGTATGTCTGCACAACGCCTGTGCGCGTACGGTTTTATTCGGGCTACCGTCCATTTCCGTGGAGGCACGGTTCGGCAGCCCTAACAAGAGAGGGGTTCTATGTATAAGATCCTGGAGAAGACGCAGTTCTCGGAGAAGGTGTTCAAGTTCCGCATCGAGGCGCCTGCAATCGCCAAGCATGCGCACGCTGGACAGTTCCTCATGGTTCGCGCCAACGAGACGGGCGAGCGTGTCCCGTTTACCCTGGCCGGCTGGAACGGTGACGAAGGCTGGGTCGAGTTCATCTTCATGGTGATCGGCAAGACCACCGAGATGCTTTCCACCTACGAGGCCGGCGAGTCGCTGCGCGACGTCGTGGGCCCGCTGGGCGTTCCCACCGAGATGGCTGAGGGCCCCTGCGCCGTCATTGGCGGCGGCGTCGGCCTGGCAATTGCCTTCCCGGTCGCCAAGCACCTGGTCGAGACCGGCCACGAGGTGCACGCCATCATGGGCGCCCGCACCAAGGACCTCCTGCTTATGGAGGACCAGTTCCGCGAGCTCCTCGACGAGGACCACATCCACATCACCACTGACGACGGCTCCTACGGCGAGCAGGGCGTTGTCACCGCTCCGCTGGAGCGCCTGCTGCAGGACAAGGCCGTGAGCCAGGTCTTCTGCGTCGGCCCCGTTCCGATGATGAAGTTCTCGACCCTCACCGCCCAGAAATACGACACCCCCATCACCGCGTCCCTCAACCCCATCATGGTTGACGGCACCGGTATGTGCGGCTGCTGCCGCGTCGAGGTGGGCGGCGTGACCAAGTTCGCTTGCGTCGACGGCCCCGACTTCGATGCCACCCTGGTCGACTGGGATGACCTTCGTGCCCGCCAGGCCGCTTACCGTTCCGAAGAGGGCGAGTCCCTCAAGGCCTATGAGGAAAAGAGCTGCGCATGCCACTAGTTAACGGTCGTTTCGTTGCCGATATGAAGTCGCCCCGCACCCCCGATAACGAGGAGCCGGCTGCCGAGCGCGCCTGCGACTTCCGCCCCGTCGACAAGGGCTTCACCGAGGAGATGGCGCTGGCCGAGGCTGAGCGCTGCCTCAACTGCAAGAAGCCGTTCTGTGTTGAGGGCTGCCCCGTCAACATCAACATTCCCCGCTTTATCGAGCAGATCCGCGCGAAGGACTTCGGCGGCGCTCTCGATACCATCCGCGAGGACTCCATGCTTCCCGCCATCTGCGGCCGCGTCTGCCCGCAGGAGAACCAGTGCGAGGGCAAGTGCATCCGTGGTAAGAAGTCCGAGCCCGTGGCCATCGGCCAGCTCGAGCGCTTCCTGGGTGATCGCCCCGAGCTCGCCTCCACGCCCAAGATGGCCCCCAAGAACGGCAAGAAGGTCGCCGTCGTCGGCTCCGGCCCGTCCGGCATCACCTGCGCCGGCGAGCTCGCCCGTAACGGCTTTGACGTTACCGTCTTCGAGGCCTTCTTCACCGGCGGCGGCGTGCTGGTCTACGGCATCCCCGAGTTCCGTCTGCCCAAGGCGGTCGTCAAGCGCGAGATTGACGGCCTGGAGGACATGGGCGTCAAGTTTGAGTACAACTCCGTCGTGGGCAACATGGCCACGGCCGAGGAGCTGTTCGAGCAGGGCTTCGACGCCATCTACGTGGCGACCGGCGCTGGCCTGCCCAAGTTCCTCAACGTCCCCGGCGAGAACCTGCCCAACGTCTTCTTCGCGAACGAGTACCTCACCCGCGTGAACCTGATGAAGGCCAACAAGTTCCCCGAGTACGACACCCCCACCAAGCACGGCAAGAACGTCGTCGTCTTTGGTGGCGGCAACGTGGCTATGGACGCCGTCCGCACCGCCAAGCGTCTGGGCGCCGAGCACGCCATCATCGCCTACCGCCGTACCGAGGACGAGATGCCCTGCCGTCGCGCCGAGCTGCACCATGCCAAGGCCGAGGGCGTCGAGGTTCTGCCGCTCGTCTCCCCGCTCGAGTTTGTCGCTGGCGAGGACGGCTCCGTGTGCGCCGTCAAGGTCCAGAAGATGGAGCTCGGCGAGCCTGACGAGTCCGGCCGTCGTCGCCCGGTGCCCATCGAGGGCGCCATCGAGGAGATCCCCTGCGACGTCGCAATCTCGGCTATCGGCACCAACGCCAACCCCTTCGCAAAGAAGATCGGCGGCAAGATGGAGCTCAACAAGTGGGGCTACATTGTTGCCGACGAGGAGACCGGCCAGACCACCGATCCCCGTATCTGGGCCGGCGGCGACATCGTCACCGGTGCCGCTACGGTCATTCTGGCGATGGGCGCCGGCAAGAAGGCCGCCGCTTCCATCACCAAGAGCTTGCTGGGCGAGTAATCACCCGCAGCGCTAGCCACCAAACGGCAAAGTCCCCGTCGAGCACACGCCCGGCGGGGACTTTTTTTACCGGCCGCCCGACCACCACGATGGGGACAGGCGCCTTTGTGGTGCTTTGGAGCCTGGCTGGTCGGTGTGTCTCGATCTGTAACAGGTAGGCCACGTTGAGTCCCGTAGTTGTTACAGATTGAGACATTGTGCGAACATCCGCCTGTTCATCTCAATCTGTAACAGTAAGAGGCAAAATTCCTTGCTACGTGTTACAGATCGAGACATTGCGCCGGCGGTCAGACGATTCATCTAAACCTGTAACATCTAGGGCCGTTTTGGCTGACTAGATGTTACAGATTGAGATTTTGCTGAAGCCGAGGATGGACACTGTCACCAAAACCTAACGCTTGCGGCGCTTGGTCGCGGCGAGGCCGGCGGCGGCTACGGTTGCGCCGGCGATACCCAGGGCGGCGACCGTCATCGCGGTGGCATCGCCCGTGGCAGCCAGGACGGCGTGGGACTTCTTGGCCGGCGTGGTTTTCTCAACCGTCTTGGTCACCGTGGTGGTTGCGGCAGGCTTGGTCTCCGGCTTGATCTCCGGTTTCTGCTCGAGCTTGGTATCGGGCTTCACCTCGGGCTTCACCTCGGGCTTAGCCTCGGGCTGCGGCGCCGGCATCTCCGGGTCGACCGGGACCGGCTTAGCCTCGGGCGTAAACGTCAGGTCGGTGATTAGCCATAGCGTACGGAACAAGCCGGGAACAGGCGCATGCTCGCTTGCCTTATCCACCCGATAACTGCACTCCACGCCATTGACCATCAGTTTAATGTTAGGCGTAAAGAAGAAATCCCACGCCGGCTTAAAGTACAGGCCATAGCGATAGGTCACCCCAGATTTAAAAGCGTCGATGTGGTTGGTGATTTGCCGATCCCAGAATATATCGGAGTTCACTTCACTGCCATCGCTGCCCGTCCAGAACTCACACTGAAGAATGGAGTTCGAGCCCGCCGGAGTGTCTGCCGTAAAGTCCGGTTTATCGCCCGCCCTAAAGATGGTGGTGGCGTCGTCAATCTCGATAACGTCGATAGTTTGCCAATCATCAACCGGCTGCTCGCACAGCATATTGGCCGCATTGGGCGCAAACACGCCATCGACGGTCTTATCTGTCACGTCGGTCACACCATGCGACGTAATGGCGTCGTTTGCCGGCGCGGCGGCGTTGTCGCTGGGAATGTTTTGTTCAGCGGGTGCCGCATTGTTAGACTCATCGGCGGCGTCAGCCGGAGTCGTCTGCTGAGGTTCGGCGACAGTTTGTGCCGCCGGAGCAGCGTCGGTTGCAGGCGTGGTCGCCGGAGCCGCATCCTCCGCAACTGCCGGCGTCACCAGAGCCGCGGCAACCTCGCCCGTCGCGGCGGCGGAATCCGCGCACTCGGTCGCGAGCGCCACGCTCGGCAGCAGCAGCTGGCCGATCATGAGTGCGCACGCACCGACGCTGGCAATCTTCACGCCCACGCAACGCCAAGTACCGTGAACCAGCGAGCAAGCGCGCTCGCGCTGGGTTTGATTATCAAAGTGGCTTCCGTTCATAACGGCCTCCCTAATCGAAGGATTAACGCCACTACAAAGGCGCTTGTCCCTTTGCGGTGGTCCTGTACAACCAAGATGCGCCAAATGGCCCTGTACGCCTAGGTTCGTACATGCGAGCCCAGGCTGCTACCTACGGAAATACAAAAAGCTGCCGCGAAGACACTTATGCCCACACAGCGGCTGAAAATGGCTGTGAAAGCTACTGCTAGCGGCTGCGACGCTTGGACGCGACGAAGCCGGCGCCGATGACGGACGCACCGGCGATTCCGAGGGCGGCCGCCGCCGTCGCGGCGTTGTCACCCGTGGCGGCAAGAGCGCCCGCGGACTTCTGGACCGCGGCGACCTGCGCAGCCGGCTTGGGGGCAGCGGCCGTGGAGCTCGCCTGGGTCGACGTCACGGACGGCACGTCGGTCCCGCTGCCGCCGCCCGGCTGCGGCGTGGGAGCCGGGGTGGGTTCAGGCTGCGGGGCGGGCTCGGGTTCGGCCGCATCTCCAGAGCTGATTACCACGTTACGGGCGACCTCGTCGGAAGTTCTAATGTCCTGGATGACAGACGACCCGGGAACGCCGATGACACGCCCACTTCCAACGGTGTCGCGCACGGTACCTCCGTCGGGAATCGCAATCTTTAACCCTCCCTCAAGTTTGATATAGGGGGCCCTGAAGGACCCCATATTGACGGCATAGACTGCCGCCGTCGAGCCCGACGCCACAACATTTGATTGAAAGAAGCTAATTCGAGGGGTAGCCGACGGGGAGCCAGACTGTGAAAAAATTCCATAGACATCTTTGCGATTTGCCCCTACAAGCTCATCAGCCCCGGCATCACCTTGAGCCGTGAGGTTCGAGCGATTGACGCGTATCCATGACGCCCCGTCTTGCACGCGTATCCAAACACCAGCCGAGATTTTTCCCGCGCTCCCTGTCGCGAGCGAAACATCCGCCCCGTTGGCAATCTTCAAATATGTTTCCGTCTTAATACCAAACGAATACAGAGCGACCGACATGCCCCCTGCATTACCCGCCGTCGCATTTAATTTAGCGTTGTCCACCATGATACAGCCACCATGTTTGGCGCTGTAGTCCGCCTCTTCGGCCTGTGCACCCTCGATGGCAGAATGCCTGGGAGGAACATTTTCGGCAAGGACTGCAAAGACATCGGCGTTCGACTTTGCCTCGACATGGACGTCAGCACCATTCTTTATGGCTATGTCGCCCGCTGCCGCATGGATACCAATGGATTCATATGCTCCGCCCGTGGCTGTCACGTTAACGTCAGCGCCATCAATGGTCACATCGCCACCGGCATTGCCGTCGCCTATCGCCGTAATCACATCGGTCTGGGCCGTCGCATTCAGGGTGCCGTCGCCGGTAATGGCAAGGTTACCGTTCTTAACAGCAATGGCGCTCTGCCCGGCATCGGCCGTTACGGTGTTGATGCCCGTCACGCCGATGGTGAGGTTGCCCTTGGCGCCGATGGAGCCTCCGTCGTAGCCGTTGAGCTTCATGTCGTTAGCGCCATCCCAGGACCAGGTTCCCGCCTCGTCGCCGGCAGCGGTGCCCGCGTCGTACTGCGTGCCGCCGACGTTGACCCACTCGGCGGCGAGCGCCACGCTCGGCAGCAGCAGCTGGCCGACCATGAGCACACAGGCCCCCGCGCAAGCAAGTTTTGCCCCCACGCGGCGCCACGTTCCGTGAGAGAGCGAGCACGCGCGGTCGTGGTCGATTGGGTTGTCATGGATTTGCTTTCGCATGTGAGCCTCCTTGTCGTAAGGGGTGCTTCTGTAACACCATGTTACGGGAAGATAGCCGGATCCCGGGGCACAAATTCTCAAGTGGCGCATCTGCCAGCGCAAAAGGCGACAAGCGCGCAATCGCCGAGGGGGGGTCTTCGCTTTCCAAAGGCCCGCACATACCATCCTGGTCTACAACCGAGGAAACGGTTATTCCGTCCACCCAAAGGACCGTTCTTGAACCTGAGTAAGACTAAAATCAACGCGCTTCTGGCACTCGCACTGTTTACCTTCGCCTTCCTTGCTGCCGAGTTTCGCTTCGATATCAATATCGGGCTACTCGCCGGCGCCGAGCGCGTTGTGCTCGCACAGGGCTTTATTCTGGGTGCGAGCGTGCTCGGCTTTATCGGATACGCGCCGCTGCTCGGGCTCGCACAGCGCAAAGGCCACTCACTGGCAGCCGTCAACGCCGCCGCCGTCCCTATCGTCATCCCGGGATTGGCCCAGATCCAGTTCCCCACGGGTCCGCTTACCCTCGAGATTCTGGGCCGCATCGCATTCTTTGGGCTCGGACTGTTAGGCGCCGCAACGCACCACGCCTTTTCGTTGGCATTCCAAGATGGCCCCAAACTCGCCACTGGAGCGGGAGCAACCTATGCCGCCGGCGTCGTCTTTGATCTCGCCGAGCGCCGCTACATGGGACTTGTCATGCTCGGCATCGCCGTGCTCTCGACCATTTCCATCCTGGCCGTGGAGGCCGGCGCCGATCCCAACCTAGGCCTTGTCGTCTTTTACCTGAGCTCGGGCTTTTTCGTCACGTTCTTTACCGCCACCTTTACACAGCTGGCACCGCACATGCATGCGCCCGCCCTTTGGGCTGGCATGGGCCGCGCCGCCAACAATGTATGCGCTTTCACCACATCGGGCATCTCGCTTGCTCTCGTGACCTCGGATAACGTTGCCCTCATTATGATCGGTGCGCTCGTTTTGCTCGTCGCCGCCTGCGCGGCGTTTGTAGCCGCGGGCCTGTTCCGCCTGCCCCAAACCGAGCGGGAGCGCGAGCGCGAGCAGCTGGCAGAAGAAGCACTCGCCGCCCCCACCATCGAGGAGCAACGCCAGGCCTTCATCGCCAACCACGCTCTCACCCCGCGCGAAGTCGACGTGCTCATAGCCGTGACCCAGGATGAACGCCCGCTCAAGCAGGTTGCCGAGGAACTCGGTATCTCGATGCGCATGGTACAGCGCCACCTGAGCTCCATCTACCAAAAGACCGACACGCAGACGCGCGCCGGTCTCACCAAGGCCTTCCCCTCGGCCTAAAACAAAAACCACCGCAAAGGTGCTTGTCCCCTTTGTGGTGGTTATTGATCGGCTAGCCTTCGAGCTGCGCTACCTTGTAGCGGTAGGCAGCGGCGATGACATCTTTGCAGCCCTCGCGGCCCAGCTTGGCGCGGTTGACGACGATGTCCTTGCCACTCGTCATCTTCCACTTTCCGGCGCTGTAGCGCTTATAGAACGCCTCGCGCGCCTTCTGCTGCTGCTTGACCAGCTTGGCGCCCTTCTTTTTGTTAAGGCCGCGCTTCTTGCGCACGATCTCGACGCGGTCCTCAAAGGGTGCGGTCACCAACACGGCAATGTGGTTGGGATTGTTACGCAGCAGGTAATCGGACAGACGGCCTTCGATAATGCAGCTCTCGGTCTCGCCCAGATCCAAAATCACCTGGCTCATCTTTTGGAACAACTTGTCCGAGTACGAACGTGCATCGTAGCGGTCGGGCAGAAACGCCATATTCTCCACGGCCAGGCGCTCGTCGTAGGCAGCCATCTTGTCGAGCGACTCGCCCGCGCGCAGCGACGCGCGCACCAGCAGCTCGTTATCGTACAGCGGAATCCCCAACTCGTCGGCAAGCATGCGACCAATCTCGTGGCCCTCGGCGCCAAAGTCGCGCGCGATGGTAATGACCACAGGATTCTTCTTATTCTCCAGATCGCTCATCGCGATTCCTTTCTCTATGTGACAAAGGGGCTGTCCCTTTGTCACATTCTACGCTGCCACCATTCGCCTCTGATATGCGCGAACCAGCAACGAGATACCAAAGTTGAGCACAAAGTACATCGCAAACACCAGGCCGTAGAGCATAAGCACCTGCGACAGGTCGATCGCGTGGGCCATCACGACGTTTGCCGTGTACATGAGCTCGGCCACGTTAATGCCTGAAAGATACGAGCTGTCCTTGATGACGGTCGTGCACTGGCTAAACAGCGCCGGAATGATTGTCTTAAACGTCTGCGGCAGAATGATGTAGCGCATGGTGGCAAAGAAGCCGAAGCCCTGGCTCTGCGCTGCCTCAAACTGGCCGCGCGGAATCGAGTTGAGGCCGCCGCGCACAATCTCGGCCATAACAGCGCTGGTAAACAGCGTAAAGGCGATGGTCGAAATCACAATGTCCAAACCCTGCACCGTAAAGTAGATAAACAGGATCCACAGCAGGTTCGGCGTGCAACGGAACAGCTCGATATAGGCGCTCACCAAAATACGGAACGGGCGGGGCGCATAGCTTTTAACGAGCGCCAGCACCGTGCCAAAGATGAGCGAGAAAAAGATCGACAGCGCCGAGATCTCGATCGTCTTAACAAAGCCGCCCCAAATGTAGAGCAGGTTGGTCGCGTTGAAGATTTCCATGCGCTAGGCCTCCTCTACGTTGTCGAGCCCCAGCTCGGCCAAGCTCACACCGCGCGGACGCTCCTTTGAGCGGCGCTCGAGCCACTGCACCAGCATGGCGAGCGGAAAGCAGATGATGAAGTACATAAGGCAGCAGACGATGTATCCCTGCAGGTAACCGTACAGACTCACAAAGTTGTCGGAACGGTACATAAGGTCGCCGCCGGCCACAAGCGCCAGCACCGACGTATTCTTGACCAGGTTGAGCGCCTGGTTACACAGCGGCGGCAAAATGATCTTGAATGTCTGGGGCAGCACGATGTACCAGTACGCCTGCGCACGGGTGAAGCCCTGGCTCTGGGCCGCCTCCATCTGACCGCGCGGAACCGCCTCGATACCGGTGCGGATGACCTCCGAAATGTAGGCCGCGTGATACAGACCCACGCCCAAGAAGCCCAGCACGAACGGCGCGATGCGCACCGGCTGGTCGGCACCGGTTATGGCCTGCAAAAACTGCGGTCCGGCCATGTACATAAAGAGCACCTGCACGGGCAACGGGGTGTTCTGGTAAAACTCCACGTACACGCGGCTTATGGCGCGCAACACGCGCGAGCGAGTGGTAGAGAACACACCCAGTAGCGTGCCCAGCACCAGCGACAGCAGCAGACCGGCAACGACCACCTGTAGCGTCACGCCAAAGCCCTCCCAGAAGGGCCCCATGTTTTGAAATGTCGTCGACCAACGGTCGGCGTCAAATAATCCTTCGAGCATTTGATTCCTTCCTTGGACGATGCGCCTATACAAGACCCCAGGTCTTGACCTCTTGGTCGAGCCAGCCGTCGGCCAGGCGATCGCAAATCACCTGATCGACCACGGCCGAAAGGTCGCAGCCCTTCTTGGTCGCCACGCCGTAGCCCTGCTCGCCAAACTTGACCTCGGGCTGCAGCAGCTCAACGGTCTCGTTCATGTAACCGGCCAGCGTGGAGCGGTCCATGGCAAAGACGTCGATATTGCCGGCGTCGAGCGAACTCTTGATGATTGGGTAGCCGCTAAAGGCCCTAAACTCGGGCTTACAGCTAAAGCCGTTGTCCTTAATCATCTGCTCGATCAGGCCCTGCGTGGTAGCACCCTGGCTCACGCCGATGATCTTGCCGTCCAGGTCCTCAATCGAGGTAAAACCCGAACGCTTCTTGACCATGAGTCCCACGTAGTCGGTGCGGTACGGCGTCGAGAAATCCCAGCTCTTCTTGCGCTCGTCGGTGATAGTGTAGGTCGCCGCGACCACGTCGAGTTGGCCGTTATCGATCAGCGGGCCGCGCGTCTTGGGCGTTACGTCGGTAAACTCGACAAGCTCCTGGGCGCGGGCCTCCTTGTAGCTCACGCCAAAGACGGCAGCGGCGATCTGGTAGCACAAATCGACTTCCATACCCTCAAAGCGGCCCTTGGCGGTGTCGTAATAGCCATAGCCGGGAACATCCTTCTTAACGCCGGCATTCAGATGGCCACGCGACTTGATGGCCGCAAGCTTGGACCCCTTGTCGGAGCCCTCGCCGCTGGTGGAGGTGCCGCAACCGGTAAGCGCGGTCCCCGTCAGCGCAAGCATACCGGCGCCCGCCAGCTGCAAAAAGTGACGGCGCGACACGGCCGCCCTCGTCATATCCGTCATGTCCATCACCGTGCCTAGTGCAAAATCTTGGACAGAAACTCGCGGCAGCGCGGGTTCTCGGGGTTATCGAAGAAGTGCTCGGGCGTGCCCTCCTCCAGAATGCGGCCGTCCTCCATAAAGATGACGCGGTCGGCCACCTGGCGCGCAAAGCCCATCTCGTGCGTCACGCAGATCATGGTGATGTCCTCCTGCGCGAGCTCAATCATAACGTCCAGAACCTCCTGGACCATCTCGGGGTCGAGCGCCGAGGTCGGCTCGTCAAACAGAATGATGGGCTGCTTGGTGCACAGAGCACGGGCGATGGCGATGCGCTGTTGCTGACCACCCGAGAGATTCTGCGGATACTCGCCGGCCTTATGAGCCATGCCGACGCGCTTGAGCGCGGCGATGGCGATCTCGGTCGCCTCCTCCTTGCTCTTCTTTTGCAGCTTGATGGGCGCGAGCGTCAGGTTGCCCAGCACCGTCATGTTGGGATACAGGTTGAACTGCTGAAACACCATGGAACTATACTTGCGAGCCATCTCCAGGTGATTCTTTTTGGTGAGCGGCGTACCGTCGATGACGACCTCGCCCGACGTGGGCTCCTCCAGATAATCGACGCAACGGATGAGCGTCGACTTACCCGAGCCGGAAGGCCCGATCATTACGAGCTTCTCGCCGCGCTTGACGGTGAGATTGATATCTTTGAGCACATGCAGGTCGCCAAAGTACTTGTTGAGATGCTTGATCTCGATCATGTCTGCCATGAATGTCCCTTCCCTGCGTTTACACGAGTTGAACTATTGTACGGAAAGAACCACGTTTCCGCAGCCCACGCTACATCCCCGTAAAGAACCCGCAACCTTCCACCTACTCATTGGGGACAGACTTAAATGAGTACCCGCTCATTGGGTGCTCATTAACCCACTCATTGGGGACAGACTTAAATGAGTGCCCGCTCATTGGGTACTCATTTAAGTCTGTCCCCAATGAGCACCCAACCCCCCCCTTGTTGAGCACAAGTCAGCGAAAACCCGTACACGCGAGCAAGGTGACGTGAAATGAAGGGGCGCGACCGCAATGGCCACGCCCCCTCAACATCAACTATATGCCGCTCGGCCCCTACGCGAGCTTTGCGCCGACGATCTTTGCCGCGGCAGGCTTATCAAAGTTACCGCCGGTGGCCTTGCCGAGTGCTCCCATGACCTGGCCCATCTGCTTCTTGGACGTGGCGCCCAGCTCGGCGATGACCTGCTCGATCAGAGCCTCGAGCTCCTCGCCCGAAACCTGTGCGGGCAGCAGGCTCTCCAGAATCTTGACCTGCTCGGTCAGGTTGTCGGTACGGTCTTGGTCGGTACCGGCCTTAATGGACATCTCCAGCGTCTCGCTCGTCTGCTTAATCAGACGCTTGATCATGCTGTTGACGTCTTCCTCGGTCACATCACGACGCTCGTTAACCTCGATGTTCTTCACCTCGGCCTTAACCTGGCGAATGATAGACAGGCGAACCTTGTCCTTGGCCTTCATGGCCGAAATCATTTCCTTCTGCAGCTCTTCGTTGGTCATCTGCAAATCCTCCTCAATAGTGCGGGCGGCACTCACGCGGGCACCGCCCCATGATTACTCAGTCGTCGACGAATCGTCGGTCGAACTCTTGGTGACGCCCTTCAGGCTGACGTTGTACGGCACGTCCTTGGGCATGGGGTTAACGGTGATGTCGGCGTCCTTCTTGTACTGCTCCAGCCACTCGCTGTACGCGGTGCTTGCCGCCTGCGTCTTCACCACGTTGGAGACGTACTTCTTGATCTCCTTGGGCACCTGCTTAATGTCATCGACCTGATTATCGACGTGGAAGTAGTCGGTGCACTTGATGATGTGATAACCATAGGTCGACTCGACGACGTCGCTCACATCGCCCTTATTGAGTCCCTCGAGTGCCGCCTGATAGCTGTCGACGAAGGTAGTGAGCTTGTCCCAGCCCACATCGCCCTTCTTCTCCTTGGAGCCGGTGTCGTCGGAATACTGCTCCACGGCATCCTCAAAGCTCAGCTCGCCGGAGTTGATCTTGTCCAGGCACTCCTGCGCCTTGGCCTTGGCGGCGGCCTTGTCCTCGTCGGAAGCGTCAGAATCGACCTTGATCAGGATATTCGACGAACGACGGGCATCGTTGTAGTTGGACAGGTTCTCATTGATGTAATCGACAATCTCGCTGTCCTTGGGCTTGCTGGTGGGTGCCACGGCATCCTTGAGCTTCTGCTGCGCCAGGCTCTCCTTGAGCGAATCCTTGTAGGTGTCCTCGGTGTAGCCGTAGGTCTTAAGGGTCTTCTTGAAAGCCTTAGCGCCGCCGGCACTCTTGCAGGCGTCCTTCCAAGCCTTCTCTACCTCCTCGTCCGAGACGGTCACGCCGTTTTCCTTCTGCGCCTGCTGAAGCAGGATCTGCTGCGCGTAGGAGTCGATGAGCTGCTTGCGGTACTTCTTGGGCGTGAGGTCATTGTCGACCAGGTACTGTGCCCAGTCCTTGTCCTTGGTGTAGCCGTAGGACGTGCGCATGCTCATGATCTGCTTGGTCACGGTGTCCTCGGTGAGGTTGGTGCCGTTGATAGTGGCAGCCACACCGCCGGTGAGCTTGTAGCCTGTACTAGTGCCCTCGGTCTGCGACATCAGGCCGGAGCACGCCATGGCCGAGACGGAGAGCAGCATCGCCAGCACGCCGATGACCACCAGGACAATCTTGACGGTCTTGGACACATAGGTCTTGCGCTGCCTCTTGCGAGAGCTGGAGGCGGCGCGGGGCCGTTGCTCGGACGCCGGCGCGACCTCGGGGTTCTTTTTCTTGTTTGCCATGTTTGGCCTTTCGCATCACGAATCGAACAAACGCCATTGTGTCACAACGCAGCCCCCGCGGCACACTTGGTGCATGGGGGACAGGTTAATCTGCACCATTTTGGTGCAAAGGGAGGCTGTTCTGGCTGTTGGCAGTTAGGGACATTCCCCAAGCGCCGGCAGAAAAGGAATGTCCCCAAATGCCGGCTTAGCTCCACCTTAAAAGTGACGGCGGATGGCGTCGACCATGCCTTGGCATGTGGTCTGGCCGAGCACATCGGCTGCGGCGTCGGCATCCATAAAGATATTCATAAGCGCTTGCAGGGCCTCGACCTGGCCGCCCGGCTCGGCAATGCCCAGATTGATAATGATCTGCGCGGGCACGGGGGCGCCCATGCCCGCCATAGCATTGAACGTGACGGGCGCGGCGGGCTTTATCACCGCGATATAGGGCTTAGCCACAAACCCCGGATCGGTGTGCGGGATGGCGATGTTTGCCGCCGGCATGGCGAGACCCGTGGGATAGGCGTTCTCGCGCGTGCGGACGGCGTCAAGCCAACCAGACGCAATGTAGCCACGCGGTGCAAGCTCGCCCTCGAGCCGCGCAAACACCTCATCCGGCGTCGCGCACTCCCAATCAAAAAACACCAGCTCAGGCGAGAATAGCATCTCGGCGTTATCCGCCATACCGTCCTCCAAAGTTGCATGAGGTTCACAATGTCCCATATGATAGCGAAACGAGACAGGCAAGGTTAGTCGAGGATCTCAATCATATCGAGTGCGCGGGCAGGTGTCAGGCAAACTTCGGGCATCGCCTCCAGCATACGGCGGTCACTCGTGACCACGTAGTCAACATCTGCCGTCTCGCCCGAAGCGATGATGAGGTTGTCTTCAAGATCCGACATGTGTTTGCCAAGCATGCGCGCCATCTCGCACTCTGCCAACGAAAGCGGAGAGGCAGTTGCCACCTGCATCATGTGCTCAATGCAGGCCCATGACGCCGAGGCAAACGACACGTTAATCCCATTCACATTCCGCCTGGCTAGTCGCCGAGGCAAAATATAGAACACGTCCTTTGCCGTCGTTGGCGCATACAGAAGGTCGATCTTTCCTGCCTCGGCCAGTTCAACCAATCTCTTCGCTTCGTCGAACGCCCCCTCTTGCAGGTAATAATCGAGCCAAACATTCGTATCTACCAAGAGATGCTTTGCCTCAATCATCGGCAATTCGCCTCAATGTCAGCAATCATCGCTTCATACATATCATCCCGTACGGCATCCCAGTCTTCCGCAGATGATCCAGCTGGCGCAAAATCCGAAGCACGTAGCCCCAACGAAGAAAAAGCTAGGCCACACCCCTGCTCGGCCAGACTCTCCGCACGGGGCGCCTCGCGCTTATCCGCCACCATAAATCCCGGCAACGTTTGATGCTCGACGAGATAAGCCCAAAGCGCACGAATGGCATCGCTCGGCCCCAATCCATTGCGAGTTAGGACTGCATCGCCACCAGCTTTGAGCATAGGGTCGATTCGCGTGTTGAGCTGCACCGTTGCTGTACCCATAGCGGCTCCTCTCTACTTGCTAGCAGTATAGCAGACATAAAAGGCCACGCAAAAGGGCCCGGCCACACGCGGACGAGGCCCTATCGGATTTCTTGGGATGGAAATGCCACCCGTCACGTTATCCAGAGTCCAAAATCAAAGGGGTAATAAAAGCTGATTGGGGCACATGTGATTCCATATGCCCCAATCAGCTTTTTGATAGTTTACGTTGTAAGGAAAACCGAGCGAATCCTTTTACGCACGATGGCGGGGCGCATCAATTGCGACCTTGCCGCTCTCCAGCACGTGGACGCGACCGTTAGCGAGCATCTGAACTACCTCGGGATACAGCACGTGCTCAATCGCGTGGATATGCTCCTCGAGCGTGTCGACGTCCCAGCCCTCCTCGACGGCCAGCGCTCGCTGGGCGATGATGGGTCCATTGTCGTAGATCTCGTTGGCAAAATGCACGGTCACACCGGTCACCTTGACGCCGCGCGCAAAAGCATCGTCGATCGCATGCGCGCCGGTAAAGCTCGGCAGCAGCGCCGGATGCAAGTTGACCACGCGGTTGGGAAACGCCGCCAGCAGCGGCGTATGCACCATGCGCATGTAGCCGGCCATGACCACATACTCGCAGCCGCGCTCGAGCAGCTCATGCGCGATGATCTCGTCAGCCGCGATGGGGTCGGCATAGACATCTTTGGACAGCGTGAGTGTCTGGATGCCCGCACGCTCGGCACGCTGCAAGCCCTTGGCCGAAGGACGGCTCGACACCACAAGTTCAATCGAGGCGTTGAGCTTGCCGGCGGCGATCAGGTCGATCAGCGCCTGCAGGTTGGTACCCGAGCCGCTGATAAGCACGCCGATCTTGAGCGGCTCGGCCGTATCGGTGCCGGTCGGACGGGTGTAGGGCACAAAGCCCAGGCCCTCGGCAGCAGCCATCTGCTCGCTAGCGCTCATCGGAGTACACAACCTTACCGGAACCCTCGACGCACTCGCCCACGCGGAACGGCTTCTCGCCCAGCGCGACCAGCGCCTCGGTCACGGCAGCCTCGTCCTCGGGGGCGACGATCAGGCACAGGCCGACGCCCATGTTGAAGGTCTTGCATGCCTCGTTGGGCGCAAGCTCGGCCTGACGCGACACGTAAGTAATGACGGGCGGAACATCCCAACCCATCTCGGCGCCGTTGCGGGTGACCACGGCATCGACGTCGTCGGCGAGCGCGCGGTTGAGGTTCTCGGTAATGCCGCCGCCGGTGATGTGGGCAATGGCGTGCACGTTGGCACCACCGCGCAGCAGCTCCAGAATCGGCTTGACGTAGATGCGCGTGGGAGCCAGCAGGGCGTCGGCCAGCGAAGCACCGCCGAGCTCCTCGAGCGGACGGCTTAGCTCCTCGGCCTTAGCGGCAGCCTCGGGCGTACCCGGCTTGATGCCGTCGACACCGATAACCTTGCGCACGAGTGAGTAGCCGTTGGAGTGCACGCCGGTGGAAGGCAGGCCCAGGATCACGTCGCCGGGGCGAACGTTCGCGGGGTCGAGCATCTTGGGACGATCGACAACACCCACGGTAAAGCCGGCGAGGTCGTAATCGGCGGGGGCCATGACGCCCGGGTGCTCGGCCATCTCGCCGCCCACGAGCGCGCAGCCCGCGAGCTTGCAGCCGTCGGCGATGCCCTTGATGATCTTCGCCATGTGCTCGGCCTCAATGTGACCGATGGCAACGTAATCCAGGAAGAACAGCGGCTCGGCGCCCGAAGCCAAAATGTCGTTGACGCACATGGCGACCAGGTCCTGGCCCACCGTCTCGTGACGGTCCATAATCTGGGCGAGCACGAGCTTGGTGCCCACGCCGTCGGTGCCGCTGATCAGGATCGGGTCTTCCATATCCTTGAGCGCGGCGGCCGAGAACAGGCCACCAAAGCCACCGATGCCGCCGATAACCTCGGGGCGGTTGGTGTCCTTGACCATCTGCTTAATAGCGTCGACGGCGCGGCCGCCCTCGGCGGTATCGACGCCGGCGTCCTCGTACGTCACATGCTTGCTGTCGCTCATCTGAGCCTTCCTCTCCCACTACCGTGGCGCCGCGCGGGCGCCAAACGGTGCTCATAGTTGCGTTCATTTCGGCGCGCGCCATAACAGCACGCGCCGTCATATCAACAAAACAGCAGGTAAAACCTACCAAAATAAACCTGTCCCTAAATGGCAGGTTTTAGGCCTCGCCGTGCTCCTCTTCCCAGCTGCGGTCGTCGTATTTCTCGACCACGGCGTCGTCGTCAAAGTGCAGCGGCTTGTCCAGGTTGCGGGGCTTAAAGCCCTCCATGAACTTGTCGCGGCCAAAGCTCTCGGGAATCGCCACGGGGTAGCGTCCGGTAAAGCACGCATCGCAGTAACCGCCCTTGGGCATGACCTTCAGCAGGCCCTCGACCGAAAGGAAGGCCAGCGAATCGGCGCCGATATACTCGCAAATCTCGTCGACCGTCTTGTTGGCGCTGATGAGCTGCGACTGCACGTCGGTATCGATACCGTAGAAGCACGGCCAGATGACCTCGGGCGAGTTGATGCGAATGTGAATCTCCTTGGCGCCGGCGTTGCGCAGCATCTTGACGAGCTGCACCATGGTGGTGCCGCGGACGATGGAGTCGTCGATGACGACTAGGCGCTTGCCCTCGATGTTGTCGCGCAGCGGGTTGAGCTTCATACGCACGCCCATGGCACGCAGCTCCTGCGTAGGCTCGATAAACGTACGGCCCACGTAGCGGTTCTTGATGAGGCCCTCGCCAAAGGGAATGCCGCTCTCGTGCGAATAGCCCTCCGCGGGCGGCAGGCCGGAGTCGGGCACGCCGATGACCAGGTCGGCCTCGACGGGCTCCTCATGCGCCAGCTGACGACCCATGTCATAGCGGCAGGCGTAGACGCTCTTGCCGTTCATGATGGAATCGGGGCGAGCGAAGTAGACCTGCTCAAAGATGCAGTTAGCAGGCTCTTCGGCGGCAGGCACGCCCTGCTCGGACACAAGGCCCTCGGCGCTGATGCGCAAAATCTCACCGGGACGGACGTCGCGGACGTACTCGGCGCCCACAATGTCGAGCGCACAAGTCTCGGAAGCGACGACCCAGCCGCCGGCGCGGGTGACATGGGTGGTGGCGTCGACCGTCGCGGCACCGTCCTGCGACGGCAGCTGCGAAACGGATGCGGCATCGGCCTGGTCCAGGCCCTCGTCCACCAGCTTGCCCAGCACGAGCGGGCGAATGCCGTGCGGATCGCGGAATGCGTAGAGCGCCTGCTCGTTGATGAGCGTCATGGCGTAGCCGCCGCGCACGAGCTCCATGGTCTTGCGAATGCCCTCGCGCAGATGGCCAGTACGCTGAGTAAAGTAGCCGATGAGTTTGGTCGCGACCTCGGAATCCGAGTTGGAGAGGAACGGCACGCCCAGCTCGATAAGCTGGCGGCGCAGCTCGTCGGTGTTGACGAGGGTGCCGTTGTGCGCGAGCGCGATAATGACGCTATTGATGGTAGAGAGGTGCGGCTGAGAGGCTTCCCAGCTCTTGGCGCCGGCGGTGCCGTAGCGCACATGACCCACGGCCAGCTGACCGGAGAGCGTCGACAAGTCGGCATTGGAGAACACACGGTCGAGCAGGCCCAGATCCTTGCGGACCATAACCGTACCGCCGTCACCAACGGCGATTCCCGCCGATTCTTGGCCACGGTGCTGCAGTGCACGCAGGCCAAAGTACGTCAGTCGAGCCACGTCGCGATCGGGCGCCCAGACACCAAAAACGCCGCATTCCTCATGCAGCTGGTCGGAGTCCGGATCATACGTCGACATGGCGTTCACCTGTCCCGCGGCGCGCTCGGCCGCGCGGATGGTTTCTTGAGACATGGCATCCCCTCAGAGCCTCGTATTTTGGCGTTACCCGCCTTATTATACGCACGGCGCGACGCGCTCCCCAGCGCATGAGCAGCGCTTTTTAAAAGCCCACCGAGCTAATAATCCGTTTTGCGGCCAAACATTTTATCGGTCTGTCCAGTGCAAGCGCCCGCGCCCCCAGATGGCCGCCGCGTCCACCGTTGAGGGTTGCATTGTTGCAATTGGGACGTTCGTCCTGTCTTTTGGCAGGTCGACGGCGTATCCTTGTAATCTAGGACAAAGCGAGAAAGGTTCTGTATGGATCGAAACGGACTCGACCCCAGCGTCCCCAGCGCCACGGAGGTCAAGAAGATTCCCCTCATCATTAAGGTGTACGCCGTCCTGTGCATCCTGTCCGGCGTGGGCACACTCCCGTCGGTCGCCGCCTTTATGTGGCAGGTCATCACCGCACTCATCAACGGCAACGCCGCCGAAAAGCTCGGCGACAATATGCTGGTCTCGGTTGGACTCATCGTCGCCGGCATCATGCTCTCTGCGGCAAGCGCCGTCATCCTGATCATCTTTGGCCTGGACCTTATCAAAAACCAGCGCCGCAACGCCGCCCGCCTGTCCTACATCCTTATTGCATTCACCGTCGTCGAGCTTTTGGTCGACGTGATGCTCCGAGGTATCGGGCTCTTCTTGCTTCGTCCCGCTATTCAGCTCGGTATCCTCATCGCGCTTTCAGCCACCGTCGATCCTACGCTTCGCCAGGAGCGCGAACTGCAGCGCCGCCTGCAGGAGATGCTCGACCGCGACGCCGCCGCCGAGGGCATGCTCGGCCGCGATGAAACCGGCGAGGGCTACATCAAGCTCAA
The DNA here is from genome assembly GCA_900541885.1 of uncultured Collinsella sp. GTDB lineage: Bacteria > Actinomycetota > Coriobacteriia > Coriobacteriales > Coriobacteriaceae > Collinsella. The sequence goes on from UQKW01000006.1 coordinate 110,733, forward strand.
CTACTTCAACCTGTTCTGGGTATTCCTCGTCTGCTGCGTGCTCGGCCTGATCGCCGAGGACATCTGGCACATGACGGTCAACGACCCAGGCGTCTACCAGGACCGCGCCGGCATGCTGTTTGGTCCCTTCAGCCCCATCTATGGCTTTGGTGCCGTACTCATGACCATGGTGCTCAACCGCTTCTATAAAAAGAACCCCATCATCATTTTCCTGGTAAGCGCTGTGCTCGGCGCGAGCTTTGAGGTGTTCGTGGGCTGGTTTATGCAGACCTCATTTGGCGTGGTCTCGTGGAGCTACTCGCACATGAAGCTGTTTGGCATGCCCGACCCACTCGCCGTCCTTACGGGCGGACGCACCTGCACGGGCTTTGCCTGCCTGTGGGGCCTGGGTGGCCTTATCTGGATCAAGCTGCTGCTGCCGAGGCTGCTCAAGCTCATCAACATGATTCCGTGGAAGAGTCGCTACTCGGCTACCGTCATCTTTACCGTCATTATGCTGGTCGACGGCGTCATGACGCTGCAGTCGCTCGACTACTGGTGCCAGCGCGTCAACGGCACGGAGCCGGATATTCCCGTCGCGCAGTTCTACGGCAAGTATTTCGATAGCGACTACATGGAGAACCGCTTCCAGAGCATGACCATGAGCCCCAAGGATGCGACGCGCGTGTAGCGCCACGCAATGCCGAGATTTTCCAACGCACAGAAAAGCCCGCTGGCAGACTGATTTGAACTGCCAGCGGGCTTTTTGTTGGCGAGTGCTGCTGCCGGCATTATGCCTCGCGCTCGACCTCGCTCACACACTCATTTTTGATGGTACCGACGAGCGTCTGCAGCGCATCGACCACATGCGGGCGAATGTCCCCGCCAATGAGCACGAGCATGATGTCGTCGCCCACGGTAAGCTCGCCGCTCGCCAGCCACACGCGCACATAGCCGATACCCGGCATCGCGCGCGTTGCCTCGATAGCGTCCTGCACCTTTTCGGCATCGTAGTCAAAGACCATGCCGCCTACCTTATGTCCAGGCGCCACACCATCTGTCTCGACCCCACGCACCTCGGACTTAGGCGTCGCACGCACCACGCCGTTGTGTGTCAGGTACATACCGCAATCAGCCGCCGAAACATCGGCCTTGGCTTCGCGCAGCCAAGCATCAACCGAAGGCATCGATTTGCCGCTTTCAAGCATCATTTCTCCTTTTGATTTCCAGGGTAGTCTTTTTGGGACAGGGCTCCCGGACACCTTATTCCTCGACCGGCGTGAGCACCATGACTGCGCGCGTATTGCTAAATGACAGCGAACGGCAGGTCACAAGCGTTACGACCTTGGTTGCCGAAGCGGCGCGATCAGTGGCATCGCTCGCCACGGCAGAGGCACCGTCGAGCATCTCGGACAAGTAATTCTTCAGTCCGTCATCGCCCTCAAAGTTGGGCGTGCGCGCCTTGGCATACGTGTCCTCGACCACCTTGGTCGCCAGCGGACGCAGCTTATACGTCGCATCGCGTGTGATGTAGTACACGTATTCCATGCTGTCGAACGTCGCTTGATCGGTCGTATCCGAAATCACGTTGAACATCGAACCGTCGTTCATATGATGACCGTAAATCGTGGTCTGCTGATCCACCATGCCCGGCGCGGTGTCGTCGCTATCCAAGAAGATGGCTCCCGAGGCATTGGCGGTGCCGTCGAACAGCGTGTTGAGGTACTTGGAGTTGTTGTTGGTCTGCACCACGGGGTAGTTGATGTTGGTGCCGGGCGCGTAAATCCAACCCACAACCTCGGGATTTGTCTGGGCAAGCGCATTGAAGTCGATAATCGGCACGCCACTGGCGTCCTTATCGCTCACATATTGCTTTTCGATCTTTTGATACGACTCGCTCGCCTGCTTGTAGCCAATCTGCGCGTTGATAAAGATGGCGGCAGCGGCAACGATCAGGCCAATGCCGATGATGATGAGCAGAATGGGAATGACGGAGCGGCGCTTTTTGCGCGGCGGCTCGGTATAGCTCGATGGCGCGGTATGCGCCGAAGAGCGAGGTGACTTCTTGGCCGTACTGTATGACGAAGGGCGATATGCAGCAGGCGTATCCTGACGGCGATGTTTCGCCGGCGTCACGGGGCGCGGCGCACGCGACTGCTGAGGAGAGGATGTCCGACCCTGCTGCGGCGCGCGGGCTGCTCCCGACTTGGCTGGATCGGGAATCCGAGAAGCCGAAAAACGCTTTCCCTGATAGTCGGACATGGCTCTCCTTATGCTGCAAATGGACTGGCAGAGCGCTTAGGCGTCAGCCATCTCCTGCTTCATCTTCTCGATAACCTTGCGGTACTCGAGGTCGCATGCGCCCAGAATCTGCGTGGCGTAAATGGCAGCGTTCTTGGCACCGTTGATGGCCACACAGGCAACGGGCACGCCCGAAGGCATCTGAACCATCGACAGCAGTGAGTCCATACCACCCAGATCGCTCGTCTTCATAGGCACGCCGATGACCGGCAGCGGCGTAAACGCAGCCACGACACCGCCCAGGTGAGCAGCCTTGCCAGCGGCAGCGATAATCACCTTGATACCGCGGTCGGCAGCAGTCGAGGCCCACTCATGGACCTTCGCCGGCGTGCGGTGCGCGCTTGCAATGACAAGCTCATAGGGCACGCCCAGCGCCTCGAGCTCGGCGGTGCAACCTTCCATAACGCCCAGATCGGACTTGGAGCCCATGATGATCCCGACAACCGGCTTCTGATCTGCCATAAACAAAGACCTCCTGTTGAGAGCGGTGACGCGGCGGATCCGCGACCCTTAACTACAGAGAGTAGTATAGCTGCTCCCGTCCCTGCGGTCTGCGTGGTGCTTTGCGGGCGGGCCAGGCTTTATCTTCACTCCGGTTGCTTCGCAAAGTCGTTCAGATAAAGCCTGGCCCGCCCGCAAAGCACCCCTCGACCTACCGGGGATTGCCATGACGTACGTTAGCTGAAATAAAAAAGCGTGCCCACCGTCCTTGGGTGGGACGGCGGGCACGTTTGCTTAGTTGTCGCTGGGACTACTCAGCCTTATTGCGACGGTGGAAGAAGGCACCGATCGCAGCGATGATGGCTCCAAGGCCACCGACAGTCGCGACAGTTGCCGCCGTTTGATCGCCAGTAACGGGGATCGCCGAACCGTTCTTCTTGCCGCCCTGGGCCTTGTCGCCTGCGGGCTTGCCCGCCTGGCTGCCGCCGTTCGAGCCATTGCCGGAACCCTGGTTGCCCGAACCGCCCTGGTTGCCGGAGTCGGCATCCTTAAGGCCCTCGATGGCCAGCTTGAGCTGGTCATAAGCCGCCTGGAGCTGGGTGTCGGAAGCATTCTCATCACCCAAGACATCCTCGGCGTAGGTAATGGCATCCGTCAGGGCCTTGACGGACTCGGCCGTCTTTCCCTTGGTGTCAGTCTCCTTCGCCTGCTTGACCAGGGCCTTGAGCTGTTTCTTGGTCGGGTTCTCAACTGGGGTCACCGGGGTCTTCTCGAGCGCGTCACGGGCATCCTCGAGCGCCTTGAGTGCCTGGTCGACCTCGTCCTGCGTGGCGTTCTCGTCGCTCAGGATGGCGCGGGCGCTCGCCAAGGCGTTCTGGAACGCGGTCCAGGAAGCCTCGGTGTAGTCACTGGCCTTAAGGTCGCCGGCTGCAACCTCGGCATCAACCTTTTCAATCGCGGCAGTGAGGTCGTCCTTCGCCACCGGATCGGGAACGGCCGCACCGTAGAACTTGAGTTCCGCCATGCTGCAGTAGGCGTCAACGCTGCCACCGCCGGCGTGGAGCACCTTGACGGTCACGTAGCGACCGCGCGCGGCACCAAAGCTCATCTGCTTCCAGTCGCCACGGTCGGTGAGCACGCGGCCGTCGTTGTCGAAGGTAAACGTACCCATCGACGCGGCGGTGCCCATCTCATAACCGTCGGCGGTGTCGGAGACCAGCACCTCGGCCTCAAAGATATCGCCGTTCGTGCCGCCGTCCTGGCGCGGCAAGAACGTGACGTCGGTGAGATCGTAGTCGCGGCCCAGGTCGACGGTCAGGTGCTGGGGCATACCGGTCTTATAAGCATAGTCGCTGTGCCAGAGCGTCTGCTCATCGCCGTCAAGAGCGTTGACGGCGTTGCTGCCCTCATAGTCGGCCTCGCTCGAGAAGCCGGTCACCTTGACGTTCTCGCGGTTCTCGGGCGTGTTGATGAGCTTCTTCTCATCAACGGGGCGCATCTTGAGGCCGTCGATTGCCTTTTCGATCTTGGTCGTAGCGTCTGCGACATCCTTCTTGCTATAGCTGCCCTGGCCGCCGTCGAGAAGCTTCTGAGCCGCCTCGACCGCAGCGGTGAGAGCTGCATAAGAATCCTTGGTGTAGACGGACTCGCTGTAGCCCGCGGCCTTGGAAAGCGCCGCCATGAGCGCAGAGGTGTCGACACCAGCCTTGACCTCGACCTCATAGGATGCGGTCTTGGAGGGGTCGAGCACTGACGCCACCGTGATCGTTGCCTTGCCGGCCTTGTTGGCACGCAAGTAGTAGTTCACGCTATCGCCGGCCTGAACAGCGGAGACGCTCACCACAGAGGAGTCGGAGCTCTCGACCGTCACATAGGGGTAGCCGGCGCTCTCGGGCGTGGCCTTAGCGTCGACGAGCGTAACGTCGCCCTCAAAGAACTCGGTCTGGTTCTTGCCCAGCTCGATACCCTCGATGGCCTCGACACCCTGCGTGTAGTTGAAGTTGATCTCGCGCAGTGTGAGCATCTGGTCACCCGATGCCTCAAGCGGCGTGATCTCGACCTTAGTCGCCTTCTTGCCCTTGTTCTCGGCAGAGAGGCCAAAGGCGTAGCGAGCCTGGAAGGAATCGTACTCCCCACCCGCGAACTCCTGGGTCGAGCCATCCTCGAACGTCACGGCGGCCTTGATCTTCTGCACGGTGCCGTTACCGCCGTCGCGGTTGACGACCTCAACGGCATCGAGCTTCAATGGTGTCTTAAAGGCAAATGTCATCGTGGTGGGAAGCTTCACGTAACTCGGAAGCTTGCCCTCGCTGTCCCAGTTGCCGCTCCAGTTCCACAGGAACTCAAAGCCGTTGTCGCCCTCATCGTTATCGAACAGCGCGTTATAGCTCTTCTGCTGAATAAGCTTCTCGACGTTGGAACCGTCGTCGGTCGTGAGCTCGTCGTTGGTCATCGTGATGTTGAAGGCATCCTGACCGTACTCGGCAACCGTGGGCTGCGGAACGTCCGGCATCGTCACGGTACCGTCACTCGTAAACTCGAGCGCATCGCACGCCGGACCGATGAGCCAAGACGTCGAGGGCAGTTCAACCTTGCCGGCCGTCTTGGCCTTGAGTTTGAAGCTCGCCACCGCGCCAGTGCCGTTGTAGAGCTTGCCGTCGCCGCGGTTGGCAAAGGCGAGGTTGATGGTCTGTGTGCCGTCCGCGAACTGGACCTTCTCGCGCGACAGGTTCTCCATGCCGGCGGTCGAACCATCCTGCGAGATGCTCTCGGACACAAACTCAAACTGGTCACTCTTAAAGTTGACGAGCGCGCCCAGGGCGTTGACGTTCTTGGCGTCGGCCGCATAGACATCGACGGTGATCTCATCGCCGGCATCGACCTCGGTCTTGCTCGGAATCACCGCGAGCTTGCCGGCGACCTTGCCTTTCTGCTTGGTACCGCCATCAAGCCCCGCCATGGTAAACGAGTAGTCGTAGACATCATAGACCCCGTTGCCGTTGAGATCGGCAAAGTGGTCGCGAATCTGCGAGTCGAACGTCGAGGTATCGGGCTCGCGGTTCTCGAGACCCAGATAATTCTTCATGTTGGAAAAGTCGCCATCGGAGATCGTTGCCTTGTTGAGGTTGGAACCCACAGCAAAGCCGTCCGTACCATCGGCCTTGTAGATGGCGATCTCGGACGCGGAGAAGAAGTTACCAACCGAAGCGAGCGGCGTCATACGCACGTAGCGTGCGGCCACGGCGCCGTCGAACGTCACCGTTTTGCAGGCGGCGGAGCGCTCCCAATCGACCTCCTGGCTCGTCCAATGGACACCGTCGAGACTCGTCTCGATGCGCATCTTGGTCACAGTGCCGTTGCCGGCGTCGGTACGCGGATAGTACTCGAGCTTGTCGAGCTTGTAGGCGCGGCCGTAGTCGACGGTGAGCGCCTTGCCCAGGTCGTTGCCGCCGGAGTGGAAGCCGCCGTCGCTCGTCTGGAACTCATGGTCGAAGGCGAGATCGGCCTTATGGCTGCCGTAGATTGAGCCCTCCCAGGTGATCTTCTCGGCCTCGGGCACGTTCCGCCATGGGTCGAGGGCGGAGTTCGCCGCGAGCACATCGCTCCAGCGGGAGTAGCCCTCGGCGTTGCGCGAACGGATCTGGTAGGTGTGCTTGCTATTGTAGGCAAGATCGGTATGCGTGAATTCCGCTGCATCGCCCACGGCGAACACGGTGCCATCGACCTTAAGGTCGTAGGAGGTAGCACCATCGACCTTTCCCCAGGTGAGCTTAATGCTCGTGGGAGTCGTGGCGTCCTCGGGGGCAGCAAGGTTCGCTGGTGCGGAGAGGTTCTCGTTGAGGCGGTCGGCCGCGAGCGTGGCGTCGGCGTTCACGAAACCGCCCAGCTCGAGCGTCTGCTCCGCTGCAGCGACATCGGTCTTCGCAAACTTGACGTAGACCTTGGGGTTCGTGGTGATCTTAGTGTCGTTGAAGCTCTCGCCCTTCTCGGCCTCGGTGCTGTCCGCATCGCTGCCGTAGTGGTTGAGGTTGGGGCTTTCGTTGTAGAAGTAGACCGCTTGGCCAGCCTCGGGGGTCGCGGCGTCGAAAGCCTCCTGTGAGTCGACCTCGGTCACGTTGAGCGCAGTGCCGCCATTCTTGGCGATGACGCTCGCAGGCTTGGCGGACACGTTGGCCACAAAGGTCGTGGTACGGTTGGAATCGTAACCACTATAGCTGCCCTGGGACGCCGCAGCGGTAAAGGTTGCGGTGCCGCCCGTGGCCTTGGAGCTAAAGACGGTACTCACATGGTCACCGTAAGAGATATTGTCGATCGTGCCGTAGGCATTGTCCTCAGTCGTTTTGTTCTCGATGGAGGAGCCGTCGTCCTCGTACTGCGTGAAGCTGCCCTCACCCTCGGTGGCGAAGAACTCGACGATACGCTGGCTGCGGTCAGTGCCCTTGGTGTTGGTCTCGGTCACAGCCTCGGGGTTGTTGTTCTCGGCATACATCGGCACGATGGAATTGCCCTTTACAAAGAGCGGCAGCTTCCAGAGCGGAGCATCGTAGTTGTTGAGGACCTGGCCGCCGCGGTACTGCTTACCCGAGAAGTAGTCGATCCAGATGGTGGGATTATCATCGGTGCCGTAGTTGGGAAGGTAGATGCCGTTGCGAACGTCATTGCCCTTGTCATCTGCCTGGGTATCCTGATACACCGGCGCAACCAGGAAATTCTCACCGAACATATACTGGTACTGCGTCGAAGTGCTCGCGGCGTACTCGGAGTTGTCGGAGAGCAGCATGGCGCGGATCATGGGCAGGCCGGTATCGCCGTTACCCGTATCGATGTTGGCCGCCGAAGCCGCACTCGTGTAGATATAGGGCATGAGCTGCGCTTTGAGCTTGAGGTAGAAGCGCGAGATGCCCGTGTAGGGATCGCCGTGCGTCATGGGCGACTTGCGGTAGGTGCCCCAACCGTCCATGTCGAGCATAGAGGGCGTGAACGTCTTCCACTGGTAGTCGCGTGCCGAGATGATGGGGTCGCCGCCAAAGATGCCGTCCATGTCGGAGCCGATGTTGGGGTTGCCCGAAAGACTCTGACCGATATACGTGGGGATATGGAAGCGGATGTACTCCCAGTTGCCGCCGTACTGGTCGCCGGTCCAGATGCCGCCAAAGCGCTGCGTGCCGGCCCAACCATCGAGCGTAATGATGTTGGGGCGCTTGTTGGCGCCGGTCGTCACCGTGTCATAAGCCGTCTTGATGCCGTTAAGACCAAAAGAGTAGCCAGAGCCAACCCAGGCGACGTCGGTCTTGAGGGTAGTGATGCCTCCCGTCTTGACCTCGGCGTCGAAGTCGCGAAGCAGGTGCCACGGAGTCTCGGAGTTGCTATCGGGCTCAAGGTTGGACTGGGTCCACAGGCCCGTGCTCACGCCCTTGGAGTTAGCGTACTCGGTGAACTTCTTAAGGTTGTCGACGTTGGCGCGCACGGCGTTGAGGCGCTCGGCAGAACTCGTTCCGTCGGAGTTGACGCCGCCGGTCTTGTAGTAACCGTTCTGGCCATAGCCGGCACCGTAGCCGTCGTTCGGCAGGAACCAGCCGAGCGGCATGTCGTTGTCCTCGTAGTCATCGATAACCTGCCGGGCAGAGAACTGGCGGTCGAAATCGGTCGCCTTCATGTTCTCGGTATCGACCGTAGGACCTTCACCGTTGAGCGTCTCGGACGCAAGCGTGCCGTCGAGCTTGTAGCCCGTCGCCATGCCAGACTCGTACTTAACGTCGCCCTTCTCGCTCGAGGACTTGCTGCCCTTGGTCTCCCACTTCTTCTGACCCGAAGTCGTTGACCAGCCATCACGGTTATAGGCATTCAGATGACCCAGGTAGAAACCGTATTCGGGCAGCAGCACCGGATTACCGGTTACCTTGTAGTAGTCCTGCAGCATCTCGGTTGCCACGTTCGAGGCGCCATCGTTGGTCGCCACGAAGTAGTAGGCATCGAACTCATTCTCGCTGTGCGAAGTCGTGACCGTCGATGCATCCGTAGAACCGAAGTCGTAGGAACCTTCTGCGAACGTGTTTCGGAGCACGCCGTAGCCGTCACTCGTCCAATAGAACGGGTTGGGCGAAGCAACGCCGCCATCGGTCCAGTTGTTGGTGTTGGAGATGGCGATGGTCTGGTTGGTGTGCAGGAAGCGGCCGTTCTGAGTACCGCCGCCAAAGAAGTTCTCGGACTTCGCCTTGGCGAGCGTCTGGACGGTGCCCTTCTTATCAAGGTCGAGGGACGCGGACTCGGAGACCACGACACGGTCGCCCGACTTGATGCTCATCTTGCCAGTCGCCTTGTCCAGAATCACGGTCGCCTTTCCACCGGTGATCTCGATAGTGTCACCCTTGTCGACAACCGTCGCGCTCGGCTTGCTGTAGGTATCCGAGGTGTCGGGCTGGGCCTGAATCTTAGCCGTGTGGGACTTGCTACGCGGCGTGGCATACTCAGAGAACTCGCCTTTGGGGTCGACATTGTAACGGAAAATGCCGTCCTCTAGAAATGTGATACGGCCCTTGATGCCGTCGGCGAAATCGATGTCGACGACGTTCGAGGCGGACTGAGACACGGTCGCCGAGTCGACGCCCTTAAGCGGCGTGGCAATCGCCTGCTGGGGGCTAGCGAACACGAGAGTCGCCGCTGTTGCGACGAGGACCGCGCTTCCCTTCACCCACCGTTTCGTAAAAATGGAATTCCTACGCACCTGGACTCCTTCCCTCCGACATGCGGAAGTGTCGCGGACGCGCGCCCCGCAGCATGGGCGAACGCATCAACGGGGGGGGTGTTCGGTACATTCCGTACAATTGGCCCACCCGTTACCAAGGGGTCAACTGGTAGTAACCAGATAGCCACCTATAAGGTTGAATCAGCATACATGAGCAGTTGCGCAAATTAAGTTTGGAATTCTCCCAGCGGTATAAAAATGAACGTAGATGGCGAAGTGGGTCTAACCAACCATACCAATTGGTTCTCCAGCCAGATACCACTTAAGCATAGTTTTACTTGTTTAACTGGTATTACATAACCAATACCTTTCCTCGGAAAACGGGCTTCGCGAATTATCCTGAGGGAAAGTCGTATCCGCCACCCCGCGACCCACCGGGAATTACCATGACGTACTTTGGCTGTTTTTGGTTGGAATGGAAGGTTGACGGAGGGTGGTGGGGTCGCGCGCGCAGACGTGGTGTAAGAGTGTCCTGAGGTCCGTCGCTGCAAGTCCCGATGTTACTCCTTCTTGAGACCGCGCCTCTCGACTATCTCGTCCACTATCTCCCTGGCGCGCCGCCCGAGCGCGCGGCGCCT
>UQKW01000007.1 GCA_900541885.1 uncultured Collinsella sp.
CGGTCTTTCATGCAGCAGGGGCTCTCAATGTTTTTATGTCCTGCTCATATCGTCTGTGCCGGCACTTTGGGACACTCCTTGTCATTGGTGCAAAGCAACCTCTCCTCATTGCACCAAGTGGCGTGTGCCGTTAAGCGGAGAGGCGTATTGTTGACCCATCGTTTGGGCATACAATGGCTATTGGTCTGCTGCGGTGAAGGTCTGTCCGCTCCGCAGCTTTTTTCTACGGTTAAAGGAGTATGTATGTCCGTTGAGGTCATGAGGTCTGTGATCGAGGCCGCCGAGGGCCGCGTGCCCGTCGACACGCTGTTTATCAATGCGCAGATTGTCGACGTGTATGGCCAGCGTGTGGCGCCCGGCAGCGTTGCCGTCAAGGACGGTGTGATCGTCGGCGTGCTCTACGATGGTCGCGACGATGCCGCCGGCACCTACGAGGCTGCCGAGGTCATTGACTGCCAGGGCCGCTATCTCGCCCCCGGCTTTATCGACGGACATCTGCACATTGAGTCCTCGAACATCCGTCCCGCCGAGTATGCGCGCATGGCGGCGACGCGCGGTACCACCACCGCCATTGCCGACAGCCACGAGATCGCCAACGTGGCGGGGCTCGACGGCCTGCGCTTTATGATCGAGGACGGTCGCCGCGCGCCCATTTCCATCAAGTACATGATGCCCTCATGCGTGCCCGCGCTGCCCGATGAGCAAGCGGGCGCTGTGATTACCGCTGCTGACATGCAGGCGTTTTTTGCCGAGCATCCGGGCGACGTTTTTGGCCTGGGCGAGATGATGAACCTGCCGGGCGTCTTTATGGCCGATCCCGAGACCTGCGCTCGCATCGATGCTGCCAACCAGACGCCGTCCAAGCAGGTCGACGGCCATGCGCCGCTCGTTGCCGGCAAGGACCTCAATGCCTATGCCGCGGCGGGTATTATTGCCGACCACGAGTCGACGATTCCCGAGGAGGCGCTCGACAAGCTGTCTCGCGGCATGTACGTGATGCTGCGCGAGGGTACGTGCAGCCATGATCTGGCCAACCTGTCGCCGATGCTGCTGGAGAATCCCGCGCGCGCCCGCCGCTGCTGCTTTGCGACTGACGACCGCGCTCCTTCCGATGCGCTTGCAGCCGGCATGATCGACAATGCCTGCCGCGTGGCGATTGAGGCCGGTATCGACCCCGTGGTCGCTATCTCTATGGCGTCCCTCTCCACGGCCGAGGCGTTTGGCCTGGATCACGGCTGCCGCGACCCGCACGAGCTCCGCGGTGCGATTGCCCCGGGCAAGCGTGCCGACCTGCTGGTGCTCAATGACCTGACGTTTGCCACGGCTCCGCATCGTGTATATGCCGCCGGTGCCCTGGTGGCGCAGGACGGCACCTTTGTGGGCGAGATCGCACCCGAGATGGCCGAGGTTGCGGCCCTTGCCGATGAGCTGCGCGCCTCCGTTAAGCTGCCGAAGCTTTCGCTCGACGTATTCGACTATGCCTTTAAGCCGGGCGAGGCCGTGATTGACGTGGTGCCGGGCAAGGCCATCACGGGCATGGTTCGTCCCGAGAGCGCCGAGGGCCTGCGCCGTATTATGCTGATCGAGCGCCACGGCCGCGGCGTGTCGCTGCAGGCCGAGGGCGCCGACGGTGACGGCCCCGCTGGCCTGGGACTCGTTGGCAAGCATATCGGCCGCGGCTGGGTGCGCGGCTTTACCATCACGGGTGGTGCCATCGCCTCGACGATCGGACACGACTCGCACAACGTGTGCGTCGTGGGCGACAACGCCGCCGATATGATGGCCGCCGTTGATGCCGTGGGCCAGGGCGGTCACGTGCTGGTGCGCAACGGCGAGGTCGTGGCGCGCATTCCGCTGGCGCTCGGTGGCCTGATGAGCGAGGGCACGGCCGAGGATGTCGCCGCGCAGCACGACGACTTTATGGTCAAGGCGCGTGCCATGGGCATCGAGCCGCCGCTCGACCCCATCATGGGCATCATTTTCCTGCCCCTGCCGGTGATCCCGACGCTCCGCATCCGCCCCGAGGGCATGTTCGACGTCACGACCTTCACCTACGCCGACTAGTCATCGGGGACGTTCTTAAACGACTAGTCGTCGGGGTGGCGTGTCGCCTGACGCCGCGACCGTGAGACCTCTGGCATGTGTGAGCTATTTGCTAGGTCCTTGTAACGTTTACGCCCGCAGAGTCTTATTTGAGCTCCCTTTGGGTACGTTGGAATTGGATATACGTCCGATTCCATCAAGCCCGAAGGGAGCTTTTCTATGTTTAAACTGATTGCATCCGATATGGACGGCACGTTGCTTGACGAAAACGGCCAGGTGCCTCCCGAGACCTACGAACTGATTCTGGCGCTACACGAGCATGGCGTGCATTTCGCCGCATCGTCAGGCCGTCGTTACGACCGCCTGTGCGAGTTCTTTGCACCTGTTCGCGACAAGATGGACTTTGTCGCCGCTAACGGCGCCCAGGTCTACGCCGACGGTAAGATGGTAGACCGCGAGGTGTATTCGCACCTGGCGATTCGAAGGCTCGCCCAGGCCGTCGCGACGTTTCCCAATCTGCATCTTGCACTTTTTGACCGAACCAAGTCCTTCTTGCTCGATGACGAGTGCAAGTTCGTGCGTGAGGTCGATAAGGACCTTCCCAATGCCGAGCGCATTTGGGAGCTGCCCGATCCCAGCGTAAATATCATCAAGGCGAGTATCTTTTGCGATGACGGTGCCGTTATGGACAGCGCTTACGTACTACAGCGCGAACTCGGTCAGCTCTTTACTTTTGCGCCTTCGGGCAACGCGTGGATCGATGCCATGCAGCCCGGCGTGTCGAAGGCCTCGGGCATCGCACAGCTCATGGAGCACTATGGAGTCGAACGCGACGAGGTTATGGCGTTTGGCGACTCGATGAACGACTACGAGATCATTCGCTTTGTCGGCACGGGCTGCGCGATGGAAAACGCGCGCCCCGCGCTCAAGGCAGTGGCCGATCGCGTGGTGGGTTGTAATCGCGACCACGCCGTCCAGCAGGAGCTCCGTCGCGTGCTGGAGAGTCTCTCCTAATCCGGCAGATGGGGACGTTCTTTTTCTGCCGGCAGTGGGGGACAGTCCTTGCAGCTTTTTGCGAAGAGTGTCCCCAGTGACTAGTCGTTTAAGAACGTCCCCAGTGACTAGGCGAGGGCGGCCATGATGGTGCGGGCGACGCCGTCGTGGTCGTTGTCGTATTCGGTGATGGCGTCGGCGGCGTCGCGGTCTTCGGGCTCGCCGTTGATTATGGCTATGCCGTGGCCTGCTGCCTGCAGCATGGGGATGTCGTTGATGTTGTCGCCGAACGCCCAGGCGTCGGCGAGACGCTCGCCCAGGTATTCGCATAGCCATGTGAGGGCCGTTCCCTTGGTGGCGCCCTCGCCCATGACCTCGATATTCATGGCGTACGAACGCGTGACCTCAATGCCTCCGAGCGTGTCGAGCTCCGCCGCGATGGCGTCGCGATCGGCCGGGTCGTGCCAGTACATGGCGATGCGTTCGAGTGTCTCGACCTCGTCGATCTTACTGTCGATATCCATGTCGATCGGTGTTCGTGTGCGCTTGAGCGAAGCCGCGATGTGGGGGTCGCCGCCGCAGAACTCGTCTAGGCGCTCATAGAGCGAGCGGGGGAGGAAGCACTGGCCGTCGGCGAAGATATCGAAGGTCACATCGTGGCCGGCGGCAATGCGATGGATGCGATGGGCGATGCCACGGTCGAGCGGTCGGCTCAAAATGCGCGTAGCACGTGAGGTGTCGGTGGGCGCATCTTCGTCGAGCTGCCAGACGCTGGCACCATTGGCGCAGACCGCGTAGTGCACGGCAGGATGGGCGAGGATAGGCTCAAAGATGCCCGACAGCGGGCGCCCCGTGCAGGGCACAAACTCAATACCGCGGCGCGCAAGCTCGTCGAGCATTGCCCAAGTGGCGTCGCTCATCTGCTTATCGCTCGTCAGCAGCGTTCCATCCATATCGGAAAACACAATCATTCGCTGCGATCCTTTCTACTGGCATAAAAAGCGTGGCCGAGGGCGGTGATGCCCTGGCCACGCTCGGGTTCTATAACGGTCTGCGTCCTAACGATCGGCGAGCGGCTTGTACTCCAGCGGCTCGATAACCGGGCGATACGCGGGACGGATGATGCGGTGCGCGCAGAAGAGCTCTTCCATGCGGTGTGCCGACCAGCCGGCCATGCGGGCGACGGCGAACAGCGGCGTAAAAAGCGTCTCGGGCACGCCGAGCATCTTGTAGATAAAGCCCGTGTACAGGTCGATGTTGGCGCAGATGGGCTTGGTCATGCCGTGATCGCGCATCACTTGCGGGGCCAGGCGCTCGATGCGCTCGATGAGCGCGAACTCCTCGCCCAGGTCCTTCTTGGCTGCCAGCGAGCGCGCGTAACGACGGCACACCTCGGCACGCGGGTCGCTCAGCGTGTAGACGGCGTGGCCCATGCCGTAGATGAGGCCCGTGCCGTCGAAGGCCTGCTTGTCGAGGATCTTGCTCAGGTAGGCTGCGACCTCGTCCTCGTCCTCCCAATTGGAGACATGCGCACGGATGTCCTCGTGCATGGACACGACCTTGGCGTTGGCGCCGCCGTGGCGCGGGCCCTTGAGCGAGCCGATAGCTGCGGCGTAGGCGGAATACGGGTCGGTGGCCGAGGAGGACAGCACGCGGCAGGCGAACGTGGAGTTGTTGCCGCCGCCGTGCTCGGCATGCAGCATGAGCATAACGTCGAGCAGCATCGCCTCATCGCGGGTGAACGCCATGCCGCCGCGCAGGACCTGTAGGATGGTCTCGGCGGTGGAGAGGCCGGGCGTGGGGTGCGGCACGTGAACCTCGGAGCCGCGAAGCTTGGCGACCGAGGCCATGTGTGCGAAGGCGGCGATGCGCGGGAGACGTGCGAGCATGGAAATGGCGACGTCGATTTCGTGCTCGGGCGTGATCACGTCTGGTTCGGCATCGAAGGCGTAGAGCAGCAGCACGGCGCGCTGAAGCACATTCATGATGCTCGACGACACCGTGGTCATGGGAAACTCTTTGACGTACTCGTCGCTCAGATGTCTAAAGGCACCTAGGCGCTCGCAGAAGCCGTCGAGCTCTTCCTTGTTGGGCAGCGAACCCGTGATAAGCAGATAGGCGACTTCTTCGTAGCCGTAGCGATTCTCGGCCTGGGCATTGTTGACCAGATCCTCGATGCTGTAGCCGCGAAGCGTGAGCTTGCCCTGATCGGGCACGACCTTTCCGTCGACCTTGTTGTAGCCGTGCACATCCGAGATACGAGTGAGGCCCGCGACCACGCCCGAGCCGTCGGCATTGCGCAGGCCGCGCTTGACATTGTGCTCAACAAACAAGCCCTCGTCATAAGGGTCGGTCGGCAGGCCGTGGTAGAGGCTTTCGCTCTCAGGCGAAATCTGGCGGCTTGCTTCGTAATCCAGAACCAGTCGGCTCAAGTGGTCATCGAAGCGGTAATAGATTTTCTTGGCGTCGTAGGCCATGCGCGCTCCTCTCCGGTCCGCTTTGGGGCCGCGCGCTTGGACGATATGACGTCAAGCTGCCCCGAGCGGCTTGTTCGCTACAGGCGGTACATAAAGTTAAAGACGTCCTCGCGCTGGATGGACACGTTGACGCCCGAAAGCTCGCCGGCCTCGGCCAGGGCCTTCTGCAGCTCGGCGAAGTCGAGCTTGGACTCGGCGGTGTCGGCCAGCATGGTCATGGTGAAGATGTCCTCGATAATGGACTGCGTGATGTCGCGGATGTCGACGTTGGCCTCGCCCAGAACGCGGGTGACGCCGGCGACGATGCCGGGGCGGTTCTTGCCAAGGACGGTGATGACGATACGGGAGGACGAGATCTCGGCCATGGGAAACCCTTTCGCGTGATTGCGGCGCGCGCGGGGCGCTCCGCTACGGTACAGTGTTCATCATTGTACCTGTCTGGCGCAAAAAAGGCGCGCTCGCTGCGGCGTTACATGCCTGCAACATGAGCGTAAGGGGGAAGGCCGTACGGGGAAGAGCCGTCTGGCGCGTGTCCGGCTCGTGTTGGGTTGATTTCCGATCTCAGCCGAACACATTGAGCGGACAGGCCGTTCCCGCAGTCAGCCGAACGCCTCCGACGGCTGATTCCGAACTGGAAGCGGAGGGCATCCCCGCCCTTCGGTAGGGGATACCGCTCCGCGGCGCATGCCGCGGGCGGCGCCCCTATCGGACCACCGTGACCTCAGTTGGGATGGGCCCAGCACTGCCGCGTACTCGGTGAGCTAGAGCCAACTGTTCGTCTTCACGTCGCGTATGGCGATATTTCGGTCGTCCGGCTCGGTGATGCCGTAGCCGAACGCCTGGAGCGTCTCGATGGACTCCTGGATCCTCTGTTGGAACATGGGACCCGGATCGACCCTCGGCCCGAGGTACCCGCGCCAGAGGCACGGCGAGACACGCAGCATGTTATGGATTTTGGAGATTGGCTCGATGTCGGCGTAGACGTTGAGCGTCGCCATGGCGTCCTTGTGCCCGAGGATCGATTGGAGCGCCTTGATATCGCCGCCCTGGCGGATCCACTGCGTGGCGAACGTGTGGCGCAGGCCGTGGAACGTGATCAGCTCGTCGTTGGTGCCCATGAGGCCGTTGGTCTCCGAGAACGTCTTGAACGCCCTGCGGATATAGCTTGTCGTCGCGAAGGCCGCGCCCGGCTCCGACAGGATGTAGCAGTTCCCGATCTCGACCGCCCCGGTAAGGTTGCGCGAGCGTAGCTTCCCGCGGTCGATCTCGTGGATCTCCTTCAGGAAGGGGAGCAGGCCGACCGGGTCGATGGGGATGCCCCTGGCGTCATGGGTCTTGGTGTCCTTGATGAACGAACCCATCCCCTTCGCGTACGCCACCGAGTGCCTGATCGAGATCAGGCCCGTCTCGAAATCCACATCGCACCACCGAAGGCCGCAGACCTCGCCGATTCGCATCCCCGTGTGCAGGGCGAGTACGACCGCCCCCTAATCCTCGGCGGACCAATCGAGTCCGAACTCCTTTCGGGCATCCTCTTCGCTCATGACTTCGAGAAGGTCTCCGGGTTGGCAACGAAGGGCGAGGCATAGCTGCTCGAGTGTGTTGAAGCGAATGCCGCGAATATGCCCTTTTTTTATACGGGACAGGTTCACGGGCGTGGTTCCAATCCTTTCGGCAAGTTCGTTCGAGGAAATCTTTCGCTCGGCCATGATCTTGTCGAGGCGAACAATTACGGGCATGGCGTTTCCTTACGCAATCTCGTCGGAGTCGAGGTACAGCTCTCGGGCGTACAAGAAGAGCTGGGAAAGCATGAGCAAGACGATGCCGAGAACCAGAGAGGTCCAGTCGAATGATGAAGCGATCTCTTGGGCGCCGACGGCCCCCTCGCCGCCAAACATCGAAACGGAGGTTTCGAGTGAGCCGGCGTAGAAGCTGGTGGCAGCTTGAACAACGAAGAGAATGCCGAGCACCTTCAAGCATGTCGCAGACCCTTTCTTGAAGGGGTCTCCGCTCTTGATCGTCCACACGAGAACGGCGCTGAGGATGGTCGTGGCGATACCGATGACGGCAGGGGCCAATGTCGAGATCGCAAGGGCTGGATACGCGGGGGAGTCTGCAATTACAGGGTTGTCGAGCACTTCGATTGCTGGCTTTAAGGAGAACGCCACTTGTGCGATGGCGGTGACGCAAAGGGCCGCAGAGGCTATCGCACATGCGATGCGGAAGGAATGAAGCCGGGGAGTGCGATTGTCGGAACTCATAATAACCTCCGAAGAATTTAAAAAACTCAGGTTACTATTTAACAGTTTATGTTAAATTGACTTTGCCGGCAAGTAATCACAGCATGCTGCAATCACTAGATGCGAGGCGGGGCCGAGCATTTTGTTCAGCCCCGCTGTTCCAGGTGGATGGGGTTAAGGTTGGCGATGAATATGCTCAAAATCTCGAAGGCAATCTTTAGGTCGCTCCTCTCCTCCAGGTCGCTCTGTGTTGCCGTTGTTGCGTTGATGGTTCTTTGTGCTTTGCCCGTCTTCAGGAGCGCGGCTGGCATCGACGGACGGGTTGAATACCTCGAGTCGGGAATAACCCGTGTTGAGCAGGAATTGTCAGCATCCTATGCGGATGCGCTTGTGAATGCGGGGGAGGAGGGCGTTTATACCTCTTCATCAAGCATGCCTGCGCTTCTGTACCCTCTTGACGCGGGGCGTCTTATCTTGGCGCCGCTCTCTCCTCTGCTTCCGTTTCTGCAGGTATCGGACGGAGGGTACTCCTTTTATGACGGATCGAAGGAGTACTTGCTATGGGCCGCAACGGCAGTTGCCGTCTCGTTCCTTGCCGCGCGCCTTAACAAACGTGGAAAGCTCATCATCCAGGCGCCGATGGGTGAGCCGGGCAGACTTGTTGCATCGAGCGTATGGGCGAGTGTTTTTGCAATGCTTGCCGTCTTCGCCATCAATCTACCAGGGATAATCGCCGCGCTCGTGAAGAATGGCCCGGGCTCGCTGTTCTATCCGATAGGCTACATTCAATATGCGACTCCGGTTATCAAACCGGCTTGGCTGGTGTTCGCGCAGACGACCCTCTTGCAATTCTTGGTGGCGGTGTTCATTTCGCTCGTCGTTCACCTTGCCGTGAAGATTGCCAATAGCCCTGCACTTGGAATCGTGTTCGTAAGTGCCCTGATGGGGGTGACGATGGTCCCCGGGTATTACGGAAGATCCATCGCCTTACGTGAATTCGCTCTGTTAAATCCCCTTACGTATGCGAACACCGAGTTGACCGTAGGCGCCTATAGCCCATACCCAACAACGCAGATAGTGAATCTGCCTGGACTTTGCTTCGAGCGTGGCACGATTACCCTCGTATGCTCCATCGCGATCGAGGTGCTGGCAATCTGCTTGCTTTGCGTTGCTGGAAAGAACGGTTGCGCGCGTCCGATGGTCCCAATTGGTCTTGACAGGGGCTCCTTCACCGCTTCGCGAACGACAACTCGTTCGGGCGCTGATGCCGCCGCCGTTGCATACGTAAGAGCGATGGGAAAGCTACTCCTACATTCTCCCGTCCTCACCGTATGCGCTGTTGCAATGTCGATGACGATGCTGGTGCCAGCTCTGGTCGAGATCTTTCCCGACACTGATGGCGTTTCCGCCGGTCGCTATAGGGATGGCGAGCTTCGTTCAATAGATCGGTATCTAGAGCGCGACGCTGCGAATATGGACGCCGAGGACAAAACGGCTCTGGAAAACATGCGAGATGCTCTTTCAGGTTTCGTGTATGCACCTACGCCTGTGGAGGGGTTTCGAAGCCTTGCGACGTACGAGCGCGCTCGAGGCGAGCTGAGCGCGGCAGATGCGACCCTCCTGCAATCGATCGGAATCGAGCCAGAGACTCCTTCTCGTGCGGAGGCGCGCGCCCTTCTGCTCGAGTCGATCGCAAGCTTGCCGGACCCCAAGGTTTACGAATTGAGTACGAAGATGCCCCCGTTAATCCTTCTTTCGTATCTCCAGGCAGCGCTTCCTTCCTTGTTTTGGCTGTTGCCCGTGGTTGTCACATCGCTTGCGTGCACCTACCTGCGGTGCCGTTCCCTTCTGGTTTTCCAAGTCCCCGCAACAGCGCATGTGCGTTTTCTGACGGCTGTTGCGCTGTCTCTCCTGCTTGGCCTGGCGCTGCTTTTGGTGTCGATGGTTCCCGCTGCGGTTGTGTCCTTGATTAAGAACGGTGCGGGTGGATCGGAGTATCCCGTCGCTCTCATTCGGGCGGGAGCTTCGACAACGTCCATGGTGGGGGAGGCGGTGTTGCGCAGCATTCCGATGCTGGTCATGGCATACGGCGTGATTTCCGTCGCCGCGGCGTTGGCAGCAGCGATTAGCCGCAACTCCGTTGTCGCTGGAGCGGTTTGCGCGGTTCTCTTGGTTTTGGGTTCGTTGAGCGCTCATTTTGAAAGCGTGGGCGTGGGCGCCGCGCTGCTGGCTCCATTCGCCTCGTTTGATCCCGCTTCCCAGGTGGGGACGATTGGGTTCCTTGGGCGCGGGACGAACGCGATGCCTTTTGGAGAGGTCGTCGGCGCATCGAGCGCTCTGCTGGTGGTCTTGGGCGCCGTATCTCCGTTGATGGTGCGCCTGAGTGTTCCAAAGATCGAATGGGGATGATCTCGATGATTGGCCTTCAAACGCTGACGATCTCTTATGGAAAGAGGGTGCTCGTAGATTCGGTGGACGCTGAGTTTGCCCCGGGTACGGTCTACGGTCTCGTCGCTCCAAACGGGCATGGAAAGACGACGTTGCTACGTGCGATGGCAGGTTTACCGGGTCCTCGCGTGGACGGGAGCATCGTTCTGGATGAGGTGCAGGGCACGGGTGCGAGAGAGGCCCGTTCTATGATCTTCTATGCACCTGGTGAGGGGACGCTGCTGTATCCAGGATTGCGTGCAGAAGATCACCTCAAGATGGTTCGCGATATGTGGCCGCATGCTAGCGATATCGAAGAGATAGAGGAACAAACGCAGATAGGCGAGTTCGCGAAGATGAGGATCCGCACTCTGAGCCAGGGCATGAAGCAGCAACTTACCCTGGCGATCGCGTATGCGACGGGTGCGCGGTACCTCCTATTAGATGAGCCCATGAACGCGCTCGACCCCAGCAGGGTAGACTTGCACTCCGAGATTCTCAGGAAGCTGGCCGATTCTGGTACGTGCATCATCATGTCATCCCACATCTTGGATTCGGTCGATAGGTTGTGCGATGAGATTCTGTTTTTGAAGGATGGGAAGCTCATTAGAAGCATCCCGCAAGATGATGCTGCGCCGAAGGCTCGTGGATCTCATTTCGCAAAGCCTGCCGGACGCGCCGAGGGTGCGCTAAGCACGTATCGGCGGCTTTACGGAGAGGGCGGGTAGAAATGCAAGTTAAAAATCTATGTGGTCAATATAATACCGTTGAACCCGCATATCGATACCGCTCAGCCATTCGCCTCGCCCCCGTCGCACGCATCTTCATTCGGTCTGTCATTATTAATCTAACGATGCTTTGGGAAATGTAGGTGCTTCTAAATGTACTGTCGACTTCTTCTCAAACTAATCCTAAGAGACAGGGCCGTATGGATTTGTACGCTCGTTCTCGCCGCAGCCTTTTCCGTCCCCATTGCGTTCAATTCACCCATCTACGGGCCCTTCTTTATGAAGCAGGGCATGCAGGGCTTTGTCGACGCATTCAATACGCGCGCGCCCCAGGCCAGCGGCACAGACCTATCGCCAGAGCAGCAAGATGACGCTGAGCTTGCAAGATACGCGAACGCCGCCCTCGCCGCTCAAACCGACGCCGCCTTTCTCGACTCTGCCGAGAGCTACTACGCGCTCATGGACGAGGGCTTCCAATCCGGGTCCATCGTGGGGGACCAGGAGACCAATGACGCAGAGCTCGCATATTGCCGTGCCCTGAGCAGCTCCGGCATCGCGGATATCCCGGCCTCCGCAAACGACCTGCCGTTCCTCTCCTTCCTGCCCTACGCCATTGCCCAGGCGCCGTCCTTCCTTCCCTTCATCCCCTTCCTTCTCTCGTCGATACTCGTGCTCGGCGCCACAAGGCCCGGGACCCTGGCGGCAAAGGCGCCCGTGCCCAAATTCCGGCGCCTTATCCAAACCGTGTTTTCGATAATTGGCGCGGGGACCGCGATGCTCCTCGCCGGCCTTGCGCCCGGGAGTATTTACGCCTTGGCCCTAAACGGCTTCGGGCAGATCGGGTACCCGATCGCCTTCTTCCATAACGGCGCGCTCACTACCACGACCGCGGGAAACGTCTTCACGACCATACTTCTCGCGCTGCTCGCGGGTGGAACCTTGATATCCGTTTGTTCCGTCGTCCTATCGACCGCAACGAGGCGCGTCTTCGCGGGCCCCCTTACCTCCGCGTTGCTTGTCGCGGCCCCGGCATTCCCGTTATTGTCCGATTCGGCACTGGGGCATAATGCCGCGCTCGAGCTCCTGCCGCTGGCCGTGTTCTCGCCTATCGAGGCAACGGGTTACGTGGGATGCTTCCCGACAGAATTCATTGGCTCCGGTTCGGGCGGCGCATCGATGCTTGCCGTGGCCCTGGTATACGTCGCGGTCCTTTTCGCGGTCGGCGCCGTTGTGACGCGTTCGCCCAAACAGGCTGGACCCGCTAAAAAGCACCATGGGCTTGAGCTCCTGGACGTGAGCGTGGGATACGGGAGCACGACGATACTTTCGATCGGGTCGCTTTCCTTGGGCCCGGGAACGGCGGCGGGCCTCGTTGCCCCCAACGGCTCGGGGAAAACCACCTTTCTTGAAGCGCTGTCGGGCCAATTTCCCACCCGCATCCGCTCGGGAAGCCTGGCGGCAGACGGAATCTGCCAACGCCGATCAGCCGAATTCGCAGAACTCGTCTACCTGAGCTCTTCGGGCGGCGCGGATCTCTATCCCACGCTATCGGCCCTCGAGCACCTTGCTTTCGTTAGGGAGGCGTGGAAATCGGCCGCCGACATCGACTCGCTCTGCAGCTCCCTCGGAATCTCCCCATATCTCGACAAGCCGACCCGTAAACTCTCGACAGGAATGAAGCAGCAGGTAAAGCTTGCCATGGCGATATCGACCGATTGCCCGTACCTCATCCTCGATGAACCGCTGAACGGCCTCGATCCGGGAAAGCGGAAAACCTCCTGCGACGCGATGCGCAGCGAGGTGGCGCGGGGACGCAGCGTGCTCATCTCAAGCCATCTGCTCGACGACCTGGCAGACCTCACCGACTCGTTCTACTTCATCGAGGCCGGCACGCTCGTGGAAAAGATCAAGTCGTCCTCGCAGACGCTCAAGCAGGAATACCTCGATACATACGAGAGATGAATGTGGGGGAGTGTTCGGATGAAGTTGATATTTAAGGTCCAGCTCGTGTTGTGCCGAAAAGACCGTGAACCTTTTGTGGGACACGTGGCGCCGTGGTACCATAGCCGAGTTTGTTGTCTTGGTCGGAAACCAAGACGCCTTATGCGCTGATCGGTAACCAGCGCCTGACCAATAAGGAGTCCTACCATGAAGCAGGGTATCCATCCCCAGTATGTCGAGTGCACGGTGACGTGCTCCTGCGGCAACACCTTCAAGACGCACGCTACCGTGTCCGAGATGAAGGTCGAGCTTTGCAACGAGTGCCACCCGTTCTACACCGGCCAGCAGAAGTTCGTCGACACCGGTGGACGCGTCCAGCGCTTCGCCGACAAGTTCGGTGGCGCCGCTGCCGCCCAGCTCAAGAAGGCTGAGGAGGCCAAGGCTGCCAAGGCCGCCAAGGCTGCTGAGGCCGAGGCCGCTCGCAAGGCCGCCGCTGAGGCTAAGGCTGCCGAGAAGGCTAAGCGTGCCGCTAAGTTCGCCGAGGAGGCTGCCAAGCAGGCCGCCGAGGCTCCCGCAGAGGCTCCCGTCGAGGAGGCCGCTGCCGAGGCCGAGACCACCGAGGCTGCTGAGTAAATAGCTCGCCGCGGAATCACTCGCATTCATGGCATGAGGGCCGTGCATCCATTTGGGTGCGCGGCCCTTTTCTTTTATTGGTGCAAGCTAACCTGTCCCCGTGGCACCAAATGGCAGAGAGACGGCGTTTGCTCAGATAAAACCTGCCAAAATAAACCTGTTCCATTGCGGCAGGTTGGTCATAGTTATTACGTGGCGGTCGAGCTCGACCGTATAGGCCGCGCCTTGTTTGGCTAAAGTACAATCATCTGTGTTTAACTCGCCCGCAGCTGCACGGCGTGGGCGATGGCCAAAAAGGAAAACCACATGGGATTCATGTCAAAGCTGCTGTCCTTTGGATCCGATAAGGACCTTAAGCGCTACTACAAGATCGTCGACCAGATCAACGGTCTTGAGCCCCAGTTTGAGAAGATGACCGAGGAGGAACTCCGCGGCCAGACCGATAAGTTCCGCGAGCGTTACGCCAACGGCGAGTCGCTCGACGACATGCTCCCCGAGGCCTTTGCCACCGTGCGTGAGGCTTCCAAGCGCACCATGGGTATGCGCCACTTTGACGTGCAGCTCATTGGCGCCATGGCACTGCACGAGGGCCACATCGCCGAGATGAAGACCGGCGAAGGTAAGACCCTCGTCTCCACGTTGGCCGGCTATCTCAACGCTATTGCCGGCAAGGGCGTGCACGTCGTTACTGTCAATGATTACCTTGCCAAGCGCGACTCCGAGTGGATGGGCCGCATCTATAAGTACCTGGGCATGACCGTCGGTCTGCTCCAGAACAACATGCCGCTCGAGCTCAAGCGCCCGGCCTACCAGGCCGACGTCACCTATGGCACCAACTCCGAGTTCGGCTTTGATTACCTGCGCGACAACATGGTTACCCGTCCCGAGCAGCGCGTGCAGCGCGGCCACAACTACGCCATCGTCGACGAGGTTGACTCCATCCTGATCGATGAGGCCCGCACCCCGCTGATCATCTCGGGCGCTGGCACCAAGTCCGCCAGTACCTACAAGGACTTCGCGCGTGCCGTGCGTGGCCTTGAGCGCGGCGAGGACGTGTCGCACGATATGCTTACCGCCACCGAGGATGTTGAACCCACGGGCGACTACGTCATGGACGAGGCCAAGCACACCATCGCCGCCACCGAGCGCGGTCTTAAGAAGATCGAGCGCCGCCTGGGTATCGATGACATCTATGCCGATCTCTCAGGCCAGCTGGTCAACCACCTGCAGCAGGCGCTGAAGGCCCAGTACATGTTCCACCGCGACAAGCAGTACGTGGTCACCAACGGCGAGGTCAAGATCGTCGACGAGTTCACCGGCCGCATTATGGAAGGCCGCCGTTACTCCGAGGGCCTGCACCAGGCCATCGAGGCCAAAGAGGGCGTGCTCGTACGCGAGGAGAACCAGACGCTGGCCACTATCACCTTGCAGAACTACTTCCGTCTGTATGACAAGCTCTCCGGCATGACCGGCACGGCACTCACCGAGGATGCCGAGTTCCGCGAGATCTACAAGCTGCCCGTCGAGGTCATCCCCTCCAACAAACCCGTTCAGCGTGTTGACCACGAGGACCTGGTGTACCGTACCATTCAGGCCAAGTACAACGCCGTCGCCGACGATGTCGAGCAGCGTCACGCCAAAGGTCAGCCGGTCCTGGTGGGCACCGTTTCCATCGAGAGCTCCGAGAAGCTGTCTGCCGCCCTTACCAAGCGCGGCATCGCACACGAGGTCCTCAACGCCAAGCACCATGAACGCGAGGCCCACATCGTGGCCCAGGCAGGACGCTACGGCGCCGTGACCATTGCCACCAACATGGCCGGTCGTGGTACCGACATCCTGCTGGGCGGCAACCCCGACGAGCTGGTGCGCGAGCGCCTTGAGTACGAGGGCCTGACCATGGAGGACGTGACGCCCGAGCAGCTTGAGCAGTTTAACGCCGAGGCCAAGGAGACCTGCAAGGCCGAGCGCGAGCGCGTGCTTGCCGCCGGCGGCCTGACCGTTATCGGCACCGAGCGCCATGAGTCCCGTCGTATCGACAACCAGCTGCGCGGCCGTTCCGGCCGTCAGGGCGATCCGGGCGAGACTCAGTTCTACCTGTCGCTCGAGGACGACCTCATGCGCCTGTTCGGCGGCGACAAGATGGACCGCGTCTCCAAGATGATGGTCACGGCCGACATGGGCGACGACATGCCCATCCAGCACAAGATCATTTCCAAGGCCGTCGAGAGCGCCCAGCACAAGGTCGAGAGCATCAACTTCTCCATGCGCAAGAGCGTCCTCGAGTACGATGACGTCATGAACAAGCAGCGCCAGGTCATCTACGCCGAGCGTAACAAGATTCTGGATGGCAAGGACCTGACCGACCACATCACCGAGGTCATGCACGACACTGTGTACCGCTGCGTGCAGGAGTTCTGCACCAAGGACAGCCACGATGGCGAGCGCGATCTCGAGGGCCTGCGCAAGTGGGTCGTGGAGCTGACCGGTCATATCGATACGCCCAAGTTCCCCGACGAGGATTACGAGGCCCTGGCTGCCGATGTCCTGGCCTACGTTGAGAAGTGCTACAACATGAAGGCCGAGCGCTTGGGCGAGGACCTGATGCGCGAGCTCAACACCCAGGTCATGCTGCGCGTCATCGATACCCGCTGGATGAACTACCTGCAGGAGATGGACTACCTTAAGACCGGCATCGGCCTGCGCGGCTTTGGCCAGCGCGACCCGCTGGTTGAGTACAAGACCGAGGCCTACGGCGCGTTCCAGATACTCGTCGATACCATGTATGAGGATTACCTGCGCACGGTTCTGCGCATCGAGATCAAGGCTGCCCCGCGTGCCGTGGAGCACAAGGAGGAGCCCGCGCTCGAGGGCGCGCGCTTCTCCGGTCCTGCCGAGGTCGATGGTGATAACGGCGACTCGGTGCTGCGCAAGCAGGCGCAGGTGCAGGCCCGCACGGCTGTCCAAGGCGGACCGGCTGCCGTCAACAACGGTGGCAAGGTGACCACTTATCGCAAGTCCGAGAGCGACGATCCGTACGTCAACGTGGGCCGCAACGACCCGTGCCCCTGCGGTAGCGGCAAGAAGTTTAAGTACTGCCACGGCAGGAATCGTTAATGGCTGAGGCTTTAGAGGTAACGCCCGCCGAGCTGGACGCGTTCGCGGACCGGCTCGGCGAGGTCGAGTCGTATCTCCACCTGGACGAGAAGCGCACGCGCGTGACCGAGCTCGAGGCCAAAAGTGTTGCCTCTGGCTTTTGGGATGACGCCGACGCCGCCCGTGCCACCATGGAGGAGATCGCGCGTACCAAGGAAGATATCGCTGCCGTGGACACCGCGCGCGGCGAGCTTTCCGATGCCCGCGCCGCGCTGGAGCTTGCCGAGGAGATGGGGGATGACCCCGACGCCGCCGCATTGCGCGAGGAGGCTGCCGCTACGGCAGAACGTCTGGCCCGTGCCATCGATGAGCTTGAGCTTTCGAGCTGGTTTACCGGTGAGTTCGATCACGGCGATGCCATTGTGACCATCAAGCCCGGACAGGGTGGTCTGGAGGCCCAGGACTGGACCTTCATGCTCTTTAAGATGTACATGAAGTATTGCCAGCGTCGCGGCTGGAAGGTCACCATCAACGACTGTCCCGCGGCCGAGGTCATCGGCATCGACCGCGCGACCTTTACCGTCGAGGGCAAGGACGCATTTGGCATGCTGCGCGCCGAGGCCGGTGTCCACCGCTTGGTTCGCATTAGCCCCACCGACGACAAGAAGCGCCGCCAGACCACGTTTGCCGGCGTCGAGGTCATCCCCGTGCTACCCGATGATATCGACATCGAAATCAGTCCCGATGACATCCGCGTGGACGTGTACCACGCGAGCGGCCCGGGCGGTCAGGGCGTCAACACCACCGACTCCGCCGTGCGCGTGACGCATTTCCCGAGCGGCATTGTGGTTACCTGTCAAAATGAGCGCAGCCAGATCCAGAACAAGGCCGCGTGCATGCAGATTCTCAAGGCTCGTCTGTACGAGATTGAGCTCGAAAAGCGCGCCGAGGCCCTGGATGAGATCCGCGGACCCAAGACCACGATTGGTTTTGGCAACCAGATTCGCAGCTACGTGCTCTACCCGTATCAGATGGTTAAGGACCTACGCACGGGCGTTGAGACCAGCAACGTCGAGGCAGTTCTTGACGATGGCGACCTGGACCCGTTTGTTATTGGCTACCATCGCTGGGCCACCGGCAACGCCGATGCAGAAGGCTCGGGGGTCTAAAACATCGGGCGGCTTCAAGCCGATGCTAAGCCCAACGGTTGGACGGGTTTGTATCCAGAATAAACCCTGCGCAGGGGTGGTTTTTGTTCGGCGAATCGGTAGAATCGAATACAGCAAGAAGTTCGAAGCGCATCCGTTTGGGTGCGCTTTTTTGAGGGAGGCAGCATGGCATATCGTCTGGACATCAAGCGCATTCTTTCGATGAACTTCTTTCACGATCTGCCCCAGATTATGTTGGGGTGCGCTCTGGCCGCTATTGCAACCGACCTGTTTTTGATTCCCAGCGGCCTTGCTGCCGGTGGCGTTACGGGCCTTGCCACCATTATCCAGGCGGTCGGCGCATCGCGCGGCTTATCGCTTCCCGTTGGTATTCAGACGATCGTGATGAACGCCTTGCTGCTGCTGGTCGTTATGCGCGAGGGCGGCATGTTCTACGTGGTGCAGACCGCGACGGGCTTTGTGCTGCTGGGCTTTTTTACCGATCTGTTCGCCCCGTTTGTAGCACCTCTGGCGGATGCGGACCTGATGCTCCCTGCCATGTGGGGCGGCATTATTACGGGCATCGGTTACGGCATGGTGTTGCGCGCCGGCGCCAACACCGGCGGCTCGGACACGATTGGCCAAATCATCTCGCGTAACACCTCGCTGCCGGTGGGCTCGACCGTCATGGCGATCGATGTTGCCGTGTGTGCGCTGTCGGCTCCGGTCTTTTCAATCGAAAACGCACTGTATGCAGGCCTTTCGATGGTCATTAGCGGCTACGTGATCGATGCCGTGGTCGATGGTGGCAACAAACGCCGTATGGTACTCATCATCTCGGACAAGTTCCCTGATATCGCTGCCGATATCATGTATGGTCTGGGTCGTGGTTGTACCAAGTTTAAGGCGACTGGCATGTATTCGGGTGCCGAGAAGCCGGTGATTATGGTCATCGTGAGCCGTCGAGAGCTCAATACCCTCAAGACGATCGTGCGCGAGCGCGATCCTCACGCCATTGTGACGGTCGCTGACGTTACGGAAGCCTTCGGCGAGGGATTCAAGGACATTAGCGCGTAGGGCGACCGCGTTCCATCCAAAAGACGTTCACATTGATAAACCGTTTCATCAGCGGTTCTGCCTGCTAAATTGTTCAAATAATGATAAAAACTCTGGTAAAGCCATCAGTTTCCAGCATAATGAATGGCGTACGTGCATTGCGGCTGTGTTGGGACTACCTTTCCGTGCCGTGCGCATTTTGTCTAATGAGGATGAAAGGAAGGCACAATGAGCGACGAAGAGCTCAAAAAGGTTGCCAACGAGGTAAGGAAGGGCATCGTCACCGGCGTGCACGCTGCCAAGTCCGGCCATCCGGGCGGTTCGCTCGGCGCTGCCGACATCATGACCTATCTGTACTTTGAGGAAATGAACGTCGACCCGGCCGACCCCCGCAAGGCCGACCGCGACCGCTTCGTGCTTTCCAAGGGTCACTGCGCGCCTGGTCTGTACGCCGTGCTCGCCGAGCGCGGATTCTTCCCCAAGGAGGATCTCGAGACGCTGCGCCACATCGGCAGTCACCTGCAGGGTCACCCCAACATGAACGACACCCCGGGCGTCGATATGTCCACCGGCTCGCTGGGCCAGGGCATCTCCGCCGCCGTGGGCATGGCGGTTGCCGCCAAGCACTGGGGCGACGACTATCGCACCTACGCCCTGCTGGGCGACGGCGAGAGCGAGGAGGGCCAGGTCTGGGAGGCCGCCATGTTTGCCGGCAACCAGCAGCTCGACAACCTCTGCGTGATCGTCGACCATAACGGCCTGCAGATCGACGGCCCCGTCGAGGAGGTCAACGACCCCATGCCGCTCGCCGACAAGTTCCGCGCCTTCAAGTTCCATGTGGTGGAGCTCGCCGACGGCAACGACTTCGATCAGATCCGCGCCGCCTTTGCCGAGGCCCGCGCCACCAAGGGTCAGCCGACCGCCATTATCGCCGAGACCACGAAGGGCAAGGGCGTCTCCTTTATGGAGAACCAGGTGGGTTGGCACGGTAAGGCCCCCAACGATGAACAGTTTGAGCAGGCCATGGCAGAGCTCACGGCCGCCGGAGAGGAGCTCTAGGATGGCAGACGTCAAGAAAATCGCCACGCGCGTAAGCTACGGCGAGGCCCTCGTCGAGCTCGCCAACGAGCACGATGACTTTGTGGTCCTCGACGCCGACCTGGCCGCCGCCACGCAGACCGGCAAGTTTAAGGCCGCCTGCCCCGACCGCTTCTTCGATGTGGGCATCGCCGAGAGCAACCTGATGGGTGTTGCCGCCGGTATCGCAACCACCGGCCGCGTCGCCTTCGCGAGCACCTTTGCCATGTTTGCCGCCGGTCGCGCCTTTGAGCAGGTCCGCAACTCCATCGGCTACCCGCACCTCAACGTTAAGATCGGCGCCACGCACGCCGGCATCTCGGTGGGCGAGGACGGCGCTACGCACCAGTGCTGCGAGGATATCGCCCTGATGCGTGTCATCCCCGGCATGACCGTGATCGTTCCCGCCGACGATGTCGAGGCTCGTGCCGTGACGCGTGCCGCTTACGAGTGCGATGGCCCCGTCTACATGCGCTTTGCCCGCTTGGCCTCGCCGGTTATCAACGACCCCGAGACCTACAAGTTCGAGGTGGGTAAGGGCATCGTCATGCGCGAGGGTGCCGACGTGACCATCATCGCCTGCGGCCTGATGGTCGGCGAGGCCCTCGAGGCCGCCGAGCAGCTCGCTGCCGAGGGCATCGATGCCGAGGTCATCAACATGCACACCATCAAGCCCATCGATGCCGACCTGATCGTCAAGAGCGCCACCAAGACCGGCCACGTCGTGACCGTCGAGGAGCACTCTGTGATCGGTGGCCTGGGCAGCGCCGTTGCCGACGTCCTGTGCGAGCAGTGCCCGACGTCGCTCAAGAAGATCGGCGTCAACGACACCTTCGGTGAGTCTGGCCCGGGTGCCGAGCTCTTGCACAAGTATGGCCTGGACGCCGCCAACATCGTGGCGACCACCAAGGAGTTCTTGGCCTAGGGCAAGACGAGGCAAAGTATCGCTTCAGCAACCGTATGCAATCCATAACAGGGGCGTCCTCAAAGAGGGCGCCCCTGTTTTTTGTCGGCAACAAACAAATTAGGCCCGCACCAAGTAAAGGCTTTCTCCGGGAAACGGGCCCAGACCAGCAAAGTGCAATTCAGCCCCCAAGCACGGCGCTGCTGCACCCAAGTAAAACGCAGCGACCCCTTAGTTATCGCAGGCCGGACACAGGGTTACTTTCCAAATCTTTCCGCAGGACGGAGGAGCCCCCGCCGCACGTAGTGCGCAGCGGAGGCTCCGACATGTCCGAGGACGATTTGGAAAGTAACCCTGTGTCCGGCCGGAGGGACCCAAACACGGCCATGCTTCTTATGTGCAGCAAAGCTAATGCTGCTAAAATATTAAGCGCTCATGTAGTTTAAACGCACGACGATAAGGAGCACCAGTGGGTAACCACTTCCGTACCTCCGGTGCGGGCGATGATGCCCCCAAGACGCAGGCAGGCGTCCAGGGCAGTCGTTTCGCCACTCCGGATTCAGAGGGCCAGCCTGTTGCTCAGGCCCCCGCTCAGCCGGCAGATCAGGCACAGCCGGCATCCGATCCCTTTGCCTACAATCCAACCAGCGATGTCGCGCTTTCCGGCACGGCGGGTTTTGAGCCCGTTCAGGCCGTGACCGCTCGCGTGGAGCAGCCTCAGGCTGGTGCCGCCACGCCGCAGCCTACCATGGCCGGCATTCCCGACCCCTTGGCCCCTGCGACGCCGGCTCCTCAGCCTGCGCAGTCCGGTCTCTTTGCCGCTATTCCCGACCCCACGCAGCCTGCTGCCCCGGTGGTCGAGAGCGATCAGGCAGCCGAGGTCGCAAGCCTCGATAACGCGCTCAACAACCCCGATTTTACGTCGGTGTTTGCGCCCATCGATCCGCAGGCCAGCCGCAAGAAGATGGCCAAGCAGGCCGGTGTCGAGCCCGTCATCCTTATGGAGCATGTCACCAAGATCTATCCGGCACAGCCCAACAAGCCTGCACTCGACGACATCAACATCGAGATCTATCCGGGCGAGTTCGTCTTCCTGGTCGGTCACTCCGGCTCGGGTAAGACCACGCTGCTGTCGACGCTCAACCGTGACGTCAAGCCGACGAGCGGCCGCATCCTGGTTGCCGGTCAGGACCTCATGAAGATCAAGAACCGTAAGGTTCCGTTCCTGCGCCGCCAGATTGGCGCCGTGTTCCAGGACTTTAAGCTTCTGCCGCAAAAGACCGCCTACGAAAACGTGGCGTTTGCCCTGCAGTGCATCGGCAAGCCCAAGGGCGTCATTCGCAGCCAGGTGCCCGAGGTGCTGCGTCTGGTCGGTCTGGCCGATCAGATGGACTCGCTGCCCGACCAGCTTTCCGGTGGCGAGCAGCAGCGCGTTGCCGTCGCCCGTGCTATGGTCAACCGTCCGCCGCTGCTGATCTGCGACGAGCCCACGGGCAACCTCGACCCGGCGATCTCGCTGGGCATCATGAAGCTGCTTGAGCGTATTAACCGCACCGGCACCACCGTGATCGTCGCCACGCACGACCGCGAGATGGTCGATAGCATGCACCGTCGCGTGATCGCCCTCGAGGGCGGCCACGTCATCCGCGACCAGGAGAGGGGAGGTTACGGCAACTATGGCACCAACTAACGTGGGCTACTCCTTCAAAGAGGCAATCAGCCACTTCTTCCGTAACTGGACTACCTCGCTCGGCGCCGTCATCACGATCTTCCTTTCGCTGTTTATCATCGGCCTGTTCATCATGGGCTCTGCGATGCTGAACTCCGTGATCGGCACCGTCGAGGATCAGGTTGTCATCAACGCGTTCATTAGTGATGACGCCGATCAGGCCGATGTTCAGGCTTTTGAGGCCGAGCTTAAGACGTGGAATAACGTCAAGTCCGTGACCTATAAGGACAAGGACGACGCGCTGGCCGAGTATACGAGCAAGATGTCGGGCAACGCCGACGCCACCATGAGCGCGCTCGATGGCCAGAACCCGCTGCCGGCTTCCTTCGCTATTGAGATGGACGATCCGTCCAAGGTCGAGAGCACGGCAAAGAAGCTCAAGAAGGATGCCGATTTCCAGAAGATCGCGGATGACGGCGACGTCAACGCGAGCGTGCTGTACGGCCAGGAGGAAGTGAGCCGCCTGTTCCAGGTGACCAACTACATCCGCATCGCCGCCGTGGTGCTCGTTGGTCTTCTGACCTTTATCGCATTCATCTTCATCAACAACACGATTCGCCTGTCCATCACGGCGCGTCGTCGTGAGATTGCGATTATGCGTCTGGTCGGCGCCAGCAACGGCTTCATTCGTGGCCCGTTTATCACCGAGGGCGTGCTGCAGGCCATTTTGGGCTCGCTGCTTTCCATCGGCGTTCTGGAGCTGCTGCGCAATCTGATGATCCCGCGTCTGCAGGAGAGCATCGGCTGGATGTCGTTTGCCCTGCCGATGCAGTACTACCTGGTGACCTATGCTGCGCTGATTCTGGTCGGCGTGATTATCGGTCTCTTTGGTTCTGCCATCGCCATGCGCCGCTACCTGCGCGTGTAGGCATGCTTGGAATTCATCCCTTCCAACGGGTCGTCTCTTATGGGGCGGCCCGTTTTTTGATCCCTAGGGGACGGCAGGAAAGCGAATCATTTGGGTAGACTCTTTGGAGTTCGCAATCGATAGTTAGGAGGCGCCATGGGGCGCAATAACAAGCATAAGCGTGGAGCTCGCAATCAGCGCGGGCCGGTGCGCAGCGAACGCCGTCCGAGCCTGACCGGGCGCGTGCAGCTCCATGAGCATAGCGCCTACGTTGTAACCGAAAACGGCGACTACAAGGTCATGGGCCGCGGTAAGCGCGAGATCATGGATGGCGATACCGTTGCCGTGAGCATTAAGAACAGCCCGCACGGTGAGCGGCGCGCCGTGATCGAAAGCGTGGTTGAGCGTGCAGCCATAAGCGTGGTGGGCACGTACCAGACCGCCGGTCCGCTCGGTGTGATCGAGCCGCTCGATTCGCGTCTGAAGGCCGACTTCTTCATTCTGCCCGAGGATACCTCGGCGGATCGTCTGGGTGTCCACCCGGGTGATGCTGTTGTCGCGCGCATTTTGACCTACCCGACGCGCCTGGAATCGGGTACCGTGACGATCGAACGCCGCATTGGCGGAGATGACGCGCCCGATTTGGGCGTTCAATATGTGATGGCGCGTTACGGCTATACCGATAGCTATCCCGAGGCCGCGCTGGACGAGGCCGAGGGGCTTTCGCTCGATGTGTCCGCGGCGCTTAAGGACCCGCTCCGCCGCGATCTGCGCGACCGCTTTGTCATCACGATCGACCCAGTCGACGCGCGCGACTTTGACGACGCCATTTCGCTGGAGCGCACGCCCGAGGGTGGCTACAAGCTGGGTGTGCATATCGCCGACGTTTCACACTATGTGGCTTGGGACGGGCATATCGATCTTGAGGCTCGCCATCGTACGACATCGGTGTATCTGGCCGATCGCGTGCTTCCCATGCTGCCCGAACGCCTGTCCTGTGACCTGTGCTCGCTTCGCCCTGACGAGGACCGTCTTGCGTTTACCGTCGATATCGAGCTCGATGCACAGGGTCGCGTGCGGCATTACGATCCGTACCCCAGCGTGATTCGCTCGCGTGTGCGTATGGACTATGACGGCGCCGAGGCGCTGCTGGTGCGTGCCGGCGCGGTTGAGTATTCGGTGCTGGAGGGTGCGGCCGAGGATGTTGCGGCTGCCGAGGCCTCGCGCGAGGAAGCGCTTGAGCGCGGTCTTGCGTGCGAGGAGACCGCCCGCGGCTACAACATCGACCTCGGCGATTTCCTTGTCGCCGCCAACGAACTCGCCGAACTTCGCCGTCGTATTCGTCGCGCCCGCGGCTCAGTCGATTTTGACACGGCCGAGATTCGCGCTCTATTGGATGAGGACGGAGTGCCCGTGCAGATTGTGGCGCGTGAGCGTTCGTGTGCCACGTCGCTTATCGAGGAAGCCATGCTGCTCGCCAACGAGTGCGTTGCAGAGTGGCTGGCGGACCGTGATATCGAGGCCTGCTATCGCGTGCATGAGGATCCGAGCCCCGATAGCCTGCACGGTGCCGCCGTTGCGCTGGCGCAGCTAGGCATCATCGACGATCGCCGTGCTGCCGGTATTGCCCTGGGGAGTCCCGATGAGCTGCAGGCCGCAGTCGATGCTGCCGCCGGTACGGCCAACGCACCGCTCGTCAACATGCTGCTTCTGCGCAGCATGCAGCGCGCGCTGTACAAGCCGCGCAACGAGGGCCACTTTGCGCTCGCCGCGCCGTGCTACTGTCACTTTACGAGTCCCATCCGTCGCTACCCCGATCTGGTGGTGCACCGCGTGCTCAAACTGCAGTTGGCCTACGAGCAGCTCGGCGGCAAGGACGCCTTGGTCCGTACGCCGCGGCTGATCGGCAAGGGGCGCGAGTCGCTGCCGCGCATTCTGCCGCAGATCTGCCGCGCATGCAGCGATGCCGAGCGCGCGGCAGATGCCGCCAGCCATGCGACACAAAAGATCAAGATTGCCCAGTACTATGAGGACCGTCTGGGCGAGCGCTATGCCGGAACCGTCTCGTGGGTTAGCAGCATGGGCCTCTTTGTGCGCTTGGATCTAACGCAGGTCGAAGGCTTGATTTCGATCAAGAGCCTGGGCAACGAGTGGTTCGAGTTCGACGAGGACGCGCTTACGCTGACGGGCGCCGACACGGGGACTCGTTACGAGCTGGGGCAGCGCGTGATTGTCGAGGTCTCGCGCGTCAATACCACGCGTGGGCACTTGGACTTTAAGCTTATCCATTAGCCAAATCCCGACTCATGGTGGGGGAGCGGAGGGCGGCCTTTCGGGACCGCCCTTCGCATTTGAATCGTGGCTACCTTGCCGTCTGCTCGGCCGCCCGCTTACCTGCTATTTGAGAGGTAGAACCTACCAAAATAAACCTGTCCCTTTTTGGCAGGTTTACAAGAAAGCGGGGATGAGATGGCGACGGTGTACGGTTATGCGCGGGTGAGTTCGCGCGATCAGAATCTTAATCGGCAGCTGGATGCGCTGGGCGCCTATGGCGTGGGCTCGGCGAATATTTATGCCGACCATGCGAGCGGCAAGGACTTCGATCGACCGCGTTATCGCGAGCTGCTGCACGTTCTGGGAGACGGGGACGTGCTGGTGGTGCTTTCTATCGACCGACTTGGTCGTAATTACTCCGAGATTCTTGAGGAATGGCGGCGCATTACCAAGGAGCTCGGGGTTGCCATTGTGGTGTTGGACATGCCATTGCTTGACACACGTGTCAGGGCCAGCGGCGCGCCGGATGTGACCAACACCCTGATTGTCGATATTGTGCTGCAACTGCTGAGCTACGTGGCGCAGGTGGAACGCGAGAATATCCATCGGCGCCAGGCGGAGGGAATTGCAGCGGCGCGGGCGCGAGGGGTCCGTTTCGGTCGACCTCGCAAGCCGTGCCCTCCTCAGTTTGAGCTAGTGCGCGATAGCTATGAGGCAGGCGATATTACCCGCAGCCAGGCAGCAAAGTGCCTGGGCGTGTGCGTGGGGACGTTTGATCGCTGGATGCGCGAGGCGGGGTAGGGGTTTGCGTCGCTTTGTCGCTTCCTGTTGCGATTCAAATTTTGATACGGTGACGATGTCATTTGGGGCTACACTCGCTCATATTTAAAAAGACGGAGGTTGGCCTTTGGCGCACATGAAGAAAATAATCGGGTGGACCGCGATCGCTCTGTTCGCCGCAACGCTGGCGGGCATCTGGGTGCTGACGGAGCAAAACGCAGTGCAGACGTCGTTGCTGAGCGAGTCCACCGCGCGCGTGGTGGAGGGTCAGGCTGCGAGCGTTCAGGCTGCCGGCATCACGGGTGAAATTCAGGCGGGGGACGGCATGACTGAGAGTACCAATCCGGCTGCCTCGACGGTCCAGCCTGGTCGACTTGCTTCCATTCGCATGTGGGTAGGCGCAAACGTCCGTCGCGTCGCCCATACCGTAGAGTTTTTCTTCGTCGGATTGTTCGCCTCGGTGATCGTGGTCTGCTTTTCCAGGCGTCCATGGAGTGTGTGTTCCCGTTGCGTGCCTGTGTTTCTCTTTTGCGCTGCCTGCTCCGTTGGCGACCAGGTGCATAAGATCTTTGTTCCCGGCAGGCATTTCGACGTTATCGATTTAGGATTCGATGCTGCGGGCTATGTCACCGCCATGCTGTTGGTATTGCTGGCAGCGGCGTTGGTGCGCCATGCGACTCGGCCGATCGGCGCCCATGCGAGGCGCTAGCCTTAAGACGAGACATCGCGACTGCCTATGCTCCGACATTGACTACAATAACGGCTGCAATCGCGAGTGGTCGTCGATGTGCAGTTTTCCAGACACCTGTTTTCTCTAAGAAAGGAAATCCCATGGCGGTATTGTTTGTTGAATATCCCAAGTGCTCGACCTGTAAGAAGGCCAAGGCATGGCTGGACGAACATGGGGTAGAGTATATCGATCGCGATATCGTTTTGGACAATCCCACGGCTGATGAGCTTGCGACCTGGATTGCTCGTTCGGGGCTGCCGGTGCGGCGCTTCTTTAATTCGTCGGGCATGAAATATCGAGAGCTGGGCCTGAAGGCGCGTCTGGATGCGGGCATGACGGATCGGGAGTGCTACGAGCTGCTGGCGACCGACGGCATGCTGGTCAAGCGTCCGCTGCTGGTGGGCGACGACTTTGCGATTCCTGGGTTTAAGGAAGCGGCCTGGACCGAGGTGCTGCTGTAGTGGCTGCGGAAAGTGCGTCCCGTTTTGAGCTCGGATTCCGGGACGCAGTTTCCGGTTGAAGGGGCTAGCGGAAACCGTATCCCAGTTTGAGCGCGAAATCTGGGATACGGTTTCCGTTTGGGGCCTCTAGGGGAAAGCGCGTCCCGTTCTGGACGTAAATTCCGGGATGAGCTTTCCGGTTGGCGGGCATGCGCACTATCCCGGCTGGCGGGCATATGCGCTAATCCTCAAGCTGTGCCCATTCGTGCGGATCGTAGACCTTTACGTGCTTGTTGGGCTTGCCGCTCCAGTACTCCTCGTCCATAAAGGGCAGATATGCCTGAACGCCGGGGCAGATAAAGGGAATCCGCTGCTGTTGCAGTCGCTCGCGCTGGCGCTGCTCCAGGTGCGCCTCGGATATGACGGTCGGCATGCCGGACAGCTCGACGAGGCTTGCCTGGATTCGCTTAAGGTCGGGGAGTCCCGCGTGCCATGACATCCGCATGATCAAAAAGGATGCACGGCGGTATTTTGCCTGCACCACAGTAATGGCGGGGCGTAACGTGGGGTGAATTTTGTCCCGTTCGGGCCAAAGGTCGGCAGTGATCTCGAGGCCCAGGGTCTCCCATAGGTAATCAAGCTCTTCGTCCATGGCGCCTCGATATCTACGCGATCATTGATACTTCGATTGTGTTGCCTGGTGCTATCGTTTTCGCGGTAGAATCTGCCAACGGTTGACGGCTACCGCTCGCGGCGTTTTGCCCCTCGTGTACAGCGGTCGGCTTCACAGGTCCTTCACGGGTTGGACTAAATTAGGCCAATTTGACTGAATTTCAAAAAAGTCAAAATTGGGGCTTGCGTCACGGCGGGACTTCCCGTATATTTCTTTCTTGCGCAAAGGCACAGCCGAGCGCAGCGATGCAGTCATTGGGATGTCGTCTAATGGCAGGACAGCGGATTCTGGTTCCGTCAATGGGGGTTCGACTCCCTCCATCCCAGCCATTGCATTTGCTACATATGGCCCGTTCGTCTAGCGGTTTAGGACGCCGCCCTCTCAAGGCGGAGATCACCAGTTCGAATCTGGTACGGGCTACCAAAATTGAACGCCCGGGCCTCGCAAGAGACCCGGGTTTTGTGTATTGACCGATGTTTAAGGCGCGTTGAGTCTGCCGCCTGGACCGAGGAGTTGTCATGGACCTGCCCATCAGCTTGCAAGACATCACGTATGCCGAGAACTATCTGGCGCAGGGCGACCTGGCTACGGCGACGCCGCTGCTGGAGCGCCTGGTGGAGCTCGCCGAGGAGTATATCGACGCCGAGTGCAAGACGGAGGAGAAGCGCCAATACTTTAGCTTTGATAGCAAGTTTGAGCGCTTGGCCTATCGCCGCGTTGAGAAGGATCCGCGCGAGCTCGTGCAGGTCGAGGTGCCGTTTGACCGCCTGTACTCTGATATGGCGTTTGCCTACATTCGCCAGCAGGATTATGTGAGCGCTCGCAATGCCCTGATGCAGGCTGTGCGTTGGGACCCCATGAACTGCAACTATCGCTTGGATTTGGCCGAGCTGTTCCGCGCACTCGAAGACAAGCAGGAATGGGCATCGCTCTCGTTCTCGGTGCTGGAGCGTGCAAGCGATGGCAAGTGCGCCGCCCGCGCTTACGCCAATCTGGGTCAGTACTTCTTGGAGCCCGAGACCGAGAACGCTTCGGCTGCCGTGGGCTGCGCGCGTCTGGCGCTGCGCCTGGCGCCCAACGATGCGCATACGACGCGCCTGCTCAACAAGATCCATACCACCTATCCGGATGCCGCCGATGAGAGCGACGAGCACGTGATGGGTGAACTGGCCCTGCAAGGCGTTCCGACCTCGCCTTCGGCCGAGATTGCCATCTGCCTGATTATGTGCGCGACCGATGCTGCAAGCGACGGCGACAAGCAGGAGGCGACGCGCCTGACGGTACGTGCTCGCGACTTGGTGGGCGAGGAGGCCTGCGCGGCGATTATCAAACTGGTGCGCGAGAGCGATGCCGAGCTCAATGCCGAGCGCAAGGCAAAGCGCGAGGCTGCGGGCTCAAACGCCGATGGCGCCAAGGAGGCCGGCGATGCCCAGTAAGCGCGAGCGCAAACTCATTTCCAAGAATCGCTCGGCACATCACGAGTACTTTATCGATGAGACGTTTGAGTGCGGTATTGAGCTGAGCGGCACCGAGGTCAAGTCGATTCGCGAGCGCGCCTGTCAGATCACTGACACTTTTGCGCTGATTCGTGGCGGCGAGTGCTGGCTCGTCGGACTGCATATCCACCCTTATAGCCATGGTGGCGTGTGGAATCGCGATCCCGACCGTCGGCGTCGTCTGCTGCTGCACCGCAAGGAGATCGACTTTCTTGACGGCAAACTTCGCAACCGTGGTTATGCGCTGGTTCCGTTGGAGCTCTACTTTAATACGGACGGCCGCGTAAAGCTGCTGCTGGGTCTGGGTCGCGGCAAGAAGCTCTACGACAAGCGCGAGGACATGGCCAAGCGTGATGTCCAACGCGAGATCGACCGCGCCCTTAAGGAACGCAACCGCTAGGCACTCTGTAAGTTGCGGTGGAATACGGACTGTTTTGCCTGTTTGAGGGGCTATTCAGTCCCTATTTCACCGCAACTGCGGGCGTCTCATCTTTCTTACTGTTCTGACACATATGTCTCAAAGGCGGCGTCCGTTATGGGTGCCGCCTTTTTTGTGGGTACATACATCCATGAGGTTCCAACCCGAGCTAGGGGAGTGATCGTTATGGACAAAACTGCGTTCTTTACCATGCCGAGTGGCCTGTACGTGGTGAGCGCCGTGGCGGACGGGCTGCGTGCCGGCTGCGTTATCAACACAGCAGTGCAGGTGACATCCGCCCCGCCGCGCATCTCGATTGCCGTGAACAAGGAAAATGTCACGTCCGGCGTAATCGTATCGGCTAAGGCCTTTGCGCTGACCGTGATCGATCAGACGGCCGATATGCTCTATATCGGCAACTTTGGCTTCCGCACCAGCAGTGGCTACGACAAGTTTGCCAAGTACGAGACCCACGAGACCGCGCTGGGCATGCCCTATGTGCCCGAGCACGCGGCGGCGCTGTTTAGCTGCCGTCTGATTGATACCGTGGATGTGGGCACGCACCTGCTCTTTATCGGCGAGGTGGAGGATGCCGAGCGCTTGAGCGGCGAGGCCCCGCTGACCTATGACTACTACCACAAGGTGTTAAAGGGCAAGACGCCGCCCAAGGCTTCGTCGTATCAAGGCTAGAAATGTTCTAAAAATACTTGCATTATATTATTGAGAATATATACTAATAAGTAAGTACACCAGCAGTCACGTTCGAGAGGAGAACATCATGGCTGAGGAAAAGAAGACGTATAAATTCGTGTGCACCGTTTGCGGTTACGAGGTTGAGGTCGACACGCCCGAGCTGCCCGAGGACTACGTGTGCCCGGTGTGCGGCGTCGGTCCCGATCAGTTTGAGCTCGTCGAGGAGTAACTCGCAGGCACACGGCGAAAGCCGAACATAGCTCTGTCCAAGGGTCCCGGCTGGATATTCCGGCCGGGACCCTTTTGATTTATCTGACGGTTTAAAACGGCCTTACGTGTTAC
This sequence comes from uncultured Collinsella sp., assembly GCA_900541885.1. Classification (GTDB taxonomy): domain Bacteria; phylum Actinomycetota; class Coriobacteriia; order Coriobacteriales; family Coriobacteriaceae; genus Collinsella. The sequence goes on from UQKW01000007.1 coordinate 31,183, forward strand.
AGATTGAGACGTTATATCTGGACAGTCACGCCATCCCAATTACATCCCCGTTAGCAGCACGATGTCGAGAATCGTCACGATGGCACCGATCCCTACGAGCAACGCGTTGAGCGGGCGCGAGTTGGCGTATTTGCCCATGACGCGGGGCGAACTGGTGAGTCGTATGAGCACAAAGACCGTAATCGGCAACTGAAGCGACAGCAGCGCCTGACTCCAAATGAGACCCTCAAAAGGATTTGGGACGACCAGGCACGCCGCCACTGCGCCGGCGAAACAGGCCACCACCCCGATCGAGGAATGTCGGTCGTGGACGTCGTATTCCTCGTCGAACATGCCTGCGGTGATGGTGCCTGCCGCCATGCCTGCCGTCACACTACTCGAGAGGCCCGCAAACAGCAGCGCCACCGCAAAGATGGTCGAGCTTGCTGGGCCCAGAATGGGGGAGAGCGTGTCCGCTGCGACGGCGAGGTCGTCTACGACAATGCCGTGCGCAAAGAAGGTCGTTGCGGCCAGGATGACCATGGCCGAGTTGATTGCCCAGCCCACGCCCATCGAAAAGAGCGTGTCGAAGAGCTCATAGCGCAGACGCTCTTCGATAACCTGCTCGCCTTGGCCTTCGAAGTGCATGGATTGGATGACCTCGGAGTGTAGAAAGAGGTTGTGGGGCATAACGACCGCACCCAGGACACTCACGATAATCGCGGCAGAGCCAGTGGGCATACTGGGCGTGATCCAGCTTGCGGCGGCTTGCGGCCAGTCGACCTTGACTAGTGCAAGCTCGGCCAAAAACGAGAGTCCTACCACGCCTACGAAGGCGATGATCCAGCGTTCGGCACGCTTGTAGGAGTTCGTCATGAGCATCGCCATCGATACTGCCGCCACGATGACGCAGCCCGCGCGCACGGGCAGCCCAAAGAGCATTTGAAGGGCAATCGCGCCACCCAGGACTTCGGCCATGGCGGTGGCGATGGTCGCGAGATAGGCGCTGCCGAGCACCGCGCGTCCCACGATGCGGGGGAGAAAGCGTGTCGTGGCCTCGGCAAGACAGGCGCCCGTGGCGATACCCAGGTGCGCCGCATTGTGCTGCAGCACAATGAGCATAATCGTGGACAGTGTGACGATCCACAGCAGCGCGTAGCCAAACTGCGAGCCCGCGGCCATATTGGAGGCCCAGTTGCCCGGGTCGATAAAGCCGACGGTCACGAGCAGCCCGGGGCCGATATGCCGCGCAATGTCTAGGCCTCCGTGACCACCGGTGCGTCGGGAGCCAAAGTGTTGTTTGAGATGGTTGAGCATGGTGCGCTCCTGCGTGCCGTTTGTTTGACGCCGCAAAGGATACCCGTTTTAGGCTAAAAAGTTAACCAAGACTAACAAGATTGTTGTATTTGAATGGGACGGTGAAAGGGGATTGCCGAAATGTCTTGATCTGTAACAACTAGGGATGGAGATTGGGCCTAGGTGTTACAGGTCAAGACAGGAAGAAATGGTCCTATGGAATATCTCGATCTGTAACAGCTGACCGCCAAAACCGGCCCTTCGTGTTACAGATCGAGACAAACCAAAACTGTCCTGCAGAAAATCTCAATCTGTAACATCTAGGCGCCAAAATTGGGTCTTCCTGTTACGGATTGAGATGTTTGAAGCGGTGAGTTTACAGGTCGAACTTGGGGCCCTTGTTGCCGTCCTTGAGGTCGGCGGTGTCCACTTGTAGGGCGTGCGTTACGCGATTGTTTCGAAACGGGCGGGAAACACAACGGGCCGGCGATGCTCCTAGTATGCCTATTCAACTGACTGTCTAATATCTAGGGGAGGATCGCGATGCAGGCAGATTCCGCTCAGCAGCAGGGCCTTTATCGCCCCGAATTCGACCACGATGCATGTGGCATCGGCGCGCTTGCCGATATCAACGGCGAGCGCCATCACCAGATCCTGGACGACGCACTGTCCATTCTGGTTAACTTGGAGCACCGCGGTGGCACGGGACTCGAGAAGAACACCGGCGACGGCGCTGGCATCCTGTTCCAGGTTCCGCATCACTTTTTCCGTAAAGAGGCTCAAAAGTGCGGCCAGATTCTGCCGGCAGAGGGCGACTATGGTGTGGCCATGCTGTTCTTCCCGCAGGACGACAAGGGCGTAGAGGATGCCCGTCGCGTGTTTGAGGAGGGCTGCGCCGAGGCCGGCGTGCCGCTGCTCTTTTGGCGCGAGGTGCCCGTCGACCCGCACGACCTGGGTGAGACGGCGCGCGCCTGCATGCCTACCATTCTGCAGGCCTTCCTGGGCCGCCCCGACGACACGCCCGCCGGTGACGCCTTCGAGCGCCGCCTGTATGTGTGCCGCCGCACCATCGAGAAGAAGGCCGACGCCGAGTTTGCCCTGCGCGACAAGATCTTCTATGTGTGCTCCATGAGCTCGCGCACCATCGTGTACAAGGGTATGCTGGTCGCCACGCAGATGCGCCGCTTCTTCATCGATCTCAACGACGCCGCCGTCAAAACGGCCGTGGCGCTCGTCCACTCGCGCTACTCCACCAACACTACACCCAGCTGGGAGCGCGCACATCCCAACCGCTTTATCATCCACAACGGCGAGATCAACACCCTCAAGGGTAACGTCAACTGGATTCGCGCCCGCGAGCCCAACCTGTACAGTCCCGTGCTGCAGCACGATCTTGAGCGCGTGATGCCCATCATCAACCGCGAGGGCTCCGATTCCGCGATTCTGGACAATGTGCTTGAGTTCCTAGTCATGAACGGTCGTCCGCTCACGCGTGCCGCATCCATGCTGCTGCCCGAGCCGTGGGACCACAACGACAGCCTGAGTGAGGAGCGCCGCGCCTATGACGCTTACCAGTCCATGCTCATGGAGCCGTGGGACGGTCCTGCGGCCATCGCCTTTACCGACGGCCGTACCTTGGGTGCCGCCCTCGACCGTAACGGCTTGCGTCCCGCCCGCTACTATGTGACGCGCGACGGTCGCTTTATGCTGGCAAGCGAGGTGGGCACCATCGAGGTGAGCCCCGAGAACATCCTGACGAGCGGCTGTCTGGGGCCGGGCCAGATGCTCGAGGTTGACTTTGCCCGCGGGCGCGTTATCTACAACGACGAGCTGCGCGCCCGTTACGCCAAGGAAAAGCCCTACCGCGACTGGATTGCCGAGGAGACGCTGACGGTCGACGCGCTCGATAGGCCCGCCGCGGCAACGCCCGCCGAGGACGCCGAGGTGCCCGCCGCCGTGCGCATGGCTAAGCTCGGGTATCACTGGGATGATGTTGACGAGGTCGTGCGTCCCATGGCCCAGCAGGGCAAGGCGCCGCTCGCCTCGATGGGCATCGATGCGCCGCTGGCCTGCCTGTCCAAGAAGACGCGTTCGTTCTTTGACTACTTCTATCAGCTGTTCGCTCAGGTCACGAACCCGCCCATCGACGCCCTGCGCGAGCATATGGTAACCTCGACCACGCTCTACCTGGGCAACCACGGCAACCTGCTCGAGGACTCCCGTACGGCCTGCCAGCTGGTTCGCTTGGAGCGCCCGTTGCTCAACGAGGAGGAGTTCGAGCGTATCTGCGCCATCGACCGTGTTGGCTTTAAGACCCGCCGGTTTCGTGCCGTGTACCGCCGCGACGCGGGTGAGGGCGCGCTGCAGGCTGCGCTCAAGCAGCTTGCCGAAGACGTCGAGGCTGCGGTTCGCGATGGCGTGAACATCGTGGTGCTGAGCGATCGCGCCGAAGCGGGCGAGGTGCCCGTGCCGTCGCTGCTCGCCGTGGGCTGCGTGCACAACCACCTGATCCGTGCCGGCGTGCGCACCTTTGCCGATATCGTGGTGGAGTGCGGCGACGCCGTGTCCCCGCACGACTTTGCGGCGCTGGTGGGCTACTCCGCGAGCGGCATCTATCCGTACAACGCGCATGCGTGTATCCGCGATCTGGCGGCACGCGGCGATCTGGACGTGACGGCCGAGCAGGGCATCGCCAATTACAACAAGGCCGCGACGGCGGGCATCGTCTCCATCATGTCCAAGATGGGCATCTCCACGGTGCAGAGCTACCACTCCGCGCAGATCTTCGAGGCCGTGGGCTTTACGCCGGAGTTCGTCAACGCGTACTTCGCCGGCACGGTGAGCCGTGTGGGCGGTATGGGTGTCGAGGACGTCGAGCGCGAGCAGAACGAGCGCTACGACGCCGCGCTCGCCATCCTTAAGAGCCCGGCTCCCGATCAGCTGCCCACACTGGGTCTGACTAAGTGGCGCCCGCTCGGCGGCGAGGATCACCTCATCGATCCGCAGACTGTCTACTTGCTGCAGACCGCCTGCCGTGAGGACAGCTACGACACCTTTAAGGAGTACAGCGCCCGCCTGCACCGCACCGGCCGTGCCGTGCGCCTGCGCGACCTGCTCGACTTTGATGCCAGCGGCCGCACCCCGGTTTCGCTCGACGAGGTGGAACCTGCGCTCAATATCGTCCGCCGCTTTAACACCGGCGCCATGTCGTATGGCTCCATCAGCAAAGAGGCGCACGAGTGCATGGCCATCGCCATGAACCGCCTGCACGGCCGTTCCAATTCCGGCGAGGGCGGCGAGGATCCGCGTCGCGAGACCCCACTGGCTAACGGTGACTCCAAGAACTCCGCGATCAAGCAGGTAGCAAGTGCGCGATTTGGCGTGACGAGCCGCTACCTGTGCAGCGCCTTCGAGATTCAGATCAAGATGGCCCAGGGCGCCAAGCCTGGCGAGGGCGGTCACCTGCCCGGCAAGAAGGTCTACCCCTGGATTGCCGAGGTCCGTCAGTCCACGCCCGGCATCGGCCTGATCTCGCCTCCGCCGCACCACGACATCTACTCCATCGAGGACCTGGCAGAGCTGATCTTTGACCTTAAGAACGCCAACCCCGGCGCGCGCGTGTCGGTCAAGCTGGTCAGCGAGGCCGGCGTCGGCACCATCGCCACCGGCGTGGCCAAGGGTGCCGCCGACAAGATCTTGATCAGCGGCCACAACGGCGGCTCCGGTGCTGCGGCGCGCGATTCGATCTGGCACGCCGGTCTGCCGCTGGAGCTTGGCCTTGCCGAGGCCCAGCAGACGCTGCTGCAAAACGGCCTGCGCTCACGCGTGGTGCTCGAGGCCGATGGCAAGCTCATGGACGGCACCGATGTTGCCGTCGCCTGCCTGCTGGGTGCCGAGGAGTTTGGCTTTGCGACCATGCCGCTCATCTCCATGGGCTGCCTCATGCAGCGCGACTGCCAGCAGGATACCTGCCCGGCCGGCATCGCTACGCAAAACTGCCGCCTGCGTCGCGGCTTCCGCGGCAAGCCCGAGCACGTTGAGCACTTTATGCTCTTTGTTGCCGAGCAGCTGCGCGAGGTCATGGCGAGCCTGGGCTTCCGCACCGTCGACGAGATGGTCGGCCATCCCGAGTGCTTGCGCCAGATTGAGGTCCCGGGCAACCGCAAGGCTAACCTGCTGGATCTGTCGCCCGTGCTGGCGAGCGCGACCTGTGAGTTTGGTGCCCACATCCCGGGTGCCGACGGCCGTCACTTCCTGCCCCAGATGGCTGCGGACAGCGAGCTCGAAAAGACGCTCGACTCCACGTTGTTTGTGCCCTATACGGCCGATGCCCGTGCGCACCTGCGTCCGATTCGCTTCCGCGCCGATATCGCCAACGTCAACCGCTGCGTGGGCACCATCTTGGGCAACGCGGTGACCAAGGCGCATCCCGAGGGCCTGCCCGCCGGCTCCATCACCATCGATTGCGATGGTTCGGCCGGTCAGAGCTTTGGCGCCTTCCTGCCGCGCGGCATTACGCTCAACGTGTGCGGCGACGCCAACGACTACTTTGGCAAGGGCCTTTCGGGCGGCGAGGTGTCGGTGCGCCCCAACCCGCATGCGACCTACAAGTTCGATGAGAACATCATCGTGGGCAACGTTGCGTTCTTTGGCGCCACGAGCGGCCGCGGCTTCATTAACGGCCTGGCAGGCCAGCGCTTTGGCGTACGCAACTCCGGTGCCACCGTGGTGGTTGAGGGCTGCGGCAACCATGGCTGCGAGTACATGACGGGCGGTCTGGCGCTCATCTTGGGCGAGGTCGGGCAGAACTTCGCCGCAGGTATGACGGGTGGCGTGGCTTATGTCTTCGATCAGTACGGCACGCTCGATGCCCGCGTGAACCACGAGAGCGTTGAGCTTAAAGCCCCGACGGCCGGCGAGCTGGCGCAGATTCGCGAGCTCATCCAGGAGCACGTGGACGCGACGCAGAGCCCGCGCGGCATCAAGCTGCTCTACAGCTTTGAGACGATGAACAAGCACTTTGTGAAGGTCATTCCGACCGAGTACGAGCGCGTGCTGGCGATTGTCGCCGCCGCCGAGGCCGTCGGAAAGGCGCATGCGCAGGCCGAGGAGCTGGCGTTTGACATTGTGACCGGTCGCGCGAGTGCCGCGGATGTTGCTCGCTTCGATGTTGCGGGCGGTGCTGCGTCCGTGGCTGCCAGCTCTGTTGCTTCGACCAAGAAGGAGGCGTAAGTGCCATGGGTAAGCCCGGTGCTTTTCTTGATATCGATCGCGTGACCCATGAGCTGCGCCCCGTGGAGGAGCGCAGCCGCGATTTCGATCCGCTGTACGTGGAGCTCGACGACGACGCGCGCCGTGCCCAGGCGAGCCGCTGCATGATGTGCGGTGTGGCGTTTTGCCAGATGGGTGCGAGCTTTGGCAAGGCGCGTCCGAGTGGCTGCCCACTGCACAATCTGATTCCCGAGTGGAACGAGCTAGTGTATCGCGGCCGCTGGGACGAGGCTGCCGAGCGTCTGTCACTCACCTCGCCTATGCCCGAGTTCACGAGCCGCGTGTGCCCGGCGCTGTGCGAGGCCGCGTGCAACCTGGGCTCGGTCGACGGCCAGCCCACGACGATTCACGACAACGAGCGCGCGATCAGCGACCATGAGTGGGCAAATGGCGGTCCGCGCCGCTTTGAGCCGGCAGGGGAGGATGCTCCCACGGTCGCTGTGATTGGCTCTGGCCCGGCTGGCCTGGTGGCTGCATGGGAACTTGCGCGTCGCGGTGCCCGCGTGACGGTGTTTGAGCGTGACGACCGCCCGGGCGGCCTGCTCATGTACGGCATTCCCAACATGAAGCTCGAGAAGTCCGTGGTCGAGCGTCGCGTGGCACTTATGCGCGAGCTGGGTATTGTGTTTGAGCTGGGTGCCGATGTGAACGATCCCAAGGTTGCCGCTAAGCTCGATGGCTTTGACGCCGTCGTGGTGGCTGCCGGCGCCCGCGCCCCGCGTGGGCTTTCTGCTGCGAACATTGATGCCCCGGGCGTGGTGTACGCCGTGGACTACCTGACGGCTTCGACCGTCTCGGTGCTCGATGGCGGCGAGCCCGCGGTGAACGCGCACGGCCTGGATGTTGTGGTCATTGGCGGTGGCGATACTGGAAACGACTGCGTGGGTACCGCCGTGCGTCAGGGCGCGCGCAGCGTGCGTCAGTTTGAGTTCTTGCCGGCTGCGCCTGATGCACGCGCGGCGAGCAACCCCTGGCCGCAGTGGCCAAACGTTAAGAAGACCGACTACGGCCAGCAGGAGGCCATCGCTGCCATGGACGGCGAGATGCGCGCTTGGGGCGTGGATACGCTCGAGGTGCTGCTGGATAAGAAGGGCGCTGCCGCGGGCCTGCGCGTGGTCGACCTGGATTGGTCGGCCGGCAAGCCTGAACGCGTTGCGGGCTCCGAGCACGAGGTGCCGACGCAGTTGGTGCTCATCGCCTGCGGCTTTACGGGCCCCGAGCATGGCGTGCTCGACGCCGTTGGCGTGCCCGTTGCCACCGCTGGTCGTCCGCTGCCGGTGATGGTTGCCGAGGGTTCGCACCTTGCGGCCCGTGTCGACGGTGTCGCCGCGGATGCCGCACCGGTGTACGTGGCCGGTGACGCCCGCAACGGCAGCTCGCTCGTGGTGAACGCCATGGCCGATGCCCTGGCCTGCGCTGCCGAAGTCGCCGACGCGCTGGAGCTGTAAAGTAGTCATTTAAGAACGTCCCCAACGACTGGTCATTTTTGTCTAGTCGTTGGGGACACTCTTTGCGAGCGATTTGCTCGTTTGTCGACGTGCGGGTGTTCATTTGTCGACTTCTTGGGCTGTGGTCACCTGTTGTTTCTGTGGTGGCTGTGGGTATCTGGCTCAAAAGGGCGGGTTGGCCGTCTATGTTTACCTGTGGTTTTGTTGCGGTGCGCATTTTCGGTCAAGCTTTTCGTCAAGTGTTTGGTCAGCAGTTGGTTTGCAGCCGGAGGCCTATTTTGCCCGCGCTGGTCGTGGCTGCCCACCCTCCTCGTAAGCTCAAATTGAGGTCCATCAGTTTGAGGAGGATGCCATGACTGATCACGCTTTAGACCGAGCGCAGCTAGCCGAAGCCGTCGGCAACGATATTGCCGACATGGCCCATTTTTGGATGCTGCGGAAGTTTCAGTTTTTGGAGCCAGCGCGCGAGCAGTTTGAGATCATTGTTGACCCGTGGCTCAGCTATTGCACCGAGCCTTCGCAAAACGAAATCATGGCCTACAACATGGCATTTACCGATTGGCTGCTCTTCGAGCGCCCCTATCGCCATGGCAAGACGCTGCTCGAGCTATATGTTGACGAGCCGCCGGCATCGCTTTCGCCTGTCTCGCTCAAGCGGCTCGAGCAGGTGCGCGACACACAGTATTTCTCGCGTTTTGGCATTTTGGACAAGGATCCCGCGACTGGCATGGTCATGCTGAAGGATACGCGCACCGACCTTCGCTTTGATGTCTACGACCCGCATATCGTGCAAAAGGAGCATTGGAGCGACGGCGCGATCGCGGTGCGCCTCGCCTGCGTCGACGATGTCTGGCTGACGGCGGGACAGCTCTATCTGTATGACATCGCGCGCCTGAGTGACACGGCGGTCGATGGACCGGGTGCGGTGCATCCGGAGGACCTGCAGGATGGCTTTGACACCTCGTGCATCAGCTTCTTCTTGCGCCTGGTCCGCGACATCATGGGCGCCCAGGGGCGCTACGTAAAGTCGCTCAACATCTACGAACAAGAATGGGAGTAGGGGATGTGGCTGGCGTCGCCCTGCTGCCCTGACTTTGTCTCAATTTGTAACGTTTAGGGACAAAAAACCGGTCTACCTGTTACAGATCGAGACGAACGCTTGGGCGCTGCTGATTTGTCTAAATCTGTAACGTTTGGGGGCTGGAGAACGTCTAACTGTTACAGACCGAGACGTTTGGCACCTGGTTGGGGGAATGTCTCAATCTGTAACATCTACAGGCCCAAATTCGACCTAACTGTTACAGATTGAGACGGAAGGTTGGCGGCTGTCGAAAGATCTTGTTCCGTAACAACTAGAGGCTCAAAGACCGTCTTCCTGTTACAGATCAAGACATTTGTCAGCGGAGGCAACGGTGACGATGGTCCATTTGTCTGACGTGGTGGTGATGAAAGTGTCTAATACCGTTTTTAAACACAAGCATACGACTCGCAACACGTTGGCGCGGAATAGGATGCTCGCGCGGCTCACGGAGACGACCGAGCAAGGTGCGCTGCTCGCAACGCATGACAATACCGAGCTCATGTGGCTGCGACGCCATGTTGGAACCGACGATATCGCGGAGCCCGAGCCGTACCTGTTCTGTTTTCAGCATGATTGGGATGCATTGACGCCGGCGGAGCGAGCGCTGAGGACTATCAAAGGGCTTGCGGAATTTCATCCCGATTGGGCGTTTTGGGGTTATGACGCGGCGCTTTTGTGGGGTCTGGAGGTGCCGAATGATCTGCTCGGGCCGCGTTTCCTTGTTAAGACTTGCTGTTCGGTGACGTTGAGCAGCGGGTGCAGGTTGTTGCGTCCACAGATGGCGGGTGCGCTTGAGCGCGTCGACGGCGTGCGAGTGACGCCGTTTTGGCGCACGGTGGAGGATTGTCTGCTGCGTGCGCCGTTTTCCTACGGGTTGGCGATTGCCGATTCTGCACTGCGGGCGAAAGGCGTATCACGTGGGGATTTGTGCGAGCGCCTCCGCGCCGATTGCGAGGGCAGGCGAGGGTATCGCAGGGCACAGGTGATTGCGTCGTATGCGGACGGGCTGTCCGAAAACGGCGGCGAGTCTCGGTTCCGAGCGTTCTTTATTGCGTACGGCTTTCCGGTTCCGGAGCTGCAGGTGGAGTTTCGCGACCCGCTCGATCCGAGCCAGGTGTTTCGCGTCGACTATTTTTGGCGGCTCGAGGACGGGACGTGTGTCATCGGCGAGCTCGACGGAAAGGGGAAGTACACCTTGCAGAACGGCGAGGGCCGGGAGTCGGTCGACCCATTCGTGGCAGAACGTCAACGGGAGTCCCATCTGACAATGCTCGGGCATAAGGTGCTTCGGTTTACGTTTAACGAACTCAAAGACCCGGGGAAGCTGGTCGAGAAAATGAGGCTGGCGGGTATTCCTCGGCAGGCTGAATTGGCTGAGGAGTGGAGACGTCAGTGGTATGGGCGCTGAGAGGTTTTGTCTCAATCTGTAACGTTTAGAGGTTATTTGAGCTCGTAACTGTTACAGATCGAGACAAACCGGTGAAACGTCGACCGAATGTCTCGATCTGTAACATCAAGGGGCCCAATAACCCTGTACCTGTTACAGTTCGAGACATTTCCCTGGTGTCGCTGGGGTGGGACTGCAACGTATTCCGTCCCCCCACATCCCCTCTTCCCTCCGTTAGCCGATGCGTCTGCAGCAATCCAGCGGGACTAGGTAATAATGGACAAATGTTCAAGTTAATCGTGAGGGAGGAGCTCGATATGGCGTCTGCCGATCGTTCCACGTTGTTTATCAATGCGACCGTCCTGGATGGTTCGGAGCATATGGAGCCGCAGCCCAACATGGCCGTGGCCGTTGAGCGCGGTGTCATCACGTGGATGGGGCCGAGTGCTGTGGCGCAGGCGCCTGCGGGTGCCGAGGTTATCGACCTGGCAGGTGCTTATCTCATGCCAGGCCTCATCAATATGCATGTGCATCTGTGCGGCTCGGGCAAGCCGGTTTCGGCGGGCGATGCGGGTGCGCTGATGAAGAAGCTCGATAATCCCGTGGGGCGTGCCATCGTGCGCCACATTCTTAAGGGCAGCGCCCAACAACAACTGGCAAGTGGCGTGACCACGGTGCGCGGTGCAGGCGACCCGCTGTTTGCCGACATTGCCGTTCGCAACGCTATCGATGCCGGCAAGTATCAAGGCCCTCGCCTGGTGGCGCCGGGAACGGGCGTTACGGTTCCGGGCGGCCATGGTGCGGGCTTGTTCGCCCAGGTGGCAAACAGTCCCGCCGAGGCAGCCGAACAGGTGCGCGACCTGTATGCGCGCGGTGCCGACGTCATTAAGCTGTTCGTAACGGGCGGCGTATTCGATGCGACCGAGGTGGGCGAGCCGGGCGTGCTGCGTATGCCCGTGGAGGTTGCCGCGGCGGCATGCAAGGCGGCGCACGATATGGGCCTTCCGGTTATGGCTCATGTCGAGAGTACCGAGGGCGTGAAGGCCGCGCTTGAGGCCGGCGTTGACACGATTGAGCACGGCGCTCCGTTGACGCCCGAGATCCTGGAACTGTACCGCGGCGCCGCGGGCACGCAGCTCGAGGGGCGTGCGCCTAGCGTGACCTGCACCATCAGCCCGGCGCTGCCGTTTGTATTGCTCGACCCGGAAAAGACTCATTCGACTGACACGCAAAAGAAGAACGGCGACATCGTGTGCTCGGGCATTATCGAGAGTGCTCGCGCGGCGCTGGAAGCCGGTATCAAGGTAGGCCTGGGCACGGATTCGAGTTGCCCGTTCGTGACCCAGTACGACATGTGGCGTGAGGTGGCCTATTTTGCCAAGTACGTCAAAGTGAGCAATGCGTTTGCGCTGCACACGGCCACGCAGGTCAATGCCGAGCTGCTGGGCCTGGGCGACGAGACTGGTGCGATCGAGTGCGGCAAGGCCGCCGATATCCTGGTGACGCGCGAGAACCCGCTCGATGACCTGTGCGCTCTGCGTGAGCCGATGCACGTGATGTGCCGTGGCGATCTGGCGCGCAAGCTCAAGGTGAAGCGCATTCCCGAGGTGGACGCCGAGCTCGACGCGATTATGGCCATGCCTGCCGAAGCGCTGGCTGAGGAGCTGGCCCGCGACGGTGTGGCGTAGATGTGACAAAGGGGCAGCTCCGTTGCCGCATGCAAAAAGCCGAGGTCTCAACACGAGGCCTCGGCTTTTTTATCGAACAAATACTTAAGATTTGGGACAAACAAACCTGATTAATTTGTCCCGCGTGCGGGCGCTAGGAGCGGGTTTCCATCTTGGCGTGGCACTTGGGGCAGGTGACGCGGATCTTGCCTTTGCCCTTGGGGACGGAGAGCATCTGGCCGCAGTTGGGGCACTTGAGGTATGCCGTGGTCTTGCGACCCTTCCACATCTTCTTGGCCGTGCGCTTGGCACGCTCAAAGTCTTCCTTGCTGGTACCGGCCGTGCGCGAGGCGTTGGCAGCCGCGGCGCCGCTACCCAAGCTCGCTACGAACTTGCCCAGGCCGGGGACGTTAGCGGTCGCGGCGACAAAGGCCGCGTTTTCCTTGCGACGTGCGTCGATGTTTTTGGACAGGCCGCGCAGCACGCCAATCACGATTACGGCGATGGCAATCCAGCTGAGCCACTGGATATGGGCTATCGATCCGATCATCGCGATGACGATGCCGACAAAGCCCATAACGATGGTGAGCTCATCGGCGCCATTGCGGCCCTTCATAAAGTCATTCATGCAAATTGCCTTTCGTTCGATATGCTGCACGCCTTTATACCCGATTTAGAGCAAGGGGGACAGGTCAATCTGCACCAAGGTGGTGCAAACATACCTGTCCCCGATGCACCAAGAAGGTGCAAAGCAGTCCGTCCCCAATGCCCCAATTACTTGGAGAGCTTGTCGACGACGCGTTCGATCTCGGCGAGCTTGGCGGCTTTGAGGTCTTCGTCGCCCGATTCGATTGCCGAAGTCACGCAGCCCTCGATATGCGCCTTGAGCACATCGGCGTTGATGCGCGCAATGAGCGCCTGCGTTGCCATGAGCTGCGTGGAAATATCGACGCAGTAGCGGTCCTCATCGACCATCCGCAAGATGCCGTCGATCTGGCCGCGTGCCGTCTTGAGCATGCGGGTCACCGATTTGTGGTCTGCCATCATGGCGGGTCCTCGTTTCTGGTCGATGGGGTCGAATGCTTCTGGTAGCTGCTACGCGGCGGTCACGGACAGGGCGTGGAACTTCTCGCCGGCGCCCTCGACGGCGGCAGCGAGCTGCTCGGCGGTCACGGTGTCGGCGCACTCAACCTGGGCGGTCTGGGTCTCGTGATCGGCGTCGGCGTCGGTCACGCCGGCCACGTTGAGCAGTGCCGTCTCGACAGTAGCGTCGCAGTGGCCGCACATGAGGCCCGAAGTCTTGATTGTGTAACGCATGGGTATTCCTCTCTGTTGTGTCGGCTTTCCCAGGCACCCGACCTTGACCTTCAGGCCGTCGCGCGCGTACCGAAGTACGCGTCGCTCCTCTTTCAGGTCAATCTCGGGCACCTGGAAAACCCGTTCTAAATGGACGTAATGGTGAGCCTATTTTGCCACTTTAGGCTTAAAGGATTTCAGGCGCAGCGCATTGCTTACGACGCACACGCTCGACAGGCTCATGGCCGCGGCGCCAAACATCGGCGAGAGCTGCCATCCGGTGAGCGGGAAGAACACGCCCGCCGCCAGCGGAATGCCGATGCCGTTGTAGAACAGTGCCCAGAACAGGTCCTGTTTGATGTTGCGGATCGTGGCGCGCGACAGCTCGATGGCCCGCGCAACATCCATAAGGTCGCTGCGCATGAGCACCACGTCGGCACCCTCTTTGGCGATATCGGCGCCGGTGCCGATGGCAAGGCCCACGTCGGCGCGCGCCAGGGCGGGGGAGTCATTGATGCCGTCGCCCACCATGGCGACCTTGCCGCCCGCATTCTGCAGTTCGCGCACGTGGCGTTCCTTGTCGGCAGGAAGAACGTCGGCGATGACCTGTTCGCTGCTCAGCCCCACGCGGCGGGCGATGGCCTCGGCCGTCACGTGGTTGTCGCCGGTGAGCATGCGCACATCGACGCCGAGCGAACGCAGTGCGGCGATGGCCCCGGCGCTCGTCTCTTTGACCTCGTCGGCCACGGCGATGGTGCCGACGAGCTCGCCGTTCTTGGCAAAGAACAGCGGCGTTTTGCCCTCGGTGGCAAATTGCTCGGCAAGGTCCGTAGGCACGGCAGCGCCCAACTCGCCCATGAAGCGCACGTTGCCGGCTGCGATGATATTCTGCCCCTCGCGCGCCGTGACGCCGCGACCGGGCACAGCGGCAAAGTCCTCGACCATGCGTGCGACGATTCCGCGTGTCTCGCACTCGGCCATAATCGCTTCGGCCAGCGGGTGCTCGCTCGAGCGCTCTAACGCGGCGGCCAGCTTGAGCAGCGCCTTTTCGCTCATGGCGGGCGAGCCGTCAGTGCGCGTGGCTACCACGATATCGGTCACGGCCGGCTTGCCGCGGGTGACCGTGCCCGTCTTATCGAGCACCACGGTGCCCACGCTGCGCAGGTTCTCCAGCGCCTCGGCGCTCTTAAACAGAATGCCCATTTCGGCGCCTTTGCCGGTGCCCACCATGATGGCGACGGGCGTGGCAAGGCCGAGCGCGCACGGACAACTGATCACCAGCACGGCCACGGCGGAGGTGAGCGCCTCGTTTATGCTGCCGGTCAGTGCCATCCACACCACAAAGGTCACGGCCGAGATCGCGAACACCACGGGCACGAACACGCCGGCGACCTTGTCGGCCATGCGGGCGATGGGCGCCTTGGTGGCGTTGGCGTCCTCGACGAGCTGGATAATCTTGGCGAGTGACGTGTCGGCGCCCACGCGCGTGGCGCGGAAGGTAAACGAGCCCGTGCGGTTGACCGTGGCCGCGTTGACAGTGTCGCCGGCGGTCTTCTCCACGGGAATGGATTCGCCGGTCAGCGCACTTTCGTCCACGGCCGAGCTGCCCTTGAGCACCACGCCATCGACGGGGATGGACTCGCCGGGGCGCACACGCAGCACCTGGCCGGGCAGAATAGCATCGACGTCGACGGTGGCCTCGGTACCGTCCTCGGCCACGACGGTCGCGGTCTTTGGCGCTAGGTCAATGAGCGCCTCGATGGCGCCGCCGGTTTTGGACTTGCTGCGCGTCTCGAGGTATTTGCCCACGGTGACGAGCGACAAAATCGTGCCGGCGCTTTCAAAATACAGATTGTCCATGCTCGTCATCATGGCCTCGTGGACCTGACCCGCGGCTAGTTGGTCGGCCATGATGAACATGGCGTAGAGCGACCAGGCGATGGAGGCGGTGGCGCCCACGGCAATAAGGGCGTCCATGGTGGGTGCGCCGTGCGCGAGCGATTTAAACCCGTTGATAAAGTACGCGTCGTTGATGTAGACGATGGGGATGAGCAGGACGAGCTCGGTGAGCGCGAGCGTCATACTGTGCGTGTGGTCGGTGAAGATGCCGGGCAGCGGCCAGCCGAGCATGTGCCCCATGCCTATGTAGAACAGCGGGATGAGGAAGATGATCGAGACGATGAGTCGGGTGCGCATGGCGTAGGCGGCTGCCTCTAGCTTTTTGGTGGGCGACTCCATATGGGCGGCGCCGGACCTGGCTTGCGCACTTCCGCTTTGGACAGCGTCGGTGCCCGTGCTGACGGGCGAGGCCGAGTAGCCAGCGCGATCGACGGCGGTGCAGATGTCGTCGGGGGTGACCTGCGCGGGGTCATAGTTCACCAGCATGGAACCGGCGAGCAGATTGACCGCGACGCTCTCGACGCCGTCGAGCTTGCTCACGGCACGGTCCACGTGCGCCTGACAGGCGGCGCACGTCATGCCTCCCACATCGAATTTATCTTGAGCCATGGCTTCTCCTTTCTGTAGTTCGGTGTTGGAATTGTTAACCCGCCGATACTATACACCCATACCCCCTGGGGGTGTTCAGTACAGAAATAATATATGAGATTTCGTTACAGATGAGGATGGATGGTTGGCCGATGGACCGTCCCAACCAATCATCTCAATCTGTAACAACTAGACCCGTTTTTGTCGAGTAACTGTTACAGATCTAGACATTACATCGAGTCACAACTTAACGTCTCGTTCTGTAACATCTAGACCTGTATCTGCCGAGCTAGTGTTACAGATCAAGACAATTGACGGGGAGGGGTCCCGTCACGGCAAGACGCCCGCCGCCTAGATACAGAACCCGGGGATCACACAGGTTAGCTTGTTTGGCTTTTCCGCGGGCGTTGCGTACGTAAAGACGTCGCCGTCGTGGCCTACGCGGTTTATGTAGAGCGTGCCTTCGGTCTCCGACGTATCGGGGCTCACCGTGCGCTCCCACCAGCAGGTGTCCTTGCCTTTCCACTGGCGCACCATCGTCTCGTTCGTGGAATACGGGCTCACCTTGAGCTCGCGGAAGAGCTGGTACTCCTTGCCTTCGCCGTTGTAGATGTCTGCCAGGTAGTGATAGTCCTCGGCAAACGAATCGGGCGGCTGTACGCCGCAGAGCTCGACCATGGCGGGCAGCCAGAGCGTCGCGGGCAGCTCGCTCAGACACGAAGTGCTTCTGGCGACGCCCACGTTGTTCGAGGTCTTCTTGACGGCCTTAATAAGCGCGCGCAGCTCGTTGGGCAGCAGCTTAAGGCCGCCGCCATCGAGCCATGCCCGCAGCTCGCAATCTGCCCAGCCGGCGCTCGGCGGTTCAGCCGCAGCATCGCGCTCGGCAATGCCGGCATCGAACATAAACGTCAGCCCGGCCCTGCCCGTCCCGTCCAAAAGCTCGTCGTGGCGGATGCCCGCAAGCTGGGCCCCGACCTTCAGCCCGTTGGTGAGCGTTACACGCTTGGTGCACGGATAGGGGATATGCCCATCGGCGTCGAGCAGGTGGTAGCGCTTGGCAATCTCGCGTGCCTCGCTACGGGTCTCGGCGGCCTTAATCTTGAGCGAAATCTCCTGTAGCTGATCCCAGGTGTAGTCGTCAAGCGAGCTGCGGATGCCGACCAGGTAGTCGGGAATGCCAAAGCCATGGGTTGCCGCCCCGATAACGCCGAGCCCCGCAACGGCTGCGACAACGCCACCGATAATAAAGCGGCGGCGGGTCATGGCATCGTGCCGGGCCTGCTCCAGGATCTCTCGCGCGCGCTCGCCGGCGACGTCGACCTTAAGGTGTGTACCGGAGTCGATGTCGATTGCGGCGTCACTGCCCGCGCCTTCGCGGCCCTCGGATTCGGCATCGGTGAGGTATGCCGAGAGCACCTCGAGCATCTGCTGCTCGGTGGGACGATCGCACTGCTCGACTGAGAGACCCTTCATGATGATTTGGACGAGCGCTTCATCGCCCTCGCAGCGCGGCTCGAGCGGTGCCGGCTTGGTCTTGGTCTTTACGAGATAGAACGAGCCGGTTGCAGCGGCGTCCGTCGACTCAAAGTCAAACGGTTTGCGACCGCTGTAGAGCTGGTACAGAATGCTCGAAAGCGCATAGACGTCGATTGCCGGCGAACGGCGAAGGGCCGCGATGCCTTCGATATCCTGCGTGAGCATCTCGGGCGCGGCGTATGCGGGTGTGGCAAAGCGCCAGATGTCGGCACGTCGGGTGATCGTGTCATCGCTGAGGGCCATAGTGGCGGAGCCCATGTCGATGAGGCAGGGGTCAAAGGAGCAGTCGGCAATCTGCTGCTCGAGCGTTCGACTGGTGGTGCGGAACATGATATTGGCAGGCGAAAGGTCGCGATGGACGACCGGATTCACAAGGCCTTGGGTCATCAAGAGCGCACGAAGCACGGCGTTTCCGACGGCGGCGACCATCTGGGTGGTCAGCCCGCCCGAGGCGTCGTGAGGAAGCAGGGGCAGCGCCTGCTTGAGTGAGGTGCCCTCGACCCACTCCATGAGGATGAGCGGGTCATCCTCGCACGATCCGTAGCCGTAGACGCGCGGAAATCCGCGCAGGTGCGAGACGGTACACAGATGACGGTACTCCTCGAACAACGCGGCGGTGTTGGCCAGGTGCGCTGCCGATTGCTCGGCGGAGCGGTCGGGGGCTTGGCCGGAAAGGATGGCGTTGTCCTTGAGTAGCTTGACGGCAAAGACCTCGCCGCTCGTGTTGGTCGCGCGCAGCACGTGCCCGATGTTGCCGTTGTTGCGGTGGGCCGTTTGGAGAATAAGCGTCATAAACCGACGCTTGGCGTCGTCCTCGGCGCTGGGGTCGACCGCCACGGCGGTATCGAACGTGTCAAGACGGATGAGTTTGTCGCCATAGGCGCTATCGGTAGTATCCATGGCGTTCCTTTGTCTGGCATGGGTTGCCGCGCGTATACGTGAGCAGTGCGGATATCGGTAAAGTACCATGATAGCCGCACTGCCCACGTATACTGCTGAGTATTGTCGTTTACGACGCAGAAGGTAGAAGACGAAAGACGGACGCGGCCGTCTTTCGATCGCCGTCCGCGCTAGTCCACAATGACGAGAAATGTCGTGTAGAGACCCAGATGGATCCTGTCGCTGTTGGCTATTTCCACCGGGGGATAGATCTTGCCAGGCTCGCGTTGGTCGCGCGGCGGCTCAATCACAATATCGCCGTCGCCTGCACCCGATTCGAGTACCGTGCCGTTGGTCGATCCAAGGCCCTGGGCGTACCAGTGCTCACCCTCAAGCCAAATGCGAAGATGCTCGCGCGATGCGTCGGCGCCTACATCGGTGATGCTGGGCGAGGTTTTGGGCAAAGAACCAATCACGGTGCCGCGCGGATCGCGTGTGAGGGGATGGATTTGCATGTCAACGCTGTTTCCGGCGTGCGTCCTAAGCAAGCCGAGGTTGGGAGCGACGGCGCGCGGTTGATCCAAGCTGCTCAAAAAACTACGACCGACGGTGGTCTCGGTGGTGCCAAAATGCCCGCCCGTCTTGCTGTCGCAAAAGCGCTCGACGGTGGCCACGCCCTGAACGGGATCGGCGAGCGCCCCCGTTGCCACAAAGAGCATAAGGTAAAGCGTGCTTTTCTCGCGCATGGCATTGCCGTCAAAGTTGTCGATGCGATTGAGGGCATTTGCATATAGGCGGCTGTCCAGCTTGTAGCTGGCGAGAGCCGACATCATTTCGTTGGCGGCCGGACCGCGATAGTGCTCAGCGATTGCCCGATAGGCGGACTCGCCGCCGCCGAGCTTGCTGCAGATTGCCGAGGAAAGGTTGAGCGTGGTGACGGTAAAGTCGCTGTAGATGGAGGGCGCGCACTGGTCAGGCTTGCGATGGACGATGTAACGGGTGAGATACGAGCGGTTGGAAGAGCATTTCTCGAGCAGGGTACTGCCGAGATAAGAGTTTCCATTGATGAGCATTCGGGCGATCTCGAGATGTTTAAGACCGCCGAACGAGCGAATATCGTTATAGAGGACCGAGCAAGGCGTCTCTGCTGCCACGGATACCTCCTTTGATTGCTTCCTAGCCAATATGGCGATAGGAATTAATGGCCCCCGGTGGGCGACGTATTAAATGGCTGCGCAATATATAGCGTAACCAAAGCAACATTATAGGCCACATGTTCGAAATTGCAGGAAGACTGAGAGATTTGGTTTGGACTGGACGGAAATCCCCCTCTGTCTTGATCCATAACAATTAGGACCCGGTTTTGTCCCGCAGCTGTTACAGATTGAGACAATCAGCCAGGCCCGCCCCGTCCGCCTCGTCATCTGTGGTTTACGTGGGGGCATGCGAAGCACGGGTATACTAACCGGCGGCGAATCTGCTCCATCGCTTAGAGCTGCTGCGTCTGGACGGCGCGTGATAGGGCTGCCAAAGCGATCGCCAGCGTGCTGAGCAACGTCCTCTCTGTGCGCACCTGTTTTGTATGTATTAGCGCACTACCAAGCACGCCCGCGCGGCCGCATGCCGTGCCCATTGCGCGTGCAGATAAGGAACAACAACATATGCGTAATTCTGTATCCGACGTCACGGACGCCGAGATTCTGGACGAGGCCCGCGAGGCTATGACCCAGGCTGCCTTCGATGCCGCCGATGAGGCCAATGCTGCCCAGGCCGTCGAGTCCGCTACCGAGAGCCTGCCCGCCTTTGACGAGCTGGGCCTCTCCGACGAGATGCTCCGTGCTATCGAGAACCTGGGCTACACGGCGCCAACGCCTGTTCAGGCCGGCTCCATCCCCGTGGTGCTCGAGGGCCGTGATCTGCTTGCCGCCGCTCAGACCGGCACCGGCAAGACGGCTGCCTTTTTGCTGCCGACCATGAACAATCTGGAGCACATCGCTCCGCCCAAGCCCGTGCGTGAGCGCGGCGGCCGCAACCGTCGTCGCGGCGCCAAGAAGCCCGAGGGCAACGGCCGTGGCCCCGTGATGCTCGTCATCACCCCCACGCGCGAGCTCGCCCAGCAGATCGACGAGGTCGCGAGCAAAATCGCCGACGTCACGGGCCACGTTGCCGTGACCGTCGTGGGCGGCGTGAGCTACAAGCCGCAGACCGCGGCGCTCAAGTACGGCTGCGACATCCTGGTTGCCACGCCGGGCCGTCTGGTCGATCTGATCGAGCAGGGCGCTTGCCACCTGGACGAGGTCAAGGTGCTGGTGCTGGACGAGGCCGAC
The DNA here is from genome assembly GCA_900541885.1 of uncultured Collinsella sp. Taxonomy (GTDB): domain Bacteria; phylum Actinomycetota; class Coriobacteriia; order Coriobacteriales; family Coriobacteriaceae; genus Collinsella. The sequence continues at coordinate 51,837 of UQKW01000007.1, forward strand.
CGCATGCTCGACATGGGCTTTTTGCCCGCCGTCCGCCGCATTGTGCGCGAGACGCCGGCCGAGCGTCAGACGCTGCTGTTCTCGGCCACGCTCGACGAGGAGGCCGTGGGCGAGATCACCGACCTGGTGAGCGACCCGGCACGCGTGGAGATCGCGCCCGCCACGTCGACCGCCGACACCGTCGACCAGTTTGTATTCCCGGTGTCCATCGAGGCCAAGAACAATCTGCTGCCCGAGTTCCTCAAGAAGGAGGGCCCGGAGCGCACCATCGTCTTTATGCGCACCAAGCACCGCGCCGACAGCTGCTGCCGTCGTCTGGAGCGCAAGGGCATCAAGGCCGCCGCGATTCACGGCAACCGCAGCCAGGCTCAGCGCGAGCGTGCCCTTTCGGCCTTCCGCGACGGTACCGTCGACGTGTTGGTGGCAACCGACGTGCTCGCCCGCGGCATCGACATCAGCGACGTGCGCTACGTCGTGAACTTTGACGTGCCGGCCGAGCCGACCGACTACATCCACCGTATTGGCCGTACGGGCCGCGCCGGCGAGCTGGGCTGGGCCATCACGTTTGTGACCGAGCAGGATGTCGATGAGTTCTACGAGATCGAGAAGCTCATGGACAAGACGGCCGACATCTACGAGGCCGGCGACCTGCATGTGGGGCCCAACCCGCCCGCGGTTGACCCCGAGCGCGACCCTGCGGCCTTTAAGGTGAAGAAGAAGACCAAGCGCGGCAAGTCCAAGAGCAAGAAGAAGCTTGAGCAGGCACGTCGCGACGGCAAGCGCAACGGCGATGACTACGGCGATGTGGCCGGTCGTTCCAACCGCGGTCGCGACGAGCGTCGCGGCGACGGCGAGCGTCCGAGTCGTCCCAAGCGCGGCGGCAAGACCCGCGTGCGCGAGGGCGTTCAGGCTCGCGTGGATGAGGCTGTGGAGAGCGTGGCCCGCGAGGTGGCTGCCGAGGAGCGCGGCAGTGCTGTTGAGCAGGGCCCGCGCGGCAACCGTGCCGAGCGTCGTGCCAAGCAGTTCCAGGGCGAGGCACACCGCCGTCGTCGTGAGGACGAGGACCGTGGCGGCCGTCGTCGTGTTGAGCGCGAGGACGAGGGCCGCGGTTCGCGCGGCGGCAAGCGCGGCTCGGGCGACCGTCGTCGCTCCGGTCGCGATGGCGAGCGCGGCGGGCGCGATGAGCGCCGTGGAGGCGAAGGCCGTGGTTCGCGTGACGAGCGTGGTACCCGCGGCGGCAAGCGCTTTGACGAGCGCGGGGGTCGCGAGGGTGGCCGCGGCGCTGAGCGTCGTGAAGGCGCCCGCGGCAACGGTGGCCGCAGCGGCGCTGGTCGTTCGGGTGAGTCGCGCGATCGTCGCGACCCGCGTGCCAGTCGCGATCGTCGCGATGACTGGCGCAACTACGACGATACCCGCGAGGAGCGCCGCGGCGGCTATCGCGGCGGGCGTGGCGGCAACCAGGCCGGCTCCCGTGGCGGTCGCTCTGGTGGTCGCGATAATCGCGGCAGCTACGGCAACAACCGTGGCGGCAAGCGCGGTGGCAGTTCCCGTCGTCCCGGCGACGGCGGCGGCAAGCGCAAATAGCATACGCATCGCACGCTAGAGCGATGCGAACCAAGGGCCCCGAGCAAAAACTTCGCTCGGGGCCCTTTTGTTTGTCGTATCCGACCGCTAGTTCGGATGCGATTTCCTCGGGAATGCATGTGGAGGGTCGCGAAGACCCGTTTTCTGCCATGTGGCAATGGGTCCCATGGGGTGCACCGTGCATTTTTTGGAATATTCTGCAGTTCGAGCCGGCTGCATACGATTCGGCATCGCCAACGGTGGTCTTCGGATATCCCTAGCGATCGTTTTGAGCCAAATTTCGTCGTTTCCCGGAGCAAAGGTGCGTCATTCCCGCTATGTCGGGCCACAAAATGATGCGGCATCCTACGGTTTTGCCCACCCGCGGCAGTGCCGACGCGGTCACGTTGCAGAATACTCCGTTTTTTGCACGGTCCGGGATGGGGTACCTCAGGAGAATACGGCGGTATCTCATAAAAATATGCAATCTGTAGCGGGAATTATGCAAAACGAAGGCTAGGCGCCAAAGCGAGGAGCGTTCTGCGTGCCATATACTCTGTCTAAGCATGCGGGCGGCTTGCTGTGTTGCCAAGCGCAGGGGAGGATGTTCGGTGAACGTGTTCGAAATTGTGTTTAGTCCAACGGGTGGAACGGAGAGGGTGTCTGGTCTTGTGACCGGTGCACTGGATGGGAATACCGTTACCGTCGATCTGACCGATAGCGGGCAGGACTTCCACGGGGTCTCGATGACGAAGGATGACGTGGCGGTTATTTCCGTGCCATCGTATGCCGGTAGGGTTCCGGCCGTGGTGGTCGACCGTTTGGGCATGGTGCGCGGCAACGGAGCTCGCGCCGTTCTGGTCTGTGTTTACGGAAACCGCGCGTTTGAGGATACGCTCGTAGAGCTGGAAGACGTTGCGAGGCGTGCCGGATTTAGGGTGGTTGCGGCGGTTGCTGCCATTGCAGAGCATTCCGTTGCACGTCAGTTTGCTGCTGGGCGACCGGATGCGCAGGACGTGGCGCAATTTGCAGAGTTTGCGCAGCGGATCCGGCAAAAGTTACTGGATGGGGATATGTCCGAGCCCTCTATTCCCGGCAATCGTCCTTATAAGCAAACTGGAGGCCACGGCATGGTGCCCCAGGCAACGGGGGATTGCGTCTCCTGCGGTGCCTGCGCTGCGTCGTGCCCTGTTTGTGCTATCGACAAGGACGATCCAAGCCAGGTGGATGGCGAGGCGTGCATCTCCTGTATGCGCTGCGTCGCTGTATGCCCGTGGGGTGCTCGCAAGCTTGACCCTAACAAACTTGCCGCCGTTACCCAGATGCTGAGCAAGGCTTGCGTCGAGCGCAGGGAATGCGAGCTCTTCATCTAGCGTAGGAGCGTCAATCAACTTTTCTCCGCCGCCTCCGAAAGGTGGCGGCATCCCTTCTCTAAGTTGCGGTGGAATACGGACTGCTTTTGCCTTTCAAACGGCTTTTCAGTTCCTATTTCACCGCAACTCACATTGGTGCAAACAAACCTGACCCCTTTGCACCAGAACAAGGAGTGTCCCGGGTGCCGGCAGGAAAGGAACGTCCCCAAGTGCCGCATTGTTGGTAATGCGTTTTATCAAATATGGCATTTATCTGCGGTAAAGATCTTTACCACCGCTGATGGCTGCATTTCATACCGCCTACCGAACTGTGTTGAGACCAAACACATTTTTAGGTCAGTGTTGTGCGTGTAGCAATTTCGCCCGGCCTCGCCTCCGGGCTGCCATGTGAGAGGGGATCTTATGGCTCGACTGCATGTAATGGAACGCAGCCACGCCCAAGCCGTCATGGACGACCTGCACGATGCGCTCGGACGTCGTCTGGCGGTGAGTTCGCTCGCCCCGTGTCCCGTTGAGTTTACGGCAGCGCTCGTCAACCTGTGCTCCACCCAGAGCTGCGGCAAGTGCACGCCCTGCCGTGTGGGCCTGAGCGCGCTGAGCGACCTGCTCGCCGATGTGCTCGAAGGCCGCGCCGACGAGTCCACGCTCAATCTGATTGAGCGCACCGCCCGCACCATCTATCTTTCGAGCGACTGCGCCATCGGTTACGAGGCCGGCGCCATGGCGCTTACGGCTATCCGCGGTTTCCGCGACGACTTTGAGCACCACATCCGCGAGCACTCCTGTGGCTTTGACCGCGAGGCCCGCGTCCCGTGCGTCTCGGGCTGCCCGGCGCACGTCGACATTCCCGGTTACATTTCGCTGGTCGAGGCCGGCCGCTATGCCGATGCCGTCAAGGTCATCCGCAAGAACAACCCACTGCCGCTCGTCTGCGGTTTGGTGTGCGAGCATCCCTGCGAGATGCACTGCCGTCGCGGCATGGTCGACGATCCCATGAACATCCTCGCCCTCAAGCGTTTTGCCGTTGAGCACAGCGACCTCAACGATTACAAGCCCAGCGTGGCCGACAACACCGGCAAGCGCATCGCCGTGATCGGCGGCGGCCCGGCCGGCCTTTCCTGTGCCTACTACCTGGCCGTGATGGGCCATAAGGTGACCATCTTTGAGCAGCGCCACCACCTGGGCGGCATGCTGCGCTATGGCATTCCCAGCTACCGTCTGCCGCGCGAGCGCCTGCAGGCCGAGATCGACTGGATCTTGAGCGCCGGCATCAACGTGGAACTCGACCACTCCGTCAATGGCGAGGAGCTTGCCCGCCTGCGCGACGAGTTCGATGCCGTCTACCTGGCCATTGGTGCCCACAGCGATAAGAAGCTCGGCCTTCCGGGCGAAGAGGCGCCCGGCGTGGAGTCGGCCGTCAAGATGCTGCGCGCCATCGGCGACGACGAGCTGCCCGACCTGAGCGGTCAGCGCGTGTGCGTCATCGGCGGCGGCAACGTGGCCATGGACGTGGCGCGCTCTGCCGTGCGCTGCGGTGCCGAAAAGGTGAGCATCGTCTACCGCCGTCGCATCTGCGACATGACGGCCCAGGATGCCGAGATTGCCGGCGCCCAGGCCGAGGGCTGCGAGGTTCTTGAGCTCACCGCACCGCTCGCTATTGAGACGGGCGAAGATGGTCGCGTGAGTGGTCTGCGCGTGCAGCCGCAGATTATCGGCGAGCCCCGTCGTGGGCGCCCGGCCCCGCGTGCCGCCGCGACGCCCGAGCGCGTCATTCCCTGCGAGCGCGTGTTTGTTGCCATTGGTCAGGACATCGATTCCAAGCCGTTTGAGGAGATGGGCATCGCCTGCAAGTGGGGTTGCGTCGTCACCGATTCGGACGGCGCCGTGCCTAACTTCGACGGCCTCTTTAGCGGCGGTGACTGCCAGACCGGTCCCGCCACCGTCATCCGGGCCATCAACGCCGGCCGCGTTGCTTCGGCAAATATCGACCGCTACCTGGGCTTTGACCACAAGATCAAGCTCGACGTTGAGCTGCCGACCGTGCAGTTTAAGGGCAAGCACGAGCGCGGCCGCTGCGAGCTGGGCGAGCGCGAGGCCGGCGAGCGCATCCACGATTGGAATCTGGTCGAGCAAGGCCTTACCGAGGAGGAGGCACGCCAGGAGGCAAGCCGCTGCCTGCGTTGCGACCACTTTGGCTTTGGCGCGTTCCGCGGAGGGAGGAACCTGGAATGGTAGAGCCCAACAACCCCACTGTCAGCGACAACACCGAAAGCGGAGCACTCAATATGGTCAAGCTCACTATCGATAATTGCGAGGTCATGGTACCCGAGCACACCACGATCCTGGACGCGGCCAAGTCCGCCGGCATCCAGATTCCCACCCTGTGCTACCTGCGCGATCTAAACGAGATCGGCGGTTGCCGCGTGTGCGTGGTCGAGGTTGAGGGCTGCGACCAGCTGGTTGCCGCCTGCAACAACTACGTGCTCGACGGCATGGTGGTCCACACTAACAGCCCCAAGGCCCGCGAGGCGCGTCGCACCAACGTGCAGCTGCTGCTGTCCCAGCACGACTCGCGCTGTACGAGCTGCGTGCGCAGTGGTAACTGCAACCTGCAGACCATCGCCAACGACCTGGGCATCTTCTATCTGCCGTACGAGCAGCACCTGGCGCGCGAGGGCTGGGATTTCGATTTCCCCATCATCCGCGATAACGACAAGTGCATCAAATGCATGCGCTGCATCAAGGTGTGCGAGAGCGTGCAGGGCTTAGGGATTTGGGATCTGACCAACCGCGCCACGCATACCGCCGTGGGCACCCGCGGGCGTGCGCCGATCGGCAAGACCGATTGCGTCGCGTGCGGCCAGTGCATCACGCATTGCCCGACGGGCGCCCTGCGCGAGCGTGACGATACCGAGACCGTGTTCGATGCCATCGCCGATCCCGACAAGATCGTGCTGGTGCAGATTGCGCCGGCCGTGCGTAGCGCCTGGGGCGAGGAGCTCGGCATTCCGCGCGAGGAGGCTACTGTCGAGCGCCTGGCTTGTGCGCTGCGCCGCGTGGGCTTTGAGTACGTGTTCGATACCGACTTCTCGGCCGACCTCACCATTATGGAGGAGGGCTCCGAGCTGCTCGAGCGCCTGGGTAAGGCCGCCAAGGGCGAGGGCGACAGCCGCAGCTGGCCCATGTTCACGAGCTGCTGCCCGGGCTGGGTACGCTTTGTGAAGGCGCGCTACCCGGAGTTTGTCGACAGCCTGTCCACGTCCAAGTCGCCGCAGCAGATGTTTGGCGCCATCGCCAAGACCTACTACGCCAAGGTGCTGGGCGTGGAGCCCGAGCGTCTGTTTGTGGTGTCCGTGATGCCGTGCACGGCCAAGAAGGCCGAGTGCGCGCTGCCGAGCATGGTGGGCGAGGACGGCACGCCCGATGTGGACGTTGCGCTGACGGTGCGCGAGACGGTGCGCATGATCCGCGCGAGCCACGTGAGCGTCGACACGCTGGTTGAGGAGCCGCTCGACACGCCGCTGGGCTTTGGCACGGGCGCGGGTGTGATCTTTGGCGCCACGGGCGGCGTGATGGAGGCTGCCGTGCGCTCGGCCTATTACCTGGTGACGGGCAAGAACCCCGACGCCGACTTCTTTACCGATGTGCGCGGCCTGGACGGCTGGAAGGAGGCCGTGGCCGGTATCGATGGCACCAAGGTGCGCGTCGCCGTGGCGCACGGGCTAGGCAACGCCGCCCGTCTGCTCGACGCGATTCGCGACGGCCGCGTGAGCTATGACTTCGTTGAGGTCATGGCATGCCCGGGCGGCTGCGTCGGTGGCGGCGGTCAGCCCATCCACGACGGCTGCGAGCTGGCAGCCGAGCGCGGTCAGGTGCTGTGGGGTCTGGATGCCGCTGCGGACATTCGCTTCTCGCACGAGAATCCCGATGTCCAGGCGTGCTACCGCGAGTTCTTGGGCGAGCCGCTCTCGCCGCTGGCCGAGGAGCTGCTGTATACCGACCATCACGCATGGACGATGCCTAACGAGGGGACGTGCTAGCGATGCGCGCGTTTGATTTTGAGATGTCGCGCCGGGGGTTTGCCTCGGCGCTCGCCGCGGGCGCCCTGTCGCTTGCGCTCGCGGGCTGTGGCGGCGGGGCTGCCGGTACCGGGTCCGCCGCGGGCTCGGCTGCCGGGTCTGCTGCTGATGGTGCCGCTGCCGAGCCGGTTGAGGTGCACGTCGCCTCGCTCAAGGGGCCGACCTCGATTGGTCTGGTGCAGTTTATGGACCGGGCGGCCGATGGTGAGACGGACAATGAGTTCGACTTTGCGATCAATACTGCCGCCGATGAGATTGTGCCCAAGGTCATTCAGGACGATATCGATATCGCCCTGGTGCCCGCCAACGTGGCGAGCGTACTCTACAACAAGACTGAGGGTGCGGTGCAGGTCATCGACATCAACACGCTGGGCGTGCTGAACGTGGTGACGGGTAACGCGAGTGTGGCCTCGTTTGGCGATCTGGCGGGCCATACCGTCTATATGACGGGCAAGGGCACCACGCCGGAGTACGTCATGAACTACCTGCTGGAGCGCGCGGGCTTGGCCGGTCAGGTGGCGCTCGAGTTTAAGAGCGAGCCTACCGAGGTGCTCTCGGTGCTGCTTGCCGATCCGTCTGCCGTGGGCGTGCTGCCCGAGCCGTTCAAGACCGCTGCCATCGCAAAGAGCGAAGGCAAGCTGTCGGCGCCGGTAAGTCTGACCGATGTGTGGGATGAGCTGGCGGGCGACACGGGCTCCCGTTTGCTGACGGGCGTGACCGTGGTGCGTCGGGCCTTTGCCGAGGAGCATCCCGAGGCCGTGGCGGAATTCCTGAGCTGCCATGCTGCGAGCGTTGAGGACGTGAACGCGGCGCCGGCGGACTGGGCTCAGGCCGTGGTCGATGCGGGTATCGTGGATAACGCCGCGATTGCCGAAAAAGCGATTCCCGGGTGCATGCTCGTGTGCCAGACGGGGAGGGATATGAAGGCGGCGCTCGGTGGGTGCCTGCAGGTGCTGGCCGATGCGGACGCGAGCGCCGTGGGCGGCAAGCTCCCGGCTGACGATTTCTACTACATGGAGTAGCCCGTGCGTGCGTTTGCTCGACAAATGGCAGAGCGTATGAAGGCGGTGGCGGCAGCAGGTGCCGTTGCCGCCTTTTGGCTTGCCGTGTGGGTGCTGGTGGCGGCGCTGGTGGCCCAGCCGTTGATTTTGCCGGGGCCGGGCGCTGTCGTGGTGGCGTTGCTACGACTGGTATGCGATGCCGGCACATGGGCGATTCTGGCAGGCTCGGGTGCGCGTATCTTGGGCGGGCTGGCGCTTGCCGCGGTGTGCGGCGTCGTGATGGCGGGAGCCTCGGTGCGGTCGCTGACGTTTGCCCGCTTGGTGGCGCCTGCGCTTTCGTTTGTTAAGGCGACACCGGTTGCCTGCGTGGTGGTCCTGCTGCTCATTTGGTTGGGGTCGGCGCGCGTGAGCATCGCCGCGGTCTTTTTGATGGCGCTGCCGGGCGTGTATTTTTCGCTGGTCGAGGGTTTGACGCAGGTTGATCAGTCGCTGGAGCAGATGTTTCATCTGCATGGCGTGCGGGGTTGGCGTCTGTTTTGCGCCCATACCTGGCGCGAGGTCCTGCCGTTTGTGCTTTCGTGCGCGCGTGCCGTGATCGGCATGAGCTGGAAGGCCGGCGTGGCGGCGGAGCTCATCGGCATGGCGACGGGCACCGTGGGCGAGCGCATCTATCAGGCGAAGCTGCTCATCGAGACGGCTGACCTGCTGGCGTGGACCGTGCTGGTCGTGGCGGCATCGTGGGCATGCGAGCGCGTGCTGGTGTGGTTGCTGCGGGCTTCGGGGCCCGTGGCGTGGCGTACTGCCGTGCGGGCGCATGGGCGCGGTGGCCGCGGGCGTGCGTGCGGCTCTGCTGGCGGCGGGGCTGCGGCGGAGCTTGCGCTTGCCGTGGGCGATCGTGCGCCCTGGTCGCCGGCGCTCGACGGACTGGTGCTTCATGTGCCCGCCGGTGGACGCACCTGTGTGATGGGCGCTTCGGGCGTGGGCAAGTCGACGTTGCTTGCGCTGGTGGCGGGGGAGTGCGTGCCGTGCTCGATGGTGTTTCAGGACGCGCGCCTGGTTGAGGACGCCTCTGCTTTGGATAACGTGCTGGTGTGCGCCGACGCGCGCGTGGACGCCTCGAGTGTCGCAGCCCTGTTGCGCCTGCTGGTACCGGGGATCGATGTGTATGCCCGCGTGGCCGAGCTCTCGGGCGGGCAGCGCCGTCGCGTCGAGATTGCCCGAGCCCTGCTGTGCCCAGGAGACGCGGTGATTCTGGACGAGCCCTTTACCGGTCTAGATACCGCTGCGCGCGACGCATGCGCCGAGGTCGTGCTCGACCTGCTCGATGGCCGCATGCTCCTGCTTGCCACGCACGATGTCGCCGACGCTCAGGCCCTCGATATCTCGGACATCATCACGCTCTAAATACTTACTCAGCAACAAAATGATTCGTTTTCCTCCGTCCCAATGGGGTCGGGTGTGGTATTCTATCTGCGGGGTAATACTTAGGATTACCAAGTAATACCAACGCCGCAGAAACAAACTCCGGATGCGGGCCAATCGGGTTGCCTTCACAGCCCGTCGCCCAGCCGCGTGGCCCGCATCTATCCGCACTACCGTCGTTTCAAAAAGGAAGCGCCATGGCAGAACACATGACCCCCGTAGTCGCGAAGGTCTTGCCTGAGGAGAAGGCAGCCTTCGCGGCGGCAACCCAGCTCGTGGGCACCACGCCGTCCAACGCCATCCGCATGTTCATCGCCGCGTTCAATCGCTGCGGCACCTTCCCGTTCGACATCTCGCCCAGCGGGGCCTTTGGCACTGCGCCCGATTCTCATCAACAATGACTGTCCCAAACTGCCGGCACTTGGGGACGTTCCTTTTCAGCCGGCAGTTAAGGAACGTCCCTAAGTGCCGGGTTTTGAGGAGGTTGGCATGCTCAATGCGATGGCGTGGGCGCTTGCCTGTTTTGGCGTTGTCGCTGCCGATATAGCCCTGAGCGTGGTTCTGTTTTCAGTTCTCGATGCCGTGTCGGTGCTGACGGGTTTCCCGATCGACAACCTCGATATTCAATGGTTCCAGGCTGCCGCTCAGACGGCGTCATTTTTGATGGCGCTGCTGTGGTGGCGTTATCTGTGGCCCCGCTCCTTCATGGCACGCCGGCAAGGCGAGCGCCCGCTCGGTGGGGGAGCAAGCGCGGCATGGAAGCGCATTGCCTGCGTTGTCGTGATCGGCCTATCCATGCAGGTGGTCATTAGCTACCTATGCGACGGCGTGCTGTCGCTGCTGCCCGAGGTCGCGGCAGACTATAGCGAGCTCGTCGAGGAAACGGGCATGGGCGATACCAGCCTTCTTGCCGTCCTGACCACGGTGCTCGGCGCTCCGTTTTGCGAGGAACTGCTGGTGCGCGGCATCATCTTTGAGTTTTCGCTGCGTGCGTTTAATCCACAGTGCCGTTCGCTCTGGAAGCGCCGGCGCCGCGCGAACGCGCAAGACGGCGCCATGGTGCCCTGGGCGGCCCCAAGCACGTGGGGTATCGCCGCGGCAATCGTGCTGCAGGCGGCCATCTTTGGCTTTATGCATATGAACTGGGTGCAGGGCTGCTATGCGGGCGCTGCCGGCCTCATTTTTGGTTGGGTGTTCGTGACCACCGGAAAGCTCCGCTACACGATCCTGCTGCACTTTGCCTTTAATGCCGGGTCGTATCTCATGGGGCTGCTGTGGTTTGTGAACACGCCGTTCGACGTGGCAATTACGGTCGCGATCGCCGGCGTGATCCTGGTGGAGGCAATGCGCTCGCTGCGCCAAGCGTGCCAGCAGAGCGCTGTGAGCACATCTACCGCATTCCCGCACTAATTGCGGCGTCCGCCTCCGTTGGCACCCTGACGCCCCTGAGCTGCACGGTTGCGCCCGGCAGTGTTCTGCGCGCGCGACATGCCGCTGTGCCCCTTGCTGCCCTTAGGCCCCTTGCCAGCGGCGCCACCGTGGGCCTTGCCGCCCTTCTTGCCTGCGCCATGCCCACCGCCAGCAGATGTCTCGCCCGGGCGCGGGGGCACGGGACGAATCAGGCAATGCTTGGTGTAGCCGATCAGATCGCGGCGGCCAGCCTTTTCCAGCGCCTCGCGCACGAGCTTGTAGTTCTCGGGCTTGCGATACTGGATGAGCGCACGCTGCATGGCCTTCTCGTGCGGGTCGCGCGCCACGTAGATCGGCTGCATGGTGCGCGGATCCACGCCGGTGTAGTACATGCACGTCGACATGGTGGACGGCGTGGGGTAGAAGTCCTGCACCTGTTCGGGCATGTAGCCCATGTCGCGCACGGCCTCGGCAAGGTCCACTGCTTCCTTCATCGTTGAGCCGGGATGGCTCGAGATTAGGTACGGCACTACGTACTGCTTGAGTCCGTATTCGCGGTTCAGGCGTTCAAATTTACGGCAGAACGCGTCGTAGACGGCTCGGCTCGGCTTGCCCATCACGGACAACACCGCGTCGCTCACGTGCTCGGGTGCCACGCGCAGCTGGCCCGAGACATGGTGCTCCAGCAGCTCGCGCAAAAACTCGTCCGAGGCATCGGCCATGGTGTAGTCAAAACGGATGCCGCTGCGGACGAAGACCTTCTTGACGCCCGGCAGCTGGCGCAGGTCGCGCAGCAACTGCGTGTAGCCGCTCTCGTCGACCACCATGTTCTTGCATACGCTCGGCCACAGGCAGCGTTTGTTCTTGCACACGCCGTGCTTGAGCTGCTTGTCGCAGGCAGGGCGGCTAAAGTTTGCCGTCGGTCCGCCCACGTCGTTGATGTAGCCCTTAAACTCGGGATCGCGCGTGAGCAGCTCGGCCTCGCGCATGATCGAATCGTGGCTGCGCATCTGCAGCACGCGCCCCTGGTGGAAGGTGAGGGCGCAAAACGAGCACTCGCCAAAACAGCCACGGTTGGAGCTAATGGAAAACTTGATCTCGGCAAAGGCCGGCACGCCGCCTGCCGCGTCGTAGTCGGGATGCCAATCGCGTGCGTAGGGGAGCTCGGCCACCTCGTCCATCTCATCGGTGGTGAGCGTCGCCGATGGCGGGTTCTGCACCACATAGACGCTGTTGGGGTAGGGCTCTACCAGGCGGTGTCCGGTGATGGGGTCCATATTCTGCTGCTGCACATTGAAGCTGCGTGCGTAGTTGAGCTTGTCGGCGGTAAGGTCGTCCCAGCTGGGCAGCAGGTCGTAGTCGTAGACCTCGTCGAGCGAACCCGTGCGGTAGACGGTGCCGTTGATATAGGTGATCTGATTGACGGGCAGTCCCGCGTCGAGCGCGTCGGCGATCTCGACAATCGCGTGCTCGCCCATGCCGTAGATGAGGATGTCGGCGCCCGAGTCGAGCAGTACCGAGCGCTTGAGCTTGTCCTGCCAGTAGTCGTAGTGAGCCAGGCGGCGCAGGCTTGCCTCGATGCCGCCGATGATGATGGGAGCGTCCTTGAACGTCTGACGGATGAGGTTGCCGTAGACCGTGACGGCACGATTGGGGCGGTGCCCCTCCTCGCCACCGGGGGTATAGGCGTCGGTATGGCGACGGTGCTTGGTCACCGAATAGTGGTTGACCATGGAGTCCATGTTGCCGGCGCTGACCAAAAAGCCCAGGCGCGGCTCACCGAGCACCGTGATGCTGGCGGGGTCGGTCCAGTCGGGCTGGCAGATGATGCCCACTTTGTAGCCGTGCGCGTCGAGGACGCGGCTGATGATGGCCATACCAAAGCTGGGGTGGTCCACGTAGGCGTCGCCGCAGATGTAGACAAAGTCGCACTGGTCCCAGCCGCGCGCATCCATGTCGGCGCGGCTGACGGGGAGGAACTTATCGCGGCCCGGGCGCCAGGGGCGTGTGAGCGCTGCTGGGGTATGCGTGGTGTGCCCACCCTGCGCCTTACCGCCGCGCTTTTGCTGCTGGCCCTGTTTGCCCTGCTGACTGCGCTGGTTGTTCTGAGCGTGCTGAGGCTTTTTTGCCACGATCCCTCCCGGTGTTTGTATGCTGCACGTAATTGTAACCAGTCTTTTTGGGACGGGGCTAAAAAGACTGGTGGAGTACATGAGCTAGCGGATCGGCGTGTCGATGCGGGTGTCGTTTGTTTCCAGACTGTGTATCCCTGTGTCGAAGGGGTCGTCTCGCGCGCACGCCATGTTGTCAATGGGTTACAGTATGAACGGCGGCTATGTTTCCGCCAACGCACGAGAGAGTCGTCAACAAGGAGGATGCACGACGATGCAGCGTGCCAAACAGATATCGGAGTCTATTGAGCTGGGCATCATCTTGGCGCTCGCCGGTGGCTTTATGGACGTGTATTCGTACATTGGGCGCGATCATGTTTTCGCCAACGCGCAGACGGGCAACATCTTGCTGGTGGGCGTGAGCATCTCGGAGGGCAATTGGGTACTTGCGGGGCGCTACTTCTTTCCTGTGGTGTCGTTTGCTGTGGGCATTATGCTTGCCGACCTGGTGCACGAGCGGTTTGGCAGCGTGATTCACTGGCGTCAGGTGACGGTGTTCTTTGAAGCCGTCATCTTGCTGGGCGTGAGCTTTATCCCCGGTGGCGGTTACAACCTGCTCGCCAACTGCCTCACCTCGTTTGCCTGCGGCATGCAGGTCGAGAGCTTCCGCAAGATCCACGGTCACGGCATCGCTACGACCATGTGCATCGGCAACTTGCGCAACGCGCTGCAAAACGTGGACGATTACATCATCACCCACAGGCGCGGCTTTTTGGAAAACGGCCTGCTGTACTTTGGCGTGATCTTTACCTTTGTGTTTGGCGCCGTGTTGGGCAACTGGTGTATTGAGCGCATGGGCCTGCACGCCATCGTCGTGGCGAGCTTGCTGCTGTTTGTCGCGTTTGCCATCATGTTCATCGACCGCGAGCGCGACTTGCGCTTACGCTGGAAGGTTGCGGCCGAGGCTTGGAAAGAGGGCTGCCGAAAGTAACCGAATGCGGCAAAGGGGCTGTCCCTTTGCCGCAATATTTTTCATCATCTGTTGAAACGCTTTAACAATTTTGACGTTCTCACGCGTTTTTCGTTTCAAAAGCGTTAGGATGGGACTCATAGCGTGGGGCGTAATGGGTGCCCTGCACACGATGGGAGGCTATCAATGGCTAATCGTTTCGTTCTCAATACCATCTCTTATCATGGTTCCGGCGCCATCAAGGAGATTCCCGGCGAGCTTCAGCGTCGCGGCTACAAGAAGATCTTCGTCTGCTCCGACCCCGATCTGGTCAAGTTTGGCGTTACCGCTAAGGTGACCGACGAGCTCGACGCCGCCGGCATCGCCTGGAGCCTCTACTCCGAGATCAAGCCTAACCCCACTATCCAGAACGTCAAGGACGGCGTCGAGGCCTTTAAGGCCGCCGAGGCTGACGCTATCGTGACCATCGGTGGCGGCTCCTCCATGGACACCGCTAAGGCCATCGGCATTATCATCAACAACCCCGAGTTCGCCGATGTCCGCAGCCTCGAGGGCGTTGCTCCCACTAAGAACCACGCCGTGTTCACCATCGCCGTGCCGACGACCGCCGGTACTGCCGCCGAGGTGACCATCAACTACGTCATCACCGACCCCGAGAAGGTCCGCAAGTTCGTGTGCGTCGACACCAACGACGCCCCCGAGGTCGCTGTCGTCGACCCCGACATGATGGCTTCCATGCCCGCCGGCCTGACCGCTTCCACCGGCATGGACGCTCTGACCCACGCCATCGAGGGCTACACCACCAAGGGCGCTTGGGAGCTCTCCGACATGTTCCACTTTGAGGCCATTAAGCTGATTAGCGAGAACCTGCGCGACTCCGTTGCCGAGGCCAAGTCCGGTCAGCCCGGCTCCGGCCGCGAGGGCATGGCTCTTGGTCAGTATGTCGCTGGCATGGGCTTCTCCAATGTCGGCCTGGGCATCGATCACGCCATGGCTCACACCCTGTCTGCTCACTACGACACCCCGCACGGCGTCGCTTGCGCCATGCTGCTGCCGATCGCCATGGAGTTCAACAAGCCGGTTTGCGCTGAGCGCCTGGCCAAGGTCGCCGTCGCCATGGGCGTTGACACCACGGGCATGAGCACCGACGAGGCTGCCGACGCCGCTATCGCCGCCGTCAAGCAGCTTTCCGCCGACGTGAACATCCCGCACGTCTGCGAGGCCATGAAGGCCGACGAGATCGAGGTCCTGGCCAAGGACGCCATGGCTGACGCCTGCTTCCCGGGTAACCCGCGCGAGGCAACGCTCGACGACGTCATCGAGCTCTTCAAGAAGATCTGCCCGGCTGCCTAACTTGGTTCGGCGGGCCCCTGCCCGTTAGCCCCACAATCGTCCTCGGACATGTCGGAAGCCCCCGCTGCGCACTTCGTGCGGCGGGGGCTTCCTCCGTCCTGCGGGACGATTGTGGGGCTAACGGGCAGGGGCCCGCCGGCTCGTTATCGTGGCGGGCGCAGTTCTGAGGAGCTCAATGGGTTATCTCGCTAAGTAAAAAGATGGTTCGCGGTGGTATTGTTGCTGTGGGTTTAATTCGATATGAAAGGGTGACTTTGGTGTCCAAGATGGATTCTACGCTCTCCTATATTACTGACCAGCTGAAGGCGCTGACTTCTATTGCTTCGCCGACGGGCTATACCCGTGCGGCGACTGATTATCTGATGGAGACCCTGCGCGATATGGGGTTTGGGCCTGAGCGTTCTAATAAGGGTAACGTGCTCGTTGAGCTTGGCGGCGAGGGCGAGCCGCTTGTGTTGGCGAGCCATGTCGACACCCTGGGCGCCATGGTGCGCTCCATTAAGGACAATGGCCGCCTGCGTCCCACGACGCTTGGTGGGCACCAGTGGTCTACGGCCGATGGCGAGAACTGCACCGTCTACACGCGCGACGGCAATGTGTACACGGGCGTGGTCCTCAATACCGAGCCTTCGGCGCATGTGGCCGACGAGCCGGTCAAGACCATCGAGAAGAACATGGAAATCCTGCTCGACGAGAACGTTGACAGCAAGGACGATGTGCTCGAGCTGGGTATTCAGACCGGCGACATCATCGCTATGGACCCGCGCACTGCGGTGACGGAGAGCGGCTACATCAAGAGTCGCTTCCTTGATGACAAGCTGTCCGCGGCGATTCTGCTGGGTCTCGCCCGCGCCGTCGCCGCTGGCGAGGTGACGCTTTCGCGCAAAGTGTCATTGCTCTTTACCGTGTACGAGGAGGTCGGCCATGGCGGTGCCTTTGTGCCGGCCGACACGCGCGAGATGATCAGCGTGGACATGGGCTGCGTGGGCGACGACCTGGGCTGCACCGAGCGCATGGTTTCGATTTGCGCCAAGGATTCGGGCGGTCCGTACAACTACGACCTGGTGACCACGCTGTCCAACATCGCGCGCGAGCTGGAGCTCGATTACGCCATCGATGTGTATCCGCACTACGGCTCGGACGTTGAGGCCACGCTCTCGGCCGGCTACGACATCCGTCACGGCCTGATCGGCCCCGGCGTGTATGCGAGCCACAACTACGAGCGCAGCCACATGGACGGCGTGCGCAACACCTACGAGCTCGTCCGCGCCTACGTACAGCGCTAGGGGAGCAGCTTGCGACTCTGTTGACCAATTGCTCTAAGGCCCGATTGCTCGGGCCTTTTTTCGCTTCAGTCTGTTTAGTATTATGCTGTATGTAGCTAATTAACTTTACGTTTAGAATACTTAACGAGGTGATGCGGCGTATGGATACATCTGAGTACTTGTCTATGGGTGATGCTGCCCGCCTGTTGGGCGTTACGAAAGCCCGCATATCTCAGCTTGCCGCATCGGGAACGCTCGCGTGCGATATTGTGGGCGGACGGAAGATGGTTGAGTATGATTCTGCGGTCGCTTATCAAAAGGTCCGCAAACGTGGACGCCGTCCTGCGGCCGATGTGGGGCGCAAGTTTACGCTGATGTCCGCCGATTACGAGGTTGCACGTGTTTCGTTTGATCCGACGCGCGAGTTTTCCTTCGAAATCGCCGAGGTACTCGATGCGCAGAGGATGCCGTTTGGCACGTGCTCGAGCTCTTCTCCTACGGTGAATAAACGGGAGCTCAACGCGTGGTGGGGGCATCGGTCGGTACCCGATGTTCGCCCCGGGCTTATCTCGCGCTACCGCGAGCTGGGGATTGTCAACGACACTGAGGTGCCGGTTCGGTGTCTGGGTCTCTCGCTTTCGGATTGTTATTGGCTGCGGCCGGCCGATTGCGGCGAACTCAAATGGCAAAACATCAATTACTTTGAGAACGAATTTGAGCGATCGGCGCCCGAAGAGCGTTCGGGTTGGCTGGAGGGCATCGGTCTTAAAAATCCCGACAACACATCCGAGGGCGAGCTTCCTAAATCGTGGATGATTCGCAACGGTGTTCGCGTTCTGGTCAAGGGGTGCGGCATGGACGACCAACGGCCCTTTAACGAGGCGGTTGCAACGGCTCTACATCGTCGCTTGCTGTCGGAGGGTGAGTTTGTTCCTTATACGGTTGAGCGGATGTTCGATGGCCCTGTGTGCCTGTGCGACGACTTTCTTGATGGCCGCGAGGAATACGTTCCGGCTGTTTACGTTAAGGGCGTACTTGGTAGCCAGCGGGGAAACTCGACATACGATCGATACTGTCGCTACCTTGGCAAGCATGGTGCCAATGAGGCCGCTGTGAGAAGGTCTATGTCGCAGATGATTGTCTGCGATGCCCTTTTGGCCAACAGCGACCGCCATTGGCGAAACTTCGGCATCATCCGTAATGTCGACACCCTGGAGATAAAACCTGCTCCGCTGTTCGATAGCGGTAACTGCTTGTGGTACAACGTACCAACTGCCGTGCTCGCAGCTGGGGAGTTTGGGTTTTCCGCTAAGCCGTTTGGGCCCGACCCTTCCGTCCAGCTGGCGCTTGCGGACTCGCTCGATTGGTTCGATTCATCGCGACTCAACGGATTTGTTGATGAGGCGATCGAGATTCTTTTGCAGAGCGAATGGGCGACGGCGGAGGGTCGACTCGAGTCCATTCGCCGCGGCCTCGAGCGTCGCGTTATCGAGGTGAATGCTGCTGTTGAAGTGCTTCGACACGTGCGGCGATAATCCCGCGGCTACTTGATGGCGGCAGTCACGGTACCGCCGCCCAGGACGACGTCTCCGTGGTAGACGACGACGGCCTGGCCGGGGGCGATGGCTCGCTGCGGCTCGTCAAAAGTCAGCAGCATTTGTCCATCGGCGCCACGCGTAAGGGTCGCTGCCTGGTCCTTTTGACGGTAGCGGTACTTGGCGCCCACGCGAATGCCGCCGGCATCGAGCTCTGCCTCCATGCGGTCGGCAGGGGCACTCCAGATCCAGTCGTCGGCTGTGAGCGCTGTGGCCGTCAGGTCCTCGGCCTCGCCCAGATGCACAATGTTGTTGGCGGCATCGACGCCCGTTACGTACACGGGATGCGCCATCGCGACGCCCAGGCCCTTGCGCTGGCCGATGGTATAGCGCAGCGCGCCATTGTGGCGCCCGACCACGCTGCCGTCGCGCCACACAATATCGCCCGGTGCAGCGGCATGTCCGCAGCGGCGCTCGATATAGCCCGCGTAGTCGCCGTCCGCGATAAAGCAGATATCCTCGCTCTCGGCCTTCTTGGCGTTGATGAAGCCCTGCTCGGCGGCAATGCGGCGCACGTCGCGCTCTTTGTCCAGCCCAGCCAGCGGAAAGATCGTGCGTGCCAGGCGCTCTTGTGTGAGCGAATACAAAAAGTAGCTTTGGTCCTTTTTGGGATCTTCGCCGCGGTGCAGCTGCCAGGTTCCGTCGGACGTCTGGCTCATTTTGGCGTAATGACCCGTGGCGATGTAGTCGCAGCCCATATCGAGTGCCGCATCGAGCAGCGCGCCAAACTTAATATGGCGGTTGCAGATGATGCACGGGTTGGGCGTCAGTCCCTCCTGATAGGCAGTCACGAAGCGCTCGATAACGTTGCGGTCGAAGGTCTGCTGCAGGTCGAGCACGTGGTGGGGTATCCCCAGGCGCTCGGCGACGGCCTTTGCATCGGCGATGTCGCGGTCGACTTTGCTCATACCCGTGACGGGATCGGGCGCGGGACAGGTGAGGCGCATGGTGGCACCGACGCATTCGTAGCCCTGGCGCTTGAGCAGGTAGGCAGTCACGCTGGAATCGACGCCGCCACTCATGGCGACGAGCACGCGCTTGTTGTGCATGGGGAGGTTCTCCTTGGTGGCATGTGGCCAAAAAAGAAAAGCGGCGCGGGAGGCTGGTTCCGCGCCGCAGACATTGTAGCAAGTTCGGACGTTTCGTGGGGCGCCCTGATGGGATGGGCTCCGACTGCCGGGAGAGAGAGGAGACCGGCTCGTCCCTGGGCTCAACCTATGGGCGACAGGCCTCAGTCCTTGAAGAGTGCCGTGGACAGGTAGCGCTCACCGGTATCGGCGAGCAGCGCCACGATGGTCTTGCCCTCGTTCTCGGGGCGCTTGGCCAGCTGAAGCGCAGCCCACACGGCGGCGCCGGACGAAATGCCCACGAGCACGCCCTCCTTGTGGCCCACGGCGCGGCCGGTGGCAAAGGCGTCGTCGCTCTCGACGGGGATGATCTCGTCGTAGACCTGGGTGTCGAGGACGTCGGGCACAAAGCCGGCGCCGATACCCTGGATCTTGTGCGGGCCGGCCTGGCCCTTGGAGAGCACCGGGGAGGTGGCGGGCTCGACGGCGACAACCTGAATCTCGGGGTTCTGCTCCTTGAGGAACTCACCCACGCCGGTCACGGTACCGCCGGTGCCGACGCCGGCGACGAAGATGTCGACCTTGCCGTCGGTGTCATCCCAGATCTCGGGGCCGGTCGTGGCCTTGTGGATGGCGGGGTTGGCGGGGTTCACAAACTGGCCGGCGATAATGCTGTTGGGCGTCTCCTTCTGCAGCTCCTCGGCCTTGGCGATGGCGCCCTTCATGCCCTTGGAGCCGTCGGTGAGCACGAGCTGTGCGCCGTATGCCTGCATAAGTTTGCGGCGCTCGACGGACATGGTCTCGGGCATGGTGATGATCACCTTGTAGCCGCGAGCCGCCGCCACCGAGGCGATGCCGACGCCGGTGTTGCCGCTCGTGGGCTCGATGATGGTGTAGTCACCGCCGCGCACGAGCTTGCCGGCCTTCTCGGCCTCGTCGATCATGTTCTTGGCGACGCGGTCTTTGACGGAGCCGGCGGGGTTGAAGTATTCCAGCTTGACGAGTACGCGGGCCTTGAGGTCCTCATCGGCCTCAAAGTGAGTGAGCTCCAGAAGCGGGGTGTGGCCGATAAGCTGATCGATGGACGTGTAAACATTGCTCATGGTGAACCTCCAAAGTGTTCAAATGACTGGATACCGTGTGGTTTTACGGTGTGTGTAACAGCGAAACCCATAAACCTTATGGGTTGTTCTTTTTGCTGTTGGCAAGCATAGTAGACAGTAAAGCCTAGTAACGCAATAGGAAATAGAAGATTATTACGAGTCGATTAACCAGCTTGACGGGAATAGGTATTTTCAAAACCAATTTTTCGGCTAGAATTTCTACGAATTAAAAGACCGAAAGGCAGCAATATATATGTTGGTTTCCACAAAGGGCAGATATGCCCTGCGCGTTATGGTCGACCTGGCCGAGCACCAGGCGGCAGGCCGCATTCCCCTCAAAGAGATCGCCGCGCGTCAGGGGATTTCGGAGAAATATCTGGAGAACATTTTGGCCACGCTCGTGCGTGCCAATATGCTCTCGGGCATGCGCGGCAAGGGCGGCGGCTATGTGCTCACGCGCCCGCCCGAGCAGTACACGGTGGGCGAGATTTTGCGCCTGACCGAGGGCAGCCTGGCGCCGGTCGCATGCCTAGACGGCGACTGCAAGGGCTGCTCGCGTTCGGACGAGTGCCCCACGCTCGACGTGTGGAAGAACCTGGACAAGCTCATTAACGACTACCTCGACGGCGTGACGCTCGATGCGCTCGTAGCCCCCAACGAGGGCTACGACTACGTCATCTAGCCCCACCTGTCATTTGGGGACGGGGCAGAAATGCTGGATTTTCTTGCCCTCTGAGGCTCGACAAATGATAAGGCCGCCCATCGTTGCGATGGACGGCCTTCTTTAGGTGTGTTGTGGCGGTCCGAATCCGGTCGCTTTAGTTCCTGGCGACGCTGTCGAGAATGCTGCGCATGATGGATACCAGGATGCTGCCCATAAAGGCCGATCCAAAGCTGGCAATGGAGATACCCGCGCCCAGCAGATTGACCGACAGGTAGCTGGCCAGCTCGAGCATAAAGCTGTTGACTACGAGCTGAAAAATACCAAGCGTGATAATAGTGAGCGGCAGCGAGATGACCGTCAGGAACGGCTTGACGAGCGAGTCGACGATGTTGAGGAACAGTCCCACGAAGGCAAAACACACCCAGGCGTCGGCTATGCCGAAGGGCTGAATGCCGGGGACGAGAAACGTTGCGATCGCGATGGCGATTGAGGTAAAGAGCCAGTTAAGCATAAAGCGCATGGTGGAAATCCTTTCTTGCGCAAGACGTGGCAAAGAGGCGTGAGAGGCACGTGCCTTTGCAACTCGGATAGATGCGCGGGCACGGCCCTGTTTGGGCGCCCATTGTCTCAGATATTCATGGAGCTTGCGTGCGTATTCGGTTTCAAAACGGCGTTCGTCCTAGAAAACGCGCCGCTGGCAGAGAGTCTTGTCGCTTTAGTTTGGTGGTGTGCTACACTGCTACGGGCAAAAGCCACAGGCGTTGCCCTATTGCATAGAACGGGCGAACGATGTCCGATGTCAGTATCAACTTCGATGCCTTTTGGCGGGTTTGGCGGTGATCGATGAATATCGAGAACATGTTTGACAAGCCTGATGTCAAGCAGCTGGTCCACGCATTTAGCCTTTTGGACGACGAGAAAGATATCCAAGCGTTCTTGACCGATATCTGCACGCCGCGCGAGATTTGTGATCTATCGCAGCGTCTGCAGGTCGCGCGTTACCTGGACGAGGGCGAGCCCTATGTTGAGGTTCAGGCGCGTACCGGCGCTTCGTCCACCACGGTGAGCCGTGTGTCCAAGGCACTCAACGGCGAGTACGGTGGCTACCGTAAGATTCTCATTAAACTGGAGGATGGCGAGTAGGCCAGCGACAACATTGAATTACGAAGAGCCGTCCCTCCGGGGGCGGTTTTTTGATCCCTTGGGGACGGAGGAAAACGGATCACCGGGTTAAACTGACCTTCTCGGTGATCCGTTTTCCTCCGTCCCCAAGGGATCAAATCTGTTGGCGTGGGGCAAATCTGTCCGCGTGGGCGGGTAGGATAGATACATTGATTATTGCGAACAGTTTGAGCGGAGGACCATGCCTGTTCGAATCTATACCACCAATGCCGGCACGGATTTGAGCGATGCCGAGTCGGCGTTGCTTGCCGATCTTATTGCCCGCCACGGGCGTGCCGTGTTGCTGGCACCTACGTTTGCCGAGCTCGACCTGTGCCGTCATGATGCGGCGGAAGCCGGGATTTCGCTGGGTATTGACTACAAGACGCCTACATCGTGGCTTCGCTCGCTTTGGGAGCTTTTGGGCGACGGGCGCGGTTTTGTCGACAACCTGCAGCGCCAGATGCTGTTCTCGGACATGGTCACGCGTCTCGTCGATGCCGACCTGCAGCCACTTTCGCGCAGCCAGGGCACGGTGCGCATGCTCGCGCGCATGGCCCGCGACGTGCTGCCGGGTGTGGCGGGGACAGGTGCCGAGCGATGCCGTGGCAACAATTGCCAGCCTGAGCCAAAAAGCGATGCCGAGGCTCGCGTGTTCGAGCTTTTGCGCGCCTACGCGGGCGGTTTGGATCGTCGAGATATGGTCGAGCCCTGCGAGGCAGCTGACATTATGGCCGGTGCCCTGGCCGATAACCTGCCGGCGTGCACCCGCGCCGTATGCGTGCGCGGTGTCACGTCGTTTACGCACGGCCTGCTCGAGCTGCTGTCTGCCGTGGCGAACAATGGGGGAGAGGTCGTCGTGCTGCTTGCCCGCGAGCAGGCGGCGATGTGCGAGGAGCTTGCCGCGGCATTTGATGCCCGCGGTGTGCTGTTTGAGATTGCGCCGCTGGGGGAGGACGCCGTCGCGTCTGATGTCGCTTGCGGGACTGCCGCTCAGCCTGTCTTTATTGAGGTCGCCGGTCCCCATGCCCGTGCTCATGTCTATGCGGACGCCATCGATAAGTTGGTGAAAGCGCACAAGGAGTCCAAGGCCGATAAAGCTACTGCAATGCCCACCGACCCCGTGCGCGTGCTCGTCGTTTCTGCCCGGGCACCCCAGCTGTTCGGTGAGCTCGCCTCTCGTCTGGCGGCTCGCCATATCGCTGCCGAGACAACTGAGTTCACGGCGTTTTCCCAATCCATTGCGGGCAGGCAGTTTGCGGCGCTTGCCGGCCTGATCGAGCGCATGAAGGCCGCCGATGAGGGCACGGCGTCAAAGACCGAGTGGTGGCCCGCGCCGGAGCTTACCGACTGGATCTACAGTCCGCTTTCGGGCGCTGATGCCGTCAATGCCCGTACCTTCGATAAGAATATGCGTCTCTCGCGCAGCAAGACTACCGCGGGCGTTAAGAGTCTGCTGCAGAGCGTCCAGGGCCAGGTGAGGGGCGCGCGCAAGGCGGCGAGCGACGAGAACCGGTTTAAGAACGTGCCGTGTGTGGTTTCGGACGTGTTCCAGGCGCTGTGGCGTGACAAGCCCGTGACGGCGCTCAAGGCCATGCTTGCCGTTGCCGAGGCGTTGCCCGATCGTTCGCTGGGCAGCTTAGATGGCCAAGCCCGTCGCCAGGCGGAGGTGGCCCTGCTGCGCCACGCCATCGACATCCTTATGAATGGCGCCCGCGCGCTCGACGTGTCGCAGGCCGCGACCGTGCCCGTGCTCGATGGCATTCGCACCAAGGTGGACAAGCGTAGCACCGCCTACGATTACGAGACCCACGAGGTTGACCGTGCGCCACGTGCCCAGGTTCGTTTTGCTTCGCTTGCCGACGCGGCGGCTCTGCGCCCCGGCAGCTACGATGCCGTGCTGTTTGCCGATGTCGATCTGGACAGCTATCCACTCTCGCACGAGGAGGGACCGCTGGCTACGCTGACGGCGAGCCTTGGTCGCGAGGGCGTGACGCTTGAGCCCGCGGCCCTGCTGCGCGTGCGCTTTGGTCACGCGATGCAAGCGTCGCGTGGTCCGGTTACGCTCGCCCGTGTGACCCATGATCGTCAGGCGCGCGAGTGCTATCCGGCGGCCGTGTGGACCGAGTTGCGGGCGCATGCCGAGGCTGACGGCGCTAAGATCGCTGACGACGCTAAGGCCACTGACACCGACAAGGCCGCTGACGACGCTAAGGCCACTGGCAACGCTAAGGTCGCTGGCGCCGACAAGGCGACGTGCGTGGGTGAGGGCGATATCGTAAGGGACTTCGATCCCGCGGCAGGCGAAGGTCTCAAGCGCGAGCGCGTGACCTGTGAAGCCCCTCAGCATCTGAGTGCCGAGGCCGTGCCGTATTTGGTCCTGCGCCGTCGCGATGGCGAGGGCGAGGACGCGCCGCTCGTGCCGCGCCTGACGTCCGCCTCGCAGATCGAGGCCTATTCTACCTGCCCGCTGTGCTGGTTCGTATCGTATCGCGTCAAGCCCCAGTCCATCGATGCGGGCTTTGGCAACATGGAGAAGGGCAACTTTGTCCATGACGTGCTGGAGCACTTACATGCCCGTCTGCCCCAAGAGGGCATGGAGCGCGTGACGCCCGAGAACCTGCCGCGTGCACAGGAGCTGCTACACGAGGTCTTTGCCGAGACCTTGGCCGAGCATGCGGGCAAGCGCGGTACCGAGGGCCCGCTGGTGCCGCTCTCTCCAGTGGAGGAGCGTCAGGTGGCCGAGATTCTGCCGCAGCTGGAAGGCGTGCTTGCCTACGAGTCCGAGGCGCTCACCCCCTTCGCTCCGCGCTATCTGGAGTTTGCGTTCAACGAGCTCCAGGTCGAGTATGCCGGTTGGCCGCTCGGCGGGCGCATCGACCGCGTGGATGTGGACGCCGAGAACCGCGCCGTGGTAATCGACTACAAGCATCGTTCGGGTGTCGAGGAGTTTAAGCTCGCCGACCCCACGGTGCGCGACGAGGAATCGGGCGAGGCCCCCATCGACGACCCGCGCTGGCTGCCGCCGCATACCCAGACACTCATCTACGCGCAGGCCATGCGTCGGGCGCTAGGCCTAGATACCCGCGCTGCGCTCTACTTTTCGACCAAGGGCGGCAAGCCCACGCTGCGTGGTGCCGCAAGTGCCGAGTTGCTCGAGGAAGAGCGCGGCGACGGTCGCATCCCGGGCCTCAAGAAGGGCTTTCCGGGCGAGGGCGGCAACATGGACTTCGATGCGCTGCTCGACCGCGTGGAGGCTGGCATCGCCGAGCGCCTGTGCGAGCTCGAGGCAGGCAACATTACCGCCGTCGACCCGACGTCGGCTCAGGCCGCGCATGCGCGCTGCTCGTATAACCACGAAGGAACGTTTGTAAGGAGGGACGTGTAGACCATGGATCTTTCGACTTTGATGCCGCAACAGCTGCAAGTCGTCAAAACGCTCGACCGCCCGCTGTTTGTCTCGGCAGGTGCCGGCTCGGGCAAGACCTTTACCCTTACGCGCCGCATCGTCTACGCGCTCTCGCCCGAATCCGGTCCGTTTGTCGAGCATCTGGATCAGGTGCTCGCCATTACCTTTACCAAAGACGCCGCGGCTGAGATTCGCGACCGTGTGCGCCGTGCGCTTATCGAAGAGGGTATGGACGAGGAGGCCCTGACCGTCGACGACGCTTGGATCTCGACCATCCACGGCATGTGCTCGCGTATCCTGCGCGCGCACGCGCTGGAGTTGGGCATCGATCCCGAGTTCACGGTGCTCACCGATACCGATGAGCTTATGGACCAGGCTGTCGAGCATGTGCTGGGCCGCGCGACAGCGCCCGATGCCGCTCCCGAGCTCGCGGCTTCGCTTAAGGCCCTCTACGCTTGGTATCCCATGGCGGGCGAGGGCGGGACGTTTGGCGCCGGTACCACCATCAAAGGCCTGGTGCGCGACCTGCTGGAGCTATCGAGCCAGCTTCCGGGCGGCATGGACGATGTGTGCGTGGCGCGCGGCCAGGCCGACACCTCGGCGCTTGCCGATGCCTATCGTGCGGCGCTGGGCGCAAGCAAGGCCACGACCGAGAAAGCGCAGGCGGCACTCGACGCCATCGACGCGTTTGAGGCGAGCGGCAAAACCATGGAGGATGCGGCGCGACTCATGATGTCGTGCAGCATGCCGCGCGCGAGCAAGGCGTTTCCTAAGGAGCAGGTGGAGCTACTCAAGGCCGAGGCGGCTGATGCGTTTATCAATATCGTGCTTGCCTGCGGCGGTCCGGCGCTCGATGCGCTGGTGGGCCTGGCCCGTTCCGTGGAGGCTGAGTATCGCGCGCTGAAGGCCGGCCAGTCCGCGCTCGATAACAACGACCTACTGCGTATGGCGTACGAGGCGCTGCGCGACTACCCGGCTATTCGAGCGGCCTATGAGGGCCGCTTTAAGATGGTCATGATCGACGAGTTCCAGGATACCGACCAGATGCAGGTCGACCTGATCCGTTACCTGACCGGCGCGGGTGAGCGTGCGCTGTGTACCGTGGGCGATGCACAGCAGTCGATCTACCGCTTCCGTGGTGCCGAGGTCGAGGTGTTCCGTCGCCAGGAGCGCAAGGTGGGTTCGACGACGGCGTCCGAGACGGTCGCCACGTCCGATGCCCCCGCCGGCGAGCTTGTCAAGCTTGTACGCAACTTCCGCAGCCACGACGAGGTGCTGCGCTATGTGGCGCGCGTCTTTGACGGCGACACCGGTGGTTTGATGCAGGGGTTCTTGGATCTTGAACCGAGCGACGAACGCGAGGACAAGCTCAAGGCGAAGGCATCGCGCCGCCAGGCGATCTTCGTTGCCGGTGGCAGTACGCAGGAGCGAACGCAGGCGAAAGCTCGTGCGATTGCGGAGCGATTCCAAGCACTCGTTAAAGCGGGCCAGCCCCAGGGCAGCATGGTCCTGCTGCTGGGCCGCATGACTAACGCCGATGTCTATGCGCAGGCCTTCCGCGACCAGGGGCTCGACTGCGTGATTGCAGGCGGCTCGGTCTTTGCCCAGGCAGCCGAGGTGCAGACGGTGCGTGCCCTGGTCTGCGCACTCGCCAATCCGGCCGATACGGCGCAGGGCCTTATGCCACTGCTTGCCTCGCCGATGTTTGCGCTCGGCGCCCAGGAGTTCCTGGCGCTGGCGACCAAGCTGGACGACCAGACGGGGGAGACCTCGCGCCGCAACATCGACGTGGGCATCATGAGCGATTCCGATGTGCCGGGTTTGCAAGACTTGCCGCTCGTGACGCGCGCCCGCGAGGTGCTGCGGTATGCGCTTCGTCGCGTGGGCCGCGATTCGTTCGCCGCCATCGCGCGCGATACTGTCAACGCTTCCGGCTGGTTTGTGCGTCTGGCACAGCGTGGTCCCGAGGGCAAGGCCATTGCCGCCAACGTGCTTAAGGCGCTCGATGCCGTGGCCGAGGCGGAGGCCGAGTTCGGTAACTCGCCGCGTTCCATTGCGCTTGCCTTCGACCGCTTCTTGGCGGGCAAGGAGGCCCCAGGCGCCCTCAACGAGGAGGGCGACGGCGCGGTGCGCATCATGACGGTGCATGCGTCCAAGGGCCTGGAGTATCCGGTCGTGGCGGTTGCGGAGTGCTTTGGCGTGCGTAAGTCCTCGGGTGCGGCTCAGATGGGGCGTGTCGAGGGTGGAGCGCAGGTCGTGGCGCTGCCGGCACGCTTCGACGGCGTTAAACTCGCGGACGGCACGTTCGTAAAGGGCGATGACGTCAAAAAGCAGTTTGAGCATGCGTTTAAGGGTAAGGGCACGTCGCTATGGTTGCCGCCGGAGCTCATGGAGGATGTCTGCGCGACGGGTTCTCCCGCCGAGGCATTCGTTCGCCTGCGCAACGACGACCTGCAGCTTTCGCTCGAGGAGCGGGCTCGCTTGCTCTATGTCGCCATGACGCGAGCGCGCGAGCTGGTCATTCTGGCGATGGATGTCGGCGTGAGCCGCGGCAAGGTGACGGCGCCGACCTTCGACATCGAGACCGATCTGACCTACGACGTGCTGCGTCGTATTCTGCCTACCGACGCTCTGGACATGCCGCAGCTCGATGCCGACCGCCTGGTGTTCGACAACTCCCAGCCGGGCGACTACGAGCTCATCTCGCTGGCGGACTTTACGTTTGGCGAGCAGGCGTTTGAGGCCAATGCTTCTCTGGATGCCGAGGGCAGGCTTGTCCGCGGCGATGCGGAGCCGGAGGGCGCCGGTGCGGATGCCCGCGCCGCCGTTCCCGGCCCTGCCGACCCCGAGCCCGATGCGTTTGAGCTCGTGTATCCCCAGACGGTGGGCGTGCGCATGGGCGCCTGCCCGTATCCGGCGCGCGATTCGTACAGCTACTCGTCAATTGCCGCGGCGCTGCATGCCGAGTCCGAGGACCGTGCCGCCGAGGCACACACGCTCATGGACGAGGCCGGCGATGATGCGGAGTCGGATGGTTCCGAGATGACGGATGCAGGCGTGGCCGCCGTTGAGCCCGCCGGCAACCCCATGGCGCTGGGCTCGGCGTTCCATGCCGCCTGCCAGTGGCTGATCGGGATGGGTGCCGATGCGCTGCCCGCCGAGCGTGCCGACGCCCTGGCTCGCCTGTGGCGCCTGACGCCGGAACAGCGCGAACGCTTCGACGTTGCCCTGGATCGCTGGCTCAAGTCGGCGGTCCGTGCCGAGCTGCTTGCCTGGCCGTGCGTTCGCGCCGAGGTGCCGTTCTTTTCGCTGGGCTGCGAGGATGAGGACATCGCTCGCTACGGTGCATATGCCGAGGGCGCCATCGATGCTTTGGCGACGAACCCGGCGGATTCGTCATGCGCGCTGGTCATCGACTACAAGACGGGCGGCACGCCGGACGAGACGCCGGAACAGCTGCAGGAGAAGCACGCCCTGCAGGCGCGCGTCTACGCTGATGTTTTGCACAAGGCGGGCTTTGAGGCCGTGACCGTCAAGTTCGTCCGCGTGGAGCAAGTCGACCTCGCCAACCCGTGCGAGCCTCAGGTGGTCACCTACAGCCTCTAGCCCTCAATAACTTGCGGTGGAATACGGACTGTTTTGGCCAAAAAAGCCGCCAAACAGTCCGCATTTCACCGCAACGCATGGGAGAGCCTGGGGCGGTACAATGGCTCGAACGGTTCAAACGAATAAGGAGCCATCATGCAGCTCGCCAAAACGCTTAAGGTGACGTCGGAGGAGCTTTTTGACGCTCTGGCGGGGTCCATCATGCAAGATATCGAGAACGCCACGGGCAAGCGTCCCAGCCGCAACAAGCTCAACGGCTATAAGTACGAGAAGCGCGCCCAGTCCGCAAAAGGCAAGGCCAAGGGCATGGCGATCAAGGTTAAAATCAAGCACTTTGACTACCCGTGTCTCTATGAGGTCCGTTTTCAGTATGCGGCGGGCATCAATACTATGCGCTATGAGGCTGCACCTGCTGGCGATGGTGCCTGCGAGCTCACCTATACCGAGGATTTTCAGGGTGTGGGTGGCAACACGTCTGGCACGCGCGGCAAGCTCGGCCTCTTCTTCTATGAGCGCAAGCTCAAGAGCCACGCCAACCAGACGATTGATCAAATCGTCAAATACATCGAGGGTGAGCGCCGCGTAAAGGCTAATCCCGCCTTCGCCGATGATACTGCCGAAAACGCTTCGGATGTATTCCATTGATACCCTGTGCAAAAGCTTTACCGCTCTTCACATCAACTGTGAACACTTCAGGCTTCGAGTCAGTAGCGAGCGGCCCGACAAAATTAGTTGATGGAAGTGCCAAATGAATAAGAATGCCGCTACGCAACTGCACATCTATTCCGCCTTTTTCGTTCTCGCGGGATTTGTTTTAAATCGGGGAGTGTTTCTACTTTTCCTTGCGGAGAAAGGAATGTCTGTCACGGAAATCGCGCTTTATCAAGCCCTGTTTAACATTGCAACGGTCGTCCTTGAGCTGCCAACAGGGCTGATAGGCGATTTCTTTGGAAAGAAGGTTTCGATTCAAGTGGGCGTGCTGCTGCTTTTCTTCCATACGGCTGGCATGCTGTTGCTCTCAGGCCCCTTTCTTGTCGTGCTTTCCCTTGTTGAGGCACTCGCCTACTCCCTTCAATCGGGATCCGAACAAGCGCTTTTATATGAAATTGCCCGGAATGCCGGTCAAGGAGAGCGCTTCCTCACCATCAATGCTCGGCTGCTTGCCGCACAATCAATCGCTACGGGAATGGCAATTGTGCTCGGATCTTTCATTGCCCAAGTATCTTGGAGCGCCCTCTACGTATGTGTCTCCGTTTTCTATCTCCTGCAGCTTTTCCTTCTGTATCCCATTGAGAGGACGGAAGCGACCCGTTCTGAAAGCTCTGAAAAGGGAAGGTTTGACGTAGCCAAGATCTTCAGACGCGAAACCTGGTGCATTGGAGAATCCGCTTTTGCGGTGTTGCTTCTTCTAATCGGCACAAGCATGCTCGATGGATTCTATGGGAGTTATTACAACTTGAATCAGTTGGTATTCGACGCATTTGATGCTCCCGTCTCCATAATAGGAATCTTTTTCGGTGCATCCTATGCAGTAAATGCGACGGCCTACATTGCAGCAGATTTCTTCTCATCGCGTTTCGGGAAAAGAAATACCATGCTCGGCTCGATGCTAATCGAGGCTGGCCTTTTCATGATTCTTCCGTGGTTCGCTTCAAATCCGCTGTGTTTGTTTGGCCTTAGCATGGTGCTTTGTTTTCTCCCAGAAGTGGTGTACATCATTTCGGAAAACTTAATCCAAGACGCGATAGCGGACGATCTTCGCGCGACGATCCTTTCCGTCGCGTCTCTGGTAAGGGCTCTCTTTTCTGCAATGTTTTTCTCCATATTTGGATATGTGTTGGGGTTATATCCCATTCAGATAGCGCTCGGTGTTATTGGCGCAATCGCGATAGCAATTACCGCCGTTGTTTCTTTAAAAATGGTAGGAATACATGTCTCCAAGAATTGATATATCGATTGACGAGCTGCCCGAAGCGTCGAGCCTTCTTGATGGACATGACTATTCGTCACAAATCATTCAGCGTATCGCCGGGGCTCCAGTAATACTCGATGCATCGGGATGCCCTCATTCCCTTTTTGAAGGTCCCAAATTGACTACCCGTGTGGGTTTGGCTAGGTTCGGGTGCTGTCCGTGCCGTGCGGTAAAATCGTTCAGTCAGAACACGAACCCGCATCGGAGCTCATCACATGGCATTCGTCCATCTGCACAACCACACTGTCTTTTCCATGCTCGACGGCGCAACCCGTATCCAGGATATGGTCAACCGTGCCGTTGAGCTGGGCATGCCCGCCGTGGCCATTACCGACCACGGCTACATGTATGGCGTGCCCGACCTGGCGCTGGCCTGCGACGCCGTCAACCACAACACGCCCGAGTACAAAACCTGGAGCCACGACAAGGCCTTCTTGGAAAAGGACCGTCGTGACGAGCTGGTGGAGCCCGATCCCGAGGAAAACCCGCGCGAGCATGCCCAGTATGTGAAGGACATGGCCATGTGGGACGAGAAGGGCAATATCGACGAGCTCAAGCCGCCCCTGGTCATCAAACCCATCTTTGGCTGCGAGGTCTACTTTACGCCGGACGAGACCCTTGCCCGCGACCACAAGCCCGAGCTCTACCACATGATCCTTCTGGCCAAGGACCAGGAGGGCTATGTCAACCTGATGCAGACGGTTTCCGAGGCCGCCGTGCAGGGCTTTTACTACAAGCCGCGCGTGACGCTCGACAACCTGCGTCGCCATGCCAAGGGCATGATTTGCACGAGCGCCTGCATTGCGGGCATCATCCCCAAATACATCGACCGCGGCGACATGGAAGGCGCCATCAAGTGGGCCGAAACCTTCCGCGACACCTTCGATCCCGGCGACTTCTATATCGAGATTCAGGAACACGGCATTACCACCGATAATGGCCTGACCGACGAGCAGATGGACCGTACGCTCATCGACATCGCCAAACAGGTGGGCGTCAAGGTCATCGCTACCAACGACTTTCACTACCTGCGCCGCGAGGATGCGCCCGTGCAGGACGTCATCATGTGCATCGGCATGAACGCCAAGGTCGACGACCCCAACCGCATGCGCATGACCGGCTCGGAGTTTTATATGAAGACCGAGGAGGAGATGCGGGCGATGTTCCCGTATTGCCCCGAGGCCTGTGACAACACGCTCGAGATTGCCGACAAGTGCTACGTGGAACTGGACTGGGACTCCATCATCCTGCCGCGCTTCCCGTTGCTCGATCCCGGCGAGACGCACGAGAGCCAGTTCCGCCGCGAGTGCGAGAAAGGCCTGCGCCAGCACTACGGTGACGACTGGGCCACGCGCGAGATCGGCGGCGTCAACATCAAAGAGCGCTTTGAGTACGAATACAAGGTCATCTGCGACAAGGGCTTTGCCGCCTACTTTTTGATCGTCGCCGAGTACGTGCAATGGGCTAAGGACAACGGCATCGGCGTCGGCCCCGGCCGTGGCTCGGCCGCCGGCGCTATCGTCGCCTACGCCATGAACATCACCGCGTTTGACCCGCTCGAGAACGGCCTGATGTTCGAGAGGTTCCTGTCCCCGCAGCGTACCGAGATGCCCGATATCGATATGGACTTCGACGATGAGCGGCGCCTCGAGGTCGTGGAGCACGTTCGCCAGCTCTACGGCCCCGAGAAGGTCACCCACGTCATCACCTACTCGACCATTAAGGCCAAGCAGGCCATCAACGACGCCGCGCGCGTCCTGGACTACCCGGTCTACATGGGCCAGCGCCTGTCCAAGATGGTCTCGAGCGACCCCAAGGTCAAGCTCAAGCAGGTGCTCGAAAAACAACCCGGCAAAGAGGATCTGTTTAACCCCGACTTTGCCGAGGCCTATAAAAAGGACGACGACGCCCGCCGCATCATCGACACGGCGCTCTCGATTGAGGGCCTCACCCGTGGCGAGGGCGTGCACGCGTGCGCCGTTCTGATCTGCCGCGACCCCGTCAACGAGCATGTGCCCACCAAGCTCGACACCAAGGGCGGCGTCGAGATTACCCAGTACGAGGGCCATACCGTTGCCGACATGGGCCTGCTCAAGATGGACTTCCTTGGCCTGCGCACGCTGACGGTTATCTCCAAGGCCAAGGCAAACATCAAAAAGAACTTCGGCATCGACATCAAAGAGGAAGAGATTCCCTTTGACGATCCCGAGATCTTTAAGCTCATGGGCTCCGGCCACACCGCCGGCGTCTTCCAGGTCGAGTCCGCCGGCATGACGGCCACGATCAAGAACATGAAACCCACCGAATACAAGCACGTCGTGGCATTGATCGCTCTGTACCGCCCGGGCCCGCTGGGCGCCGGCATGGTTTCGTCCTACATCAACCGTATGAACGGCAAGGAGCCGGCCGTCTCCTACGACGACCGCCTGGACGACATCCTGGGCGAAACCTACGGCACCATGGTCTACCAGGAGCAGGTTATGCTCATCTCCGTCGAGATGTGCGGCTTCTCCAAGGGCGAATCGGACTCGCGTATCCGTAAGCCCGTGGCTAAGAAAAAGATCAAGCTGCTCACGTCGACGGTGCTCCACTGGGAGGATGGCTCGGACGAGACCACCTACGACCACTGGATGAACGGTGCTATCAAGAACAACTACACGCGCGAGGTCGCCCAGAAGATTTGGGACGATGTTCTCGAGTTCGCGTCTTACGCCTTTAACAAGTCGCACTCCGCCGGCTACGCCATCCTGGTTATGCAGACGGCGTGGCTCAAGGCGCACTATCCGCACGAGTACATGGCGGCCGTTCTGACGTCCTACACGGGCAAGACCGACAAGATCGTTCATTACGTCTCGGCGTGCCGCCACGACGGCATCCCCGTGCTGTCGCCAGATGTCAACGAGTCCGGTACCGAGTTCACGGCTACCAAGGAGGGCGTGCGCTTTGGTCTGGCCGGCATCCGCGGCGTGGGCACTGGCGTGGCGCAGGCGATTATCGCCGAGCGCGAGGCGGGCGGCCCGTTTAAGACGCTGCACGACTTTGTCGAGCGCGTGGACTCGAGCCAGGCCAACCGTCGCGTGATCGAATCGCTCATCAAGGCAGGCGCCTTCGACTCCACGGGGTATCCGCGTCGCCAGATGATGCACTTTGTGGATAAGAACAACCCCGAGAACATCATCGATGCCGCCGTGAAGCGCCAAAAGGATCGCGCGAGCGGCCAGACGTCGTTCTTCGATATGTTCGGCGACGTTGAGGGCTCGGGCTTTGAGGTGAGCGTGCCCGATCCGGACGGCCAGGAGTGGGACCGCCACCTTAAGCTGAGCCAGGAGAAGGAGGTTCTGGGCATCTATGTCTCGGACCACCCGTTGCGCCCGTTTGAGTATGCACTTAGCAAAGCGCGCGACTTCTCGTTCTCGCAGATCGACACCGGCTATGAGGTGCAAAACCCCACGGGCGGTACCATCAACCAGGAGATTCCCGAGGGCAAGGCGCTGTGGTGGGCCGGCATGGTCTCGAACGTGTCCAAGCGCGTGACCAAAAACGGCGACCCCATGGGCATCGTGCAGCTCGAGGACATGGAAGGCGAGGCCACGGTCGTGGTGTTCCCCAAGACCTACAAGGAGGCCGAGGGGTATCTGTACGGCGAGGTCGATCCCGAGACCGGCGCGCAGCTGTCCGACGCGTTTGTGCGCATTAAGGGCAAGCTCGAGCGCTCGGACCGCGGCGACCAGATCATCGCGCAGGAGATTGTGCCGCTGGAGCTTAGCGAGGAGAAAAACAAGCCCAAGGTCTTTGAGGTCATGGTGCCCAACAGCCGCTTTAGCCAGGGCAATATGGCGCGCCTGGCCACGGTGCTCACCACCAACCCGGGCGGCGACCGCGTGGAGATCTTTATCGAGCAGGTGGACGGGCGCGTGCTGCGCGCCGAGGTGCCGGCCAAGGTCAACGCACGCTCGATTCCGCTACTGGCCGAAGCCAAGGCCATTGTGGGTAACCAGGGTCGCGTGACGGTGATCTAGGGACGGCGTTGCTGAGGGGTAGCTAATTTGGGACGGGGCTTTTTTAGCTACCCTTTGGCTGACGGCGAATTGGCTGGGATTTGAATAACTCTCAACCAACATGTGGGGGGTAGCTAAAATAACCCCGTCCCAAATTAGCTACCCTGGGTGCGATTGGAGGAAGTGATGGCACAGGGGACGTTTGTGCAGGCGCTTCGTAAGGAAGCGGCGCTGAGCGGCACCTTTATGAAGGGGCGTTCGCTCATGCTCAACGGCGCCGTGCTGTCGTTTGAGGACTTCGGCTCGCGCTTTTCCAAGAATGTGACGATCGAGGGCACGGTGCGCGGTTCGCGCGGCGACCTGTACAAGACGCATGTGGCGCTCGACGTGGACGAGCACGAGGTTATCGACTACGACTGCGATTGCCCCGCGGCCTACCGCTACCCCGGCATGTGCAAACACGCTATCGCCACGGCGCTCGCGTATTTGGATGCGAGCGGCACCGAGCCCGTCGAGGGCTTGCGCACACCGGTTCGCACGTTTACGGCGCCGCCCAAGCGGCCTGAGCGCCCCGCGTCCGCCACGTCGGCGGTCAACCCCAACTTTCCTTTCCCGGCGCCGGTCCCCACGAGCCCGAGTCTCATGAAAGCGCTCTCCGATCTTTCGGACGCGCGCATGGATGAACTAGCGGGTATGCGCCGCAAACTCGCTGCCACCGTCGACCCCGACGCCCCCAAAGCGGTGTTGGAGCCCTCGCTGGTGCCATACTACAATCCGCTGTTTGCCGATCGCTTTACCTGGGCGCTCGAGCTCCGTATCCGCTGCGGCTCGGTGTCCTACGTGGTTAAGGATATCGACGGCATGGCCGACGCCTACGTGCGCGGCGGCACGTTCTCGTACGGCAAGAAGCTCACGTTCCTCCATACGCCCGAGGCCTTTGACGAGGTTTCGGTGCGCCTGCTCGACCTTGTTGTGGCAACGGTTGTGTATCTGAGCGACATCACAAGCTCGCGCTCGGCGTCGTACGACTTTGCGCGCAGCGGCTTTGTCGCCGAGCGCCAGCTGCCCCTGTCCGAGCATGACATCGTATACATGCTGGACTTGCTGCGCGGCCGGACCATCTCCTTTGAGCCCGCCTGGTCACGGGGGACGACGACGCACCGTTCCTACGAGGTAGCGGTTGAGTCGGCGCCGAAGGGGGAGGATGAGGCCTCGGCAAAATGCCCGCCGCTCCTTGCTGCCAAGATCGCGCCGGCGGCCGGTGGCAGCTATGACCTGCGCCTGCCCGCCGATGCGTACTGCTTTGCCTCGGGCGATGTTGCCTATCTGGTCGACACGCACCGCGCGCGCCGCGCCGATGCGGCGTTTGCCCAGCATGCGGCACCGTTCCTGTCGCGTCTGCTGCCCTGCCGCACGCCGGTCCATATCGCCGCCGAACAGGTGGGCGAGTTCTGCCGCATGGCGCTGCCCGTGCTGCGCGAATACACCGACCTCACCGCTCCTGCCGTGCTCGACACCGTGGCGCCCGAGCCGAGCTTTGCCATGGCAATCGGTGTCGACGACGGGCTTGTGACCTGCAAGATCACGGTTGCCTACGGCGATTGGTCGGCGGATCTCTTTAGCCTGGGTGCTCCGGGAAGCCCCTTCGAGGACCAGCGCCCCGGCGTGCCGCCCCGCGACGTGGTGGCGGAGTTTCGCGTTATGGACACGGCTGCCATGTACTTCGATTTCCACGAGGGCGGCCTGGCGTTTGAGGAGCGCGATGACGAGAGCCTGTTCCGCCTGCTCACCGAGGGTCTGTCAGCGCTGTCCGAGCTCGGCGAGGTCATGCTCAGCGACCGCCTGCGCCAGATTTCAGTACGTCCTGCGCCCAAGCTCTCGGTGCGCGCGACCGTCAAGAGCAACCTGCTCGACGTCGAGCTGGGCGCGAGTGGGCTTTCGGCCGCGGACCTTGCCATCTATCTGGACTCGTACAAGCGTCATCAGACGTTTGCGCGCCTGACATCCGGCGACATCGTGCGCCTGGACGAGGGCGCTCGCGCCGCGTTTGGCCTTGCCGAGGACCTGGGTGTCGATGCCGTCGACCTGCTCGACGGCGTGTCGCTTCCCGCGTCGAGCACCCTGTTTGTCGATAGCATGCTCGCGCGCACGCCCGCACTCGAGGCTGATCGCGATGCCGCGTTCCGTCGCACCGTCGAGCGTCTGGACACGCTCGGCAAGATGGACTTTACGGTGCCCGCCTCGCTCAAGGCCACGCTTCGTGGCTACCAGGTCGATGGCTACCAGTGGCTCGGCTCGCTCGAGCACCTGGGCCTTGGCGGTATTTTGGCCGACGACATGGGCCTGGGCAAAACGCTGCAGATGATCGCGCATATCCTGGCGCGCGTGGAAGCGGGGGATACCAAACCCACGCTCGTGGTGTGCCCGGCTTCGCTCGTGTACAACTGGACGGCCGAGCTGGAGCGCTTTGCGCCTTCGCTCGATGTGTGCGCCATCGTGGGCGCCAAGGCACAGCGTCGCGTGCAGATCGCCGGCGCGGCCGAGCATAACGTGGTCGTGACCTCGTATGACCTCATGCGCCGCGATATCGACGAGTATGCCGAGCAGGACTTTGCCCGCGTGGTGCTTGACGAAGCCCAGTACATTAAAAACCCGCTCACCCAGGTGGCACGCGCTGCAAAGCGCCTGCCGGCCGGCGTGCGCTTTGCCCTGACGGGCACGCCTATCGAAAACCGCCTGTCCGAGCTCTGGAGCATCTTCGACTTTTTGATGCCGGGCCTTTTGGGTACGCGAGAGTCGTTTGCCAAGCGCTTTGAGAGTCCGGTCGAACACGCCGAGGGCGATAGCGCCGCTCGCCTACAGGCGCTCGTGTCGCCGTTTGTGCTGCGCCGCGTTAAGGAAGACGTGGTGGCCGACCTGCCCGAGAAGATCGAGGACACGGTCATGGCGCAGCTTACCGGCGAGCAGCGCAAGCTCTACCTGGCCAACCAAGACCGCATTGCCCTGCAGGTGCAGCATCGCGAGGCCAGCGAGTTCAAGAAGGACAAGCTCAAGGTGCTCGCCGAGCTCACCAAGCTGCGGCAGATCTGCTGCGACCCGCATCTGCACTACGAGGATTACAAGGCCGGGAGCGCCAAGCTCGACGCCTGCATGGAGCTCGTGCATGGCGCGCTCGACGGCGGGCACCACATTCTGCTGTTCAGCCAGTTTACGGGCATGCTCGATATCATTGGCAAGCGCCTGGCAAAGGAAGATATTGGCTTTCTTAAGCTTACGGGCGCATCGTCTAAGGAAAGCCGCGCCAAGATGGTTGCGCAGTTCCAAGCGGGCGAGGTGCCGGTCTTTTTGATCTCGCTCAAGGCGGGCGGCGTCGGCCTGAACCTGACGGCAGCCGACGTGGTCATCCACTATGACCCGTGGTGGAACGTGGCGGCGCAAGACCAGGCGACCGACCGTGCCCACCGTATTGGCCAGCAACACACCGTGACCGTGTACAAGCTCATCGCCAAGGACACGATCGAGGAGCGCATCATGCAGATGCAGGAGTCCAAGCGCGACCTAGTCAACAGTGTGCTCGGTGGCGACGGTATCTCCTCGGCGTTGTTTACGCGCGAGGATGTTTTGGCACTGCTGGGCGGTGACGGGCGCTAGCCTCGCTCGTTATGTGTTCATTTGCCATGCCGTGGATGGTTCTCCTGCCTTTGGGCATAAGAAGCATCGAGAACACCGGCACATCAGCAAAGGAGAACATCATGGCGAAATTCTTTAAGGACCCTAATGGCAAGCTCATTGCCGCCCTTGGCGACGACGTTGCAACCCCTGCCGGTTGCACGGAACTGACCGCAAACACTGAGGACGCGGCGCACGAGAAGCACGTGCCCGTCATCGAGAGCGAGCGCGACGGTCACGTGATCCGTGCGCGCGTGGGCTCGGTCGAGCACCCCAGCCTGCCCGAGCACTACATCGAGTGGATTGCACTTGAGGCCGAGGGCCGTCTTGAGGTCCACTACCTTGAGCCCGGCATGAAGCCCGCGACGTTTTTTGCCGGCGGTTCCAAGACTGGCACCGTCTATGCCTATTGCAACCTGCACGGGCTGTGGTCCGCGACGTTCTAGGAGCGTGCCCCCGCTCGGGGTATCATAGCTAGCATATGCACATGCAAGCGCCGACTGCATCTTGCGGCCGGCGCTTTTACTACGACAACGACGGTTTACGACGGAAAGGGCTGAGCCATGAAGCTCGCACTTGCACAGATCGATATGCGCCTGGGTGATATTGAGGGTATCTGCGGCCGCATCGAGGATCAGGCGCGCCTGGCCCACGAGCGCGGTGCGCGTGTGCTGTGCGTGCCGGCTCCGCTCTTTATGGGAGCCCTGCCCGGCGGCCTGGTGGGCGCTGCCGACTTCGAGCACGATATGCTTGCCGGTCTGACCGGCGTTGCCGAACGCATCCAAGAGCTCGACATGATCTGCATCGCGCCCGCGGCGGTTTCGTTTGAGGGCCAGCCGCTGCTCGACTACATGATGCTCAAGGACGGCCGCGTGGTGCCCGCCCGCGCGAGCATTGCTCTGCAGCGTGGCGAGAACAACGACGCGCGCTGGGCGCCGCCGGTGTTCGACGTGGACGGCGTGCGCATCGCGGTGATCTTCGACCTGGACCGCGAGCTCGAGATGCTGCCGACCGGTGTCGACCTCATTGCCTATTTCCAGTTCAACGCATTCGATATGACCGACCGCGAGACCACTGCCGTTGCAGCCGTGCGCAGCGGAGCCTACCGCAAGATCGCATCCAAACGCAGTGTGTGGTTTGCCTGCATGGCGCCGGTCGGTGCGTACGACGAGTCGGTGTATACCGGCGGGTCGTTTGTGCTCGATGACTGCGGCCGCGTGGTGGCCCAGGCGCCGTGTTTTGAAGAGAGCCTGCTGGTCCAGGAGATTCAGCGCGGCGTGATGCTCGACGCTCTAGAGGATCATGAACTGCCCGAGTTCCGCTCGGAGGAGTGGCTGTGGCAGGCGCTGGTGCTCGCCGTGCGCGACAACGCCCGCGCTCACGGGACGTCGCGCGCCGTAGTGGCGCTCGAAGGCGACCTGCCGTCGTCCCTGCTGGCGGCGCTTGCCGTCGACGCCCTGGGCCCGCGCAATGTGATTGGCCTGGTGCTGGGGCGCAACCGCATCTTTACGCCGGCGCAGGAGGAGGCGGAGGCCGCTCGTTGTGCCGCCGTCCGCGCCATTGCCGAGCGCCTGCATATTCGCACGGTTGAGCGCGATTTGCCGGATGCCTCGCGCGTGCTCGACCGCGACGTGTCGGCGGGCAATGCCGAGCGTCTGCGCTCGCGCGTGCTGGGTTTGATGCTGGAGGACACGGCGCTCGAGCTGGGCGCGATGGCGCTGAGCCCGCTGTCCAAAACCGAGTACGCGCTGGCGGCACCTGCTTTGTGCGGCGGCTACCAGGGCGATTACGCGCCCTTTGGCGATGTGTACCTGTCGACGCTCGAGTTTGTGGCGCGCGTGCGCAACCGCGCGTCTGCCGTGGTGCCGCAGGAGCTCGTGACACTCAACGCGGTGGAGGATTGCATGGAGCGCGTGCTGGCGCAGGCGCTCTCGACGCTCGACGGTCCGGTCGATATGCTCGATCGCGCGGCGCAGCTGCTCGGCGGGCTTGAGCCGGGCGAGGTCGATGGCACGCTTGAGTCGCACGTGGACCGCAATCGTCCTTTCGACGACATCCCGATGGCTGCCGGCAAGCCAGAGGCCTGCTCGCTGCTGCTGATGCTCGTGCGCCAGGGCGAGGCTGCCCGCCACCAGTTGCCCACGGCGCCGATCGTCTCGGCCCGTTCGTTTGCCGAGCGTTCCTGGCCGTATATGCTCGCGTGGTCAGATCTTGGCCTTAGCGGTAAAGAGCGTATGACGGTCGATTCGCTGGCCCGCGCCGAGGTGCGCCGCTTTGCCGACGAGGATTCGAGCGAGCGCATGCGAAGCGAGATGATGGGCGTGCTCGGTGAGCTGCTGGGTATTTCGCCCGAGCAGATGGAGGAGCTGCGTTCCGAGGACGGTCAGCGCCGTCTGCACGAGGGCATGAAGAAGTTTGAGGGCGAGGTCCAGGACGCCATCGATAAGATGATGGGCGGTCAGGGCGGCCCGCAAGGTGGCCCCCAGGGTGGCCCGATACCGCACCCGCCGGTGGATCCCCGTCAATTCCCGTTCTTTTCTCAAAATTAACTATGGGATGGGATTCGCTCCCAACCCCGACACTTCAACTAAGCATCTTGGCCCCGTTGTGTTATTCTAGAACAGACGTTCGTGAATGATGCGCGGGGCCTTGTCTTGCGCTTGGCAAAAGGCGAGGGGAGGCTGGCTTGGTTATCTTGGGTATCGACCCCGGTTTGGCCCATACGGGTTGGGGGATTATCGAGGAGCGGCGCGGCGAGGTTCGCTGCCGTGCCTACGGTTGTATCGAGACCAGTGCCGGAAGCCCGCTCGCGGTGCGCCTGTCGCACATCGCGCGAGACCTTAAGGATGTCGTCGAGCGCTATCGCCCCGATACCGCCGCCATCGAGAGCATCTACTTTGGCGCCAACGTCCGCTCGGCTATCCCTACGGCACATGCCCGCGGGGCTGCGCTTGTGGCACTTTCGGAGTGCGCGCTCGAGATTGGCGAATATACGCCCATGCAGATCAAGCAGGCTGTGGTGGGCACCGGTGCCGCGGACAAGCGGCAGGTCGCCTACATGGTACGCACGCTCACGCAGCTCGACCACGACCCGCATCCCGACCATGCCGCCGATGCCCTGGCCTGCGCCATCTGCCACGTAAACCTCAGCCGCACCCGCGCCCTCACCGGTGGCGAGTTCTATCAACAGAGAGGAACCGGATACTGATGATTTCCCAGCTCCATGGAACGCTTGTCGAGGCCACAATGAGCTCGGCCGTCGTCGATGTATCGGGCGTGGGCTTTGAGCTCGGCATCTCGGGCAGCACTGCCGCCACGTTGCCGACACCCGGCGGCGAGGTCCGCCTCTACACGCGCATGCAGGTGCGCGAGGATGCTATGACACTCTTCGGCTTTGCCTCCAAGGACGAGCGTACGATGTTCGACCGGCTCGTGTCCGTCTCGGGCGTCGGCCCGCGCCTAGCGCTCGCCGTGCTCTCCACCTATACCGTGGGACAGCTGTATTCCCTGGTAATGGCCGAGGATGACAAAGGCATGGCCAAGGTGCCCGGCGTGGGCAAAAAGACGGCTCAGCGCCTGATCTTGGAGCTCAAGAGCACCTTTGCCAAGGACAAGGGCTTTGTGCCGGTCGATGTGATCCCCGGACAGGTCGCGATGCCCGTGCCCGCTGCTGCCCCTTCGGCGCTTGACGACGCCCGTGCGGCGCTCCTTTCCATGGGCTTTAGCCCGCAGGAGACCGATGTCGCCCTGAGCGGGTATGATGGGCAGGATATGCGTGTCGAGGATCTGCTCGGCGCGGCGCTTAAGCGACTCGGAATGGATGCGTGATGTGGGAAGCCGATGACTCTCAGGACCTGTGGGCGACGCCCGGCAATTCGCCGGCGGCATCCATGGCGCACGGCGAGCGCATGGTGGGCTCGGAGCTAACGCCCGAGGACCTCGATGTCGACCGCACCTTGCGCCCCCAGCGCTTGGACGACTATTGCGGCCAGGAGCATATCAAGCAGAGCCTGCGTGTGCTCATCGAGGCGGCGCAGAGTCGTGGTGAGACGCTCGACCACGTGATCTTCTCGGGCCCTCCGGGTCTGGGCAAGACAACGCTGGCTACGGTTATCGCTAACGAGTTGGGCGCCCAGATTAAGACGACGAGCGGTCCGGCCATTGCGCGCACCGGCGACTTGGCGGCTATCCTTACCAACCTGCAGCCGGGCGACGTGCTGTTTATCGACGAGATCCACCGCCTTAACCGTTCGGTCGAGGAGGTCCTGTATCCCGCGATGGAGGACTTTGCGCTCGATATCGTGATCGGCAAGGGTCCGGCGGCGCGCTCGATTCGCCTGGATATTCCCAAGTTCACGCTGGTGGCGGCAACGACTCGCTCGGGCATGCTGACCGGTCCGTTGCGCGACCGCTTTGGCATCTCGTATCGCCTGGATTACTACACCGTCGAGGAGCTCGCCCAGATCGTGACGCGCTCGGCGACCATCCTGGGCGTGACGATCGACCATCCCAGCGCGCTCGAGATTGGCTCGCGTTCGCGTGGCACGCCACGTCTTGCCAACCGTCTGCTCAAGCGCGTGCGCGACTACGCGCAAGTGCGCGGCAACGGTCCCATCGAGCTCGATATCTGCTGTCAGGCGCTCGAGTTCTTCGAGATCGACGAGCTTGGCTTGGACTGGATGGACATTCGCATCTTGGAGACGCTTGCCAAGACGTTCTCCGGTCGTGCCGTGGGCCTGACCACGCTTGCCAGTGCGGTGGGCGAAGACCCGGGCACGCTCGAGGATGTCTATGAGCCTTATTTGTTGCAGTGCGGGTTGATGATTCGCACACCCCAGGGTCGCCAGGCAACCCTTCGTACCTTTGAACACTTGGGAATCGAGCCGACCCTGTAAGGGCCTTTGTGCCGGCGCGTCTGTGGGCTATCGCCGGGTATCGGATAAACATATCGCCATTCATCGGTTACGGGTGTTTTACTATTGCGCGCGCGTGCTATGCTGAATTGGTCTTTTTCTCATTCGGTAACGAAAGGACCGCCCATGCCTACTGACATCGAAATCGCACGTTCCGTCACGCCGCTGCCCATTACCGAGGTGGCTAAGAACGCCGGCGTCGACGTAAAGCACCTGATTCCGTACGGCTTCGACAAGGCTAAGGTTGACTATTCACTGCTCAACGAGCCGACCGATCACCAGGCCAAGCTCGTCCTCGTGACCGCTATCAACCCAACGCCTGCGGGCGAGGGCAAGACCACCACGACCATCGGTCTGGCCGATGGCCTGCGTCGTCGCGGCGTCAAGAGTGCCGTGGCCCTGCGCGAGCCTTCACTCGGCCCCGTCTTTGGCGTTAAGGGCGGTGCCGCCGGCGGCGGCTGGGCTCAGGTCATCCCCATGGAGGATATCAACCTGCACTTTACCGGTGACTTCCATGCCATCGGTGCTGCCAACAACCTGCTGGCCGCCATGCTCGACAACCACATCCAGCAGGGTAATCAGCTCGGTATTGACGTTAAGCGCATCACTTGGAAGCGCGTCGTCGATATGAACGACCGTCAGCTGCGCCACGTCATCGACGGCATTGGCGGTAAGGCCCAGGGCGTGCCGCGCGAGGACGGCTTCGATATCACCGTCGCCTCCGAGGTCATGGCAATTCTGTGCCTGTCTACGAGCATCAGCGACCTCAAGGAACGCTTGGGCGAGATTGTCGTCGGCTATAGCTTTGCCGGCGAGCCCGTCCGTGCCCGCGACCTTAAGGCCCAGGGTGCCATGGCCGCACTGCTCAAGGATGCGCTCAAGCCCAATCTGGTGCAGACGCTCGAGGGTACGCCCACGTTTGTCCACGGCGGTCCCTTCGCCAATATCGCCCACGGCTGCAACTCCATCATGGCCACGCGTATGGCTATGCGTTTTGGCGATGTCGCCATTACCGAGGCGGGCTTTGGTGCCGACCTGGGTGCCGAGAAGTTCCTCGACATCAAGTGCCGCATGACGGGCGTTCGTCCCAGCGCTGTTGTGATCGTCGCCACTGCCCGCGCGCTTAAGTACAA
The DNA here is from genome assembly GCA_900541885.1 of uncultured Collinsella sp. Classification (GTDB taxonomy): domain Bacteria; phylum Actinomycetota; class Coriobacteriia; order Coriobacteriales; family Coriobacteriaceae; genus Collinsella. Next base: position 96,674 of record UQKW01000007.1, read on the forward strand.
CGGCGGTGTTGCCAAGGGCGACCTCAACGAAGAGAACCTCGAGGCCCTCAAGGCCGGCATGCCCAACCTGCTGCGCCACGTCGACAACATTCAGAATGTCTACGGTCTGCCCTGCGTGGTCGCCATCAACCGCTTCCCGACCGATACCGAGGCAGAGCTTGCCCTCATCGAGTCCGAGTGCCAGAAGCTGGGCGTCAATGTGAAGCTGTCCGAGGTCTGGGCCAAGGGTGGCGAGGGCGCACTCGAGCTGGCCGATGAGGTCATGCGTCTGATTGAGCAGCCGAGCGAGCTCAAGTTTGCCTATGAGGACGGCGCTGATGTCGCTGATGCCCTCGAGGCCGTTGCCACCAAGGTCTACCGCGCCGACGGCGTTGACTTTACGCCGGCCGCCAAGCGCCAGCTCGCCGAGCTGCGCGAGAATGGCTTTGGCAACCTGCCGGTGTGCGTCGCCAAGACGCAGTACAGCTTTAGCGACAACGCCAAGGCCCTGGGCGCTCCCGAGAACTTCCGCATCACGGTGCGTGAGCTCAAGGTTTCCGCCGGCGCCCACTTTGTGGTCGCACTGACTGGCAGTGTTCTGACCATGCCGGGCCTGCCCAAGGTCCCTGCGGCCGAGAACATCGACGTCGACAACGACGGCAACATCACCGGCCTGTTCTAAGTCTGCTGTCCATCGCTGCTAGCCCGCCCCGCCGTGCCCACAAGGCCCGGCGGGGCTTTTTGATCCTTAGACCCGCGCATGTCTTGTAGATACCGACGGACTCTGCCCATCATAGGCTTTTGCGCTGGTAGAATGCATGGATAACTTGATGCTTACAGGCGACGGAAAGGAATCGTTGCATGGATCAGGACAAGACAACCGTGATGGGCGGCTACGGTTCCGCGCAGGCTGGCGATAGCGCCGATGCGACCCGCGTTGTTCCCAACCCCGGTTATGTCGACCCCGCCGCGACGCAGCCTTCTGCCGAGCTCACCCGAGTTATGGGCTATGGCGACGCGGCGCAGGACCCTTACGCTGCATCTTTGCAAAGCCCCTATGGCAACGCGGCGGCAGACCCGTTTGATTACGCGCCGCAGGATTCTTATGCTGCCTCGACGCCGAATCCCTATGATGACCTGCCGCAAAATCCCATTCCGCAGCCTCAGCAGACGACGTATATGCCTCGCACGGCGCAGCCTCGCTACGAGTCGCGCGAGCCGTATCGCGAGTACCCCAAGTCGATTCCGCAATATGGCGAGGACGAGGAGAGGAAGCCGTCGCGTTCGTCGAGCGTGATCAAGAAGATCCTCATCGTACTGGCGATCTTCTTTGCGCTGTCGATTGTGTTTGCCATCGTGTCGGGCATGCTCAACAAGCGGGGGAGTTCAACGGCCGATGCCACTGCCGAGCAAACCGAGTTCGCCTCGTCTAGCACCGTCGATCTGAGCGATATCCCGGGGCAGTACTGGTCCAACGCCAAGAAGATCCTCAAGTCGCGCGGCGCCGATCTTTCGAATGCCGTGGTCCTGACTGATGATGGCTCAACGCCCGTCGTCGATGCCAACTGGGTCGTTACTTCTGCCTACTATAACGACAACGGCAACCTCGAAATTCAACTCACGCACAAGAACAGCTCGGGCAACTCGTCCGACGGCCAAAGCGGTACCGACAGCTCGAGCTCCAATACGCTGGAGGACTTGAGCAACAAGGCACAGGAGTTGGGAGACAAGGCGCAAGAGCTGGGCGATACGGCCCAGAACCTGGGCGACACCGCGCAGAACTTGGGCGACATGGCGACGGATGCCTGGAACGCCCTGCAAAACGGCATCTCGGGCGCGCAGGGAAACTAGCGGACGAGCGGAGCGGGGCTACAGCTGCTCTGCTGGACGGTCGGGCGAGCTAAAGCCCGAATCAAACGTGACGACGCATGAGACGTCGGGCCGGCGCTCGTGCACGATGCGCGTGACGAGCTCCAGCAGCTCCTCGTCGGATATGTCAAAGCCGTCGGGACGCACCAGGTCAAACGAAACGAACCTGTCGTGTTCGTGAAGGTCGTGGATGGAAAGCGCGGGGTCGATCTGCGCTACGCCGCGCTTGACCCAGCCGCGTAGATCGTCACCGGTTGTCGCGATGGGGTCGCAATGCAGTGTGATTGCGATGCCCATCTGGCGTTTGATGTCATGTTCGATGGTGTCCAGAATCTCGTGGTGCTCAAAGGCATCGCCCTCTCCGGGCATTTCCACGTGTGCGCTGGCAAACTGACGGCCGGGGCCGTAGTCGTGCACCATGAGGTCGTGTGTGCCCAGGACCTGCGGATAGGACATGATCTTGTCGCGGATTGCCTGGACGAGCTTGGGGTCGGGCGCTTGCCCCAGCAACGGGCTGATGGCGTCGCGCACCAGGCCCAGACCGCTGATGCAGATGAAGATGCCCACACCCAGGCCTGCCCAGCCGTCGAGATCAAAGCCGGTCGTCTGCGAAATAAGCGCCGCCACCAAGACCGAGCCCGAGGTGATGACGTCGTTTTTGGAGTCCTGCGCCGTGGCGATGAGCGTTTCGGAGTCGATGCGATCGCCCAGCGTGCGGTTGAATGCGGCCATCCAGAATTTGACGAGCATGGACAAGACGAGGGCGGCTATGGAGAGCGCCGAATATGCGGTGGGGGAAGGCTTGATGATCTTGGTGACCGACTCGAGGATCAGGTTGATGCCGACGGCGCAAACCAGGACGGCGACGAACAGGCCGGCTAGGTACTCATAGCGGCCGTGACCATAGGGGTGGCCTTCGTCTGCCGGGCGGCTGGCAAGGCGGAACCCGAGCAGGCTCACGATGTTGCTCGAGGCATCGGAGAGGTTGTTGAAGGCGTCGGCGACAAGCGAGACGGAACCCGCGAGCAGGCCCGCGATGCCCTTGGCCAGGCACAGCGTGATATTGAGGCCGATGCAGATGAGGCTTGCGGCAAACCCCGCGTTGGTGCGGCAGGAGGTATCGACCGGCTCGCTCTCGCTGCCGGGAACAAGCGTATGTACCAGCCGATTTACAAATAGCATAACGGTCGTCCTCACAATCATGTTTAAGGGGATAGTGTAGCTCGCACGGACGCGTCGTGCGACGATGCTCAGAAAATGCAGCAATGGTCTGCCGATGCTAACGGGCACGGGGCGGAGGGGGGCGGTTGCCCGCATGGCTTTGAGCCCGCTGCGCCTTCTCGTCCGTGCGAGTGCTCCATTTTGGGCCACATGGGTATGGGCACGCGCCTGTTTGCTCGACATACTTAATGTCGACAGCCCCTGTGCAAAGGAGGAAGTTTCCATGGACGAGATGTTTGCCATCAAATGCCAAAACTGCGGCGGCCCTATGTACTCACACCAGGCTAAGCGCAGCTTTGAGTGCGCCTATTGCGGCACGGTCGTTCCGTGGCAGGCCGATGCGGGGGAGCCTAAGAGCGCCCTAGGCATTCGCCATGTGCCGCTGACGGTTGTCGATGGACTGCTTAAGCTCACGCATGTCTCGCAGCTCGAGCGTCCGGAGGACCCGGACTGGTATTTCTTCAATTCGCACTGGCGCAATCAGTCGGTTCTGGAGCATCTGCTGTGGGAGGACCGCGGGACGGCGCAGGAGTTCCAAGAGGCCACACACGTGAGCATTCCCTGCCCCTTCTGCGGTGCGTCCTTTGAGGGCGAGTCGACCCAGCGCGTGTTTGAGTGCCCGTCCTGCGGCAACAAGATTGGTGTGGCCGACTTGCTCAAACCCGGCACGTTTAGCAAGCGCCTGACCATGGGCGTGGGTGCCGAATACGTTCCCGAGCAGGGTATTCCGTGTGAGATTTCCCCGCAGCAGGCGCGTGCCAACGCGCTGCAACTGGTGCGTCAGTACCCGGATGCCTTTGCCGGGCACGACGTGGAAGACGCGATTCAAAACGACATGATGCTCTTCTATTTCCCCATGGCGCTCGCGGACCTGCGCATGATGGCGTCCTTCCCGGGCAAGGGCCTGAGCAAGGAGACCCTGGTGTACTACGAGGTGCTCGATTGGGCATATCCCAGGGCCAACTACCTGGACGTTCGCCTCATGGGCATTTTGGAGCCGTGGGACTTTGGCAAGGTGGGGCCGTTCGATCCCGCCATGCAGGAAGGCGACTTCCGCGTCGTCTCCGTCGATGCGTCCACCAAGGACCAGGTGGTCATTGACAAGCTGGCGCTCGATGTTGCGGGCAACGATGCCGAGGCGACCCTGGGGCTCAATAAAAAGAGCATTCGTACGTGGGCGCGCAAGGCTCGCAAGCACAAGGACGGCCTGGTGATGGTGCCGGTCTACTTTGTCGATCGCCCGGCAACGGACAGTCGCGACGGCGAGCAAGTGCGCATCGCTGTAAATGGCCAGACAGGTCGCGCGGCCGCAGTGGTGTTTAGCGACAAGCGCGAGACGCATATCGTGGCCCCGCTCAATCCGAGCCTGCATCTGTCCGGTGAAAGTACCGTGCACGCCACGCCTATCGAGGTCAAATACGTTAAATCGCCGTTCCTATACCAGATCGTGCGCCGCGGAGGCGGCGAGCAACCGCAGCAGGTGGCGGCCGCAGCCGAGGGCTCCTACCGAGAAGAAAAGCCCAAACGCAAGGGCTTGTTCGCCGCGATCTTTGGGAAGTAGGGGAGCGCGAGCTGCTGTCCAGTCGATTAACGGGAAGTGGATGTAAATAAACGGTGGAACGGCTGCACAAGAGCCGTCTCGCTGGGTAAAATCAGGTTGTGCCGCGGAACCCGCTCCTCAGCTAGTCACACTTCGGAAGCGCGGGCAACGCAGGTGCTATCGTCTAAAGGGCCGGCTGCAACCGGCCCTTTTCTGTGGCAGCCAATGGGCCCACATCAGACGAAGGTCGCGTTTTTACCTGTCGGGTCACGCTTGCCAGCCACGGCAAGGATGTCATCGCCGGCGTCCATGACCGGTATTGTTTCGTAGCGTGCGTCACAACCGCGAGTATGCCTGCGACGGCTGCGGCGGTGTTGGTCGCACTGTGCTGTTACCCTTGCGCTTCGCCATTCGCTGCTTCGTTGATGGCGCGGTACTCGGCGCTCAGCTCGCGTGCCAGCTCCTCCTTGCTTGGAAGATACGGCAGATATTTGGCGGCAAACACTTGGTCGTTGTCTTTGGGCAGCGTGTATTCGACAATCGAATTGCTTTTGTCTGCGCAGAGAACAATGCCTATGGGCGGGTTGTCGCCTTCATTCATGAGCTCGCGCGTGTAGTAGTTCACGTACATTTGCATCTGGCCCAAGTCCTGATGCGTGAGATCATCAGTCTTAAGGTCGATGAGAACGAAACAGCGCATCAGATAGTTGTAAAACACGAGGTCAATATAGAAGTGGCGCCCATCGAAGGTGATACGCTTTTGGCGCGCCTCAAAAGCGAAGCCGCGGCCAAGCTCTAGCAGAAACTTCTGGAGATGTGTGATGAGTGCCTGCTCTAGATCGCTCTCGCGAAACGCAGTATCGTCCGAGAAGCCTAAAAACTCCAGTACATATGGATCGCGAATGATGTCCTCGGGTCGACGAGCCGGGGCACTCTTTTGGATTTCCTGAGCGACGGTCTCTTTGTCCTTGCTGGCGAGTAGACGCTCGCGGAACATGGTGTTGATTTGGCGCTCGAGCTGGCGCGTGCTCCAGCGAGAGTCGGCGCATTCGTTCATGTACCAAGTGCGAGCTTCGGGGTCGGGAATGCGCATCAGCCTGCGGTAATGTGTCCAACTCAATTCGCTACGCAGTGCGTCGCGAATTGGGAATGCGAGATATAGCTGGCGCATTTTGCGCAGTTCCCTCGCCTCAAAGCCTTTGCCAAAATCCTTGGTAAGTCTGATTGCGAGGGCCTTGAGCGGCGCCTCTCCATACCTGGCGCGCTCTTCTCCGCCCTGCTCCTCAACAATGCTCTTGCCGATTTCCCAATACGCTTCGACCATCGCAAAGTTAACGGCGGTATAGGCCTTGTCGCGAGCGGCGTTGAGAATCGAGGAAACCTGCTTGTAAAAACCTTCGGGCACGATTGCCGATTCTCCACGGTTTACCAGTTCGCCCATCACTGTCGCCCCACTTTTCTCTTGTGGAATGCATCTTTATCGCATTTAGTTTAAAGCCTCGCGCGGACACGAATTGCTTTGCTGTCTGGCACCTTCGCATGGGAGCCTTGCGGTGACTAAAATGTGGCCATAGAGACAGTTTTAGCGAACCCCACGGGAGTGACGCGTATGGACAACAACACGCTGCTGTTCCAGGACAAAGGTTCGGGTAGGTTTAAAGACGTCAAGATCTACCCTAACCGCATCGAGGTGCTCAAGAAGGGCACTTTTGGTGGCAAGCACACCGAGATTGTTTATCTTAAGGACATTACGGGGGTCAGCAGGATCAAGGGCCGCGACGTTTTCCTACGTAACAGGCTGTTGACTGCCTGTGTCTTTAGTCTGAGCAGCCGCTCCCAAGCTCAGGAGTTCGTGAATGCGCTGAACATGGTGATGTAGCCGATAACGGTGTTCGGGCTAAGGTAAAAATCGGGGCGCAGAACGGTATTCTGCGCCCCATTACAGTCTGAAGTGGGCCACCGATAAATTTCGATGGCGAGCATTCGGC
>UQKW01000008.1 GCA_900541885.1 uncultured Collinsella sp.
AGGAGGTATTACGAGCTCCTGTGCGAATTGAAGGGAGCGCTCCCGCAAACTGCCTCTTGACAACTTATAGGAGCGTCGGTTTTAATTTCGCGATTCTTCTCATGGTCAAGTAATACAGGTCCAGCCCCGTAATCCACCATACTTTTGAAACCAGCCCATTTGGAACGGCCCTCTTATGACTACTTTTGCCCGATCATTCTGCATGTTGGACACAGCTAAAATAGCCCCGTCGCAAATTGACTACCCTGGCATTGGGGATACCATGGTGGCACCCTAGCGAAAGGATGTTTCATGGCACATGTCGATGACCAGCGTGTGGCGCGCGTGCTCGATGCGCTCGAGGCTCAGCACCCCGGCGCACAGCTGCTCGTAAACGACCCGTGGTCGATTTATTACCTGACCGGTTTTTATGCCGATATGTTCGAGCGTTTTTGCGGTGTGCTGCTCGCGCGCGATGACGAGCCCGTAATCTTGGTCAACGCCCTGCATCAGCTGCCCGAGTACGACAATGCCCGCGTTGCCTACCACACCGATACCGATGTCGTGGCCGATGCCATCGCGCGCGAGATCGACCCAGACAAGCCGCTTGGTATCGACACCGTCATGCGTTCCGGCTTTTTGATGCCCCTCATGGAGCGCCATGCCGCCAGCGAGTTTTTCCTGGGCGACTTTGCCGTCACCGACGCACGCACCTACAAGGATGCCACCGAGCAGAAGCTCATGCGCGCGTCCTCGGCCGCTAACGACGCTGTGATGGCCGATGTTATCAAGCTCGTCCACGAGGGCGTGACGGAGCGCGAAATTGCCGACCAGATGCTCAGTCTGTATCGCAAGCACGGCTGCGAGGGCTTTAGCTTTCCGCCCATCGTGAGCTTTGGCGCCAACGCTGGAGACCCGCATCACGAGCCCGACGACACCGTACTCAAGCGAGGCGACGTGGTGCTGTTCGACATTGGCGGACGTCGCCGCAACTACTGCTCGGACATGACACGCACGTTCTTTTGGGGCGAGACGGACGAGGAGACGGCACATATCTACGACATCGTGCGCCGCGCCAACGAGGCCGCCGAGGCGCTCATCGCCCCGGGCGTGCGCATGTGCGACCTGGACCGCGCCGCGCGCGACGTGATCGAGAACGCAGGCTACGGCAAGTACTTTACGCATCGTCTGGGCCACTCGATTGGTCTGCAGGACCACGAGCCGGGCGACGTCTCGCTGGTCAATGAGCAGGTCGTTGAGCCAGGCATGACGTTCTCGATCGAACCGGGCATCTACCTCCCCGGCCGCACCGGCGTCCGCATCGAAGACCTAGCCCTGGTGACCGAGAACGGCGTCGAGATTCTCAACGCCTACCCCCACGATCCGGTCCGCCTAGACTAGCCAATGTGCCAAAGGGACAGTCCCTTTGGCACATCCCGTTAACGCAGTGCCACGAAAACGAGCCATCTACTACGTTTAACTCGCATGGGTCGACCATGCGGGTCTTTTTTAAAACCAGCAAGCCATCTACCTGCGGTTTTAATTTTATGATTTCCCGTGTGGTCGAGGGTAACCGGTCAAACGTAGTAGATAGGCCCATTTCGTGGCGAGCAGTCCGCTCAAGACAAAGCCCGTCCCAAATTAGCTGCCCTACAGTCAAACGAAAGGCCTCCCGATTCCCCAACGAGAACCGGGAGGCCTTCTTGTGACCTAAAGCGCTACGCTCTCGACGCTACTCCGCGCGATGACGCAGCTTTTCGATCGCTGCGGCGATAAGAGCCAGCAGGCCGGTTCCGCCAAGCGCCGCGACGGTCACGGCAGTATTGTCGCCCGTCTCGGCCAGGCTTCCCTTAGCGGCCTTCTTGCCATCCTTCTTGCCCGAAGAATCCTTGGCATCGGGCTTGGCACCGTTATCCTTGCCGCCTGTCGGTTCCTGTACAACAACAGGCTCAACGACTTCAACGGTCACCGAAGCAGTGAGCTGTTGAGGCGCCGGCGTCTCCACAGTGCCATCCTCGGCAAGCGTCGCAATCACCGCGGCGTCGCCGTCAACGGGCATCGTCGCGGTAATGACGACGGTTCCGTTCTTGAGGGCCTTGACCTTACCGTTCTCGACCGTAGCGGTCGTCGGGTCGGACGAGGTCCACGTCACGTTACCACGCAGCAGCGCGCCATCAGCCGCATTGCTCGCCGCGGCAGCAAGGTCAATCTCCTTGCCGCGCTCTACCTTGAGCACGGTTTCGGCAGTCGTGGCCTTGCCGTTTTGGTCAACGATAACGAGGCCTTTGGCTGCCGGGCGCGACTTAACGCGTACCATGCAGCTGACTGTAAGCTCCGTACCGCGAACCTTACCGCCCACGGTCACATCATCGGCACCCCAATCCAGTGTGGGGACATTCTCCCAATCGACGTCGTAGTCCTCCTGGCTGCCGTCCTTCATCATCACGGAGACCTTCTTGGGCAGCGTCTTCAGCACATCGGCGGCAGAGCTTGCCTCAAACACCTCAACGGGAGCGAACGTCGCAGGCCTCACGGGAATCTCGCTTGCTGGCGTCTCGACGACCAGCTTGCAGGTCGCCTTGAGCGTCGTGCCCTCAACGGAGCCCTCGAGCGTGTACTCGCCGACAGAGGGAAGCTGCTTGTCCAGGCCATCCGTATTCCATGTGACCACGGCCTCATCCGTGTGGCCATCGGAGTACGTCACGGCAACCTTCTTGGGCAGCTGCCCCGTCACGGTGTCGGCCTTGGCATCGCGCTCAACCGTAATCTGCGGCACATCGGCTACCTTATTGATCGTCGTCGTGGAGGTGACGACAACTTCGACAGGCAGGTTGCCGTTCACCGTCACGCCCTTGGCGACGACGCTGTTGCCGTACGCCGCAGCCGCGGCGGGAACCTCAGACCACGTAACCTCGGACTCCGCCTTCGTCTTACCGTCTTTCATAAGGACCGTCGCCTTAACGCCCTTGAGTGCTTCGCGCACCGCATCGGCAGACGCGCCCTCGGGAACGGAAATTCCGGCAATAGGCTCAACGGACGCCGGAATCTCGGCATCGCTCTTCACGACCGTAATCGTGCACTTGGCCTTAACCGAAGTGCCCTCTACCTTGCCCTCAAGCGCAACATCGCCCAGCTTGCCCAAGGCATCTGCCGTAAGCGGGGTCTTATCCCACGTAACGGCGGCAGTCTTCGTCGAGCCGTCGGACATGTTGAGGGTCACCTGGGCAGGCAGCACGATGTCAGCAGCAGCCGTGTTGCGGGCAACCGAAAGCTTGATGTCAGCGACGCTCTCTACGACCGGCGCTAGGTTGACCGTGGCGTTTACGTCATAATTGCCGACCTTAGTCTTGCCCGTAACGACAAAGCTTGTACCGTCATTCTTAATGGTGACGGCCTCCTTGGGAGCAGTCCAGTCGATCTTCGAATCGACCTCGGATCCGTCCTTCATGGCGACCTTCACGGTCTTGGGCAGCGCTGCCACAACGGCATCGGGCTTCGCCCCGTCGTCGAGCGTCACAGCGTCAACCGTACCAGCCAGGTGATCAGGAATCTCACGCAGCGGTTTGACGACCTTGATAGTGCACTCAACCTTTTGATCGGTACCGGCAACCGTACCCTTAACCGTAACTTCACCTTCCTTGGCAAAGTCCTTGTCGGAAAGGCCCTTGGTATCCCACGTTACATCGGCTTCGGAGTCGGTATCGTCAGAGTAGATTGCCGTGACCGTGTCGGGCAGCTTGGCCAAGGCATCAGCTGTCTTGGTATCGCGCTCGACCTCAATCTCGTCAACGGTATCAAAGCCCACGATATGCGCCGTCACCTTGACCTGAGCCTTAACGGTCATGCCGTTGTCCGTAAGGCCCGTGACCTCAAACTCAGTACCGGCACGGCCCAGGCTGTCGACCTGAGACCACTTAACGGGCGTCTCATTCTTGGTCTTGCCGTCCTTCATGACCACCGTCACCTTGGACGGCAGCTTTTCCATAAGGTCGCTGACCTTAGCATTGTCCGCAATCTCAATAGAATCGATCGGCTCGACGTGGTCGGGCGTCTGGGCATCCTGATCCACCACGGTCACATTGCAGGTCACCTTGGCACCGTTGAGCTTAACCGTGCCCGTGATCTCCACGGTGCCGGTTCCGTTGAGCAGCTTGTCCGTAACGTTAGAAAGATCCCAAACGTCAATGTCGAGCAAATCGGTCGAGCCGTCGGAGTAAGTCGCAACAACTTGCTTGGGCATCTGGGCGTACAGATCCTGCTTGGACGTGCCCTTGGCAACGCTAAACGACTTGGCCTCGAGCTTGGTAATGGTTCGCGGCGCCTCGGAGACGTTGACGTACACGATGGCATTGACGTTGTCGACATCCTTGAGCTTGCCGACGAGTTTATACGTACCCTTCCTGGCGAGCGGCTTGGAGAGGTCGATGCCGTCGGTGTCGGTCCACTTTTCGATCTCGATGCCGCCTAAACTGCCCAGAGTATCCCGCGCTGAGCCATCCGAGAAATATACGGACACGGCATCTGGCAGCTCCAGCATTGATCCGACCGTGGTGTTGACCACGACGGCCTCAGGCTGCAACGCAACCTTCTTCGCCTTCTTGTCGGCAACCGTCACCTTGGCGGTCACGTTGCCGTTCTCATCCACGCCGACCTTTTGGCCGTCGTCGTCCAGCAGCGCCATAACGGCAGCGGCATCAAAGCCGACCACATGCCCCGTCGCATAAAACGTGCCGGGCTGCTCATACTTCTCAGGCGCGATCGGATCCCAATCAATAGCCGCCGTCGAAACGGAGCCGTCGCTCATCTCGACCGCCATCTTGGACGGCATAGCCGGTGCAGTGCCGGCCTTGGTGGTCACCGCGGTCTCGCCGTTATCGATCGCCTTCTCCACGCCCTGGATAACGATCTTGGTCTGAACAGTGAGGCCGGTGTTGGTGCCGTCGGCGTATCCGTTAAGGCCGCTTGCAAACAGCGTGCCAGACACCGTCGTGACCTGACCCGGCTCTCCGGTATAAACCGAGGGACGAACGTAATCCCATTGAACCTGGGCATTATGAGTTTTGCCGTCACTCGTGGCAACTGAGACATTCCACGGCAACTCGGGGAAAACACCGCTGGCCGTATTAATGCGCTCGGGAACGGCAACGGAGGTGACGGAACAGACGTCGACAGTGATCGTTGCCTCGGCACCACCTTGGAGCTTGCCCTTCACCTTAAACGAACCGTCCTTGGCATAAGCGTCTTCGGCGACGCGGTCCCATGTGACCTTTTCGCGCTGGGGCTCAGAAGACACATCGTTGTCGTATCGAACCTCAAGGTATTCCGGCAGCATCGGCTTGGTGCCGGGGACGGTCCATATGGTTCCGCCCTGAACCGAGGTCGCCTTACTCGCGATCTTAACGGTGGCAGTAATCGGAACGTCGACCGTCTGCATGCCGTATCCCGTGCTATAGCTCATTGTTGCAGTGCCGCGGACCACGCGGCCCTGGGTCCAATCGAAGCCCTTCGTGTTCCACTTGGCCTCGGCGTATTTGTTCGAATACCCCGGTTGATCAGTCGCATCGGGGCTTACAAGTTCGACATGGCTGGGAAGCATAGCGGTGCCATCGCTACCCTTGAGCACTGTAATGGTTTGCGGCTGAGCCTCCCAGTTTTTAGTCACGATGACGTGGACCTTCACGGGGATATTCGTTCCAGCGACTGTTCCGGTAATCGTGCAGTCCTTCTGGGGGCACCTATCGTAGGTATCCCAGTTGACGCCAAGCTCGTTAAACGTCGTTCCGTCCTGCAATGCACCGGACACGTAGAAGTAGTCCAGATTGACTTCCTCACCGGGGTAGACAACGCGCCAGTCCTCGTACGACTGTCCAAGCGTCACACCGTTATCGCTATAGTTGTTAACGCCCTTGACCTCGCCGCACGCTGCTGTCGCATGGATCTTTGCCAACGAGCCAGTGATGGTACCGGTAATTTCGTACTCGCCAGGCTTGCCGTCCAGCAGTTCTTGGGGGAACTCATCCCAGCTATAAGGCTGCCCCGAGGAATACTGGGGATAGAACGAACTGCCATCCGACAAATACAGCGTGGATGTGTAGCGCGGAGCCAGAAGTCCGGCGCCGGGAACATAAGCGATCTTGCCGATGTTGCTGTCCTCGAGATCGCAGACATTGACCGTCGCCGTAGCCGGAATGTTAGAGCCGGTAAAGTATCCGCTAACCGTAATCTGGCCAAGGTTCTTTAGGGCGTCTTGGCTAATCGTCGACCACTGAACGGGGAAATTGCCTCGCGAGCCATTCCACATCGTGGCCTCGATTGAACCCGGCATATTGGGCTGGCAACCGATAAGCGTGCTTGTCGATGTCGAGGAAGGCATCTGCAGGGCGCGGACGGAGATGGTCGCCGTGACTCGATTGCTATCACCCAGCTCCACCTGAGTAGACGATGAAGATGAGGTATTGGTCCAATACGACAGCGAACCGGAAAGCTTAAACGACCCCTCGCTTGCCACCTGCGCGTCCAAAATGGGGTCCCACGCAATGTTGCACTGCTTCTTTGTACCGTCGGTGAATGCAACCTCAACGCTGTAGGGAAGACCGCCGCCCGTTGTAGGACGTACGCCGACGGGCGTGTTAACGGGAGCAAGAGCGTCGATAGAGGCAACTTCTTTGACCTCGACCTGAGCAGTTACCTTTAGGCCATTAGCGGTTGAAGATTCGTTATATGTCACAAGCGTGCCCGTGACCGTATAGGTGCCTGCCTTTTGGAATTGAGACACGTCGGCGTTGTCCCAGTTAACCTGATAACCTTGGGTGTATGTAGTGTTATTTGACTGCGAAACCGGGAAATAGACATAGGTGCTAAGAGGAGAAATGTCGCCGACCACGCGCTCGAACCTCAGAGAATTTAGATCGAGTACGTCCTTAGGATCTTTGACGGTAACGGTGCAGGTAACCTCACGGTAATCAAAACCGTTTAGTTTACCTTTAACCGTAAACGAGCCCACCTTAGAGTAAAGCGACGCGTCGAAAGAATCCCAAGACACCGGAATCTGCTCGGTGGCCCCGCTATCAAAGACAACCGAAGCAGAATACGGCAGAGACGGGACCTCACCAGTTAGGGTCGTACACGTCAACTCGGTCTGGACGCTCTTAACAGAGCGGACTGCGACCGTGCACTGTGCGAGCATAGAGGGATAGTTCTTCAAATGTCCCTCGACAACAAAGGTTCCTTCCTTTTGGTACTGATCAGCCGAGATCTCATTCCACTCAACAGGGCATGTATAAGATTGACCATTTGAATAACTGGCCGACATGCTAGACGGAAGCGCGGGAGCAATACCAGCTGCGGTCCATGCCCATGAGCCATTGCTGGTTGAACGGGGGACGTACACCTTAAGTACGCCACTCACTTCGTAGGGCTCCGCAAGCGTAACCCAATTACTATTTACGCTAACGCCGGTAATTTGTCCGGTGATGGGAATTTCGGATTCCTCCGTCGCCGTATCAAATGCCGCCTGCGACTTTTCGTCCCAATTAACATAAGCCGAGGTCTCGGTGCCATCCGAAAGCTTTACCTTAACGCTCGAAGATTGGATCTGGCCGAAGTAATCGGCGCCGACGTATTTTTCTAGAATTGGGTTAGCGTCGATCGACTCAACGGTAATGCCGCTTTCGTTGCTCGTCTCTGTGGCATCGGGGGCGTTTACTGCCGCCGGGTCCGCCGCAGCAGCTTCGATGACCACGCGTTGCTTGACCGTCTGCGTGGTGCCGTCGACGGTACCCTCAAACTCATACGAGCCGGCAGGCAGCTGCGCCAAGGTTGCCGGAGCATCGGCGCCGTTCAGCTTCCAGATGACGTTTTCCTGCTTGGTGGTACCGCTCTCGTAGGTTGCCGTTACAGTTTGGGGCAGCGTGGCGTCGGATCCCTCGGCAACATGTAGCTCGTTCAGGCTGGCAAAAGAGGCGATCTTATCTTCACTCTGGTCTTGCGAGGTTGCCTGACCGGTGTCCGCAGACGTGGCAGCCGCACCCGTCGCATCGCTTTGCTCGGCAACGACTTGGGTGGTATCACCCTGCATCATCTCGGCGAACGCCTGCGGCGGCACCGAGCCGACCGTCATCGTCAGAGCCAAACCCGCGGTAATGGCCGCGTTGACATGCCTTCTGTTCATGTTTCCTCCCGACACGCTCAACGGACCAAACAGCACTGGTCCGATTGGCAAATTAAGTTGAGCGTATCCTTCGCCGATGGAGGTTTGCAATATGCTACAGGTTAAGCGGCATAAATGGCTTCGTAAACGGGCACCCCAGGGCAGCTAATTTGAGTTGCGGTGATATACAGACTGTTTGAGGCTTCTGGCTTGTAAAACAGTCCGTATTTCACCGCAACTGCTGAGGGGATGGGTTAGCGCAGCAGGCCGGCTACTTCGCCGGCTAGGGTGATGGTGCCGGCTGCTACGAAGGACTCGCCCGCGGCATCGAAGGCAGCGAGGGCCTCGGACACACTCGGATATACGCCCGTGAGCTTATCGGCGTCCACAAGGGCGGCGAGCTCCTCTGCCGGCAGGGCGCGATCGGAATCGGTCTGGGTCACGACCACCCGGGGGAACGCCGGAACCAGAACGTCGACGATACCCGCCACGTCCTTATCGGCCAGCGCGGCACACAGCAGCGTGGGGCGGTTCTCCACGCACGGATCGATCTCGTCCAGTGCGCTCACAAAGTTCTCGCAGCTCTGGGGGTTATGGCAGGCGTCGATCAGCTTGAGCGGATCGGTTCCCAGCACGTCAAAACGACCCGGTGTGGGACAACCCATAAGCGAGGCATCAAGCTTGTCATGATCGAGCTCGCGACCCAGATACCCCTCGCACAGCATAATCGCGCACGCAGCATTCTGCGGCTGATACGCCGGCTTAACCATGCTCGACGTATAGATGGCACGCGGCGTGGTGCAGCTAAACTCAACCGTGTCGCCCACATGCGCCGGCACCTTAGTCGTGGCATGACTCACCACGAGCGGCACGACGCCGCACTCGCGACAACGGGCATCCATCACGCGCTGAACGCTCGCCTCGTGCGTGCCCTCGCCCAAAACAACCAGGCGTCCGCGCTTAATGACCGCAGCCTTCTCCCCCGCAATGGCCTCGAGCGTATCTCCCAGAATGCGTGTATGGTCGAGCCCGATGCCTGTGATGGCAACGGCCACGGGGTCGGTCGCACTCGTAGCATCCCAGCGTCCGCCCATGCCAACCTCAAGCACGGCCACGTCCACGCAAGCCTCGGCAAACACCACAAGCGCAGCGGTCGTCAGCAGGTCAAACGGTGTGATGGTATAGGCACGCTCCCCCGCCGCCACACGGCGCGCATTCACGCGATGCCCCGCCTCCACAGCGGCAGAAACGCCACGGGCAAACGACTCATCGCTCACAACGCGCCCATTGACCTCCATGCGCTCGGGATAGTGAACCAACTGCGGCGACGTATACAGTGCGGTCTTGAGCCCCTCGCCGCGAAGGATGGCAGCCGAAAAACGCGTGGTCGAAGTCTTGCCATTGGTACCGGCAACCTGAATGCAATCGAAATACTCATCCGGACGCCCCAGCTCATCGAGCATATCGACAACCGTCTCAAGCAGAGGCCCAGCATCCCCAGAAATCCGCCCCGTATCGGCAGCCAGCCCAACAGCCTCACCAAACGAAAGCAACTCAAACGAGAAAGGAACGACATACGACCCAGAACGCTTAGCCATAACCCAAAGTCCCCCAATAACAGAAAAAGAGGCCCACCAAAAAGAATGAGCCCCTCGCGTTGACAATATCAGACTTTATCCGCTTGCAGCAAGATCAAGGCCACAACCAGGTGGCCCTAACCTACCAGTTGCAAGCAGCCATGTAACCGCACTAGGAGCGGCCCGACGCTTTGCTCGATACAAGTTCCGCACGCAAAGGACAGCACTTAATGTGCTGTCCGTCTTGCGCAGGACTGTCCGCAGTAGCGAGCAAAGCGTCGGGACGCGCCCCTCAGTAAGAACTACGAGAAGTCTGCAACCTGAGCAGTCAGCGCCGCCAAGATCTCCTTGAGCTCAGCTGCACGGTCCCTCTTCTTCTGGACCACCGCGGGCGCGGCCTTGGCCACAAAGCCCTCGTTGGCGAGCGTCTTCTCGCAGCCGGCGAGCTCCTTCTGGGCCGCGGCAATCTCCTGCTCCAGGCGCGCCTTCTCGGCCGAAAGATCGACCTTGCCCTCGAGCACCACAAAGACCTCGACGCCGCTGTCGACCACGGCGATGCTCGCAGCCGGCTTCTCGACATCGGTACCCATGACCAGCGAAGCGGTGTTGGCCAGCGGCTCAATGGTCGAGCGCAGGCTCTCGAGCTTCTCGATATCCTCGGCACCGGCGCGCACGACCACGTCGAGCTCTGACTTGGGGCTCAGGCGATAACGCGAACGCGTGGCGCGGGCAGCGGAAACGACGGTACGGCACAGTTCAAACGCGCGCTCGGCGTCCTCGTCAACATACTTGGCGTAGTCGGCGGGCTCGGGCCACTTGGCGATCATGAGCGCCTCGGCACGGTCCACGTTGCCCTCGGCATCCAGATCGAGCACGCTCGCCGGCATGTTGTCCCAGATCTCCTCGGTGACAAACGGCATAAGCGGGTGCATCAGGCGAATGGAGGTGTCGAGCACAAAGATCAGGTTGCGCTGAGCCTGCAGACGACCCTCGCCCTTCAGGCGGGCCTTGGTGACCTCGACGTACCAGTCGCAGACCTCGTTCCAGAAGAACTGCTGCACGCCGCGGGCCATGTCGCCAAAGGTGTAGTTCTCGATGCCTTCGGTGACCATCTTGACAGCCTTGGCCAGGCGGCTGAACATCCAGGCGTCGGCCGGGGTCTCAACGACGGGCTCGCCGGGCGTGTAGCCCTCCATGTTCATAAGCAGGAAGCGGCTGGCGTTCCAGATCTTGGTCACAAACGACTTGGCCTGGTCGGTACGCGGGCTGTCGATAAGCTTCTTGGTCTTCTTGTCGATGTTCGCATCGAACTTGACGTCCTGGTTGTTGGTGCACAGCGTGAGCAGGTTATAGCGCATGGCGTCGGCACCGTACATGCCAATGAGGTCCATGGGGTCAACGCCGTTGCCCTTGGACTTGGACATGCGACTGCCGTCCTTGGCAAGGATCGTCGGGTAGATGACAACGTCCTTAAACGGCACCTCGTCCAGGAAGTACAGCGAGCTCATGACCATGCGGGCGACCCACAGCGCGATGATGTCGCGCGCGGTGACGAGCGCCGTCGTGGGGTGATGCCCCTCGAGCAGCTCCGGCTTTTGCGGCCAGCCCTGCGTGGCGAAAGTCCACAGCTGCGAGCTGAACCAGGTGTCCAGCACGTTCTCGTCCTGATGCACGTGATGACCGCCGCACTTGGGGCACACATCGGTGTCCTCGGTAAGGGCGTCCTCCCAGCCGCAGTCCTCGCAGTAGAACACGGGAATGCGGTGGCCCCACCACAGCTGGCGGCTGATACACCAGTCCTTGAGATTCTCCATCCAAGTGGTGTAGGTCTGCGTCCAGCGCGCGGGGTGGAAGGTGACCTTACCGGAGTTGACGGCGTCGAGCGCCGGCCCCTTGAGCTTGTCGACGGCCACGAACCACTGCTCGGACAGCCACGGCTCAAGCGCGGCGTCGCAACGGTAGCAGTGCATGACGGAGTGGTCGTGCTCCTCGACGTGGTCGAGTAGGCCGTGCTCGTCGAACCACTTGATGACCGCCTCGCGGCACTCCTCGCGGGTCATGCCGGTGAACTCGCCATAGCCCTCGACGACCACCGCGTGCTCGTCGAAGATATTGATCTGCGGAAGGTCGTGGGCCTGACCCATGGCGTAATCGTTGGGGTCGTGGGCCGGAGTAACCTTAACGAAGCCGGAACCGAAGTTGGCGTCGACATGCCAATCCTCAAAGATAGGAATCTCGCGGTCGACGATGGGGAGCTTGACGGTCTTACCCACGAAGGCGGCCTTCTCGGGGTCCTTCGGGGAGACGGCGACGCCCGTGTCGCCGAGCATGGTCTCGGGGCGCGTGGTGGCGACGACAATGTAGTCCTGGCCGTTGACCGGCTCGGTCAGCGGGTAGCGCAGGTGCCACAGGTGGCCCTTCTCGTCCTTGTACTCGGCCTCGTCGTCCGAGATAGCGGTAGTGCAGTTGGGGCACCAGTTGACGATGCGCTTGCCGCGGTAAATCAGACCGTCGTGGTACCAGTCGCAGAAGACCTTGCGCACGGCCTGCGCGTAGTCCTCGTCCATGGTAAAGCGCTCGTTATCAAAGTCGACGGAGCAGCCCATGCGCTTGATCTGCTCGACGATGATGCCGCCGTACTCGTGGGTCCAATCCCAGCAAGCGTCGACAAACTTGTCGCGACCAATCTCCAGGCGGCTGATGCCCTCGCTCTTGAGCTTCTTGTCGACCTTGGTCTGCGTGGCGATACCGGCGTGATCGGTTCCGAGCACCCAGCGCGTGGACTTGCCGCGCATGCGGGCCATACGAATGATGGCGTCCTGAATGGAGTCGTCGGTAGCGTGACCCATGTGAAGCTTGCCGGTAACGTTGGGAGGCGGAATGGTGACGGTGCAGTCGCCCACGCCCTCACGGCGCTTGTAGTAGCCGCCGTCGAGCCACTTCTGCAGGATCGCCGGCTCGTTGGTCGACGGATCGTAGTTCTTGGGCATTTCTTCCATATATCTCTCCCTGTCCCGCCGGCGTGTCCGCCTGCTTGGTTTTCGCTCGGTCAGGTCCTGGCTCGCACGAAGAGCACATTAAGTGCTCTTCGGCTCGTGCGGAATCTACGAAAACCAAGCAGGCGGACACGCCTTAGGTATCGATTACTTCAGTCTGAAGGTACTAACTTGACAATCTCACAGAATAGCACAGGCATACCTGCCGAAAAGGGACAGGTTTATTTTGGTAGGTTTTATCAGGGGAAACGACATTTGCCCATATAAAACCGACCAAAATAAACCTGTCCCTAAATGGCAGGCCCCGCGGTGGTTGCCGCGGGGCCTGGATTCAAACTATTTACCCGTAGATGCGTTGGGGCTGTTCTTCGCCCTTTACGGAGGCTTCGGTCACGATGACCTTGACGACACCCTCCTCGCTAGGGAGGTCGAACATCGTCTGCTGCAGCACGTCCTCGCAGATGGAGCGCAGGCCGCGGGCGCCGGTCTTGCGGGCAAGCGCCATACGAGCGATCTCATGCAGGGCGGCATCCTCAAACTCAAGCTCAACGTCCTCGAGCTGGAACATCTTGCGGTACTGACGCACCACGGCGTTCTTGGGCTCGGTCAGGATCGACACCAGGTCGTCCTCGTCGAGCGCCTGCGTCTGGGTGACGACGGGCGTACGTCCCACAAACTCGGGGATCATGCCAAAGGCGTTGAGGTCCTGCGGGAGCACCTGGCGCAGCAGATCGTTCTCGTCGACCGAGGTGGGGCCGGCGATCTCGGAGTTAAAGCCCACGCCCTTGTTGCCCACGCGATCGGCGATGATCTTGTCCAGACCCACAAAGGCACCACCGCAGATGAACAGGATGTTGGTCGTGTCGATCTGCAGCAGCTCCTGCTGGGGATGCTTGCGGCCGCCGGTGGGCGGAACGCTTGCCACCGTGCCCTCAAGAATCTTAAGCAGCGCCTGCTGAACGCCCTCGCCCGAAACGTCGCGGGTAATAGAAAGGTTCTCGGCCTTGCGGGCGATCTTATCGATCTCGTCCACGTAGATAATGCCAACCTGCGCGCGCTCAATATCGCCATCGGCAGCGTTGATGAGCTTGAGCAGGATGTTCTCAACATCCTCGCCCACGTAACCGGCCTCGGTGAGTGCGGTGGCATCGGCGATGGCAAACGGCACCTCGAGGATGCGCGCGAGCGTCTGGGCCAACAGGGTCTTGCCGGTACCAGTGGGACCGAGCAGCAAGATGTTGGACTTGGCGAGCTCCACCTCGTCCATATCGTTGTCGAACTGCGAGCCCATGCCGCCGTCAAAAGCGGACACCGCAGCGCCGCCCTCGATCACGCGGCGATAGTGGTTGTACACGGCAACCGACATAGCGCGCTTGGCGTCCTCCTGACCCATGACATAGGCCGAAAGCTCGTCATAGATCTCGTGCGGCGTCGGCACGTGCGTGATGACCTGGCGGTCGTCCTCGAGCTCAAAGCCCTCGGTCTCGGGGTCCACGGCGGGCTGCCCAGCAGCCTGGCCGTGGTCGTTGAGGAAGCCTGGCAGCTTGCCGTTGCGGGCAGCGTCCATAAAGTCCGAAGCCAGCGACTCCTCCAGAATCTCGGAGCAAGCGGCGACGCACTCGTCACAGATAAAGATGTTGGTCGGGCCCTTTACGAGGCGACGGACCTGGCCCTGCTCTTTTCCGCAGAAGGAGCAGCGGATAGGGTTGCCGTTCTCGTCAAAGTTGTCCTGCATGTTTCCTGCCATCCTAGGCATCCTTCGCGGCGAGATCGCGCGAGGTGACGATACGGTCAATCAAGCCGTAGTCGAGGGCCTCGGCAGCGGTCAGGTAGTTGTCGCGCTCGGTATCGGCCCGGACCTTCTCGATGGGCTGGCCCGAGGCGTCGGACAGGATCTGGTTGAGCTCGCGACGGGTCTTCTTGATCTCCTCGGCAACGATCTCAATCTCGGTCTGCTGACCCTGGGCACCGCCGCTGGGCTGGTGAATCATGACCTTGGAGTGCGGCAGGCAGAAGCGCTTGCCCTTGGCGCCGGCCGAAAGCAGCACAGCGGCCATAGACGCGGCCATGCCGACGCAAATGGTGGAGACCTGCGGCTTAATGAAGTTCATGGTGTCAAGAATCGCCAGGCCGGAGTAGACCTCGCCACCGGGCGAATTGATGTAGAGCGAGATATCCTTCTCGGCATCCTGGCTCTCAAGATGCAGCAGCTGGGCAACGACCAGGTTGGCGCTGACGGAGTTGATCTCCTCGCCCAAGAAGATGATGCGGTCGTTGAGCAGGCGCGAATAGATATCGTAGCTGCGCTCGCCGCGCGGCGTCTGCTCGATAACGTATGGCACGAGGGCGGAATCGAACTTAGCGATCATACGCATCTCCATTTCTCTCTTGCGGACCAATAGTGGTTCTAGATAAACGTACGGTGCCCGCATGCTATGCATTGGCTGGCACCGTACGAAGCAACCGGATAACCGGTGTATAACTTTACCCCATCACGGGCGCACGCATGCGCTCGCGGGCAAGGTGGCGAGAATTACTCGGCGTCCTTGGCGGTCTCGTCGACCTCGGTCACCTTGGCGTTCTCGACCAGGTGGTCAACGGCCTTGGAGCGACGGATGGACTCGCGGACGGCAGGCATGCGGCCATCAGCGATGAACTCGGCCTTGGAAGCCTCGACGTCCTTGACGCCGGCCTTCTCGAACTCGGCGTTGACGTCGTCCTCGGTGACCTCAATCTTGAGCTCACGGGCGAGGGCGTCGAGAGCCAGGGACTCACGGGCAACGTCGTTGGCCTGCTTGTGCAGGTCGCCGATGAACTGCTCCATGGTTAGGCCGGAAGCGGGCAGCCAGGTGTCCAGCGTCATGCCGCGGGCAGCGAGGTTAGACAGGAAGTTCTGGCCAAGCTCCTCAAAGACGGACTGCTCGTAGTCAGCATCCATCTCGTCGAGCTGCAGGCGCTCGGCGAGAGCGGAGACGCAACGGTTCTCCTTCTCGGCCGGCAGGCGGGAAGCCTTGTCCTGCTCGATCTCGATCTTGATGGCGTCGCGCATGGCGTCGATGCTGTCAAAGCCAAAGTCGGACTTGACGAGCTCATCGGTGAGCTCGGGGGTGTTGCGGACCTTGATGCCCTTGACGGTGACCTCGACGGTGTGGGTCTCGGCCTCCTCGCCCTCCTCGACCTCGTCGGTCCAGGTGACGGTCTTGACGTCGTCAACGTTAGCGCCGATCAGGGCCTCGTTGAACTCCTTGGGGTTGCTGTCGCTACCGGCGATGAGCATGCGGCCCTCGGCGGCGAAGTTGTCGGCGTTCTCAACGGCCTTGAGATCGACGGTGACGTAGTCCTCGGCCTCGACGGCGCGACCCTCGACGTCCTCGAAGGTGGCACGGTAGTTGAGGAGCATCTCGACCTGGTTGTTAATCTCGGACTCGGTGACCTCCGCAGGAGGCATCTCGATCTCGACGGCGTCGAAGGAGGAGAGCTCAGCAGCAGGACGCAGGGAGAACTCGACAGTGTAGGTGTAGTCCTCGTGATCCTTGGCGAGGTCGAGCTCCTTGTAGTCACCGTTCTTGGTGGGGACGATGTCCAGCTCGTTGAGGACGGCGGGCTCGTTGGCGGCGATCAGGTCGTTGGTGGCCTGAGCGAGGGTAGCCTCGGCACCAAGAGCGGAGTCGATGACCGGACGGGGGGCCTTGCCGGCACGGAAGCCCGGGAAGCGGTACTTCTTGGCGGTGTCCTTGTAAGCCTTCTTGATCGCGGCGTCGACGTCGGCGGCCGGGATGGTGACCGTAGCGGTGAGCTTGGCGTCCTTGACGTCAGAAGCGGTGATGTTCAACACGTTCCTCCTCATACTGCCCAGCTTATCTGAGGTGCTGGTACCTTTATGCAACAAAGAGTCGCGACGGCCGAAGCCGACGCAGATGCGTTGGTGCGGGCGAAAGGACTCGAACCTTCACGGGAATCCCACCAGAACCTAAATCTGGCGCGTCTACCAATTCCGCCACGCCCGCATGAGCGCACAGACTAGGAATGATAGCAGATACGAACGGCAAGCGCACGCACACCTTTTACAAGCTCACGACCTCACCACGAGTGCCCATCGGAGGGAAGGGTAGCTAATTTGGGACGGGGCTATTTTAGCTACCCCGGCTGATAGCGCGAATGGTTGGCCAATTAACAGCTGGGGTAGCTAAAATGGCCCCGTCCCAAATTAGCTACCCCCAGCTCGTCTACTCCCCCAGCAGGGCCTTCTCGGGCGTGATCGGCAGTGAGCGAACCTGATGGCCGGTGGCGTGCGCCACGGCCGAGGCTACTGCGGCGAGCGGCGTGTTGATGACGACCTCGCCGATCGACTTGGCGCCAAACGGGCCCGTCGGCTCGTAGCTCGGCTCAAAGGCCACACGAATGCTGCCGATATCCAGGCGCGTGGGCAGCTTGTAGCTCATAAAGTTGCCGGTGCGTAGGCGGCCGCGGTCATCGTGCTCGACGATCTCGTAGAGAGCGTGGCCGATACCCTGGGCAATGCCGCCCTCGGCCTGGACGCGCGCGAGCGCCTCATTGATCACGGTGCCGCAGTCGACGGCCGCCGCATAGTCCACCACAGTCACCTTGCCGGTGGCCTTGTCGACCTCGACCTCGGCAATGCCGGCCATAAACGGCGGAGGCGAAACGGGCAGGCAGGCAGAGGCATGCGAGGTGAGCGCGTCGCCGCCCGCGATGTTCTTAACGCACAGGTTGGCAAAGTCGCGCAGCGTGAGATAGCGGTTCTGCTCGCGCGCGGCACGCTCGTCGGACAGGCGCACGTACTGGCCATCGAAGACCACGTCGGCGGCGTCCACGTCCCACATCTCGGCGGCCTTGGCGCAAATCTTCTCGCGCAGCTCGGTTGCGGCGTTCTTGGCGGCAAGGCCCGTCACGTAGGTACCGGAGCTCGCGTACGAGCCGGCGTCGAACGGCGACACGTCGGTGTCTACGCCGCGCACCACTATCTGCGAGCTCTCCACGCCCAGCTCCTCGGCAGCAATCTGCGCCAGGATCGTGTCGACACCCATGCCGTTATCGGTGGCGCCGGTGCCGATGGTAATGAAGCCATCCTCTTCCAGGCGCATATCGATGCCGGCAATATCGACGTTGGAGATGCCCGAGCCCTGCATGGTGAGCGCACAGCCCAGAGCACGCACGCGATCGCCCAGGTCGACGGCCAGCGGCTTGTCGCGCCATCCGATCATGTCCATCGCGCGCAGCAGGCAGCGGTCAAGCGCGCAGGCGTTGAGCTTCTCGTTGTAGTACTGCGGCATGATCTCGCCCTCGTGCACGATGTTCTTAAGGCGCAGGTCGGCGGGATCCATGTGCAACATGTCGGCGAGCTCGTTGACGGCGCTCTCCACGGCAAACTGGCCCTGGGTGGCACCGTAGCCGCGATACGCGCCGCCGCGGTTGGTATTGGTGTAGACGGCGTCCCAGCTAAAGCGGCTCGCCTTCACGTGGTTGTAGATCGGCAGGCTCTTGTGGCCCGAAAGGCCAATCGTCGTGGTAGCGTGCTCGCCGTACGCGCCGGCGTTGGACAGCGTGTGCAGGTCGATGGCCGTAATGGTGCCGTCGTTCATGGCGCCCAGCTTAACGGTCATCTGCATCTGGTGGCGCGAGTTGCCCGCGGTGATGGTCTCCTCACGCGTGTAGCAGCAGTAGCTCGGACGACCGGTCTGCTGGGTCACGAACGCCACGAAGATCTCGCAGCAGCCCGTCTGCTTGGAGCCAAAACCGCCGCCGATGCGCGGCTTGATGACCTGCACCTGCGACTGCGGAATGTCGAGCGACTGCGCGACCATGCGGCGCACGTGGAAGGGCACCTGCGTAGAGGTGGTCACCGAGATGCGGCCGAAGGCGTCGGTCGTCGCGAAGGCGCGGAAGGTTTCCATGGGCGCGGTCTGCGTGGCTTGGCTGGTGTAGGTGCGGGTGAAGACGATGTCGCTCTGGGCGAAGGCCTCGTCAAGGTCGCCAAAGTCGCTCGTGCCGCTGCACACCAGGTTGCGCGGAACGTCGCCGCCCTGCGGGAACATAAAGGTCACGTCGCCCTCGGGGTGAACCACGATGCCATTATCGAGTGCCTGGGTAAAGTCGAGCAGCGGCTCGAGCACCTCATAGTCGACCTTAATGAGCTTGAGCGCCTTGTCGGCGGCCTCCTCGGTCTCGGCGGCGACAATCGCCACCTCCTCGTTTTGGTAACGCACCAGGTTCTCGAGAATCAGGCGGTCGTAGGGACTCGGCTGCGGATAGCTCTGGCCGGCGATGGTAAAGCGGCGCTTGGGCACGTCCTCGTAGGTGTAGACACCCACGACGCCGGGCACCTTCAGTGCGCGCGACGTATCGATGGAGCGGATCTTGGCGCGGGCATAGGGACTGCGCTTGAGTTTGACGATCAGGGCGCCGGCGGGCACCAAGTCGCCCGTGTAGACGGGACGCCCCTCGAGCAGGGCCTTCGAGTCCTTCTTGGGCTGCTTGTGAGTGATCTGCTTGTAGGAGACACCGTCGCAGCTGGTGTCGTTGACCGGCAGCTCGGGCATCTCAAAGCCCACCTGCACGCCGAACTCGTTGAGGAAGCGCACGATGGCGCGCAGCTGGCTCTCGTAGCCGCTGCAACGGCAGAGGTTGCCGGCGAGCTGGCGCGAGAGCTCCTCGCGTGTAGCGACGAGGCTCGGGTCCTCCTTGGCGGCGCGGGCAAGCGCCAGCACGTTCATAATGAGGCCGGGGGCGCAAAAACCGCACTGCTCGGCGCCTTCGGCGGCCATCGCACGGGCCAGTGCCTCAGACTCGGCCTTAAGGCCCTCAAGCGTGGTGATGGTACGACCCTCGACGCGCGCCGCGGGAACCGAGCAACTCAGCACCGGGTCGCCGTCGAGCCACACCGTGCACAGGCCGCAGTTGGTGGTTTCGCAGGCACAGCGCACCGACGCGCAACCCTGCTCGCGCAAAAGCGCAAAGAGCATGGTGTCGGGGGCAATCTGGACCTTGACCTTACGGCCGTTGAGCGTAAAGGAAAGATCGATGAGTTTGGCAGCCATTAGCGCACCTCGCTAGAATCGACGCCGGGCACGCGGCGGCAGGAATACTCGTCCGTGGCAAACTTAGGAATCTGCACGCCCTCGAGCTCGCGGGCAAGCGCGGCCGAAAGCTCGATGCCGGCGGCGCGGCGCACGGCCTGAATCGCCAGCGGGGCAGAGATGCGGAGGCGGTAGTCGGCCGAGCCCCACAGGTTGGTGCCGTAACTCAGGGCACGCACGGATGTGGCCAGAGCGCGAAACTCATCCTCGGAAGGCTGCTCGTTGATAAGGCCGCACGCCTCGTCCTGCAGCAGGGTCGCGCGCAGCGGGCGGGCGCCCACGGTGACATGCCAGCTGTTGTCCCACCAGGCGGCGGTGACGTTTAAGGAGGGGAAGTCGGTCGCGGCCTTGCGCACGGCCTCGTAGCTCGCACGGTAATCGTGCTTGACGACCACCACGTGCTCGATCACGTCGCGCACATAGCCCATGTCCACGAACTCGGCGAGCGGCACGCGGCCGGCGCCCGTTAGCTCAACATAGGAATCGAGCGCCAAAAAGGCCGAGAGCACGTCCGAAAAACCAAAGCGGCCGTAGATGCTGCCGCCCACCGTGGCGGTATTGCGCAGCTGCACGCCTACGATATCGTGGACGGCGAACTCAAAGACATTGTTGACAAGCGCGTTGAGCCCGGCATGACGTTCGAGCTGACGCAGGGTACACATGGCACCGATGCGAAACTCGGTCTCGGTCTCCTCGACCTGATCGAGTCCGCAGGCCGAAAGGTCAATCGCCGTCGCGACGCGACGCGAACCCAGGCGCATCCAAATACCACCGCCCACAATCTTGTTGTTGCGGTTCTTCTGTAAGAGCTCATAGGCTTCGGCCGCGTTTCCAACACGGACGTAGGTACCGAACTTGAGCACGTTCTCCCCCATCTCTCCACTTGTCCAGTACTTTCAAGTGTACCAAACGAGGGGCCGCACACCGTTTTAGGACAAAATCCACCCACTCATCTATAACTTGCGGTGATATACGGACTGATTAGCCGTTCTGGAACGCAAAACAGTCCGTATATCACCGCAAGTTATGAGGAGTCCTCCGGGATAGAAAAGGCTCCCAGCCGGATAGCTGGAAGCCTCATCACATGCCATATCAAGCGAAGATTTAGCAGACGCCCTGGGCGAGCATGGCGTCGGCGACCTTCAGGAAGCCGGCGATGTTGGCTCCCATGACGAAGTTGCCCTCCTGGCCGTACTCCTTGGCGGTGTCGTCCACGTTGTGGAACATGCCGCGCATGAGCTGCTCGAGCTTGCCGTCGACCTCCTCGAAAGTCCAAGACAGGTGCTCGGCGTTCTGGCTCATCTCCAGGCCGGACACGAGCACGCCGCCGGCGTTGGCAGCCTTACCGGGCATAAAGGCGACGCCGTTCTCCTGGAAGTAAGTCGTGGCCTCGATGGTCGTGGGCATGTTCGCACCCTCGCCGACCACCTTGCAGCCGTTGGCGACGAGCGCCTGGGCGTCCTCGAGCAGCAGCGTGTTCTCGCGAGCGCAGGGCAGCGCGATGTCGCAGGGCAGCTGCCACACGCCGCGGCCGTCGCCCTCGTGCCACACGGCGTTGGGCTTCTCGTCAACGTACATAGCGAGCGTAACGCCCTTGTCGTGGCCGGAGCGCTTCTTGTTGTAGACATGCTCGAGCACGGTGTAGTCGATGCCGTCGGGATCCTCGACCCAGCCATGGGTGTCGGAGCAGGCTAGCACCTTGCCGCCGAGCTGGGAGACCTTCTGGACCGCGTAGATGGCGACGTTACCGGAGCCGTGAACGACAACGTTCTTGCCCTCGAAGGAGTCGCCGCGGCTCTTGAGGTACTCGTCCACAAAGTAGACCAGGCCGTAGCCGGTGGCCTCGGTACGGGCGAGCGAGCCGCCAAAAGAGAGGCCCTTGCCGGTAAGGACGCCGGTCCACTCATTGGTCAGGCGCTTGTACTGACCGAACAGGTAGGCAACCTCGCGGCCGCCAACGCCCAGGTCGCCGGCGGGAACGTCGGTGTTGGGGCCGATGTGGCGGTAGAGCTCGGTCATGAAGGACTGGCAGAAGTGCATGATCTCGTTGTTGGACTTGCCCTTAGGATCAAAGTCGGAGCCGCCCTTGCCGCCGCCCATGGGAAGGGTGGTCAGGCTGTTCTTGAGGATCTGCTCCAGGCCCAGGAACTTGAGCATGCCCAGG
Source organism: uncultured Collinsella sp. (assembly GCA_900541885.1). Classification (GTDB taxonomy): domain Bacteria; phylum Actinomycetota; class Coriobacteriia; order Coriobacteriales; family Coriobacteriaceae; genus Collinsella. The sequence continues at coordinate 21,963 of UQKW01000008.1, forward strand.
GTGACCGTCGGGTTAAAGCGCAGGCCGCCCTTGTAGGGTCCGATGGCAGAGTTGAACTCGACACGGTAGCCGCGGTTGACCTGGACCTTGCCCTGGTCGTCGACCCAGGGAACACGGAACATAACGATGCGCTCGGGCTCGACGAGGCGCTCAAGCAGGGCGGCCTCCTCGTACTCGGGATGGGCGTCGAGCGCCGGCTGGATGGTGCCGAGGATCTCGGTCGCGGCCTGGATGAACTCAGGCTGCTCGGGATAGCGGGCCTTGAGCTCGTCGAGAACTTTCTGCGTGTAGCTCATGCTTCCTCCAATTGGTGGAAAAGAAAGGTGTCGTTCGCGGCGCCCCATGCGCCGCGACCTTTATCGAGTATGGATAATATCGCACTGTTGCAGCAAAGTTTCGCATAAGCCGACGAGCAGATGTTTCGTTTTGATTACGATGCAGGTAGAAGCGTTTTTGAGCACCTGACGAACAAATCGCGTGTTTCAAAGCTGTTTCGTCCCCGTGGTCCAAACCACCACAAAGGTGTCTGTCCCCAATGTGGTGGTGTTGGTGGTTAGAGGACGAGCTGATGGTAGTCAGCGGGGGTTATGCGGCCTTCGGTGGCAGCACGGAAGGCGGCGAGCGCATCGCCCGAGAACGGCATGGCCCAGCACAGGCCGCAACCTGCGGTAATGGAGCCGGGCAAAGGCATAATGCGCCCGGGCACGCCGGCATCCAGGCACAGCTGCTCGCATTCCATCACGTCGAAGGTGCTGTCAAACGACACGATAATCTTGCGCTCGTGGTCGAGGGCATCACCGGATGGGCCTTCGCGGTGTGCCTCACGATACGCCGCGGCGGCCGCTTCCTCTTCCGCAGTATGTCCACAGCCACCGCAGCCGCAGGTACAGGGCTCGGAACCATCGCAAGTGCAAGGCTCTCCCGTGTCGGGGCAAATATCGAGAGACATGGCAACTCCAATCGTCTAGACGAGTAACTCGGCCGCCGCAAACTCCTCGGGCGTATTGACGTTCTCGAAGCAGAGCGTCGAGCCGGCGACCGCGACAATCTGAGGCTCGTCCAAATACCCGGCATTCACCCGGTCGATCAGGCAGCGGATTCGCTGACGGTCACCGGCGAGCAGCTCTTGGGCAACCGGCGCACACGCGTCACGGCGCCAGACGGCGCAAAGCGGCTCAATCCCCCGCTCCTCGCGCGGCACGCACACATCGAGCGCCTCGGCCTCAACATGATCGGCAAGCACGCCGATGAGTTCCGGCGAGACAAACGGCATATCGCAGGCGACGATCGCCACGAGAGGCAGCCGGGCCGCAGTCAGCGAACTCGCGATGCCGCGCATGGCGCCCGCCGGCCCCTCAAGGTCCGGCACTATTCGCGGCACCAGACCGCCAAACGTGCGCTCCTCAAGGTAGGCAAGCTCGCTGGGACGCGAAGTCGTCACGACCAACTCGCCGGCAACTGGCGCCAGCCGACCCAGCACGCGTTCGATGAGCGGCTCGCCGCAAAACGCCATGCGAGCCTTATCGCAGCCCATGCGTGAGGACAGCCCGCCCGCTTGGACGACACAAGAAAGATCGGCCCGTCTTACGGTAGTCATACGGCAAAACACCTCCATCGGCATGCTCGAAGCCCGGTGCACGAAGCTAAATACCGCCGCCGAAATAGCGACGCTACGAAAAGCTCATGCAAAAACAAAACAGCGCCTTTGCGGCACGCAGCAAGACCGCGAGCACAAAAGCGCTGGTAGCGTATGGCGGGAACGTATGTGAATCGAACACATCCAAGACGTTTTGCACGCCTCGCAACGGTTTTGAGGACCGCGGAGCCCACCGGAGCCCATCCGTTCCCAAGTGCGGCGGTATTTTACCAAACCGAAACGGCTCCATCCCAAAAAGACGAACAAGAAGTTGCGGTGGAATAGTTCCTGTATTTGCTGCCAAAGCCTCCAAATAAGAACTATTCCACCGCAACTGAGGAGGCGGGAGCGAGTGACCGGCTTAGCGCAGGGACCTCAGGCCGCCGGCGTCCTTGTCGAGCACCGTAAAGCGTACGGCGTCTAGATGCTCCAAGATGCTGATGGCACGTTTGCGCGACACACCCAGCGCCTCGCGCAGCACGCTCGTGGTGGCAGCACCGCCGGCTTCGGCGATGGCGGCGGCGACGAGCTCGCGCGCATGGGCCTCGGCGGCAGCGGACAGGGCAACGTCACGCTCGACCTTAACGATCGAGCGGTTGAGCGAAAGCTCGCGCAGGGCACGCGTCATGGCGTCGCGGCCGAGCTGCAGCTGTTCGCCCACCTCGGGAAGCGCCGGTGCATCGAGGCCGGCCTCGTCAAGCAGCGCGACGATGCGCTCGCAAGCCTCTCGCACCACGCGTGCCGCCGCGGCGGCCGAATGCGGATCGAATACCTCGGCGCCCTCGGCGGCGCACACGCCACGCGAGCAGCCCTCGGCAATCAGAGCCGAGGCAACGCCCTCATCAGCGGTAGGCCAAGCAGCATGGGCGACGGCGCCGGGCGTAAAGCCCGTCTCCTTGGGGGCAGCCGCGTGCATGGCGGACAGGGTCGCCGCCAGCGTACCCATCGCGGCATCGAGCGCGGAAGCATCTGCATACAGCGAGCCATCCGAGCCAGCAAGCGCGCAAGCAGCGCCCTTCGCCACCAACTCGCGTAACGCCGCCTCAGCCTCACCGGCAACAAGATCGAGCGCCGCGGTAACATCAGCAGCCGCAACCGGCAGCGCTTGCAGCGCCAGCCACGCATCCACCGCGCACGCAATATCTCCAGCCTCGAGCGCCGCATACAGCGCACGCTCCCCTTCGGCAAGCTCGCGCGAGCGACGGCAGCGCGAAAGCAGCACATGCCCGCCGCCAATGAGCATAACGGGCGAATACGACAGCACCACGGCATGGTCTCCGGCACACAGCGGCAGCGGGTCCTCCAGGCGCACCTGCACGGTACGGGTCTCGCCCACCGCCATGGGGGCCTCGCCCTCCAAAAGCATGATGCGGCCGACGACCTCGGCCGTGCCGGCCATCACATGCACACGCGCGCCCGACTCGAGCACGCGCGGCTTGGTGCCCTCGCGGCCCAGGTAGGTGAACGTCATCATAAAGCGCAACGTCTGGCCAAAGCGGTCCGCCACGCCCAGCATCTCGCCACGGTCAAGCGCCGCGACACCGTCACCAACTAGGTTGAGCGCCACACGCTGACCAGGCAGCGCGCGCGGCGTATCGCCATGCACCTGAATCCCGCGCACGCGACAGACCGTACGCGACGGCAAAGCCATCAGCTCGTCGCCCACCGCAACCGGCGCATCGTGCAGCGTTCCCGTTACGACAGTGCCGACGCCCTTAATCGTAAAGCAGCGGTCAATCGGCAGGCGCGGCGCGGCATCGGTGCGCTCGGCACGGTCGCGGCAGGCATCCCAGCAGGCACTTACCTGATCGTCGAGCACCGCAAGCAGCCCGTCGACCCCCTCGCCCGTCTTAGACGACACTGGCACAATCGGCGCGCCCGCAAACACGGTACCCGACAAAAAGTCATCGACATCGAGCTCGGCAAGCTCGGTCATCTCGGCATCGGCCAGGTCACACATCGTCAGCGCCACTACCATATACGTGACACCCAGCATCTCCAGCACGTGCACGTGCTCGCGGGTCTGCGGCATCACGCCCTCGACGGCCGAAACCACCAGCACGGCAACGTCGATGCCCGTGGCGCCCTGCACCATGGCGCGCAGGTAATGCGCGTGGCCCGGCACGTCGACCAGGCCGACGATCTTGCCGCTCGGCAGCGCCAGCTCGCCAAAGCCCAGCTCCACGGTCATACCGCGACGGCGCTCGACCTCCAGACGGTCGGGGTTTTTGCCCGTCAGCGCCTCGATGAGCGCCGACTTTCCGTGGTCAACATGTCCCGCCGTACCTACGATAACGGGACACTCCACCAACGCTTGAACCTCACTCATCGAGCAATCGCCTTCTCAACGCATGCGGCTAGCGTCGACGCCGCCGTCTCGATATCGCGGTCGCCCACAAGCGTACGGACGTCAAACAAAATGCGATCGCGCGAGGCACGCGTGACGACCGGCGTATCGAAGTCCTGGACAAGCGAGCGCTTGAGCGCGTCGACCGTCAGGCGCTCGTCCTCAAGACGCACGGCAACGCACATGGTGGGCAGCTCAACGGTAGGCAGCGAACCGCCACCGGGCGTCGAGGACTCCTCGACAATCTCCAACTCAACGGCGCACGGGCAACCCGCCTTATCGAGCCCGGCGGCCATGCGATCGCGGAGCTTGCGGGCACGACGCTCCAGATGAGCCTGCGGAAGCGTGAGCATGTTGAGCACCGGCACCTCACGATGGGCCACATCGGCGCCGTCCATATAAATGCGCAGTGTAGCCTCGAGCGCCGCCAGCGCGAGCTTGCCCGGGCGCAGGGCACGCATAAGCGGATGCGACCCGCAGGCCTGGACCAGATCGCGACGGCCCATGATAATGCCCGCCTGTGCGGCACCGAGCAGTTTATCGCCCGAGCACGACACCAGATCGAGCCCTGCCGAAACCGAAGCCGGCGTGGTTTCTTCGCCGCCGCGCACCAAGATGTCGTCGGGCAACAGCGCGCCCGAGCCCTGGTCCTCGTAGAACAGCAGGCCATGCTTGTGAGCAAGCGCCGCAAGCTCCCGAGAGCCCACCTCCTCGTGAAAGCCCTCGATGCGATAGTTGGAAGGATGGACCTTAAGGATCATCGCCGTATCGGGCGTAATGGCTTGCTCATAATCTGTCAGGTGTGTGCGGTTTGTGGCGCCGACCTCGACGAGCTTGGCGCCCGAAGCCGCCATGACATCGGGGATGCGAAAGCTGCCGCCAATCTCGACAAGCTCGCCGCGGCTGACGATAACCTCTTTGCCCGCAGCATGAGTCGCCAGCACTAGCAGCACGGCGGCGGCGTTATTGTTAACGACCAGCGCGTCCTCGGCTCCGGTAAGCGAGCGAATGAGCTGCGCGGCATGCTCCTTGCGCGACCCGCGCGAGCAGGTGTCCACGCAGTACTCGAGTGTGCTGTAGCCGCGCGCGACCTCGGCCACCGCCTTGGCGGCCGACTCCGCGAGCGGGGCTCGACCCAGGTTGGTATGGATAACCACACCCGTGGCGTTGACGGCGGAACGCAGGCTCGGCAGCGCGGAGCGATGCGCACGCCACTCAATGGCCGAGGCCAACTCGCGCTTAGACCGCGGTGCGGCACCGGCACGAATTGCGGCGCGCTCCTCGTCGAGCTCAGCCGTCACGGCGGCATGGACCACCGCGTCGCAGGTCTCCCCCGCCGCCTTCACCACCGGCCACTCGGCAAGTAGCTCGTTGACGGAAGGAATGGCGCGCAGGCGGGTGCGCACCTCATCGGACATGTTCTGGCTATCGCTCATGTGCAGCCTTTCAAAACCAAGGGCAGATCAGTCGGTCGTTCATCAAAAACCAGCCGAATCAATCTGCCGAATCATTCAGTCGTTATTATCCACGTGCTCCGTGATCTTTTCCACGCGAACGGCGTTTTCCTGGGTGAGCGCAGCGCCCGTCAACGGGTCCCAACGCAACGGCGTATGGTCGAGCGGGCCCACGCCCAAGGCTTGAGCGCCACCGGCATCGGCGCCAAACGAACGCCCGCCGGGAGCGGCCGAGGTGAAGATGCACGCCGGATGCAGATACGGCGTCGTCTCCACGCGCACGCGGTCGCGGCCCATATCGCTCACGAGTTCAACGACCTCGCCGTCGGCGATGCCCATGTGCGCAGCAGCATCGGCATTCATCTGCACGGCGTCCAAGTCGGAACCCGCCTCGGCGGCGCCAGCCGCCGCAAGCCTTCGCGAGGTGTGCGACTCAAAGGGACGGTTGCCGCTAATGAGGCGAAACATCCCCGGGCCAGGCTCCACCATGGGAGCAATCCAGTTGGGTACACGACCCAGGCCGGCACGCTCCCATACGTCACTTGCCAGCGCAATTTTGCCGCCATCCAAGGGAATCGCCGGCTCGCCCGTACGCGTCGGCAGCGCCATGCCCGTATCGGCCCAGCCGCGCTCCTTGAGCTCGTCCAGATCGATCCCAAAAGGCGCCACCTGGGCAGCCGCCAGATCGTCAGACGTAAACTGGAAGTACTCGCCCACGCCACACGCCTGCGCCAGACCGGCAAAAATCTCCCGACCGGGACGTGTGTCGTCATGCTGCACGGGCAGCACGGCATTGCGGTAGAACACGCGCGCATCGTTGGCGCCTGTCACCGTTCCCACGCCGCGGTCAGCCTCCAGATACGTCACGTCGGGCAGCACGAAATCAGAAGCGCGCGCCGTCTCGGACCAGCGAATATCAATCGTCACGAGCAAGTCAAGCTGCTGCAAGATGCCAAGCCACGCATCGGCGTTGCCATAGCCCGCACCGGGGTTACTGGCATAGACAATGAGCCCACGCAAATCGCCGGCAAGAATCGACTGACCGATGGTCGTGCACAGGCCGCGCACCGGATCAACCAGCGGATAGCGCTCGGACCCCAGCTTGGGCCCACGCGGCACCGGCGGCATCGCAAAGCGTGCGGGATCGAGGTTGCCCAACACAAGCGGCGTGGACGGATTGAGGGCGCCGCCCGCGTGTCCGATGCAGCCCAGCAGCACATCGACCAAGCAGATAGCGCGCGCGGTCTGGGTGCTATTGGCATACGCGATACCGATGCCACCGTGAAAGCCCGCATCCACCACAGCGGCAGGCGCGGCGGCAGCGAGATCGCACGCCGTGGCGACAATCTCTGCGGCCGGCACGTCGCACATCGACTCGGCCCACTCGGGCGTCCAAGCACTGGCCGCCTGCGCCAGCTCGTCAAAACCCGTGGTATAGCGGGCAACGAACTCGTGGTCGTACAGGCCCTCGGCAATCAACACGTGGGCGATGCCCAGCAGTAGTGCCAAATCGCAGCCCGGGCGCACGCGCAGCCAGCGGTCGGCAAGCGCGGCGGAGCCGCTGCGCCGGGGGTCGACCACGATAATCTTCGCCCCGCGCCGGCGCGCATCGTTGAGCGCATCGACGGCCCCCATCGTCGATGAATCGACGATGGAACGCCCCAGGTACATGATGCAGTCGGTATGTGCCAGGTCGGAGGCGGGGCTATAGCCCAGGCTGTGCTCCCAACCGGTAAGTCGACTTACCTCGCAGGCGCCATCGGCACCGTACACGTTGGGCGAGCCCAGCGCATGCATAAAACGATACGCCCAGTAGCGGTCGAACGAGGGAACGCCGAGCGTCATGCCCAGCGCGCGCGGACCATGCCCGTCAACAATCCCCAAAAGGCGCTCGGCAATCTGGGCAAACGCCTCGTCCCAGGTAATCGCATCGAACCCCGAGCCATCCCGGCGGCGTCGCATGGGGTGCACAATGCGGTCGCGCTCGTCAAACGGCATTGCCAGGCGATGCCGTCCGCGGGCGCACAGGGCTCGCGCCGTGCACGGATGCCCCGTAACCGGCAACTCGGCCACCACGCGACCGTCCTCGACGCGTGCCGCAAAGGCGCAATCGGCATAGCATCCCCCGCATGTGGTCACCACGGCGCGACCGTCACGCTTCACAGCAGATGCCATCTCGATTACCCCTTTCATCAGCCAAACACAACAAGCCAAAAGCCAGCCAACGAGCCCCAGACCCAAAAAGCCTCCCGCACGGCAACGCCCCGCGGGAGGCCCAACGTCAAACAGACGGTACCTTACGCCTCGGACTTCTTGGCGTAGATAAACCAGTAGCCGAGCGCGATCAGGACCGCTCCGCCCACAATGTTGCCCAGCGTGGCGGCGGATAGGTTAAACGCAATGCCCGCGGCGTTGAGCGCATCGGCGCCGGCGACGTCGGCACCATAGCCGCACGCGTGCATCACGGCACCCATGGGCAAAAAGTACATGTTGGCGACGCAGTGCTCAAAACCGCAGACCACAAAGGCGGCGATGGGCAGCAAAATGCCCACAACCTTATCGACCACAGTCTTGCCGGCGGTACCGATCCACACGGCCAGGCACACAAAGATGTTGCACAGGATGCCGCGGAAGAAGATCGTCACCCAGTCGATCGTCACCTTGCCGGCGGCGACGCTCACCATGGAATTGGCGACCGCCTCGCCGTTGAGCTTATAGATGCCGGCCATGTACACCAAAAAGACAATGAACAGGGCACCGACAAAGTTACCGACCCACACGACGGCCCAAGCCTTGAGCATCTGGGCCAAGGTGATCTTTTTGCTCTTGAGCGCGCAGACCATAAGCGAATTGCCGGTGAACAGCTCGGCGCCACACACCAGCACCAGCACCAGGCCCAGGCAAAAGCACAGGCCGCCCACGACGCGCTGAGCGCCCCAGCCCAGCGTGCTATCGCTCAAGAACACGGTAAAGAACAGGCCACCGAAGGCAATGAACGCGCCGGCGAACATTGCCAACAGAAAGGCCTTTGCGACCGGCAGGTTGGCCTTGGTCACGCCGGCGGCCTCGGTCTTAGCCTCGATCGCGGCGGGCGCCAGGCAATCGGGAGCGGGATATTCTGCCTTGGAATCTGCCATGTCAATCACTTCTTTCCTAATCAGCAGGGACAAGCACTCCTATTGCTCTTGCCCCAAGCGGACAAAGTGGGAAAAGTCGTTGGCGGCCACGGCGTCGTACACGGCGTCGACGGCGTCAAAGACCTCCGGGGACATGGGGTCATAGAACTCCGTATCGCCCGGCTGAATCCCTATGAAGACGATATCTTCGCACGATTGCTCAATCTCTTCGATCAGAATCGACAAGGGAAGCGAATGTGTGGTGAACATCGACTTGCGGGCCACGTCACGTTTTTCGAGCAAGCGGATGGCGCCAACGGGCAGCGCCATGTCGGCGGCATCGACCAAAACCAAACGCGGCGGACGCTCGCGCTTGACCTCGATGATGTCATCCTCGGGCGTCTGACCGCCATCGATGGTGTACCAGCCGGCAAGCGGCGCGTCCTCCATCTTTTTGGAGAGCACGGGGCCGGCGGCATCGTCGGCACGCAGCACGCTTCCCGCCGTGAGCACGATACCCGCAAACGGGGCGCCGTTCACACGGCCATCCACAACGCGACCCATTACTGCAACCTTCCCGTCAGATACACGCCCGACACATCGCGCACGCGCTCAACCAGATCGCGAAACTTCATTAAGAACGCGACCTGCTGGGCATGCAGGCCAAAGTCGTCATCGAAAACCGAGATGCCGGCCTTGGCCGACCCGCGAAAACCGCGCTCGTCGAGCAGCGCATCGCAGGCCTCGAGCAGTGACGGCACCGCCGCCTTGTCGAGCTGGCACTCACCAAAGGAGCGGATGGCCTCGAACTTGGTTTTGGCCTCCCCCTCCGGCAGCGCGTCGACGAGCGAATAAAACACGTCCACCGGCACCGACAGGCGCGGCTCAAAGCAGTCGAGCACGCCGGTGTGGTGGCCCACGGCGAGCGTGTAGTACAGCACGTCGCAGGCCTCCTGGGGAACGTCTTCCTCGGTCTCCACAAACTTACGCGTGAGCTCGTAGAAGACCACCTGGTCGGGCGCATGACCCAGGCAGGGGTCGGCGACGCCCTCGGCGGCCTCGTCGCTTGCGCGCGAGGCATCGCCAAAGGAGCCGCCGAGCATGCCGGGACCCGCAAAGTAACCAGAGCGGTCCGTAAGCTCCATCTAGCGACCTCCGGCCAGCACCAGATCCTGCAGCGCCGAGTAGACCTCAACGCGGCGCGGATCGTCCTGCTTGTCGATGAGCAGCGCCATGGCACCGCGGATATCGCCCTTGGGCGCACCCTCGAGCGTGTCCATAAACTCGTTGGCCAAATCGCGGCCGTAACGGTAGCCGCTCATGGCGCGAGCCTCGCGCTCGATGGCCACGCGCAGCTTGTACGGCACGCCGGGGTGCAGGATATCGGCCTGCTCGCCGGCGGCCTCCACCGTGGTCTCGGCATGGAGCTTTTGGTCCAGCAGACCGAGCGCCATGGCAAAGCCGTAGACGGTCTGCGCGGGGCTGGGCGGGCAGCCGGGGATGTAGACGTCGACCGGCAAGATCTTGTCCGTGCCGCCCCAGACGCAGTAGTTGTCGTAGAAGATGCCGCCGGTGCAGCCGCACGCGCCATAGGACACCACGATCTTGGGATCGGGTGCGGCCTCAAAGGCGCGCAGGGCCGGCATGCGCATGGCACGCGTCACAGCGCCGGTGTACAGCAGCACATCGGCGTGACGGGGCGAGGGCACGACCTTGATGCCAAAGCGCTCGACGTCGAAGACGGGCGTGATGGAACCGAAGATCTCGATCTCGCAGCCGTTGCAGCCACCGCAGTCAACACGGTAGACGTACACCGAGCGCTTGATCTTCTTAAGAAGGGTCGCCTTGGCCTTCTCGATGCTCTCGTCGAGCTCGATCTTGGTCGGGCGGTACTGAAGCCGCTCGGGCAAAAGCGTGGGTTCGGCCATGGTTACTCCTCCTTCGTTTCAAAATCCATGATGATGCCCTCGACCGGCGCAGGACCGGCGGGGATCTCGGGCGCATCGGGGTTGAGCTCGCGGTCGATATACTCCGGGTTCACGCCGTGGCCGCCCAGATACTCCATGCCGGGGCCCTGGGGCTCACCGGACGCAAGCGTCTCGTTGGCAGCCATGCCGGCAGCGTTGCCGGTCTTTACGGCCGAGGCGGCGCGCAGGGCGTCGAGCTCGCGCTTGCACTCCTGGCACACGCGCACGGTACGGGCGGCCTGCTCGGCCTCCATGCCGCCGGCCTTTTGCAGCAGACGCTTGGCGTAGTCGATCTCCTTGTGCGGGGCAAACGGCTTGCCGCAGCGCGAGCAGTGCTCGAGCGTATAGACGCTCTTGCTGGTGAGGTCGTCCTTGCTCATGACGGCCAGCTCAAACTCCTCGGTGAGCTTGATGGCCTCCATGGGGCAGGCTTCCTCGCAGCGGCCGCAAAAGATGCAGCGACCGTAGTCGATCGACCAGGTAATGGTATCGGCCGCAAGGTCGGTGTCCATGCGAATGGCATCGGCCGGGCACGCCACGCCGCAGGCACCGCAGGCGATGCAGAGCTCGGCGTTGTGCTCGGGCTTGCCGCGCATGTCCTTGTTGGTGGGAAACGGCGCAAACGGGTACTTGACCGTCGCGTCGCCGGCCTTGGCGTTAACCTTCCAAAGCTTCAGCATATTAGAGCGCCTCCTCATCGAGCGGGGCGGCCATGGTGCCCTCACCCGCAAGCGGCGACTTGTCGCGCCAGACGTTCTCGAACTGCTCCTTGTCGAGCACGTGGTCGCGCTTGGCGGCGACATCGGTCACCGTCACGCGGTCGGTGCAGGAGTAGCACGGGTCGAGCGAACCGACGATCAGTGCCGCGTCGCCCACGGTGTTGCCGCGGAACATGTAGCGCAGGACCGGCCAGTTGCTGTACGTGGCCGCCTTGGCGCGCCAGCGGTAGCACTTCTGGTTGTTGCCGAGCATGGCCCAGTGCACGTCCTCGCCGCGCGGCGCCTCGGTGGCGCCGATGGCGTACTTGTGCGGGGCGTACTCCCAATCCGTGGTGAGGATGGGGCCCGACGGGCAGTTCTCGAGCATGGTCTCGATCATGTCGATCGAATCGTAGACCTCCTGGATGCGAACGGCGGTACGGCCGAAGGCATCGCAGGTGTCGGCCGTGGCGGCGTGCATCTTTTGAACGTCCGGATCAGCGTAGCCGTCGAAGGGATGGTCAAAGCGCACGTCGCGGGCATAGCCCGAGCCACGCATGAGCGGGCCGACCGGCGAGAAGTCGCGTGCGATCTTGCGATCCAGAATGCCGATGCCACTCGTACGCTCAATAAAGTTGGGCGTGGAGAGCAGCATGTCGACGAGTTCCTGAACCTCGGAGCGCAGCTGGTGGATGGTCGTGAGCGTGGAGAGCTTCTGCTCGGCCAAAATGTCGCGACGCACGCCGCCGATCACGTTGAGGCCATAGGTCTTACGGTGGCCGGAGAGTTTCTCGGCCAGGTCCATGGACTTCTCGCGAACGCGGAAGAACTGCTGGAAGCCGGAATCGAAGCCGGTGTAGTGCGATGCGAGGCCAATGTTGAGCAGGTGCGAGTGCAGGCGCTCGACCTCGAGCATGATGGCGCGGATGTACTGCGCGCGCGGCGGGACGTGAATGCCCTGGGCGCGCTCGACAGCCTCGGCGTAGGCCACCGAGTGGGCGCAGCCGCAGATGCCGCAGATTCGGTCGGCGAGGAACGTCACGGCGTCATAGTTCAGGCGCGTCTCGGCGACCTTCTCCATGCCGCGGTGCACGTAGAACAGACGGTAGTCGGCGTCGACGATCGTCTCGCCCTCGACGAACAGGCGGAAGTGGCCGGGCTCGTCGGAGGTAATGTGCAACGGACCCATGGGGACGAGTGTGGTCTCCTTGCCCTTGGTGTCGGCCAAGAACTCGTAGTTTTCCATGTCGCTCGCGGGAGCGGGACGGAAACGGTAGTCCATGGAGTCCTTGCGCAGCGGATACAGGCCGCTGGGCCAATCATCGGGCAGCACGAGGCGACGACGGTCGGGCAGACCCTCGGGGATCAGGCCGAACATGTCGCGCAGCTCGCGCTCGCCCCACACGCAGGCGGGGACGAACGGCGTCACGGACGGGAACGTCATCTTGGCGGGATCGACCTCGGTGCGCACGGTCACCCAGCCGGGGTCCTCCCCCTCCATGGAGATGACGTAATACACGGCGTAACGGCCGCACAGGCTGCGCTCATCGTTGCCGATGATCACGGGAATCCAGCCGTAGCGCTCGTAGTACAGGTAGTGGACGGCCTCGGGCAGCTTGTCCTGCTTGACGGTAATCGTCAGCTGGTCCTCGCACTGCCACTCGACCTTCTCGATAGCGCCCGGCACTGCGGCGCGCAGGGCCTCGACGTGGCTTTCGCAACGACGAGCGTAGTCCTTCTTTTCAGGTTCTGCCATGGTGCTAATTCACCTCGCTTGTCTTGGTCTGGGAACTGAACACCATGCGGTAGAGAGGAGCCTCGTGGAGCTCTTCGACGCTCTGGTTCAAAACGACGGACGTTGCATCCTCGACGCCGCTCGTGATGGCGACCGGGGTGGCGATACCGAACCACATGACCACGATCGCGAGGGCGATCTCGGGGATGATCATGAGGGCGGGCACCTCGTGGCGCTTCATGCCCTCGGGCGCCTTGCCGAAGATGGACTTGAGCGCGATGCCGGTAAGGGCAAAGTACACGCCGGTGAGGCCAATGGCCACGAGCACGACCACCCAGATGGGACCGGACTGGACGCCGGCCACGAAGGTGAGGAACTCGGAGATGAACAGGGCGAACGGCGGGAAGGCGGCGAGCGCGAGCAGGGCGATGATGGTGAGCGCTGCCGTGACGGGAGCGATCTCGACGACGCCCTTGATCTTGTTCAGGTCGCGGGTGTGGTAGATGTGCTGGATGTTACCGGCCATGCAGAAGGCGAGCGCCTTCGTGAAACCGTGGAAGATGCAGTGCAGCAGGCAGGCGGCGATACCGAGCGGACCACCGATACCCAGGCACAGCGCGACCACGCCGACGTTGTCGACGGAGGAGTACGCGAAGCGGCGCTTGATATCGTCCTGCTTAAAGATGCACAGGGCGGCCACCAGGATGGACAGCGTGCCCAGGATGAGCAGGAGCGTACGCGGATAGGTGTCGCCCACCGTGATGATGGACAGGGAGTAGAAGCGGATGATCACCAGCATGGCGCACTTGAGCAGCACGCCCGAGAGCAGCGCGGAGACCGGGCTCGGAGCCTGGGAGTGCGCGTCGGGCAGCCAAGTGTGCATGGGGAACAGGCCCGCCTTGGTGCCAAAGCCGATCACGATGAACGCGAACGCGAGGCGCACGAGCATCGGGTCGAACTGGTCGGCGTAGGGCATGATGGAGGTGAGGAAGGCTGCCTCATGCGCGTTGGGCATGATATCGGCGGCGTTCGCGTAGATGAGCAGCGTGCCGAACAGGCCGAAGGCCACGCCGGCGGTGCAGACCATCGCGTACTTCCAAGACGCCTCGAGCGCCTGCTTGTTCTTGTAGATGCCCACGAGGAACACGGTCGACAACGTGGTGGCCTCGACCGCCGCCCAGGTGAGGATGATGTTGTTGGACAGGCAGGCGAGCAGCATCGTGAAAACGAACAGGCTAAACAGCGCGTAGTACTGCTTGGTGCGCTCGGCCGGCATGGTCTTCTCCTCGATATCGATCTTGATATAGGAGATGGAGTACACGCCGGTGATGAACCCGATGATGCCTACCAGAAGGACGAAGATCGACGAGAGCGAATCGAGATGGAGCCACAGGCCCAAAGCGTCGATATTCTGCCCGCTCGAGAGCATGGTTCCCGCGGTGACGACCGAAAGGACGAGGGTCGCCGCGACGGAGATGGTGTTGAGCCCCGCAAAGACGCTGTAGGACGTCGTCTTGGGGAGCGCAGCCATAATCAGGGAGAACACGAGGGGACAAGCGAGCAGGGCGACCGTCAGCATTGAAACATCCATGGCCTACCCCTTCAATTCGGTCAGGTCGTGGGAGTCGAGCGACTTGGTGTCGTTCCAGATCCTCACGACGACGGCGGACATGATGATGACGGCGAAAATGGCGTCGGTGGCGATGCCGATCTCGATGATCTCGGGGGCCGTGGGCGCGAGCAGGGCGAGCGTCACGTGGCTACCGTTCTCCATAAGGCAGTACCCGAAGATTTGCTTGAGGATGTTGCGCTGGGAGATGATGCACGTGAGGCCGACGAAGAAGTGCGCGAAGCTGATGGCGAGGGCCGGAGTAGCCACCTCAGCGGTGGGCAGGCTCAGGCGCGTGACCACCGCGAAGCAGATGGCCACCTCCAGACCGGTGAGGATGATGGTCCAGGCCGGCTTGATGGAGGAGGTCAGCGTGCTATCGGCAGGCGAACCCATCTTTTTGTAGGCACGGTTGAGAATGAACGGAACGAGGATCACCTTGGTGACGAAGGCCGACGCGGCCCACATGAGAAGCTCGGTGGCACCGGTGGTGAGGCCCAGGGTGAGCAGCACGCCCACCAGGACAACCGACTGGATCGCGTACCACTTAATGGCGGACGGGATGGTCTTCGAGACGACCACCATGGTGGAGGTCACGATCAGAAGACCGCCCAGGATATTGACTAACGAATAACCCATGTCCTACCTCCTAACCCATCCAACTAGAGGACAGAGGACCGGCGACGACGACCATGATCATGAGGACGACGAACACGAACGCCATGGCGCGCGGAAGGGGCTGGCCGGCGGCCACGGTCTCGCTCGGCTCACCGGGCAGGACCTTACCCATCCAACGCAGGAACCATGCGAAGGTGGCGACGGTCTCGACGACCATGACGCACACGAGGACGAAGATGACCGTGTTGGAAGCACCAACCGCGAAGCCACCGGAAATAATCTGGAACTTGGAGAAGAACGTGCTCATGGGGGGCACGCCGGCGATAGCGGTCGCGGCGACCGCGAAGCCCACGCCCGTGACCGGGTACTTCTTCATGAGGCCCTGGATCTTGGGCAACATACGGGTTCCCAGCGTGAAGCTGAGGGAGCCGGCGATGAGGAAGAACAGGGTCTTGGTGAACGCGTGGTTGAAGATGTGCTCGACGGCGCCGTTGAACGCCATCTGGCTTCCGAACACGGAGAGGCCCAGGCCGAAGAACACGTAGGCGAGCTGCGCGATCGTCGAGAAGGCGAGCAGGCGCTTCATATCCTTCTGGGGCAGGTACATGAGGAAACCGAGGAGCATGGTCACGACGGCGTCGATGATGGCGACCCAACCGACGATCTCGGGGATATCGCCGGCACTCGCAAGAGCGCGGGCGAACACGCACACGCCGACCTTCACCATGGACGCGCCATGGAGGTAGGCGGAAACGGGCGTGGGGGCCTCCATTGCGGAGGGCAGCCACATGTAGAGCGGGAACTGGGCGGACTTGGCCCAAGCGGCGAACAGGATGAGCAGCAGCACGACGGTCTTCATACCGGAATCGAGCTGGGAGATCGCGCTCAGCGCGAACGTGCCGGTTCCGGCGAACAGGAAGGCCGCGCCGATGTAGAGTCCCAGAGCGCCGATATGGGTGATGATGAGCGCCTTCATACCGGCCTTCTTGGCCGTGGGCGTCATGTAGTAGCTGATGAGGCCCCAGGAGCACACGCCGGTGATCTCGAAGAAAACGAGCTGGCCGACGATGGTGGAGCTGTAGGCGAGACCGGCCATGGCGCCGATGAACGTGGAGAAGTACACGTAGAAGCGGCGACGGGGCGCGTCGGGATGCTCCTTGTTCTTATCGCTCATGTACGGGAACGAATAGATGACGACGAGCAGGCCGATAGCGACGAACGCGGGTGCGAGCAGCGTGCTCATCCGGTCGAATATGAAGCCCATGACCAAGGTCTGGCCCATACTCGCCCAGGTTACATCGACCGCGTTCATGCCGTTTCCGGCAAACGTCGCGGCCAAGCCAACGGAAGCGACCGTGGCGATGCCGCCGGCAAAGGCGCAGATCCATTTAGCGTAGGGACGCGGCAGCATGACGATGAGCAGGGAGCCCAGCATGGGGACGGCGATCGCCACCATGGCAAAGAGGGACAAGCTCGATTCGATTGACATAGTTTCTCCCTTCTCCCTACACGCCTACGACGACGAAGACGAACGCGAGGACCGCGATGCCGACGACGGCCCAGGTCTGGTTACCGAGCACCTTGAAGCGCGAACGGGAAACGGAGTTCTCGAGCACGCCGCAGACAACGAAATCGACCAGGCACTTGACAAGGAAGACGACGGCGCCCACGAGAGCGGTGACGCCGATGGTCGCGGGCTCTCCCCAGGGGATGAAGATGGAGGTGAACCAAGCGACGACCACGACCTGCTTCATGCCCATGGCGAGCTTCATCATGGCCAGGGACGGGCCGGAGAGCTCGGCGAGCGGGCCCTCCTGGAGCTCCTGCTCGGCTTCGGCCTGATCGAACGGAAGCTTGCCGAGCTCCATATAGCAGGCAGCCGCGAAGGCGACGCCGGCGAGGATGACGGCGACGACGCTCGAGACGTTGCCCGTAACGATGTGCTGACCCATGGTCGCAATGTCCGTGGAGCCGCACACGATGGCGACGGTAAACAGCGCGATGAGCATGGACGGCTCGATGAGCACGCTCATGAGGAGCTCGCGGATACCGCCGAAGCCCGCGTAGGCGTTGGAGGAATCCACGCCGGACAGCGCGAAGAAGAAGCGGGACAGCGCGAGCGCGTACATGATGGTGATGGCGTCACCAAAGACGGGCATGGGGCTCTCGAGCGTGAACATGGGCAGGCCCATGGCGAGCATGAACGACACCGCGAGGAACAGCGGCGGCATGATGCGCAGCACGAAGCTCGAGTCGGAACTCACGGACTCGGGACGCGCCATGAGCTTCGCGAGGTCCCGGTAATCCTGAAGGATGGACGGACCGCGGCGATTGTGCATCTTCGCGCGAATCACACGGGCGAGGCCGGAGAAGAAGGGCGCGACCAGCATGACCACGAGGCCCTGCGCTATCGCAAGAACGATGTTCATAATATCCTCTCCCCTCTCTAGACCATGACCACGGCGAGCACGAGGAAGACCACGAGCGCCGCGACGATGTAGCAGATGTATACGGAGTAGTTGCCGCCCTCAATCTTGGAGGCGAGGCCGGCCAGCTTATCGGCACCCTCGCTCGGTGCATCGACCAGGAAGCGGTCGGGCAGGGGCTCAACGCCCTGGGCGACACCGGTGAGCTTCTGGAACACGTGCGCGATGGACCAGCAGATCTTGGTGCATACCTCGCGCAGGGTGTAGAGCGGGCCCATGAAGAGCTCTACGTCTGACGCGAAGCTCGTGGCGACGACGGGCATGTGCTCGTTGGGCTCGTAGCCGCACGCCCAAGGGTCGGTCTTCTTAGCGGGGGCCTTGGTGCCGAGGCAGGACCTCAACACGAACGCGAGGCCGGTGAGGACCACGAGCGCGATGGCGATCGCGGGGGTGGAGGTGGCGGCACCGGAAATCTCGTTCACCAGAGACACGCCCGAGGTGGCTGTGATGGCAGAGCCGGCAAGCACGCTCTGGGCGACGTCGCCCAGAACCGGGGCGATGACGGGAGAGCCGATTCCCAGCACCACGCAGATGGCCGCGAGGAGCATCTGCGAGAACAACATCGGAGCCGGGGACTCCTTGGCGTTCGCGGCCTCCTGGGAACGAGGGCTGCTCGCGAACGAGACGCCGTAGGCCTTCACGAAGCACGTGACGGCCAGGGCACCGGTGATGGCGAGGGCGGCCGCGGAGGCGACGGCGAACACCATGACGACCGGATCGGAGAGCGTCGAGATGTTGAACAGGGACTGGTAGGTGAACCACTCGGAAACGAAGCCGTTGAGCGGCGGGATAGCCGAGATGGCAAGGGCACCGATGAGGAAGCAGACGGCCGTGACCGGCATACGGCGGAACAGGCCGCCCATCTTCTCCATGTTGCGCGTACCCGTGGCATAGAGCAGGGAGCCCGCGCCGAGGAACAGCTCGCCCTTGAACATGGCGTGGTTGAGCGTGTGGTAGAGGGCGGCCATGAGCGCGATCGTCGCGATGACGTCGTTGCCCAGGGCGTGCGCCGTCATGGACGCGCCGACACCGAGCAAGATGATGCCGATGTTCTCGACGGAGTGGTAGGCCAGCAGGCGCTTAATGTCGTGCTCGTGGAGGGCGTAGACGACGCCCAGGACCGACGAGATGGATCCGAAGACCAGGACCATGAGGCCCCACCAGAGCTGGACGCCCGAACCCGCGAGCAGGTCGAGACCGACCTTGAGGATTCCCAGGATGCCGATCTTGATCATGCCGCCGGACATGAGGGCGGACACGTTGGACGGCGCCTCGGGGTGCGCCTGGGGCAGCCAGGAGTGCAGCGGGATGATACCGGCCTTTGCGCCGAATCCGAAGAACGCGAGGACGAAGCACGCGGAGGAGACGGCGGGTCCAAAGTCATGCGTACGGAAATCACTGAAGCTGAAGGAACCGCCCACGCCGTTGGTCATGAGCAGGAAGCTCGCCATGATAAGGACAAAGCCCACGTGCGCGATGACGAAGTAGAGCCAACCGCCCCTAATGGAGTTCTTGTTCTCCTCGATAACGACAAGGAAGTAGCTCGTAAGGGACATGAGCTCAAAGGCGACCAGGAACCAGAACACGTTGTCGGCGGTGATGACGAGCATCATCGAGGCGACGAAGGTGTTCATGAAGAAACCGGCGCGCCCGACCTTGCCCGGGTACTCATCGAAGTAGGACAGACCGTAGGTGAAGCCCGCAAAGGCGAGGATTGAGATGAGGACCACGATCAGGCCCGCAAGGCCGTTGAGCAAGAGCTCGAGACGGGCGAACGGGAAAAAGAAGACCGTGTTGAGGGACGAAACGTCGCCAAGCACGGCCTCGAGGCCCGCGATGAACGACAGCACGGCCGCGACGGCGCCGATAAGGCAGCCGGCGGTCTTGGCGGCGTTATCGGCCTTGATCAGCAGAACCGAGGCGAGCGCACCGATGCACGAGACGGCAAGCGATGCGATAAACAGCGTCATGCTATCCATTGTTTACGCTCCCTTCTGCTTTCTCGGAGAGGCCCTGGGCCACAGCGGTAACGTCGACGACTGGACCGTTTTCGATCGAGCGCAGGCGCTTGGCCTCGTCGAGCTCGCGATCGGCCGCGCCGCCCATGACGGTCAGCGCCTTGGTGGGGCACGCCGCCACACAATGCGGGCCGTCCGGATCGAAGGCGCACAGGTCGCACTTGACGGCGCAGGTGTACTGGCCGGGAGCCCACGTAAGCAGGCTGCTCAGGGACTTAGGATACGAAGGCGTCGGGTCGCACATGCCAGCGACACCGGCGATAGACGTGCCATCGGGATGGATGGCTCCGAAGGGGCACGCGATGGCGCACAGCCTGCACCCGATGCACTCCTGCTCCTTGACGTGGATGCGGTCGCCATCGTGCTCGATGGCATTCACCGGGCAAACCTCGGCGCAGGGGGCACCCTCGCAATGGTGGCAGGCAAGGGCGGCCGAAATACCGCCGGTCTTCACGAGCGCCAGGCGCGGCGTATCCTGAAGACCCTGCATCCGGTGGGCGTCGGCACAGGCGGACTGGCATGTTCCGCAGCCGATGCACCTCTCCGGGTTGATGTCGATGAAGCGGTTCATCCCCACTTCCTTTCAAAATAACGGGCCGGGCTCCCGAACGTACGGGACGCCCGGCCCAAAAAGCCAACGAGAACGGGACTACACGATTTGATTCACGTGCGTCTCGTCGTCGAACTTGGCGGCGCCGGGCTCAACGTCCTGGGGAGCGGCGGCGTCCACCAGAGCCTGCTTGAGCTCGGTGTACTGACGCTCCACCTCGCCCTCAGCCCAGACCTGGTCGGCGATAGCGTCGACCTGGCAGGCGGAGAACTTGTCCTCGGGCGTATGCGAGACCGGGTCGACCTTGTGAATGGTCAGCTCGTTGCACTTGCCGATCCACCACTGGTAGGTCATGTAGACCGTGCCCTTGTTGATGCGATCGCTCACGTCGGCGCGGCTGTATACCTGGCCGCGGCGGCTGTGAATCGAGACGATGTCGCCATTCTTGATGCCGCGCGCCTGGGCGTCCGCGGGATTCATGCGGACAAAGCCGGGCTCGTCGGCGAGCAGCGCAAGCGTCTTGCAGTTGCCGGTCATCGAACGGCAGCTGTAGTGGCCGACCTCGCGGACGGTGCACAGGATGAGCGGGTACTCATCGTCGGGAAGCTCGGAGGGCGCCTCCCAGTCGTGCGCCATCAGGTTGGCGCGGCCGTCCTTGGTGGTGAACTTGCCACCAGCGAACATGTCGGGCGTACCGTGGTCGTTCACATCGGTGCTCTTGACGGGCCACTGGGCGTAACCGCCCTCGGGAGCCATCTTCTCGTAGGTCGCGCCCACAAAGTTGGGGCACAGGCTAATGCACTCGTTCCAGATCTGCTCGGTGTTGTCGTAGTGCATGGGGTAGCCCATGCGCGTGGACAGGTCCGCGAAGATCTCCCAGTCGTGACGGCACTCGCCTTTGGGCGGAACGGCCGCGTCAAAGTGCTGGAAGCTACGGTCGGATGCGGTAAAGACACCCTCGTGCTCGCCCCAAGAGGTAGCAGGCAGGATGACGTCAGCGAGCATGGTCGTCTGCGTCATAAAGATGTCCTGGCAAATGAACAGATCCAGCTCGGAGAGCGTCTTGCGCATGCCGGCCGAATCGGGCTCGGTCTGCACCGGGTCCTCGCCGTAGTTGTAGAAGCAGTGCACCTTGCCCTCGTCGACCAGGTGGCCCAGGTCGGTGAGCTTGTAGCCCTCCTCGAGCGGGAGCTTTTCCTCGGGCACGCCCCAAGCCTTGGCAAACTTGGCACGCACTGCCGGGTCGGTGACCTTCTGGTAGCCAGGGTACAGGTTGGGCAGCATGCCCATATCGCAGGAGCCCTGGACGTTATTCTGGCCACGCACGGGCGCGAGACCGGAATTGGGTTTGCCGATCTGGCCGGCAACGCAGGCGATGGAGGCGATGGTGTGCACCGTCTTCAGGTTCTGCTTCTGCTGGCATACGCCCATGCCCCAGCCAATGATGGCAGAGGGCTTCGCCGTGGCGTACATCTCGGCAGCTTGGTGGATCAGCGCGGGCTCGACACCCGTGATGTCCTGTACGGATTCGGGAGTGTAGTTCTTGATGGTCTCCCACCACTCGTCAAAGCCGTTCGTGTGCTCGGCGACGAATTCCTTGTCGTAGAGGCCATCGTTAACCAAGCAGTTGGCAAAGGCGTTGAGGAACGCAACGTTGCAACCGTTCTTGATCGGAAGGTAGAGATCGGCGATACGCGCGGTTTCGATATGGCGCGGATCGGCGACGATGATCTTGCAACCCTTTTCTTTGGCTCGCACGATACGCCTTGCGACGATGGGGTGCGAATCGGCAGGGTTATAGCCGAAGAGGAAAATGCAGCCCGCATCCTCCATACCGGGGATGGAGCATGACATGCAACCTGAACCAACCGTGTCCATCAGACCGAGGACAGTAGGGCCGTGTCAAGTACGGGCGCAGTTGTCTACGCTGTGGGTGCCGATGCACGCACGCGTAAACTTCTGCATGACGTAGTTCGCCTCATTGCCGCCGCCTCGCGAAGAGCCGGTGGTCATGACAGCGTTAGGACCATATTCGTCAATTATGGCCTGCATCTTAGATGCGGTGAAATCCAGTGCCTCGTCCCAGCTTACGCGCTCAAGATCCGCGCCCTTAGTGCGGCGGATCATCGGGTGCAGTACGCGAGGAGTCAAGATCTTGGTGTCGTTGATGAAGTCGTAGCCGCTCATGCCCTTAAGGCACAGCTCGCTCTGGTTGGTGATGCCGTTGAGCGGTTCGGTACCCACGACCTGGCCGTTTTGGACCAAGAGGTTAAACTGGCAACCGGCGCCGCAGTACGGGCAAATCACTTTATGCTTCTCCATGACACCCTCCTTCCTTTCTCTGCTACCGAATACTCGGTACTTATTTGACAATCATTGGGCCTGTCGCCCCGACGCTTACGCCTCGTTTTCGATGGTGGCGCGGGCACGCTCGGCAGTCAGCTCCGCCAGGCGTTCCTCGTCTACCAGGGTGAGGCCCTTGGTCGGGCACGCCTCGGCACATGCCGGACCGCCGGGACGGTCCACGCACAGGTCGCACTTGAGCACGAAGCTCTTAGTCTGCGAACCCACGCGCACGTCGCCCATCAAGACGGGGACCTGCGTGGTCGCCACGCTCACGGCGCCAAAGGGGCAGGCCATGACGCAGCTCTTGCAGCCGATACAGTTGTCCTCGTTAACGCCGATGCGATGGTTCTTTGGATCAAAGAACAAGGCGCCCGTAGGACAGGCCTTCGCGCACGGAGCGTCCTCGCAGTGGTGACATGCCACCGGCGCGGAAATCTCGTAGGTGCGCGTTACGCGCAAGCGAGGTGCGGCGATGTTGCCGGGAATATCGTGTGCCTCGATGCACGCCGCCATACAGGTTTGGCACCCAATGCAGCGTGAAGAATCAGCCACGACTCGTTTATTGCCCATGTTGTTCACTCCCTCCTGAGTCCCATGCCGGAGAGACCCTGTCGACGTTGTCCCAAGCCGCCCGTGGCCTGGCATCGGCGTATCGAATGCATGCGGCGAAACAGGCACTCGGTAGAATTTCTCCAACGGTATACAGATTGAATATACGCAGTTGCAGGGGGCAAACGTGAGCATAGGCCCTGCAATACGGGTGTATTGCAGGGGTTTTGGCAGGTTGGAATTATTCTCTAGAAGCTATAAAGGTGAGTGTATTACATGCGTACGCCCAAGAAAGATTTCACGCTCATTTCTGAAGGATGTAATACGTTTGTAATATCGTTTACACTCAGTTACTCTAATGCAATAAAGTAGTGGTTGTAAGATTGGCCATTATTAGCCAATGCTGTATTTGACTATTCAAATTGCACGCTCATTAAGGGAGGCCAGTGATGTCATCGACTCAAAAACGAGCCATCCTGCAGGTGCGCATTCGCGAGGAAGACAAGCAGCATGCCGAGCGTCTCTACGACGCCATGGGCACATCGCTCGCCGAGGCCGTGCGCCTTTTTGTCGCGCAGAGCATTTTGATGCGCAAGCTCCCCTTTCAGCCGGTCGCCGTGCGCTCAAAGGACGGCACCGCCGCCTATGGATCGCTCAAAGCCTATGGGGACCCCAATCGCCGCTCCGAGGAGCGCAATGCCTGGATTGAGTACCTTGCTACAGAAAGTGACGATTCGATTTTGGGTCCCGAGGAAGTAGATATCCATGAGTAGCACCATCATCGACGAGACCGTCATCCTACGCTACCTGCTTGACGACGACGAAGTTCTGTCACCGCGCGCCGCCAAGGTCATCGCCACGCGCACCGCTCGTGTCTACCCCGAAATCATCACGCGCGTCGTGGTCACGCTGCGCGACGTCTATGAGGTTCCCCGCGTTGAGATTGCTGCGGCCATGAAAAGGCTGCTCGATGACGTCATGGTCGACGAGCCCACCGTTGTCGCCCTCGCCGTCAAACTCTTTGGCAAGACCCATATGGACTTTACCGACTGCCTCCTCGCAGCCCGAACCGCCATCTACAACGATGATGTCGTGAGCTTTGGCAAGCCCATCATCCAAGGCATGATCGACTACCGCCGCCAGCGCCAAACAGTTGCCGACGCCCGCGACCGCAGCACCGACTCCACCATCGACAAGCTCCGCAACCACGGTCGCCACTAACCGACAGGCAACGGCATCGCCCGCCCCTCAGCCCCATCCCCTCCTAAGTTGCGGTGAAATAGTTCCTGGATTTGGGCTTATTAGACTTATTCGGGCTTTTCAGAAACTATCTCATCGCAACTTCCAGGTTGGCCATCCGAAACCGACAGCCTTGGACCGCAAATCCTACTGTTCGCCACGAAATGGGCCTATCTACTACGTTTAACCGATTACCCTCGACCATACCGAAATCCGAAATATCAAAACCGATGGTAGACGGCTTGCCGATTTTCCGAAAATGCTGCTATGGTCGACCCCTGCGGGCCAAACGTAGTAGATGGGCTGCTTTCGTGGCTCAGCACCAGACCAGTCATTTTGGAACAGGGCTTTTGACCACACTTGCCAGCCGATCGCTAGAGTAGCCAAAAAAGCCCCGTCCCAAATTAGCTACCCAGGCCTTCAATGGGTTCGCAAAGGCCAAAAGACAGTCCGTATTTCACCGCAACTTAGGTGGGGCGTGGGGCGGCATCGACTCCCGTCACCCCGTACATCTACGAAAATGGCTCTGGCCCCAAAAGGAACCAGAGCCATTTATCTATCTTATGGAGCGGGCGACGGGAAGTCCAAGGGTTTGCTTCGCAAACCCTTGTTTCGCTGCGGGCCATTGGCCCTTGCGTGCTGCGCTGGAAAATGCTCACGCATTTTCTCAGCTTCGCACCCTGCCGGGTTCGATTCCCGTCGCCCGGCACGCTTATGAAAACGGCTCTGGCACCAAATGGAGCCAAAGCCGTTAAAACTATCTTATGGAGCGGGCGACGGGAATCGAACCCGCGTCATCAGCTTGGAAGGCTGGGGTTCTACCATTGAACTACGCCCGCAAGATATGGTCGGGACGACAGGATTTGAACCTGCGACATCCTGCTCCCAAAGCAGGCGCGCTACCAAACTGCGCCACGTCCCGAAGGTGTTGAGCAGCTAAGGTCTAAACCTTGCGTGTCCCAAAGCGAAGGAAATTATAGGGGAGACTCCCCGCCTGTGCAAGCGCAGAAACCCTAGCTCCTCGAATGTGCGACAAACTGGCTATGGAGCAGACCGATCACAAACGCCACCACAGCAACCGGTGCCCACGCAGCACCGATATCTGCCAGCGGCAACGCATCGAACGGCAGCCACGCGCCAGCAAAGAACGCATCGCGGACCGAAGTGATTACGCTCTGTACCGCGACAACGCCGCCGACCCAGACCCACACCTGCGGATGAGCGTCGCAAAAGCCGTGCACCAGGCCCATAAGTACCAGCACGATGGCAACGGGATACAGGGCATTGAGCATAGGCACCGAGAACATAAGGATCACGTCGAGACCCACGTTGGAGAGCACGCACGAAAACGCTGCGAACACAAAGGCGAGAATCGCGAAGGGGCGGCGCATGGCCTCCTCGGAAGCCTCCGCTCCCCCTTCGACCACATACGTCTCGCAGAAGTAGCGCGAGCAGCAGCTGATAAGGCCAATGCACACGTTCATACATGCAAGGAAAAAGATCGCAAAGACCACGACCGTGCCGACAAGGCCAAAGTGCATGGAGGCAGAGCGGGCAAGGATGGCGGCGCCATTGGTGGCATCGGGCATAACCGTGCCGAGCTGCATGCCGGCAAGCGCCAGGCCACAGTAGATGATGGCCATGAGCACGCCGGCGATCACACCGGAGCGCGAGATCTCAAAGGCCACGCGCTTATCGTCGGTAACGCCCAGCTCATGGATGGTCTCGGCGATGATAATGCCAAAGGCGAGCGACGCGAGCAAGTCCATGGTCTGGTAGCCGGTCAAAAAGCCCTGCACGGCAGCACCGGCATTGTAGGGAGCCTGTGGCGCGGCAGCGGGACCCAGCGGCGACACCACGGCGGCACCCACGACCAGCACGATGAGCGCAATGAGCGCGGGGCCCGTAATGCGGCCGAGCACGCGTGTGATAACACCCGGGCGCAGCGTGAGCACAAACGCGACGACGAAGAACCCGATGGCAAACACCAGACGTGCCGTGCCGAGCGAAACACCCTCGGGCAGCAGCGGCACCAGCATTTCGAACGCCGTAGAGCTTGTGCGAGGAATGGCCAGGCACGGGCCGATGGCCAGATAGACCGCCGCAACGAAGAATTCGCCAAACTTGGGGCGCACGCGGCCGGCAAGCTCGCGCGCCGTTCCGGCAAGCGCCACGGCGATAAAGCCCATGACGGGCAGGCCGATGGCGGCGATGAGAAAACCGAGCATGGCGACCGGCGTGGCAGAACCTGCCTGCAGCGCCAGCAGTGGCGGAATAATGAGGTTGCCGGCGCCAAAGAGCATCGAGAATAGGGCGATGCCGACGGTGACGACATGGTCGGAGCGCAGACCGCGCGGCGCGGATGAGGCCATAGACACACCTTTCGGGTCGAAACAAAAACGGGACGGGCAAAAACACCCATCCCGCAAGTATATACGCTCTAGCAGGCTAAATCGCGTAAAGCGTCGATCGCGGTGTCGACTTCCTCGTCCGTGTTGAAATACCCAAACGAGAAGCGGACGACGCCCTGGCGCTCGGTTCCCAGTGCACGGTGCATGAGCGGGGCGCAATGGGCGCCGGGGCGCGTCGCAATCCCCCACCCTTGCATGAGCGCATCCGAGATCTCGGCCGAATCGATATCGCCCACGTTGAGCGACACAATCGCAGAGCGCGTCGGCTGGTCAAAGGCACCGTAGAGCTTAATCCCCGGAATCTCGCGCACACCGGCAAGGAAGCGATCAGCGAGCGCACGCTCGTGGGCAGCAATCGCCTCGACCCCACCCTGGGCCTTGATAAAGTCGAGACCAGCGGAAAGGCCCGCGATGCCATGGCCGTTGAGCGTACCGGCCTCCAGGCGCGTGGGCCACTCCAGTGGCTGCAGCTCATCGAAGCTGTGTACACCGGTGCCGCCCATGGCCCAGGGCGCCACGTCGACGCCCTCCGCCACGGCCAGACCGCCGGTGCCCTGCGGGCCCATCAGTCCCTTGTGGCCGGTAAAGCACACCACGTCGAGCCCCATGGCCTGCATATCGATATGCTCCGTGCCGGCAGACTGCGAGGCATCGACAATCACAAGTGCGCCGGCCGCATGAGCCACAGCCGCCACACGTGCAACATCAACGGCGTTGCCGGTCACATTGGAGGCGTGCGTCACCACCACGGCACGCGTACCGGGCGTGACCAGCCGCTCGAGTTCGTCGTAGTCAAGCACGCCGCTCGCGTCGCAGCCCGCATGTTCAACGGTCACGCCCTGCTCTGCTGTCAGGCGGTTGAGCGGACGCAGCACGGAGTTGTGCTCGAGCACCGTCGTAACCACACGATCGCCGGGGCGCACCACGCCATTGATGACGGTGTTGAGCGCCGCCGTCGAGTTAGGCGTAAAGCATACATGGTCCGCTCTCGGGCAACCCAAAAGGCACGCGAGCTTGGCACGACAAGCGTGAATCGTACGAGCGGCATCGAGGGCACCCGACGTGGCGCCGCGTCCGGCATTGCCGAGCGAGCACATCGCCTGCGTCACGGCATCGATCACCGTTTGCGGCTTATGCATGGTCGTCGCCGCGTTATCCAGGTAGATCATCGCACGACCTCCCACATGTCGATCACCGTAAAACCCTCGGTGGGGACGCCCGCCGCGGCAAGCTCGCCGCGCAGCAGGTCCTCATCCGAAGGCAGCGCCTTCCACGCCAAGCCGCAGCCGGCAGCGACCTCCCCGGGCACGGGAATCGTGCGCCCGGGAAGGCCGCGCTCAATGCATAGGGTCTCGCACCCCATGGCGGCCGCCGTGGTGGGAAACGTGATGACAAGCGCCGGGCGCTTCTCCCTCATGGCAACTCCAACCAATACGCTACGGGCGCACGACGCGCACGGCCTGCTCCATCTTCTCCACAATCACGTACATGTTGGTGACCTCGCCCACCGCAAGCTGGTCTTTAATGCCATAGTGGTCGAGGCAGGTACCACAGGTAAGGATCTCGACACCCTGCTCGGCCAGTCCCTTCAGGTCGTCGAGCACCGGCGAGCCCTCGACGGTGAGCTTGGCACCGCCGTTGTAGAACAACATGGTCGCGGGCAGCTCCTCCTGTTGCGTCACGGCAAAGATGAAGGCCTTCATGAGCTTGTGGCCCAGCTCGTCGTCGCCGTGGCCCATACAGTCGGTGTAGACGGAAATGACGAGCTTGCCCTTGCCGGCGCTGGCATCACAAAAGGCAGCGCCATCCTGCTCGGGATCAGCCACGGCAACGGCGCCAGAGGTCGCCACGGTCACGTGCCACTCGGCGTCAGAAACCTTCTCGACCGAGGCCGTGCAGCCCTTCTCCTGCGCCATCTTGGAGATGTTCTTGACGGCGGTCTCGTTGTCGACCGCGGTCACGACGGCGCCCTCTCCATCGAGCTGCTTCAGGGCTTTGAGCGTCTTAACGACGGGCAGCGGGCAGGCATCGCCCATGGCATTGACTTCAATCTTGGTGGACATAGCTTTTCCTTTCGAAAGAACCGTTCTAGAGAACGGTAAACAGTTACATAAACGTGCGGGCTAGCGAACAACGTGGACGGCAGGACCGCCTGGCACCGGCTCGCACACGCGACCGACGACGGCGGCAATACGTCCTTCGGCATGCAGACGGCGCGCAAGCTCATCCACATCGGCAGCAGGCGCCGCGATGAGCAAGCCGCCCGAGGTCTGCGGATCGTACAGCGCATCCAACATACCCGGCTCCAGGTCCTCGTCGGCAGCCACACGCGGGCCAAAGAAGTCCTGGTTGCGGTAGGAGCCCGCGGGGATAATGCCCAGGCGCGCCATGTCGAGCACCTGATCAAAGAGCGGTACCGCTCCCGACGCAAGCTCAACCTGCACGCCCGAGCCCTCGGCCATCTCGCACGCGTGCCCGATCAGGCCAAAGCCCGTAATGTCGGTGCAGCCGTGAAGCTCAAGTCCCTCGGCCAGACGAATCGGGGCCTCGTTGAGGGTGCGCATCGAGTCGAACATCGGGCTGGCGTCGTCCTGCTCGATGAGTTCGCCCTTAATGGCCGTGGTGATGATGCCCGAGCCGATCGCCTTGGTCAGCAGCAGGACATCGCCCACGTGCGCGCCGCTGTTGGCGAGCATGCGGTCGAGTGGCACAAAACCGCTCACGGACAGGCCGTACTTGGGCTCGTCGTCGTTGATGGTGTGGCCGCCCGCGATGGAGCAGCCGGCCTCGACGCACTTGTCGGCGCCGCCCGCCAGAATCTGGCCGGCAACCTCAACGCCCAGGCAACTGGGTATGCACAGCAAGTTCATGGCATGGCTCGGTCGTCCACCCATGGCGTAGATGTCCGACAGCGAGTTGGCCGCGGCAATCTGGCCAAACAGGAACGGGTCGTCGACCATCGGCGGGAAGAAGTCGATGGACTGCACGAGCCCCAGGTTCTCCCCTACGCGAAAGACGCTCGCATCGTCGGAGGTATCGAACCCCACGAGCAGGTTGTCGTTATGCACATTGGGCAAGTCGCCCAGGACCTGGGCGAGGGCTCCGGGAGCCAGCTTAGCGGCTCAACCGCTCGCGGCCGTCATAGACGTGAGCTTAATCTGATCGTCAGCCATCGATACCTCCTCTCATCGGGCAATCATTTTCTCCCAGTATACGCATGAATGCGAGCCTGCGGCGGATGCATTAATTGAGCGCCTGTGCGCGAATCGCCGCGCCGATCGCTCCGGCAAAGCGAGCCTGGGGCGAGGTGGTCACCGGCGACCCCAGTAGCTCGCCCAACCGCTCCACCACGAAGGCGTTCTCGCACAGGCCACCGGTCAGGTAGTACGGGGCGCCCGCGGCCTGCCCGGCCATGGTCGCCACGCGCGAGACCACGCTGTCGATCACGCCACGCACAATGTTCTCGCGCGGCTCACCGCGACCGATCAGGCTGATGACCTCGCTTTCGGCAAACACCGTGCACATGCTGCTGATCTTGGTGGGTTCGCCGGAACGCGCCAGGTCGGCCATCTGCTGCTGGGAAATGCCTAGGCGGTCGGCCATGATCTCCAAAAAACGCCCCGTGCCGGCGGCGCACTTGTCGTTCATGGCAAACTTGGCCACGCGGCCGCCCTTGATCGTAATGACCTTAGTGTCCTGACCACCCACATCGATCACGGTACCGTGATCGCCAAACAGGCGCACGGCACCGGTACCGTGGCAGGTGATCTCGGTCACGACCTTGTGCGCATAGGGCACGGCGACACGGCCGTAGCCGGTCGCGACCACACGCACATCGTCGGCTGCCACGTCATAGCCGGCCGCTGCCAGCGCCTCGCGCAACCGCTCGGAAGCATCGACCGAGGAGAACCCGGTTGGCTGCACGCACGTCCACGCCACCGAACCCTCCCCGTCGACCACAGCAGCCTTAGCCGCCGTAGACCCGATATCGATCCCGATCCCTATCATGGCTCTCTCCCAATCTAAACATCAAAGGTAACGGCGCGTTCAGGCGCCTTAGCTCTAGGTTTCTCAGGTGCCGGAGATTGCCCCGAAAGAGGAGCGCAGCGTACTTTGGGTACGCAAGCGACGGTTTGAGGGGCAAAATCCGGTGCCTGAGAAACCTAGAGGGTTTCGATGAAGGCGGCGATGCGGGTCTCGATCTGACCCATGTCGCCGTTGCTGTAGTCGGTCTCGATCTTCATATACGGAATACCCGCGCCCTCGACAGCCTCCTGCATGCGAGCACTCTCCACGTTAAAGGTG
Source organism: uncultured Collinsella sp. (assembly GCA_900541885.1). GTDB lineage: Bacteria > Actinomycetota > Coriobacteriia > Coriobacteriales > Coriobacteriaceae > Collinsella. The sequence goes on from UQKW01000008.1 coordinate 53,047, forward strand.
TGGCAGGCCTGGAGCACGTTTTCGACCACGCCATCAACGTGATACTTCTCGCACATGGCCAGCGTATTTTCCATACGACCGTCGTTGGGCGTCATGACCGAGCAGTTGATGTCCAGGTAACGGTCGGCGATGGCGCGCAGAATGTCGGGCGCGTCCGGGTCGATCATCATGGCCGCCGTGCGCTCGCCCGAGCAATCGTCCATGCACACGACCACGCCGCCGTTGGACTCGATGGTGCGACCGATCTTGTTGATCACGCCGCCCACCGGGCAACCGGTGATCAGGATGCGCTTGGCATCCGCCGCAACCGGGCGCTCGCCCGCGTCGTAGGCCTCGCGCAGCTTGACGACCTTTTGCTCCAGCTGCTGCGTATAGGCCTCGATATCAAAGCTGAACGTACCGGCAAACATAGTGCTCATCAGGTCGACGCCACTCATGGCCGCCGGCTGGTTGGCCTGCAGCGCAAACATCTCGAGCTGGGCAGCACGCAGGCGATTGCGACGACGGACGGCGGCGCGCAGGTCGTCATCAGTAATCGTAATACCGTAGAAGTTCTCGAGCTCCTCCTTGAGCAGGCGGCACTCCTCGTACCAGCCTTCACGCTCGTAGGCGCGATCGCGACCCTGCGGAAGATGCAGAATGTGCGTGCGCTTGAGCTCGTTGAGTAGCTCGTACATCTTCTTCTTGCCGTCGCAGGTGGTCTCGCCGATGATCATGTCGCTAAAGTACGTAAACGGGCACTTTTGCGAATAGGCAAAACCATACGTAGACTTGATGAGCGGGCACAGGTTTGCCGGCAGCACCTTCTCGGCCTCGGGAATCACCTCGTCAGACGTGCCGCACAGCGCCACGCTCGCAGCCCCCGCGGCATCGATAATCTCGAGCGGCGTGTAGCTGCACAGAAAACCGACCAGGCGATTACCCGCCTGCTTATAATCCTTGACGCGAATAAACGCCGCCTTGCGTTGCTCGTTGAACTCCTCAAACGTGGACGGCAACGGCTGCTCAATATTTTCCGACATATAACTCCTTAACAAACCTTTTAACCAACCAAGGAAACGGCTTTCCCAGGTGCCCGAGGTTGCCGTGAAAGAGGAGCGCCGCGTACTTTGGTATGCAAGCGATGGTTTGAACGGCAAGATCGGGTGCTTGGGGAAGCCGCTGGACCGGATAGCCCTAAATGGTTTCCAAGAAAGCCTCAATCCTGGTTTGCAGTTGGCCTGCATCCTCGCCGGCGTAGTCGGTCGTGATGTGCATAAACGGGATGCCGGCCTCTTCGGCGGCCTTCTCCACGGCAAACGACTCCATCTCGTAGAGCGTGCAGAACTGCAAGGCCACGTCGACGATGCCGTCGGCATGCAGGTCCTTGGCCATCTGGACAATGTCCTTCATACGCTGGTCGTTGGGCGTAAAGACGGCGCAGTTGATCTTAAAGTAGCGCTCGGCGATGGCGTCGAGCATCTCGTCGACCGTCTCGCCGGACTCGTCGACCAGGTCCTTGTAGTAGCGCGAGCCCGTGCAGGACTCCTCGCCCACCACGACGCCGCCGGCCTTCTCGATGAGGTTGAACAGCTTCCAGTTGGGCACAGCCATGGGCGTGCCGGTGTACAGGATGCGCTTGGTCCCCTTGGGCGCCACGCCCTCGCCGGCCTCGACACGCTGCTCGCACTCGGCGGCCATCTCGTTGATGGCTCCGGTCAGACGCGGCGTGTCGTCCATAAAGGCGGCCTGAACGGTCAGCAGGCTGTCGAGACCGCTGATGGGCGCCGGATCGGCAGCGCGCGTGGCAGCGAGGCGCTGCAGGGCGCGACGCTTCTCGTTGACGGCGTGGATGGCGGCCTTCAGGCGCTCGGGCGTAATCTTGACGCCGCACTCTTCCTCAATCTTGGCGGCAAGCTTTTTAACCTCGGCCTTCCAGGTCACGAGCGTCGACTCGTCGTGCACGTTGGGGATATCCATGACGTACATGTTCTTTTGCGTGGCAAAGAACTCGTAGGCTTTCTTCTTGCCATCGCAGGTGTTCTCGCCTACCACCAAGTCACTCGACTCAATGTAGGGGCAGACCTCGCCCAGCTTAAAGCCGGCAAAGCTCTTGATGAGCGGGCAGGTGTTGCGCGGCAGATGCTCCTCGACCTTGTCGGTCGCCCAGTCGGCACCCGAGCACAGGCCCACAGGAATGCCGTCACAGGCAAGTACGATCTCCTCGGGCACGTACACGCAGAACGAGCCGACGATCTTGGTTGCCTCGCCGGCCTCCTTCTTGTCGAGCATCTCCTTAATACGGCCGCTGTGGATGTTGGTTGCCACAAAGTCCAGGTAGGACGTGGACTTGGGGCGATTGTTCTGCGTCAGGAACATATCGCCGTACATCTGGCCCACGGCGCCCAGCAGCATGTCGTGGTCGGCAAGATTCATGCCGAGGCTCTCCCACATCGGATGGAAATCAAATTCTTCAGCCATAACGGTTCCCCTCTCGAACCAAAAATGAATAGCTACGGTATTGCTGCACGGTGGGTGGCGAAAACCCAGCCGCGCCTAAACCCGGAATTTTAGGGAACCTGCTTTGCGGTCGATTATTTAGCTGTGCGTCGTCTCTCCCGGAGCCGTGAACACACCTGCTCATATGCGGCTCCGAGCCATGTATAGGGCACGCGCGGCAACGCGGCGAATGTATGTCGTCTGCGGCATGTGCGCACCCTCCTTTACAAGTTGAGGTCAACTATATCAACGGTTATCGACCATGCGAACACCGTTGACATTCGTACGACAGCGTCGTGTGCCGTCGTTTAATAAATAATTATTTTGATTGATAAGAATTTGTCATCCATCATTCGGCAAGCGGCAAGACAAAGCCGCCGAGGCTTATATCCCCGACGGCATTACCCGGCGCTATCGACAAACCAAATGGATCTTACTCGCATCGAAGTGCATGCGCAGCGTCTCGCCTGCTTGCGGCAGCTCGTCGACAGGCACGCCCACCTTGTTGACCTTCCACTGCAGACGCGTGGGCGCATCGACGCGCGGCACGTCCAGCAGCACCAGCCGCTCAAAGCGCGAATCGCTCACACGGGCCACGTGCAAATCGTAGCTGTTACGGCCCCGCTCCGCGCGATTGTCAACATGGAAGTAGCTCGCACGAATACCGAGGTACGCCACATTATCGGGAACCTCGCGACCCACGTTAAAGGTCATGCCCCAGTCGAGGGCCTCAACTTCTTCGTCGCCGATCTTGCGCGCCCGGCTTGTGTTCTTGCAGCCCGTCAGGCGCAGTGCCGCCAGCGTCTGCGGACGGCGGACCACGTCCTCGACGGAGCCGATCTCCTCCACATGCCCGTCGTGCATCACGCAGATGCGCTGGCACAGGCGGCACGCTTCGTCGATGTCGTGGCTCACGTAGAGCACGGTGCGGTTGCAGACGTCGAACAGGTCGAGCATGTTTTGCTCAAGCGCGCTCTTGAGATACGCATCGAGTGCGCTCATGGGCTCGTCGAACATAAAAATGCCCGGATGCGCCGCCACCATACGGGCAAGCGCCACGCGTTGCTGCTGCCCGCCCGAGAGTCGCGCGGGGTAGCGATCGACAAAATCGGCCAGACCGAAAATGCCCAGATAGCGCTCGGCGAGCTTTTTGCGCGCGGCGGCGTCGCCAGCATCCTTTACACCGGCGCATACGTTATCGGCCACCGTCATGTTGGGAAACAGCTGATAGTTTTGGAACAACAGGGCGCATTTTCGCTCCTGGGGTGACAGGTTGATGCCAGCCGCCGAGTCAAAAAAGGTCACGCCGTTGACGACGATCTTGCCCTCGTCGGGCGTCTCCACGCCGGCAATGCAGCGCAGTGTGCAGCTCTTGCCACATCCGGAGGCACCGAGCAAGGCCACGCGCTCCTCGCCGGCCTCAAGCTGCATGTCGAGCACAAACCCGGGATAACGTTTCTTAATATCCAGAACGAGCGACATGGCCTATCGACCTCCCTGTAATGCGGCATCATCGCGCATGAGCTCGGCCAGTGCCTCGCGATCGATACGCAAGGCATCACCGCCCGCCGGGTCGAGCGAATCGCCCTGTCCGGCGAGATCTTTGGCCTGCTTACGTTCCGCACGGGAAAGGCCACGCTCGCGGTATTTTTGCGAATGCGCCGTGTACATGTTGATGAACAGGATGACTAGGAAGCTGAACGCTATTACGACCACGACCCAAAAGAGGGCCACCGACGTATTGCCGCCCATCCACTCAAAGTAGATGGCGATGGGAATGGTCTGCGTAATGCCGGCATAGTTGCCCGCAAAGAACAGGGTGCAGCCAAACTCGCCCATCGCGCGGGCAAAGGCGAGCACCGTGCCGGCGGCAATCGAGGGCCAGCCAAGCGGCATCATAAGCTTGGTAAAGATGCGACGCTCGGACCAGCCCAGCGTGCGCGCCGCATCGAGCATCTGCGTGTCGAGGCTCTCGAAGGCGCCGAGTGCCGTACGATAGACGAGCGGGAACGACACCACCACGGCAGAGATCACCGCCGCCGGCCACGTAAAGACGATCGAGACGCCGTGCGCGATAAGCCACTGGCCCACCCCGGTCGAGCGGCCAAACAGCATGAGGAGCAGAAAGCCGCAGACCGTGGGCGGCAGCACCATAGGAATCGTAAAGACCGAATCGAGCAGGCCCTTGATGCGGCTCGAGGTACCCATAGTCTTCCACGCGGCAAACAGGCCCAGCGCAAAGGAGATCAGCAGGGCAAGGCCGCTCGTTTTTATGGACACCCAAAACGGGCGATAGTCGATGTCGCCCAAAAAGGAGGCCAGAGAGGTTAAGGGCCCCTGCTCATCCCGCAACACGACAGACGACGCTTCTGCCATTTGAGCGCTATCAAGCCAACGCGCGCCGCCCTTGGCATCACCCGAGGCTGATGCAATCACCACATAGCGGTCCCCATCCGCACCGCGCTCGTCAAAGCCATAGGTATACCCGCCGGCATCAAACGTAGTTTCCTCCGTGACATACCAAGGAAGATCCACGTCCCCCAGCTGCGCACCTCCCATGCAGTTTGCGCTGTCGAGCTCACAGACGAGGGCCTTGAGACCCGATACGCACTCGTTGTCCTGCGGATCCAATCCATACTTCTCGACCGCCTTGGGCGATATCCACGCCACAACGCGATCGGCAGCGGGCGCCACTACAAGGTCCACGTCCTCGTCAACGGGAAAGCGGTAGCCCTCAGGTTGGCCCTCCATGGCACGAGCGGTCCCCTTGGCCAACCGCTCAAAACCCTCGATCCCATAGGAAAGCCCATGAGCGGTCGCAGTAACCTGGGTCCCGTTCTCAGCGTCCCCAGCAAATGCAAATCCCGGCACCCAGCAAAGCGCGAAGGTCAAAGCACAGGCGACAAACATGCGGAATCTATTAAGCACGAAAAGCTCCAAGAGAATACAAGGACGGAGTGAAACACAAAACGATGGAATTATCGCGCCAAGCCGCACTACGCGGAAAGCTCAAAGCCGTACTTAGCCCAAATCTTCTGAGCCTTCTTGTTAGACAGGCAGAAGTCGATAAACGCCTTGGCCTCGTCGGTGTGCTCGGAACTCTCGGCAACGGCACCCGGATACACGATGGGCTTGTGCGAATCCTCGGGGCACACGAAGGCTTCCTCGATGCCGTCGTAGCGGTAGATGTCAGAGCTGTAGACAAAACCGGCCACGCAGTCGCCTGTGGACACATAGGCGGCGGCGGTACCAACTTTGTCAGCAAGAGCGACCTTGTCGGCGATCTCGGGAGCATACTCGCCGTCGTCGCCCTCGGTGCCGGTGAAGAGGCCCACGGAGGCCAGGGCCTGGTTGGCGTACTTGCCGGCGGGAACGGTCTTGGCGTCGCCGATGGCGATCTTGCCGTCCAGATTCGCGACGTCGGCGATGGCGTCGACCTTGGTGTCGGAGCCCTCGGCGCGAATGATCACGAGGTCGTTGACGAACATATCCTCACGGGTGTCGGCGTCGACGAGCTCGGCGGTCTCAGCGTCATCCATGGTGCCCTTGGAAGCGGTGATGAGCACGTCGACCGTGGCGCCGGCACGCATCTGCTCGACGAGGTCGCCGGAGGCCTTAAACTGCGTGTCGGCAAAGGTGGTGCCGGTCTGGTCGGTGTAGAGCTCTTGAACCTCGGGCAGGGCCTTCTCGAGCGAGTTGGCGGCAAAGACCTGCAGCTTGACAGCCTTCTTCTTAGAGGAAGACTTGGCGGAGCCGGCATCGGAACCAGCGGGCTCGGACGTCTTGCTGCCCGAGCAGCCGGCAAGACCAAGGCCGGCGGCAGCGACAGCAGAAAGCGAGACAAAACCGCGGCGTGAAACCATATCGAACATGTTCAACCCTTTCGGACCTTGTGCCCGGGCACCCCACCGCGGGCTTTAATCTGCAATCAGATTATACTTCTGCGAGAATAATGATAGTGAGAAATTATTCTCGCCAGAGAATATAGTTTCGAGTTGCCATACACCTTGGCGTCACTTCGGCGGAAAACAAAGGCGGAGCAGCCGTTCAGGTCGCCCCGCCGCAGGTAAACCGCTTAGTTAGTATGTCCGCCGCCCGCTGTCATCTGAGCCGCATGCTCCAGCTGGTCCGCTATGGCCTCCCAGCTTTCGCGGGCCGCTTTCGTAGATCCCGGAAAGTTGATGACAAGCGTATACCCACGCTGCATGCACACGGCGCGCGAGAGCATAGCGCGGCGCGTCTTGGTCATGGAGTACGCACGGATTGCCTCTGCAATACCCGGCACATCGCGGTCGCAGACGGCACGCGTCGCCTCGGGCGTCACATCGCGCATCGAAAGCCCCGTGCCGCCGCAGGTGAGCACAACATTGGCGTGACACTCATCGGCGGCTTCCACAATGGCATCACCAATCTCGCTGGCGTCGTCGCGCACGACCACATGTGAGGCGACCGTCCAGCCCTGCGCCACGATGAGTTCCTCGAGCGCAGCACCCGCCTCGTCCTGAGCAAGATCGCGCGTATCCGAGCACGTCACAATCGAAATCTTCAGCTCCATAGCATTCCTCCTACAACACGGCGCCCTCGGGCAGGTCGACGCGAACAACGTCCACGGCATCGCCCGCCTTGAACTCGCACGGTCCTTCGTCAATACGCAGTAGACAGTTGGCCCGCTGCATCGTGCCGAGCAGCGCCGAATTCTGTGTCTTAGCCTCGGTCACCAACAGCTCACCGGTCTCGGGGTCGCGCAAAACCGTGGCGCGATCGAAGAAGCGACGATGCTGTCGCTTTTTCACGCCGTGTGTGAGCGTCGCCTGCTGCACGGGACGCGCACCCTCGGCAAAGCCGCGCATCTTGCGAATCGCCGGACGGGCAAGCATCTCAAAGCCCACATACGCAGCAGCGGGATTGCCCGAAAGCCCGAGGTAGGGCTTACCTGCGAGCAAGCCAAACGTGATGGCCTTACCCGGACGCATCGAGATGCGATCGAACAGTACCTCGCCCTCGCGCCGGACGAGCGCCGTCACGTAGTCGTAGTCGCCCGCCGAGGCACCGCCGCTCGTAATGACAAAATCGCACTCCTGCACGGCGCGATGCACCAGCTCGGCAATCGCCTGCTCATCATCGGGTGCAATGCCGTAGAACACGGGCTCGGCGCCGGCATCGAGTGCTTCGGCCATCAACGCCGACGAGTTGGAGTCGCGAATCTGCCCGCGCGCCGGCACGTTACTCGGTGCGACCAGCTCCGTGCCCAGCGAGATGATGCCCACACGTGGGGCAGCGTGCACCTTCACGCTCGCGTATCCAGCGCTTGCCAGCAGACCAGCGCCCGCCGGAGCCACAACGTCGCCAGCACGCATCACGACGTCGCCGGCATGGGCTTCCTCAGCAGCCGAGCGAACGTTCTCCCCCACCTTGGCCGGCGCCGAGGACCTCACACGCGAGCCCTCGTTGCCGTCACCGACGAGCACATCGACGATCTCGTACTTCACCACGGCATCGGCACCTTCGGGTACCGGCGCGCCCGTCATGATGCGGACTGTCTCGCCCGCGCCGATTGTGCCCTCAAACACATGGCCCGCGGCCTCGTGTCCGATAACGTCGAGCGTCACCGGCGCCTCGCCAGATGCCTGCGCCAAGTCCGCCGAGCGCACGGCATATCCGTCCATAGCGCTGTTGGCAAACGGCGAGATGTCGATATCGGCCACCGCGTCCTCGGCCAGGGGAAGACCGGCGGCCTGCCACACGGGAATCTCGATGAGATCGGTCGGAGCAACGTGCGACAGAACGATCGACTGCGCATCCTCCAGCGGAATGAGTTTCTCAGCCATATGCACCTCTTAATGCCACGGCGCACAACAGGGGCGCCAATTCTTTATGCTTGTCTCAGTATAATCCCCGATGCCCGACCGCGACTCGACCTGCCCCCGCAAATACACCTGTCGGTTGCAGGCGGCGAAACAGAATGGAAACCAACCCACCGGCTTGTCGCGTTTACCGCGTTTTATAATGCTTGCGTTGCAACCTAAAAGAGGAACGTATGGCTCATAACGACAAACCAGAAAGCGCAAACGAAGCGCAGGATCATTCCCAACCGCTCGACGCCGGCGGCTTTTTCTCCCTTAACGACGTCATCATGGCAGGCAGGCATCAGCTCACCCGCTCCGAGCATCTCTTGGCTGCCGACACGCGCCGCAACGCCCGCAACCTACTCGCGAGCGCCAAGTTGCTCATACTCGTCGTCATCGTCTCGCTCGCCATGGGCGTTGCTGCTTGGGCGTTTTTGGCCTCGCTGAATATCGCGACCGACTATCGCGAGCACCATGCGTGGATTTACGCACTGCTTCCCGTTGTGGGCATGGCCACCGCGTGGGTCTACAAGAACCACGGTCTCGCCGCCAAACGCGGTAACAACCTAGTCATCGACTCCGCCCTGGGCACACGTCTCATCCATATGCGCATGGCCATCCTCACCTTCGTCTGCTCCACGCTCACGCACCTAACGGGCGGATCGGCCGGTCGCGAGGGAGCTGCGGTGCAGATCGGCGGCACCATCGCCAGCAACATCTCGAGCCTCGCCCACCTCAAAAAGCATGACCACCACGACCTCATGCTCGCCGGCATCTCGTCGGCCTTTGGCGCCGTGTTCGGTTCGCCCCTTGCCGGAGCTTTCTTTGGCATGGAGATGTGCTTTATCGGCAAGATCGACTACACCGCGGGCATCTACTGCCTGGTCGCCTCGTTTACCGGCTACTTTACATCACTCGCCCTGGGTACCGAGTACGAAGCGAATGTTATCGCCAGCGTTCCCAACATGACACCACGGACGGTTGTCGTCGTAGTCATCAGCGCCATCATCTTTGGTCTCACCGCACGTCTCTTTGCCTGGTCGGTTCGTACCGTCAAGAGCCTGTACGGTCGCTTTATCACCAACTACCTTGCTCGCGCACTCGTGGGCGCGCTCGTGGTGCTCGCGGCCTACGCGATGCTCGACGCCTGGAAGTATGCCGGCCTTGCCACCTGGCTCTCGGGCGCCGGGTTCGCCGGTAACACAACCCTTGCCGACGCAGCCATCAAGCTCGTGGTGACGGCGCTCACCCTGGGCGCCGGCTTCCAAGGCGGCGAGGTCACGCCCCTGTTTGGCATCGGTGCGGCGCTCGGCGGCTGGATCGGTTGCCTCGTCGGGATCGACCCCAGCTTTCTGGCGGCGCTGGGCATGCTCGGCGTGTTCTGCGCCGGCCTCAACGTGCCCATCACCACCTGCATGATGGCCATCGACCTGTTCCACGGCACGGCAGCCGGCTTCTTTGTCATCGTGGCCTTTATCAGCTATCTCGTCGGCGGGCACCGCGGCGTGTACCCCGCCCAACGCATCATCTCACCCAAGCGCCGTTCGCTTATTGTGGATGAGGGCGGTACGGTAGCGGATGCTATCGAGCGCCACAACGACCTGATAGAGTAGACGTAAGTATTCGCCGTGCAGCCACAATCGGGGGCAATTCGACCTGAGCGCGACCGCACCGTCACGCCATACGCCGGGAGTCGCCCCATGCACGCAACTGATTTTGGTCGTACGCTCATCATCGCCAACCCCGCCGCCCAGTCGGGTGCGGCGCGCGAAGTTGCCGAGCGTCTGCAGCGCTTTTTGGACATGACCGCACGCGCATCCCAGTTTGACCTGGTGCTAACCGAGCGAATGGGACACGCCAAGGAGCTGGCCGCCCAGGCAACGGGCTATCGCACCGTTATCGCACTCGGCGGCGACGGCGTGATCCACGAGGTCGTCAATGGCTTGATGGCGCAAAAGGAGGAAGCCCGCCCCGCTCTTGCCATCTTACCCGTGGGCTCCGGCAATGATTTTGCCCAGACACTCGGAATCGACGATTTCTCCGGCAAAGATTTTGGCGCGCTGCTCACCTGCGAGCTGCAGCGTCAGGACATCGGGCGCATTCGCTCGTGGAGCCCTGCGAGCGGCAACGGCGAGGCTGCCGTTGAGTACTACGACCAGACGCTTTCGGTCGGCATCGATGCCGCCATCGGCCTGAGCACCACCGAACTACGCAAAAAGACGGGCCTCGCCGGCGCTCCGCTCTACACTCTTTCGGGACTTGAGCAGTTTGGCCTGCGCTATCGCAACTACCCCATGACCGTCAGCTTTGACGGCGCGCCCGCCGAGCGCGTAAGGGCGATTATCATGGCGATTCAGCTGGGCCCCACCTATGGTTCGGGCTATCGCATCTGCCCCGACGCCGACCCGTGCGACGGCATACTCGACGTCTGCTACGCCTGCGGTCCCGTCCCTCGTGCGGTTGCCCTGCCCATGTTTCTTTCGGCCAAGGACGGCCACCATACCAAGCTGCCGCCGGTTCGCATGCGTCGTTGCCGTCATGCTGAGCTCACGTTCGAGGAGCCCGACTACCCCATCCAAGCCGACGGCGAGCCCGTTGTCGCCTCGCGCATCGAGGTCGACGTCCTCGGTGGAGCCCTCCACGTCTGGCGCCCCACCCGCTAACCCCACCTAAGTTGCGGTGAAATGGGGACTGTTTATGCAGCTAAAGCCGCAAAACAGTCCCCATTTCACCGCAACTTATGAGTAGGCTATTCGTCGCTGCCCGGCTTGCGACGGTTGGCCTTTTTAATGGCGTTGAAGTGTTTGTCGCTGAGCCTGCGCTGGCGAGAGCGCTGAGGCACCTTGGTCTTTACGCGTCGGCGCGGTGGACGCCCGCGACGCTCAAGCTCAGCGCGCAACTTACGCAGACAGCTCGCGCGATTCTGAAACTGGCTGCGGCTCTCACGCGCCGTCACGACAATCCCCGAAGGGATATGTTTCATGCGCACCGCCGAGTCCGTCGTGTTCACGCCCTGTCCGCCCGGACCTGTCGCGCGAAACACCTGCACCTCGCAATCGCGCGCCAACTCCTCGACCGACATCTCGGCATAGCGCGCATACTCGCGCCATCCCATCTTGTTCTCATCCATATCAACACCTCCCCTCATAAAAAATGTGACAAAGGGAAAGTCCCTTTGTCACATCGCATACCAATCGCTTGTGTTGCGCGCTTAGGCGAAGGTGATCTCGCCGGTATCGCAGTCCATATCGGCGATACGGGCTAGGCTTTCAACGCGGAAGCCACGCTCGCGGAGCTTATCGCCACCGCCCTGGAAGCCCTTCTCCACCGCAATGCCAATGCCGGATACCTCGGCACCTGCAGCCTCGCAGATCTTGATAAGACCCTCGAGCGCGCAGCCGTTGGCCAAAAAGTCGTCGATGATCAGGACCTTGTCGCCCTCGGACAGGAAACGCTTGCCGACGATGACCGGGTACTCCTTCTGCTTGGTAAAGGAGTAGATGGTCGTGGCATACTGCTCGCCGTCAAGGTTGATGGACTGGGCCTTCTTTGCAAAGACCACCGGCACGCCGCCAAAATGCTGAGCTGCGATGCAGGCCATACCAATACCCGAAGCCTCAATCGTCAGGATCTTGTTGATCTCGACACCCTCGAACAGACGGGCCCATTCGGCGCCCATGTGGTCGAACAGCTCAACGTCGCACTGGTGGTTGAGGAAGGCATCAACCTTAAGGACGTTACCGGCCTTTACGATGCCGTCATGGCGAATACGATCCTCAAGCTCCTGCATGGCGCAACCCCTTCTCGCGGCAACGATACCGCGCGATTAATAAACGTTGTTCGATAGTCTACCACGGACCGACCCCCGCCCGCCCCACAAGCCACATCGCACCACAAACCAGTCTTTTTGGGACGGCGCGAATCGTGGCAGACAGCCTCCCAACATGCTAATGGCGGGCGCGCATCTTCACCAAACGCACCATGGCAAGCGCAAAGCCCACGGCGGCCACAGCCATGAGTACGTAGAACACCGAGCGAAAGCCGAATAGGAATACGTCCGGACGACCTGTAACAAAACTGGTCACGGCCTCGCCCATTGCCACGCTCATCTGCCCATACAGGATATGCGACGCCGCCGTAATGCCAAGCGCCATGCCGGCGTAGCGTGCCAAACTACCCAGGCTGCCCGCAAAGCCGAGCGCTTCGCGCGGAGCCGAGCCCATATACAGCGAGTTGTTGGGGCTCTGGAAAATCGACGTACCGCACGACATAAACGCGGCACAGCACACAATCACAGGGATGGAAGAGTGCTCGTCGAGCGTACTTACCGCAAAGAGCCCGCACACGTACACGCCCAGGCCGACCGCCGTGGGACCCTCGCAGCCAACACGGTCCGAAACCGCACCCGAAAGCGGGCCGATAAAGGCATTCACCATCGGCAGCGCCAAAAACAGCAATCCGGAAATGTCGGAACCAAAGCCGTGGGCGTCCTGAAAATAGAACGGCAGGATAAACTCGGATGCGCCAATACCAACGAACACGATGAGCATGCAGGCAAGGTTGATGGTGAAGGCCGAATTTGCAAAGCAGCGACGCGCGGCCTCCGCCAGCGACATGGGGCGCTCGCCGGCCTCCGGCTTTACATGCGGCAGCGTGTAGAGCCCCACGATAAACGAGATGACGCCAATGGGCAGGTTGATGAGGAAGATGCTCTCCCAAGGAAAGCTTGCCACCAGCATGCCGCCGAGCACGGGGCCACACATCATGCCGAGGGCCACAAAGGTCGCGAGAATACCCATAGCACGGCCTCGTTCGCGCGCCGGAAACGACTCAGTGATGATACCCATGTTGTTAGCCATGGCCGCCGCGCAACCGACGCCCTGAACAATGCGTGCCAGGATAAGAACCTCGAGCGAGGCCGAAAGGCCGCACAGCAGCGAACCGACCGAAAAGACGATGACACCCAGCTGGAACACATTCACCTTGCCGCGCACGTCACCCAGACGGCCAAACGGCAACATAGCCACGCATGTCGCAAGCAGGTACACCGAGCTCACCAGCTGAATGCGATCGAGGCCCACGCCCAGCTCCTTTTGCATCACGGGCAGCGCCACGGTCACGACGGTCGAATCCAAACACACCATAAACGTCATGATGAGCACGGTAAATAGAATCGCCCATTTGTTCTTGCCATGGGTGTCGCCCTCTAGGGCAATATGCTCGCGGCGCAGCTGCTCTGCAGTTTTCTCCATATCCATCCTTTCAAGTGGCGCAACGCAAAAACGGGGCCCCAATCGCCTGTAAACAGTCGCAATTGGGGTCCCGCCTACGGAATCGGAACGAAAGGCCACCGAAGCTTTCTGCCAGCATCGGCGCCTTGTGCGAACGCTAGCCTAGCACTGCTCGAGCGCCTGCTCAAGGTCGGCAATCAGATCGGCCGTGTCCTCGAGGCCGCACGACAGGCGCACCATGTCGGCGGAGATACCGCAGGCGATGAGCTCCTCATCGTTCATCTGGCGATGCGTGGCATTAGCGGGATGCAGGCAGCAAGTACGGGCGTCGGCCACGTGCGTGGCGATCTGGGCGAGCTTGAGGCTCTTCATAAAGGTCTCGGCCGCCGCGCGACCACCATTAAAGCCAAAGCTCACAACGCCGCAGGTACCGTTTGGCATGTACTTCTGAGCGAGGTCATAGTACTTGTCGCCCTCCAGGCCCGGATAGCTCACGAAGCGCACCTTGGGATGGCTCTGCAGGAACTTGGCAACGGCCAGGCCGTTCTCGCAATGACGCGGCATGCGCACATGCAGGCTCTCGAGCGAGCTGTTCAAGAAGAACGCCGCCTGCGGGTTCTGCATGGGGCCAAGATCGCGCATGAGCTGCGCGGTGGCCTTGGTAATGAAGGCGCCCTCGCGACCGAACTTCTCGGCATACGTCACGCCGTGGTAGCTCTCGTCAGGCGTGGTGAGACCCGGGAACTTATCTGCATGGGCCATCCAGTCAAACTGACCGTGGTCGACGATTACGCCGCCCAGGTAGGCAGCATGTCCATCCATGTACTTGGTGGTGGAGTGCGTAACGATGTCGGCGCCCCACTCAAAGGGACGGCACATCACGGGCGTCGGGAAGGTGTTGTCGACCATCAGCGGCACACCGTGGTCATGTGCGGCCTTGGCAAAGCGCTCAATATCGAGCACGGCAAGGGCGGGGTTGGCGATCGTCTCGCCAAAGACGAGCTTGGTATTGGGCTCAAAGGCTGCCTCGAGCTCCTCATCGGTGCAGTCGGGGGCGACGAACGTGCAGGTCAGACCCATGCGCTCCATAGTATGGGCGAGCAGGTTATACGTACCGCCGTAAATGGCAGAGCTAGCGACCACATGATCGCCGGCACCGGCCACGTTAAAGATCGCGAGGAAGTTCGCAGCCATGCCCGAGCTCGTGAGCATCGCGGCGGTGCCTCCCTCCATCTCGCAGATCTTGGCGGCAACCAGATCGCACGTGGGGTTCTGCAGGCGGCTGTAGAAGTAGCCCGACTCCTCCAGGTCAAACAGCTTGCCCATATGCTCCGACGTGTCGTACTTCCACGTGGTGGACTGGTAGATGGGCACCTGGCGCGGCTCGGCATCTCCCGGGTGATAGCCGCCTTGAACACATGTAGTACCGATGGTCTGCTCGCTCATATCTAGCTCCCTTGCCTGGGTTACGTTTCATTCGGTTCACGATACCGCTACCCTGCACCCCTCTCAACCCATCCCCAAGGTAGGTTATGGGACTAATTGATCAGGGGTATTTATCTCAAGCCTTGGGCATTTGCTCGATAGATAAAAACGAGGCATACATGAAGCTCTCGATGATTACATGCCCCGTCACGGGTACCATAGGCGAGTACACCGTGACCAAGGAGACAACGATGAAGCAAATCGATACTGCTCAGCTCGACGCCGCCGCCTGCCAAGCTCAGGCTGCCGAATACCACGCCCAAGGCTTCAACTGCGCACAGGCCGTCGCCTGCACGCTCGCACCTGCCGTCGGGCTCGACCCCCAGACCGCCTTTACCCTCACCGAGGGCTTTGGCGCCGGCATGGGCGGCATGACCGAAACCTGCGGTGCCATCTCGGGCGCCGTGGCCATCATGGGCTTTGTGATGAGCGACGGCATGGAAAACCCCAAGACCAAGGGCCAGACCTACAAGCTGTCGCGCGAAATCGCCAAGCGTTTTGGCGAGAAGAACACGACGACCGTCTGCGGCACGCTCAAGGGCATCGGATCGGACAAGGGTCCGCTCCGCAGCTGTCCCGGTTGCATCGACGATGCCGTCGAAATCGCCTGCGATGTGCTAAAGCAGCTCGCCGAGTAAGCGGCAGCAACAGAAAAACGACGGCCGGCGCGCTTGGGATCCATCCAAAAGCACGCCGGCCGTCGCCGTTAAAACTCGGCAAATTCGGGAGCGCCGACCTCAATCTCCTCGCGCCCCGCCATAAGCTCGCGCATCTTAGCGCAAAACGGCTCCTGCTCCCCCGCTTTGAACACCAAATGAATCGTCACGGTATCCGCGAAATCGGTATCCGAAACCTTGGCACCCGAATCCTGCGCCAAATGAAGCACTTGCTCATACTGCGGATAGGCCACATGCACGTCAACAGGCACGACACTCGTCATCTCGACGATCTGCCCGGCCTCCTGAGCCGCGGCCACCGCCGTCTGCGTCGCCGCGGTATAGGCGCGCACCAAGCCACCGGGCCCTAACAGCGTGCCACCAAAATAGCGCGTCACCACGCAGCAAACATTTTTGAGCCCCGCGCCGCGCAGCACCTCGAGCGTCGGCATACCGCTCGTGCGGCTCGGCTCACCATCATCGCTCTGGCGCTCGCGTCCATCGACTAAAATCCACGCGGGAACATTGTGCCGAGCGTCGTAATGACGCTTGCGAACCATCTCGATAAAGGCATTCGCCTCGTCCTCGGACTCAATATGGACCAGCTGGGCAATAAACCGGCTCTTGCGGTCCACAAACTCGCCCGAAGCCTCAATATTCGATTGCAGAGTAAAATAGCTGTCCAACAAAGCCCCTCAACAACAAGCAAAGCAACAAACAGCCTCAATAATACGGCAGAAACCGTACCGTTGCCCTCGCCAACAAGAACGGAAACGCCAATGATGCCGTCGCCAACAGCGAGACGGCGTCAGCTGAGTCGATTTGGCCCGAAAGAGAAGGGAGCACGCCTTATGGCGGCGACCGACGAATGAGCGCCAAATCGGCCAGCTGACGCCGTCGAAAGCGAGAACCCGTCAGCGCGAGCAAGGTGCCTTGAAAGACGAGGGCATTGACCTTATGGTCATGCCCGAAGGCTTGAAAGGCAGATTGCCGCGCTGACGGGTTCGCAGCGTCAACAAAGTGCCGAGTGGGCCTATAAGCCGGGTTCTGTCGTGAACGGTCATTTATCTTGTCTGCACGTTACCGTGCAGCTCCACGCACGCTACCCGAACGCGGACCGGGCCGGCCCATAGCGTTCCTATTCGCGCTTGCTCCGGATGGGGCTTGCCAAGCCGCCGTGTTGCCACGACGCTGGTGGTCTCTTACACCACCGTTTCAGCTTTTCCCTTTACGCCTTGCGGCGCAGGTGGGAGTCTTCTTTTCTGCGGCGCTTTCCGTCGGATCACTCCGCCCGGCCGTTAGCCGGCATCCCGCCCTCTGGAGCCCGGACTTTCCTCACGCGTGCTGTAAGCAGCACATCGCGCGACCGTCTGGCCCACTCAGCAGTGCAAGAGTGTAACACACCGTTGCCGCAGGCAATGGCACAACGCAAACGCTCGACACGATATACCAAGAACCGCCATGCGCTACAATGGTCCTGTCGATGGGCAACGTCGTCAGTCGAGACGCGACCGCGCTCCGCACCCCTCCGTCTACTCGGTGCGTTCCCGCCTCCTCCCCGAGGCGGGATGTCGGCATTTTTCATGCACCGACAACCCAATAGCCCGTGGCCAGCCTGGGCAGCACCGCGCACCTCTACAGAAAATGCAAAAAGGGACCCGTCCATTGCGGACGGATCCCTTAATACAAGTGATCGTCAAACCGATTTACTCGGCGTCGGTCTCCTCGTCCTTCTTCTCGGAAGGCAGCGGGGTAACCTCGATCTCGACGCCCAGAGTCTCAGCAGCGGACTTCATGGACAGGGAGATACGACGACGGTCGAGGTCGATCTCCATGACCTTGACCTGAACCTTGTCGCCCACGTGGGTGACCTGAGAAGGCTGGTCGACGTGCTTGTTGGCCATCTCGGAGATGTGCACCAGGCCCTCGATGCCCTCGCCCAGGTCGACGAAAGCGCCGAACGGGACAAGCTTGGTCACAGTGCCCTCGACGATAGCGCCGACGGGGTACTTCTTGACCAGTGCGCGCCACGGATCCTCGGTGGTCTGCTTGAGACCCAGGGAGATGCGCTCGCGGTTGAGATCGACGTCGAGAACCTCGACCTCGACCTCCTGGCCGACCTTGACAACCTCGGAAGGATGGTTGACGTGGTTCCAGGAAAGCTCGGAGATGTGGATGAGGCCGTCGATACCGCCGAGGTCGACGAAGGCGCCGAAGTCGACGATGGAGGAAACGGTGCCCTGGAGACGCATGCCAGACTTGAGCTTGGACAGGATCTCGGAGCGCTCGGCCTTACGGGACTCCTCGAGCACGACGCGACGGGAGAGGACGACGTTGTTGCGGTTGCGGTCCATCTCGATGACGCGGGCCTCGATGCGGGTGCCCATGTAGGAGGTGAGGTCCTTGACACGACGGAGGTCGACGAGGGAAGCAGGCAGGAAACCGCGCAGGCCGATGTCGAGGATCAGGCCGCCCTTGACAACCTCGATAACCTCGCCCTCGACGTTCTCGCCGGAGTTGAACTTCTCCTCGATGCGGTTCCAAGCACGCTCGTACTCGGCACGCTTCTTGGACAGGACCAGACGACCGTCCTTGTCCTCCTTCTGGAGAACCAGAGCCTCGATGGGATCACCGAGTGCAACGATGTCTGCAGGGTTAGCGTCCTTGCGGATGGACAGCTCGCGGACCGGGATAACGCCCTCGGACTTGAATCCGATGTCAACGAGCACCTCGTCATGCTCGATCTTAACGACAGTGCCGTTAACGAGATCGCCCTCATCAAAGTCGGTAATCGTACCGTCGATGAGGTTGTTCATCTCCTCCTCGTTGACATCGTCAAGAGAGAAAATGGACGAGTTCTGAATCTCACTCAAAGGTGGACCCCTTTCGAACTACGGGGCCCCGATTGCTAGGACCTACAGAAGGGTGCGACAAGCACACAACGTTTAGGAACACTCGGGAGCCGACAGATACTAATGTGACGCTTATGCAATCACGTTCGTATAGGTTACGGGGAAATGAGTTCGATTTCAAGCGTGAACTGCGATTTTTTACTCGTGTGGAGACTTTTTCGTAATCTTATGAACACACGTCTCCACAACTTGACGATAACCAGCCAGGCATTTGGCTTTGGGGTAAAGTATCCGGAGCCAACGACTCTAGATCAAATTTACGAGAAAGGTGCCCGCGTGCTCAAAGCAGTCGTTTTCGATATGGACGAGACGCTTCTTAGCATCAACCTCAACGCGTTCATCCTTCGCTATTTTAAGGATGTCTCATCGATGCTCGCGGATATCGGGCGCCGCAGCCGCGGTGGCACGATGGCACGTCTCGGCACCATCTTGGTCGACCTCAACGCCAATCGCCGCAGCGGCACGGACAATCGCACCAATCTTGAGTTTTACCAAGAAGAGGTCGAGCGCCGATGCGGAATCCGCCTCTCCGATCCCCTCATCTACGAGGCGTTTACCTACTATGACCGCGAAGTTCTTCCGTACAAGAACGACGATGTCATTAACGCCCACGCCATGCCGGGCGCACACGCCGCGCTCCAGGCCGTACAGGACGCAGGGCTGCGTTGCGCGCTCTTTACCAACCCCAGCTTTCCCCAGGGGGCCATCGAGTGCCGCATGGGTTGGGGCGACCTGGCCGACGCCCCCTTTGAGCTCGTCACGCACATGGGAAACACCACCCGCTGCAAGCCCGATGCCACCTACTATCTAGAGCAGCTTCAGGTGATGGGGCTCGAGCCGCACGAGGTCCTTATGGTGGGCAACGATCCCAAACGCGACTTCCCCAGTCCCGCCTGCGGCATTCAAACTGCCTATGTTGGCCAGGGAAAACCCGGCCGAGCCACCTGGCGCGGAACCATGGAAGACTTCGCCCGCGACTTTAACGCCGTAATCGAAGCCTTCTACGAACACCAAGTAGCCGACGAACTGTCGTAGGACCCCTCGCTCCAAACCAAATATCGCCGCAGGTTGAGCACAAGTCAGCGAAAATGCCCCTAAGCGAGCAATGTGCCTTGAAAGAGGAGGGCATAGGCCTTCTGGCCATGCCCGACGATTGAAAGGCAGATTGTCGCTTAGGGGCATTTGCAGCGTCGACTGGTTACGCGGTTTGGTAAAACCGCGTAACTAGCACACCTGGGTTTTGCCGATCATGATGTTGAGGATCTCGATGTCGGTGTCCTTCATGCCCACGCGGCCTACGTAGCCCATACTGGCGATTGTTTGCTCAACGGTATCTTGGATCAGGCCCTCGCCGGCGCGGAAGCCGCGACCCTGCATGGCCATATCATGGCCCAGAATCGCCGCATCGACGGCAGCCGAGATCTTGGCGGCACAGCTCGCCTTGGCGCCGTCGCACACGATGCCGCCCACGTTACCGAGCGTGTTCGAGACGGTCGCGCCAATCTGTTCGCGCGTGCCACCGCACAGCCAGGTAATCGCAGCGCCGGCGCCGCACGCAGCGCAAATAGCACCGCAAAACGCCGAAAGCGCACCAATATAGCTCTTGATATGCACGGCGATAAGATCGGACAGCATCACGGCGCGCACCAGGCGCTCGTGGTCGCAACGCAGGTACTCGGCATACTCCATGACGGGCAATGCGCAGGTAATGCCCTGATTGCCCGAGCCGCACACAATGGCGACCGGCAGCGCGCAACCGTTCATGCGGGCGTCGGACCCGGCGGCCGCACGGGCACGGGCGCGGCAGGCGACGTCATCGGCACGAGCACCCAGCAGCGTACGGCCCACCTCGGCGCCCCAAGCGTGCGCGAGACCCTCGGCACTGATCGCGCCATTCAGCTCAATCTGACGCTCAACGGCAGCGCGGGCGTCCTCAATGTCACCGTCCTCGATAAAGTCGATGATGGTCTCGATCGACATGGGCGTGTCGGCGTTATCTGCCGCACGCTCGGCCACCACGCGCTCGGCGCAGGCGGCGCACTCCCCCGCCGACTTACCGCATACCGGAATACCGTCGAGCGTATGGCACGTGACATTAGTGTGGTGATCGGTAATCTCGACGACCGCGGTATGGCCCCCGGCCGTCGCAGTCACCTTGATGTAGAGGTTGGGCACACCTTCGACAAGCGACACATCGCAGTAGTCCGCATCGGCAAGCAGCTCGGCCACGCGGGCGCGGTCCGCGTCATCGACGCTCTCGAGCACCTCGAGCGCGCTCTTGGCGTCGCCGCCCACGGCACCCAGCACGGCCGCGGCCTCAATACCGTGCATACCGCCCGAGTTGGGCACGGTCACGCTCTTGACGTTCTTGATGATGTTGCCCGAGCAGGCAACATCCATATGATCGGGTTCGCAACCGAGCGTCTGGCTCGCCAGCGCCGCTGCATAAGCAACGGCAATGGGCTCGGTGCAGCCGAGTGCACAAACAAGTTCGCGGTTCAAAACATCGCAAAACGCGGCATCACGAAGGGAATCGGCAGGCATAGGTATCTCCTACTTGTATAACGGGCTGGGCTCTCAATAATAATTAGCTCTTTTATTTGATAACAATGCATCAAAAACCGCAACCCAAGTTCCGGTAGACGGCATTCAGGCGCAAACTGACGGCATTCATTCATGAGAAACCGGTCTTGTTGCATGCTAAAGCGTTTGACCAAAAAACGCCCAAGCGTTTACACAAAAGTCGCGCTATCATGCAGTCGAACGCGGTAAAACCTTTAGCAATCTCGCCGCACAGACCAGAGAGGAACTATCCATGAAGATCGGTATCGGTAACGACCACGCCGCCGTCGAGCTCAAGAACATCATCTCCGAGCACCTGAAGGAGCGCGGCTGCGAGGTCGTGAACTTTGGCACCGACACCTCCGAGAGCTTTGACTACCCCATCGCCGGCTACAAGGTGGGTAAGGCCGTTGCCAACGGCGACGTCGATCTAGGCATCCTGATCTGTGGCACCGGCGTCGGTATCAGCCTGGCTGCCAACAAGGTCGAGGGCGTACGCGCCGTCGTGTGCTCCGAGCCCTTCAGCGCCAAGCTCTCCCGCATGCACAACAATACCAACGTGCTCGCTTTTGGCGCCCGCGTCGTGGGCTCCGAGCTCGCCAAGATGATCGTCGACGAGTGGCTCGACGCCGAGTTTGAGGGCGGTCGTCACGAGCGTCGCGTTAACCTCCTCAACGAGATCGATCACACGCGCGCCCTTAAGATCGTCGACGAAGCCTAAACTATTCAGTGCCACAAGCTAACAGCAGGGGCCCGCTCGGAACACATGTCCGAGCGGGCCCCTGCATAGATTTTGGAAGGCTCTGTTAGACCAGGATTGACATGCCGACCTGCCGGCTAACTCGCCGTCTC
>UQKW01000009.1 GCA_900541885.1 uncultured Collinsella sp.
TCAACGATATGGCACCGTGGGGACACATGTATGTCAATCCTGGTCTAACAGAGCCATTTTTTTTGAGGCTCTCATCGATTCCGCGTCTCCTTGCGCACCCACATTCCACTCCGCCTTAAATCAAGTATAAATAAAAACTTGAATGCAAGTTTGTTTTGATTAGTATGGAAACTATATCCATTTAGTTCTAATTTGTTCGTAGTATCAAATCGATACCGACACTAGCATGACGTAGTCTTTCAAGACAGCTATTCAACATTGGAGGTCACCGCTATGGACAATGTGAACCACCTAAACGAACTCTCAATACAGTCCCAGCTTAGCATCCTTGAAAAACTGGTCGCGGACGCGGAACAATCTACCGACGCAAGACGCGATTTCGAAGCTCAGCCTCGTGCCGTATTCCAGAAATATGGAATTACAGACCTCCAAATCAAAGCGGGAAATCGAAAAGTCTCTCTGTACGAACTGGTGGAGTCAACCGAAAAGGAGGCGCGTGTCCCCGTTGCACGCGCAGTATATCGTCGTATCCAACTTGCATATTATGACGAGGACAACGAAGCTGAGCCGCAAACGATACCTCTCGTAAACGTTGTACTTAATGCAAACGCAGTAACGAACGCAAACATCATTCTGAACGCAAACGGAATGGCAAACGCAAACGCGAATGCTCAAAACAACGCCAACCTTAAGTACGACGTCAACACAATGGGCTATGGATCAGCTATTTTTATGAACAAACCTGATGTTGTTGAACTATCGGAATCGTACAAACAAACTTCTGTTTTCAGGAAATTTGATCAAGAGGGCTTGAGTGCAGCGAGGCAAGCAGCCATGCTTAAAACAGCAATCAAGAATTCCAGCTCCAATACCATCAACCCCGAAGGGGCTTCCAATGGGGTCGCCCGCGGGTATTATCGCTCCGTCGAATTCGAAGTTACTTACTCCGAGAACGAAGGCACCTTGGTAATCACCGACGCCCGTTTGCTCGCGGCATGATTTCCAAAAGCTCGCAGCACGTGCTGTTCCGCAGACCTCGAATGCTGACATTTATAACAACATATAAATGTGGCGCTGTGTGTGATCATTGTCTGATGAGCTGCACTCCGAACAACAGTGACAGGCTTACTCTTCCCCAAATGCGGCAATTCATCGATAGCTTCGCCGAAGTATGCGTCGGAAGTGGTGTTGTTGTGTTTACGGGCGGAGAATGCACCCTTCTTGGCGATGACCTTCTCGAGGCCATCGCATATGCGAATTCTTTAGGACTCTTTACTCGAATTGTAACGAATGCGTGGTGGGCAAAAAGCGAAAGAGACGCAGAAACGTTCCTCAACGAATTGAAGTCATGTGGCCTTGACGAAATCAATATCAGCTGCGACGACTTTCATGCGGAATATATACCCCTCGAGAATGTGCGCAACCTTTGGAACTCAGCAAAAACAATGGGCTTTCAAACTCTCGGCATTGCGGTCTGCAGAGATAACAACAGTACAATCAGCCCGGCATACCTGTGCAAGTACCTTAATGAAGACATTCCACTCCTGCATCAGTTCGACGATAATACCCAGCCTCCCAGCGCGCCAGCCCGCTTCATCACGGATTCAGGCATCACGCGAATTGGGCGCGCACGAAATCTCAGTCTCAACCAAAATGCGCGACCGCAGGCACGTCTCTTAGCGTCACCCTGTTCCGACTGCGGCCGAGACTTCGTTATTTCCCCAAACTGCCATCTTGCACCCTGCTGCGGAATAAATGCAGAGGGAACTTGGCTTTTCGATCTTGGCAAAATCAATCTGACGGATGACATTAATGAACTGCAGCTGCTCCTACTTAATTACATACAATACATAGGACCAGGAGGGCTGCTGAAGCACTTGCGCACGAGCGGAGGCCTTTCTTCATTTGGGCGCTCAAGCTACCTCTCTCAATGCGAGATTTGCGAAGACATCGCCCTCTCGAAAGAGGCACAGACCTGTCTTGCAAAGCTAGCTCCTAAACTGGCAGCCGACTTGATTGTCGAGACTAAATTCGAGACTACCTTTATCGGAAATAGGTCTGATATACATGATTGAAGTGCTACCCTCTTTAAATTCGCTCTCGAGTAATCCACTCCGTAGATTGGACACTCTTGGAGTAACAGATTTTTTAGACACACTTGACATATCTATAGATCCTTTTGAATGCGCGCATCGCATCTGGGATCAACTTGACAGGGAGCATCAAGAGATCGTCTCCTTCCTGATGCTAGGTGGAGAGATTGATCTCGATTCAGAAGTGGCAAAAAGAAGTCTGCTGAAAGGCACTGTTGAAACCATAGCCTCACTCGGGCTGCTAAGCAAGCACAATGGCAATGCCTCCCTTTCCGGTTTATCTCTAATCCGATATCATGGCATCTGGCTTTTTGCCGATGCGCCATCACCCTCGCCTTTACTATATTTTGGCTCTGATTCAATTGGGCTCGCTCGTCGGCTAAGCCCATCCCCCGGAAAGAATGCCTTAGACCTCTGCTCTGGACCAGGCATCCAGGCACTCATACTGGCAAAATCTGGAATGCACGTCACGGCGATAGATATCAATCCAATCGCCTCAGAAATCTGCCAACTAAACGCACTGGTCAATGGTATTAGCGAAGATTTAACTGTTCTAACCGGAAGTCTCTACAACGCACTAAACAATATCGAAAGCTCTTGCAGCTATGAACTCATTACGGTGAATCCTCCTTTGCTCCCAATCCCAGAAGACGTACCATACCCCTTCGTTGGCGATGGCGGCCCAGATGGCCTCAACATCACAAGCAAGGTTATTCGAGGTGCAGGAGATAAACTCACTGATAGCGGATACCTCTCTGCAATTGGAATGATTGGCCTTGGAACCAACAATCAATCAGCATTTGAACGAATACAGAACGATTTGTTGCAAGCTGGCCTCAATGGCGTCTTGACAATAATCTCGAGCTTTAACCTCGGACCCCAATCTGGCTGGATCGACGGTATCGCATGCACATCTGTTGCACATGCTCCAGGAAAATATTCCAGCAAAGAGGAGGCTGTAAAACAGATATCGCGCGCATACAAAAAAATCCACTACGACCGCGTCTGCACCTATCACTTGAAGGCGTGGAGGGAGAGACAGCCCTTTCAAAATCCCATCCTAACGATTCAAGACTGCTCCGCAGATGGCAACCCACTTGGCCCCTGGATCCTCTAAAGCATCCGTCATACGAAAGCAGGTCAATAGGCTGCGCGCCACTCTCTGATGACGCGCAGCCTATCTCATTTCCCCCGCGCTTTACCGAGCCCGACTCACACCTCATAGTTGGCACCGGTTTTCAAAATGCAAGATTCCGCATACAAAATCACTTCTTCTGTCTAGGTGGCAGACCTACGATTTTTGTAGTATAAAGTTCCTCTCAATGCCTTCAATCTATTTCGAGATTGAGAAGAACTTGCATCGGGTTTCATAGAAGCGATATAGATGATACGTTTTGTCCTATCTATATTCCGACATACATCAGGATGCCTCGTCTTTATCGTCATTTCAATAGTCGGCTTGGCCCTTTCCCACATTGCCCCCTTTTTGAACGGTAAATTAATTGACTTCCCGCACGTGGACCTCGTGGACAGGCCCCCTTGTGTAGCTGCACCCGAGGCGCCTCCCCGTCGCCCTCCAGCGCCGGGGTTCCCCTCCATCACGAAGAGGTAATCCCCGTCCGGCCTCGCCGTCTCTGCAACGCCGAGCCTCCCGAGCGACTCGAGGAGGGCGGGCTCGTCCCAGGAGATTTGACAATACTATAGAGACACGTGCCAAATTAGCTACTCAGTAGTTACTGCTGCTGGGCGCGGCGGGCGGCTCGGCGGGCCCTTGCTTCCTGGATCTCATCGAGGTGAGCGATGATCTCGGAGGCGCTCTCCTCGATCGCCTTGCCGTCGGTACGCACTACAAAGCAACCCAGGCGCTTCATGAGAGCACGAGCCTCCTCGAGCTCACTGCGCACACTCTCGGGCTCGGCATAGGAGCCGGCAACGGCACGGGCATAGTCGTCGCCCAGGCGGCTATCGCGAATCTCGGCAATCACATCGACGGTCGAAATCAGACCGAACAACCGCATCGGATCGACCTCGTAAATCGACTTGGGCGGCTCTATGCCCTGGGCCAACGGAACGTTGGCGACCTTGTAGCCCTGATAGGCCAAATACATCGACAGCGGCGTCTTGGATGTGCGCGACACGCCCAGCAGCACGATATCGGCATCCGACAAATCATCGCAGCCGCGCCCGTCATCGTGCTCAACGAAGTACTCCATGGCCTCGATGCGGTGGAAATAGCGATCGTCGGTCTTGTGAATCACACCCGCCACTCCTTTTGGCGGCACGCCAATAAGCGAAGACAGCACCGCAAGCGTCGGGCCGATCAGGTCGACCGAGCGAATGTGCAGCATGCCCAAGTAGTCGAGCACGCGAGCACGAAGCGCCGGATCGACGATGGTATGGAACACGGCGATATCGCGATGGTCGGCATCGACTCGCGGGCCCACAAACGACTTGACCTGCTCCACCGAGGTCACCTTAGACAGACGTAAAACACGAAAAGCCCCTTCATCAAATTGCCCGGACGCCGCAAGCACCACCTCACAAGCGGTATCACCGAGCGAGTCGGAGATAACGATAACGGTGGGACGAGCGGTGACCGGGCAATCCATGCGGGGCTCCTTTTGCGCTTATGCGCAGGCTAGCTTACTTTTTGCGGGCAAGCTCACCGATGTTGGCGATGCCGGAGAAAACGGCCTCGAAGCGGTTAAGCAGCTTAAGGCGATTATCGCGGAGCTGCTCGTCCTTGTCCATGACCATGACCTCGTCGAAGAAACGGTCGATGGGCGCGCGCAGGGCGGCCAGGGCGGCAAACGCGGCAGGGTAATCCTCGGCAGCAAGGGCGGCGTCGACGGCGGTCTGGGCGGCCTCGGAGGCGTCGGCAAGCGCAAGCTCGACCTCGCCCATCAGGGCGCGGTCGTACTCCACGCCCAGCTCGGGCTTGGAGATATGCGCGGCGCGGGCGTAGGCAGTCGCCAGGTTGTCGAAGGTCTCGGCGTCGTTCTTGCGGGCCTCGTCGAGGGCGGCGCAGCGGGCGAAGAAGACCGACGGGGCAATAATGTGCACCGCGGAAACGGCGGCAACGGTGTCGGCCGGGATCTTCTCATCGCGAGCCATGCTCACCAGACGGCCGTGGAAGAAGTCACGGACCTGCTGGGCGACCTCGGCGGCGTCAAACTCAATGCCCTGCTCGCTATAGAGCTCGAGCGCAAAGTCGATGAGCGACGTGGGGTCGATCGGCAGACGGTCGCGCAGGATGTTGATGATGCCGATGGCGGCACGACGCAGCGCGTACGGGTCGGAAGAGCCGGTCGGGGGCTCGCCGATGGCAAAAATACCGGCAATGGTATCGAGCTTGTCGGCGCAGGCCACGATGCAGCCAGCGGTACCCTCGGGCAGCTCGTCGCCGGCGAAGCGGGGACGATAGTGATCGCGAATGGCGTGGGCGACCTCGTCGTTCTCCCCCATCGCGATGGCGTAGTAACCGCCCATCACGCCCTGCTGGCTCGTGAACTCGACGACGGCGTTGGACACCAGGTCGGCCTTGCACAGGTGAGCGGCGCGGCCGGCATCGGCGGCCAGGTGGGCACCCAGGTGAGCCTCGCGGGCAATAGCGAGCGCGAGCTGCTCAATACGCTCGGACTTGGCGAGCACGCTGCCGAGCTTCTCCTGGAAGGCGACCTTGGCCAGACGCTCGCGGAACTCGTCGAGGGAGATCTTCAGATCCTCCTCGTAGAAGAACTTGGCGTCATCCAGGCGGGCGCGCACAACGCGCTCGTTGCCGTCGATCACGCGCTCGGCGTTCTCGGGCTTGCTGTTGGAGACAATCACGAACTCACGCGTCAGCTTGCCCTCGCCGTCATAAATCGGGAAGTAGCGCTGGTTGGTGAGCATAGACTCGCAGATGATCTCGTGCGGGACCTTGAGGAACTCCTCATCGAAGGTACCGACGAGTACCGTCGGCCACTCGCAGAGGTTGATGACCTCCTCAAAGACCTTCTTGGGCGTATCGACGTGGCAGCCGGGGCGTGCAGCCTCGACCTCGGCGATACCGGCAAGGATGGCCTCGCGACGGCGCTCAGCAGAGAGCACACCGGCGTCCTCGAGCACCTGCTCGTAAACTGCGGGGCTGGCAACCACATGGTCACCGGGGCCAAGCACGCGATGTCCGCGCGTGGTGTTGCCACTCGTCACGTCGGCAAACGACACGGGCACGACGTCCTCACCCAGAAGGCAGCAGATCCAACGGACCGGACGCACGAACGTGGCGTGCTCGTGGCCCCAGCGCTGAGAGCGGTAGTTGGGCCACTGCAGGCCGGCGATGGTCTTCTCGCACAGGGCCGTCAGAATCGGGGTGGCCGGGGCGGAAGGGATGTTCTTCTCGGCAAAGACGTACTCACGGCCGTCGGTGTCCTCGCGACGGACCAGATCCTCGGCAGCCACACCGCACTTGCGTGCGAAGCCCTGGGCGGCCTTGGTGGCGTTACCGTCGGCATCGAAGGCGATGTTGGCCGCGGGGCCGCGCTTGACCTCGTGAACCTCATCGGTCGCGGTGGCGACGTCGGCAACGAGCGCAGCCAGGCGGCGCGGGCTCGAGATCACGCGGACCTCGCCGTGGGCCAGACCTGCCTCGTCGAGACCCTTGGCGATCATGGTGCCAAGCTGCTTGACGGCATTGTTCAGCGGTGCGGAGGGCATTTCTTCCGTACCGATCTCAAACAGGAAATCCTTAGCGTCTGCCATGGCTTACGCCACCTCGCCTTCCTGATCGGCATTCTCGTTGACTCCGGCGACCTCGGCCATGTAGGCCTCGCAGCACGCCTTGGCGACGGCGCGGACGCGCAGGATGTAGTTGGCACGCTCGACCGCGGACAGGGCGCCGCGAGCATCGAGCAGGTTGAAAGCGTGGCTGCACTTCATGACGCAGTCATATGCCGGCAGCGGCAGCTTGCGCTCCAGGCAGGAATGGCACTCGGCCTCGTAGTCGTCAAACTTCTGACGCATCATCTCGACGTTGGCGACCTCAAAGTTATAGGCACTGAACTCGCGCTCGTTCTCGAGGAACACGTCGCCATAGGTCATGGGCGTGCCGTCGGGCAGGTAGCTCCACACCAGGTCGTAGACCGAGTTAACGCCCTGGGCGTACATGGCGATACGCTCCAGGCCGTAGGTGATCTCGACGGGCACGGGGTCGACCTCGATGCCGCCCACCTGCTGGAAGTACGTAAACTGCGTGACCTCCATGCCATTGAGCCAGACCTCCCAGCCAAGGCCCCAGGCGCCGAGCGTCGGGCTCTCCCAGTCGTCCTCGACAAAGCGGACGTCATGGTCGTTGGGGTCCAAGCCAATGGCGGCAAGAGACCCCAGGTAGAGCTCCTGGGCGTTGACCGGCGAGGGCTTGATAAGCACCTGGAACTGATAGTAGTGCTGCATGCGGTTGGGGTTCTCGCCGTAGCGGCCGTCGGCGGGACGGCGGCAGGGCTGCGCATAGCAGGTGCGCCACTCGGCGGGACCGAGCGAGCGCAGCGTGGTCGCGGTATGGAAGGTACCGGCACCGACCTCGGAGTCGTAGGGCTGCATAATAACGCAGCCCTGCTCGCCCCAGTACTGCTGGAGGCGCAGGATGATGTCTTGGAAGGAAAGCGATGAAGCGTTCATGCCTCTAATATCCCCTCGTCGAAACGATTACACGGTTAGGTACTGTACTATAGCGGTTTTTAGTCGATAGCGCCCAGACGGTTGAGCGGCCAGTAACGCACGAGCGCCACGGCGATCAGGTCCGAACGGTCGACGGGACCAAAGTAGCGTGAGTCGGCAGAGTTTTCGCGGTTGTCGCCCATCACCCACACGCACCCGTCGGGAACGGTGTAGGGATAGCTTACCTGAGCGCCGGGCGATTGGACCGAAAGTGGCCAGCTCATGCCCGTCGTATAGTCCTCGTCGAGCGCTTGGCCGTCAACGACCACCTTGCCATCCTGCAGGTCAACCGTCTGGCCGGCTGTGGCAATAACACGCTTGACAAGAACATCATGCTCGGAGGTGCCATCGGGGTTGTGAAAAACCACGATATCGCCCTGCTTGACGGGCTGACCGAGCTCGAGGCTCACCTTTTGCGCCAGGATCTGGTCGCCAATCTCGATCGTGTCCTCCATAGAACCGGTGGGCACCACAAAGGGCTCGACCACAAAAGTGCGGATCAGGAACGTGGCCACGAGCGCGATCGCGATGACCGCGATCCACTCAAAAGCGCCCCTCAACGCGGAATGTTGCGTAGGAACCATACTCACTCCTCGCTCTGCGAATACGAAGCGTCAAGAATCTCCTGCGCGTAAGCGCGCTCCTCGGGCGTGAGCCGCGCCGTCTCGATCAAGTCGGGACGCCAGCGGCAGGTGCGCTCGATGGCGTTCTTGCGACGCCAGGCATCGACCTTGGCGTGATCGCCGCTCATAAGCACCGGAGGCACGCCCTCGCCGTTGAACTCGGCAGGACGGGTATACTGCGCGTACTCGAGCAGGCCTCCATCCTCGGCGGTCGAGAACGACTCGTCCACGTTGCTCATCTCGTCGCCCAGGGCGCCGGGAATCAGGCGTACGACGGCATCGGCAACGACCATAGCGGGAAGCTCGCCGCCCGTGAGCACGTAGTCGCCGATCGACAGACGCTCATCGGCATACGCATACGCGCGCTCGTCGACGCCCTCGTAGCGACTGCACACAAACAGCAGGCGCTCACTTTTGAGCAGGCGCTCGGCCACACGCTGCGTAAAAGGCTCGCCACAGGGGGTGAAGAACACTACGGTGGGCTTGGGACCCTCGGAGCTGATGGCCTCGATGGCCTCGGCAATAGGCTCGACCTTCATGAGCATGCCCTGCCCGCCGCCGTACGGCTCGTCATCGACGGTACGATGGCGGTCGTGCGTCCAGTCGCGCAGGTTATACGCCTTAAAATCAAAAAGGCCGGCCTTGCGGGCGCGGCCCAAGATCGATGTGGACATGACGGGCTCAAACATCTCGGGAAAGACCGAAAGGGTCTCGATCAGCATGTTGTCCTCCCTACTTGTCCATATCGATCAGGCCGTCCATAACGTGGACGGAAATTGTTCCTGTGTCGGGAAGATCGAGCACAACCTGCTCGATCACGGGAATCAGTACCTCGCCGTACCGATCACCCTCGACAACCCAAACATCGTTAGCGGGCGTCGACATGATCTCGACAATCGTGCCGAGCGAACCGAAGCGCTCGTCGACCACCTCGCGACCCATCAGGTCGGTATAGGCAGCGTCGAGCGAATCGAGCTCAAAATCGTCACGATTTGCCAGCACGTAGCATCCCGTGATACCCTCGGCGGCCGTCAAGTCGTCAATGCCCTCAAACGAGACCAGATCGCCATCGCCCGTATCGGTGACGGACACGACCGTGCAAAAGCGGTCGCGCTTGAGCGCCGGCGGCGTCAGGGCGACGCGCATACCCGGCTCTAATACAGAAGGAAGCCCCCGCAGCGGCTGCGCGAGGACCTCCCCCTTCCTTCCGTGCGGCTTGACCACACGGGCGATGTTTTTGTACTGGGACCTCAAGGTCCTAGCCCAGAACCTCTACCTCGACAGCAGTGTCGAGGCGAGCGGCCAGTGCACGGGCGAGCGTGCGAATGGCCTTGATGGTACGGCCACGACGGCCGATGACCTTAGCGACGTCATCCTCGGCGACCGAAACCTCAATCGTAGAGGCGTCGTCACCATCGATGACCTCAAGGCTCACGGAATCCGGGTCGTCGACGATCTGAACAACGAGATATTCGACGAGATCGGCGATGCGATCTGAGAGCATTGCCTCACCCTCGAGCTGTGCAGCGTCAACCTCAGGCACGATTTACTCCTCGGCGCCCTCAGCGGCCTCAGCGGCAGCCTTAGCGGCCTCGGCCTCTTTGGCGAGCTGCTTCTTGGACTTCTTGACGACGGTCTCGGTCTTCTCGCCCTCGTTGGCGGCCTTGACCAGAGCGGCGACGGCGTCGGTAAGCTGAGCGCCCTTGGACTGCCAGTCGGCGATCTTCTCGAGGTCGAGGTTGATGGTCTTGGGGGCGGTCATCGGGTTGTAGCGGCCAACCTCCTCGATGATACGACCGTCACGCGGGGCGCGGGAATCGGCGACGACGACACGGTAGTACGGACGCTTCTTAGCGCCGTGACGAGCAAGGCGAATCTTGACTGCCAAAGGAAACTCCTCCAACCAAGCAGCTTTAGGCTGCAACTACAAACAAACAGTTGAACATAATACGCCATCGACGCGGGCAGGTGAAGTCCGTGAGACCAACTTCTTCGGTGTAGTCGAGGGCAAATCCATATCTTAGACAAGAATTCGGGATTTGCAAGCACATACACGCACCCCACATGAGCTGCGCGGTATACTCATGACATGGAAAGACGCGAACATACATACGGTTATGAGGATGCCATGGGCGTCACGCCGCCCCCCTGAACGGGTCCGGCGGTGGGCCTCATGGATCTCGATGCGTTTTTTGCGAGCGTGGAGATGCTCGATCATCCCGAATGGCGCGGAAAGCCGCTCATCGTGGGCGGAGACGCCGATTCGCGTGGCGTCGTGTCCACCTGTTCGTATGAGGCACGTCGCTTTGGCGTGCACTCTGCTATGGCCTCGGCCGAGGCGCGGCGCTTGTGCCCGCAAGCCATTTGGACGCACGGGCACTTTGATCGCTACCGCGAGGTGAGCGCGCAGGTCATGGCGATTCTCGCCGACGAGACCCCGCGCGTTGAGCGCGTATCCATCGACGAAGCCTTTATCGATATCACACCGGGTCGCTTTGCGCCCGAAGACCCGCTGCTGGTTGCGCGGCGTATAAGCGACCGCGTGGCAGGGCTGGGAGTGACCTGCTCCATTGGCGTGGGCTGCAACAAGACGGTCGCAAAGATCGCAAGCGAGCGTGACAAGCCGTTTGGATTGACGATTGTGCGCCCCGGAACCGAGCAGCGCTTTTTGGCCGCGCTGCCGGTATCTGCCATGAGCGGCATCGGACGCTCGGCCGAGGAGCGACTGCGCCGCATGCGCATCTACACCCTCGGCGAGCTTTCGCGCGCGCCTGAGTCCACACTGGCCTCTATTTTTGGCGTCAACGGCGAACGCATGCGCCAGCGTGCGCTGGGACTCGAAATCTCCGAAGTCACGAGTCTCGATGAAGAGCGCGAGGTCAAGTCGGTCAGCAATGAACGCACCTTTGCAAAAGATTTAACTGAGCGTGGGGATATTGAGGCGGCGATTGCGCTGTTGGGAGAGTCAGTGGGACGCCGCCTGCGCCGTCAGGGACTAACGGGCGCCACGGTGACGCTCAAGCTCAAGTATTCGTATGGAAGCGGGCGTACGGCACAGCGCCGGCTGCCTCATCCAACCGACGATGAAAACATCTTCGTGGCGGTTGCACTCGAACTGCTCGACAACATCTGGCAGGAAGGCATGCATGTTCGCTTAGCGGGCATCGGCATGAGCGACTTCGACCACCAAGGCGGCATCCAAACCGACCTGTTCTGCGAGATCGATGACCGCGGGGCCCAATCCAGCGACCGACGCGACCTCTCCGTCGCCATCGACGCCGTCCGAGACAAATTCGGCGACACCGCCCTATCCTTCGGCCGCCAATCCCGCTTCTCCTCCCACTAAGTAGTCAATTTGGGACGGGGCTTTTTTAACTACTTTAGATTGTCAGGGTAGTACGGGGTAGCTAATTTGGGACGGGGCTATTTTAGCTACCCTTCAACTGGTAGCGAATTACCCGGGGCCGGAATATAACTCAACCGATTTATAGGGGTAGCTAAAATAGCCCCGTCCCAAATTAGCTACCCAACCCATACCTGACGCGGTCGCAACACAGACCTCGTCCTAAATGAGCTATTTTTAGACTTTGACCTTTTGTATGGTGCAGTGTCCAATGCCCGTAAGACGTACGATCTGTTTAATCGAAAAGCCCTCGCTCTTCAAAGTGCGAATGCAGGCATCGCGCGTCCCCTTTGGCAAAGCCTTGAGGTGATGAGGCTCGTACGGCTTAAGAAGCGCCTGCGCAAACTCCAGCGCATCTGTGTCGCTCACATGGACGCCGTCACGGAAGCAATAGCGGTTGGGCTCACCTGAGGTGCTAAAGGCAAAAAATCTCTGAGAGCCACCGAGTAACCCGAGAACGCAATCCGTTTTGCAGATACCCGGATATCCCATATACTCGCGAAAGCTACTCCATCGATACAGCGAAGCGGTCCCAATCCTCGCCTTCGCGGGATTGTCGTGAATGTATCTCACGCAGTTGAGTAGCTGATCATCATCGAGGATCGGCACGCTCTTAAATCGATCCTGGAAAACAGGGCCCTTCCTGCCTGTCTTTGAGTTGAAATACATAGCATACGCCGTCGTAATCGAATGCATGCAATCGCTCAGATGAACATGCTCGTCATCAAGCAGAAGATGAATATGGTTATCCATAAGGCACCACGCGATGACATCC
Organism: uncultured Collinsella sp.; assembly: GCA_900541885.1. Lineage (GTDB taxonomy): Bacteria > Actinomycetota > Coriobacteriia > Coriobacteriales > Coriobacteriaceae > Collinsella. The sequence continues at coordinate 12,589 of UQKW01000009.1, forward strand.
ACTTTAAACTTCTGGCATTTCGAAGCAATCAGCCGAATCAGATAGAGCCGATCTTCGTCATCCTCAAATATGAGTTGGTCGGCACATCCCTTTTGTACGACATGGTAAAAGCCATATACAGAGATTTCTCGCGCAGTCCGAGTCATACGCATCCCCTCCTCGACAGATAACAATTACGTTACCCGAGCCAGAGTAGAAAAAACGTACTGGGAGCTATAAATCGCGATGTTCGGCGAACGGTAGGTAGTAGCTAAAAAAGCCCCGTCCCAAATTAGCTACTTTTGGGCAAAAAGAAAGCCGGGCAGGTGCGGAAAACCGCACCTGCCCGGCGATATGCGTGAGGGTAGCTAAACCCCGTCTCAAATGAGCTACTAGAGGAGGTTGAGGGGGAGCTGGGGAGCGTCACCCCAGAGCTTTTCGAGACGGTAGAAGTCGCGCGCCTCGGGAGTGAAGACGTGGACGACAACCGAACCATAGTCCATGAGCATCCAGGTCTTCTGCTCGCGACCCTCGATGGAGAACGGGTGCTCGCCGCAAGCCTCGGCGACCTTCTCCTCGATCTCATCGACGATAGAATCGACCTGGCGGTTGTTGGTACCGGTGGCAAGCACAAAGTAGTCGCATACGTCGGAAAGCTCGGTCAGGTCGAGCACCTGAACGTCCTCGCCCTTCTTGTCGTAGGCGGCCTGCGCGGCGGCGCGGGCGACATCCTCGGCGGCGACACCGCTCGCGGACAGCGAGGCGGCAGTGCGGTCGGACGTGGCGACGAAGCTCTTGTGCTCCACACGTTCAAGAATCTGCTCGTCGGTCATGGTCTCGTCGGCCATGGAATACCTCTTTCTAGACAGCCCGAGCTAGCGCAGCTGGGCGTAATGGTTGTAAATCGTAATAGCTGTGGGATAAAGATAGCGCCCGGACTGGATCACATAGACCAAACCCTGCGCAAAACAGGAGAAGAACAACTCATCGAGCGTCGACTCCCCCACCATCTTGCGCAGCGCATGTGCATAGTCGCCGTGGCGGTTGGGCTCGATGGCATCGGCCACAAAGACCACCATATCGAGCGGTGTCATGTCGCAAGCACCCACGGTGTGACGGTCGACAGCCTGGAAAACGGCCGGCGACAACTCGGGGAAAAGCTGCGGAAGCTCATAGGCGGCAACAGGGCCATGCAAAAGCGGCGTCGCGGCGGAAGGAGAGCCGGCAATCTTAATGCCGTAATGCAGAGCGCGCGTAACCAGCTCGTCGTCGGAGAGCACTTTGTCCCAGTCGTGGATCAGACCGGCAGCAGCGGCATCAAAGCGGTCAACGCCGTAGACCTCGGCCAGATGAAGTGCGGTCTCGGCAACACCCAGCGAATGCACATAGCGCTTGCGCTTATCCTTCATGCGAACATCGAGCAGCTCTTGAATGCGCTTGAGCAGCGCGCGCTCATCGCCCTCAAACTGATCCTCTACCGACAACGTAGACCCCCATCACTCAAAATCTTCTTGGCCCAGATCGACATACAAACCGCGCTTGCGAATGTAGCCGAGCACAGACTCGCTCGTAAGATAGCGCACGCTCATGCCGCGGGCAACTCGCTTACGAATGTTCGTCGAGCTGATCGCCAGCGCCGGAATCTGAATATAGCGCACGTCGAACGGCAGCCCCGACTCTTTGATTCGGGCACGCGCCGTATCGATATCAAAGCCCGGTCGCGTCGCCGCAATAAAGGTAGCAAGCTCGGCGATTCGTTCGGCATCATGCCAAGTCACAATATCGATAATCGCGTCGGCGCCCGTAATAAAGTAGAGCTTTACCTGCGGCGGATAAAAGTCGCGAAGGGCATGAAGCGTATCGGCCGTGTAGGTTACGCCCGGACGGTCGATCTCGAACCGACTCGCCAAAAAGGCCGGGTTCGCGGCGGTGGCGAGGACCGTCATGGCATAACGGTCCTCGGCAGGCGTCACCGGCTTGTCAAGCTTAAAAGCAGGAGAGCCCGCCGGCATAAAGAGCACAGCGTCCAAGTCGAGGGACTCGCGCGCCTGCTCGGCGGTCACCAGGTGCCCGTAATGAATGGGATCAAAGGTGCCACCCATAATGCCGAGCCTAAACTCCTGCCCGTCCTCTAGAGGAAGCTCGGGCAGACCGATTCCACCGCGCAGCGACATGGCTTACTCGCCCTCCGAGGTCTCGGCATCGCCCGCGGCATCCGCCGCATTGACAACCTCGACGCCCTCATCCGCAGCATCGGCCACGTCAATGGCCTCGACGGCAACGTCCTCGCCAGCATCCTCGAGCTCTTCGTACTCCGAGAAGTCCTCGGCGCCCTCAAAGTCAAAAGCGCGCTGGCAAATGCGGACCTCGTCGCCCGCACGACAACCGGCCTTCTCGAGCGCGTCGTCAACACCCATACGCGCAAACTTATGCTGCAGGTAAATGACGGCTTCCTCATTTTCCCAGTCGGTCTGAATGACCATGCGCTCGATGGCGCGACCGACCACGCGGAAGGCACCGGGCTCTTCCTGGACAATGCGGAAACGCTTCTCACGCTGCAGGCGACGGCGCTCCCACTCATCGTCGCGCAGAACGACCGGCTCATCGGAGACAGCCAACTCGGCGCGCAGCTTAGCCACCTGCTCGCCCACGGCAAGCATCAGCGTGTTGAGGCCGGCGCCCGTAACAGCAGACACAGCAAAGAACATATGGCCATCGTCGAGCGCCGCACGCTTAAGGTCGGCAATCTTGTCAGCCGTGCCCGGCGCATCGCACTTGTTAGCGACGACGATCTGCGGACGCTCCGAAAGCTCGGCGCCATACTGCTCGAGCTCGCGGTTGATGATGCGATAGTCCTCGACCGGATCGCGATCCTCAAAACCACCCGTCATGTCGACGACATGCATGATTAGGGCCGTACGCTCAATGTGGCGCAGGAACTGGTGACCCAGGCCCTTGCCCTCGCTCGCGCCCTCGATGAGACCGGGGACGTCGGCAACGACGTAAGAATATTCGCCGGCACGCACCATGCCGAGGTTCGGCACGAGCGTGGTAAACGGGTAGTCAGCGATCTTGGGGCGGGCGGCACTCATGCGCGCAATGAGCGATGACTTACCCACCGAGGGAAAGCCCACGAGCGCGGCATCAGCCATAAGCTTCATCTCGAGCTCGATCCAGTGCTCCTCGGCCGGCTCGCCCAGCTGAGCGAACGCGGGCGCGCGGCGCACCGACGTCACAAAGTGCGTGTTGCCCAGGCCGCCGGCACCGCCGGGCGCCACGACAACGCGCTCGCCATCGTGAACGAGGTCGGCAATCTCGAACATCGGGGTCTGCGTCTCGGGATCGAGCTCGCGCACCACGGTACCCATAGGGACCTTGAGAATCAGGTCCTCGCCGCTCTTACCGTTACGACGGGCACCCTGCCCGTGCGTGCCGCGCTCGGCGCGGAAGTGATGCTTAAAGCGGTAATCGATCAGCGAAGACAGCTGAGCATCGGCCTGGATGACGACATTGCCGCCACGACCGCCGTCGCCGCCATCGGGGCCGCCCTTGGGGACAAATGCCTCGCGCCTAAACGACATGCATCCGGCTCCGCCGTCGCCGCCGCACACGTTAATGCGGCTGATATCGGTGAACTGTGACAACAGAATCGCCTCCTACAAAAAAGAGGGAGACCCTTGAATCCTAAAACTCAAGTGCCTCCCACATATGTGCTCTATGAAGGGTGAATTACGCGTTCGCGAGCGGGCGTACGCTGACCCTGTGCTTGATACCCTTGTGGAACTCAACGGTACCGTCGACCAGCGCGAACAGCGTGTCGTCCTTACCACGGCCAACGTTCTCACCCGGGTGGATGTGCGTGCCGTGCTGACGGACGAGAATCGTGCCCGTGGTTACCGTCTGGCCGGCATAGCGCTTCGTGCCAAGGCGCTGACCGCGGGAGTCACGGCCATTACGGGAGGAACCGAGTCCTTTTTTGTGTGCCATTGTGTATACCTACTCTTTCGTTACGAGTGTAATCTACTCGGCGACGGGAGCCTCGGCAACAGCCTCAGCCTCTGCCTTGACAGCCTTCTTGGCGCGGGAGGTAGCCTGAACCTTCACGATCTTCAGCTTGGTGAGCTGCTGACGGTGACCCTTCAGACGACGATAGCGCTTGCGCTTGTGGAACTTGAAGACCAGCTGCTTCTCGCCCTTGAACTGCTCAACGATCTGAGCGGTAACCTTGGCCTTGGCCAGCTTGTCGGGATCGGTGACGATCTTCTTACCATCGTTGAGGAAGATAACCGGCAGGGTGACCTTGTCGCCCTCATTGCCCTCGATCTTCTCGACGGTGATGACATCGTCGGTGGCGACCTTGTACTGCTTGCCGCCCGTGTTAACGATTGCGTACATGTTTACTTGCCCTTCATGCATCAGTTAGTGCAACAGCCGAATATAGTAGCAGGCGAAAATACCCCCGTCAACGAGTATGTGGAGCAAATCCACAAGTTCGCACAGGTATGGGGCTGACGAGTCGGCCCTCGTCGTCCTCGCATGCTTGATTCTGACGCTCGACATCGTAGGAGCAGATGGTCACGAGGTCTTGCATACCGGTGGAAACAATAGGTGCATCCACGCCCGGGGTCAAGCCCTGCAACAAAACATCAGCAGCAGAAAGCAAAATTTCCGGACGCATGGAGCCCTCGTTGTCGGCATGGGTGTCGAGCATGAGCACCAAATGGTCCGGGCGCTCCCCCGCCGTGAGCTCATAGCCCACGAGCGTGTGATCCAAATCCAAGCGCTTGCTCTTTTTGCCGCGCGCGTAGTCGATGCCGTGGCCCGCGCGCAGCGTGTCGATCGCACGACGCACCTCGTCGGCGCTTACGGGCGCCTCGGGATCCAAGTGCAGGTCGATGCGATACGACAGGCGCGTGAGCTGCGCCGTCAACGCCGGCGTGCGCACGTCGATGTACGCCGCCTCGATGGGCGCCAGATCGGCCGGAGACGCCGCAGCCAGGCGCCCAAACGCCTCGTCGAGCGCCACGAACTCGGTCATAAACAGGTCATACCACTCGCAGGTCGACGACGTACCCACCGGCAGCGCCGAAGAGAAGCCCACGCGCATGTGCGGAGAGAAGCCCTGCGTGACGGCATAGGGAAGTCCCGCACGGCGCACGATGCGCTCAATGGTATGGATCACTTCGAGATGGCCCAGGTACTTAAGGCGATCGCGCTTGCCATAGCGAACACGAAGTCTAAAGAGCGAGGGGTTGTCAGTCAGGCGCTCACTCATGCGCGATCACCCATCAATACATTCTTGGCGTGGAGCGTGGGGCAGATCCCGCAGCCGGTGCACGACGTGCGGGTACAGTCGGGAGTCGTGACGCCCTCGAGCGAGCGACGGTACTCGCGCTCGAGGAAGCCGCGCGTGCAGCCGGGGCTCACGTGCTCCCACGGCAGGCGCCAGTCCAACTCGTAGGGCAGGTGCACGAGCTCATTGAGGTCGATGCCGTTTTTGGCAGCAGCTTCCTTCCAGTTATCGAGCGAGAAATGCTCTACCCAGGCGTCAAAGCGAGAGCCCGAGCGCCAAGCATCGATGATGACGGGCGTCATGTCACGACCGGCGCGGGAAAGCGCGGCCTCGATGAGCGAGGTCTCGGCATCGTGGTAATGCACGCGGACGGCACGGTTGCGAACGCTCGTGATAAGCAGCTTCTGGCGACGCTTGACGTCGTCGTAGTCGAGCTGCGGGCACCACTGGAACGGCGTGGCAGCCTTGGGGATAAAGACCGAAACCGAGATCGACACCGAAATCGAGCCGCGACGAGCCTTGGGCACCACGGAACGACCGAGCTCCAGCACGTGATCGGCCAGATTGGCGATGGCCACGATGTCCTCATCGCGCTCGCCGGGAAGGCCCATCATAAAGTAGAGCTTCATGCGGTTCCAGCCGGCCTCGAAGGCGGCCTTGGCCGCACGGTCCAGGTCCTCCTCGGTCACGTTCTTGTTAATGATGTCGCGCATGCGCTGGCTGCCGGCCTCGGGCGCGAACGTCAGGCCGCCCTTCTTTTCGCCGGCAACCGACTCGGCCATATCCACGCCAAACGAATCCAGGCGCTGCGACGGAATAGACACGCGAATACCCGTATCCTCCAGGCGACGGTTGAGCCTGCCGAGCACGTCGCGAATGCAGGAGTGGTCGGTCGTGGAGAGCGAGGTCAGCGACACCTCGTCATAGCCGGTCTTTTCCAGACCCTGAATCACCGACGAGACGATTTGGTCGGCCGAGCGCTCGCGCACCGGACGATACGTCATGCCGGCCTGGCAAAAACGACAGCCGCGGGCGCAGCCGCGCAGGATCTCGATAGACAGGCGGTCGTGAACCAGCTGCGCATAGGGCACGCACGACTGCGACAGCGGATTCGTGGCGCCGAAATCCTCGACGACGCGCTTGTAGACCACGGTCGGCGCATCCTTGCCTTCACGCGGCACGGTGTAGCCATGCGGCGAGCAGGGCTCGTCGTGACGAACCTCATAGAGCGATGGCACGTAGTTGCCGGCAATGGATGCAAGCTGCTCGACAATCTGCGCGCGCGGGACTCCTTCGTCACGCAGGCGGCGATGCAGCTGGCAGGTCTCGAGCAGCGATTCCTCGCCCTCACCGATGAGGATGGCATCGAAGAAGGCCGCGTACGGCTCGGGGTTGTACACCGAGGGGCCGCCGGCGATGATGATGGGGTCGTCTTCACCTCGTTCGGCCGCTAACAGCGGAATGCCAGCGAGGTCGAGAGCCTCGAGGAAGTTCGTCACCGCCATCTCGTGCGGCACATGCAGGCCGACGATATCAAACGAAGCGACCGGCGCTGCACCCTCGAGCGACAGCAGCGGAATGCCCGCCTCGCGCATGGCGTCACCCATATCGGGCCACGGCACATAGCCGCGCTCGCAGGAGATGCCCTCGGCCTGGTTAAGGATGTTGTAGAGGATGGCGATGCCCTGGTTGGGCAGACCAACCTCGTACACATCCGGGTAGATCAGGCAGCAACGGTAGTCGGCATCGGCCTTGGAAAGCGTGCCCCACTCGTGATCGATATAGCGGCTCGGCTTCTCGACCTTGGCGAGCAACGGCTCAATTAAATGAAAACAATCTTGGTACGGAACGCGCAACGGAAAACCCCTAAGCAGCGAGATCTGATGCGTCCTGGTAGGACGCCATAGGACGGGTAGCGCCCGCGACCGTGGTCACAAGATCGCGAACGCGGGAAAACGTGGCAGTGACCACCTCATTGGCACGGCTGTAGTCGACATCGCGCTCGTAGAGCGAAACGAGCGCACGGCCCATGCCATAGGTGCCCGCGGCAGCAGTGAGCGCCTTGACGGCAAACCCAATATGCGGCGTCTGCTTGACGAGCGCGCGGGTGACCGCGCGAATCACAAGACCGCCGGCAAGTACGCCCGCGACCTCGTAGCCACGCTCGGGTTTAATGCCGCGTCCAAAGACGGCAGCGAGCTCAAAGAGCATGCCCACCTGCGCCAGCGCCATAACGGGATAATCGGCGCCCGGCAAAAACACCAGTGCACCGGTCGCCATATTGGTGAGCGCGCACGAGGTGATGATACGGTTGGCCGCCGCGATGCGCATGAAGGCAAAGTTCGCCGCAAAAGCCGTTTCCTTGTCGGTGCGATCGAGAATCCAGCGGGCAAGCGTCTCGAGCAGATACGTCTTATCGATTGCCGCTACCACGCCGAGCATGGGCGTGGACTCCTCGATAAACGGCACCTCCACAGCAGACTCGGCAAGCACGCACACGGGCGCGCCGGCGATCACGAGCTCCTGCACGGCACTCTCCAAGCGGTCGGAACCACACGAGAGCACCAGCACCACATCGGTATCGGTCTTTGGAGCAATTCGCTCCTCCCCCAGACGCTCGACGCGCACAATGCCCGAGGTCGTCTGCGGCACAAAGGCGTCACGCACCGTCTCGGCCAGAAAGCGCGAGGCGGACGAATCCAGATAGACCGAGACGCGCACCGGCGTATCGGAATCCTTCTTAACGGACGCGCCCATCTTAAAAGCGCGGGTCAGCTTATCTACGGGAATTTTCATAGCAAACCCCTCCAGCGGTTACGCGGCGCCCGAACGATGCCGCCATATGGATTGTACGATACCCACCGTCAGCAGCTGAATCATCATCGAAGACGAACCGAAGCTAATAAACGGTAGCGGAATACCGGTAATCGGCATCATGCCGATGCACATGCCGATGTTTTCGAAAGTCTGGAACGCCCACATGCCAACGATGCCCACACACGAAAGACGCAAAAACAGCGACTCGCACTTAAAGGCGACGCGAATCGTCGAAAAGATCAGCAGCACGTAGAGGCACAGGAGCAAAAAGGAACCGCAAAAGCCAAAGGTCTCGGACAGGAAGGCGAAGACGAAGTCGGTGTGGAACTCAGGCAGAAAGCCGCCGGCCGACTGCGTCGCATGCCCCAGGCCCTTACCAAAGAAGCCGCCCGAGCCAACGGCGATAAGCGACTGCTGCAGGTTGTAGGCATCGTCCGAATCGGCATTATCGGGGTCGATAAAGACCGTCAGACGGTTCATCTGATACTGCTTGATGAGCACATCGTGGCCGAGCAACGAATCAAAGACCGAATCAAGCGCCAGGACGAGGGCCACCAGGCCCACGAGCAGGGCCAGGGTCGACAGCACCCATTCGCGGCGTGCACCGCTCATGCAGATGACGATGGCGCCCGAAACCAGCACGACCAGGCCCGAGCCCAGGTCACCCATGGCAACGACGGCCAAAAACGGAATGGACAGCATGCCGCAGAGCTTGACGTAGTCGCGAACGGTATCGATGCGACCGTTATACTGCGAACCAAGCGTAGCAATAAAGAAGATGGTGATGAGCTTGGCAAGCTCAACCGGCTGGAACGTCAAGCCGATACCGGGAATCTTGATCCAGCCCGTCATGCCCAGACCGCCCGTATAGGACAGACCCGGAATCTTGGGCGAGAAGATCACGATCAGGTCGATGACGAGCAACGCCGTCGAGAAATTGGAAATACCGCGCAGGTCGGTACGCCAGACCAGCACCGCCAGCACCGCCCCGATGCCAATTCCCAGAAGATGGCGCGAGAACGAAGCATCGGCCTTAAACTGCGAAGCCGACCAGATAATGATGGCACCGTAGGCGACGAGCGCCACAGTAGCCATGAGCACACCGATATGCACCTTTTGGCGAAACGTGCCGCGCGAGGCCGAAAGTTGCTTGTTGACGCGGTCCAGGCTGCTGCGAGAGCCGGTCTTGGTTGAACGGAACAGATCCGCCGGAGAAAAATCCATCGCAACCTCCTATCGAACCGAAGAATCGCCCGAGGCCGAAGAGGTATCGGGCTCGTCATAAATCACGCCGAGCACGTCGCGCACGACATGCATCGCGGTATCTGAGCCACCGCCGCCCTGCTCCAGGACGGTAGCGATGACATACTTGGGATCATCGGCCGGTGCATAGGCGCAGAACCACGCGTATTCGTCCTCGCCACTTTTCTCGCCCGTGCCCGACTTGCCGTATACCTGCGGCGTCAGGGTGCCAAAGTGCGCCGCCAGGGACGTCGATGCCGTGTAAATCACGTCGTGCATGCCGTTGCGAACAAGAGCCAAATCCGAATCGCTGTTGATCTTGGCCTCCAGGCGCTTCTTCTTGCCCTTGCCATTGTACTTATAGGCATCGCCGTCGCCATCGCGCGACACGGCAGACAAAAATACGTGAGGCACGTACTGTTTGCCGCCGTTGGCAAGACCCATATAGGCGCACGCCATCTGCAGGGGCGTCACCAGGATGTCACCCTGACCGATGGCAATGTTGGTCATATCGCCGGCATTCCACTTGCGGTCCTCGGCAGATGCGTCGGTGAAGTACGACTCTTTCCACTCGGCATCGGGAATACGGCCCGCGCCCTCACTCGGCAGATCGATACCGCAGGTCTTGCCTAGACCCCAGCGACGAAAGACCTCCTGCAGGCCCTCGGGATGTTGCTCGTCATAAAAGAACGCCTTGCCCATGTCGTAGAAGACGGGGTCGCACGAGTTGGCGATACCCGACTGCAGCGTCATGGTGCCGTGGCCAGACGTCAGCCAGCAGCGCTTGCCCCAAGCCTTGCCCAGGCCCGTCCAATAGCCCGTGCAGTTGGTTGTCTGCGTTGAAGCGTAGGTTCCAAACTCAAGACCGGCCAGCGCCGAGAGCGGCTTGATGGTCGAGGCCGACATGTACTGTCCGCTAATGGCGCGGTTGAGCAGCGGGTGCGAACCCTTGTCATCATTGAGCTCGGTCCACACGTCATTTGAGACGCCGCCGATAAAGACGGACGGATCGAACTTGGGCTCGCTCGCCATGCCCAGGATCTCGCCATTGTTGGGATCGAGACACACCACGGCGCCGTTACCGGCATTGCTGTAGCCAGTGGTCTTGGCAAGCTCGATAGCGCTCGCCAGTGCCGCCTCACAGGCCTGTTGGATCTTAAGGTCGAGCGTGAGCTTAATGTCAGAGCCGGCCTTTGCGGGTACGGCGCCGGCCTGACCGGTCACATTGCCCGAGGCATCGACCTTGACGGTCTGCTCGCCACGAATACCCTGCAGCAGGTTTTCGTAGTAGCTCTCAACACCCGCCTGGCCCACGATATCGCCCGACTGGTACGTAATCTTGCCAGCAGAAGCATTATCATCGCCAGAGGTTTTCTTATTCTGGGCCTCGAGCTGCTCGGAGGTAATGGTGCCGGTATAGCCCAAGATATGGCATGCCGTCTCACCGTATGGATACTGGCGCTCGGTACGCTCGGCAATCTTGACGCCCGGGAACTCGCCGGCGTGTTCCTTGATATAGGCAACCGTGGAGCGACGGACGTCCGTCGCGATGGTATGCAGGCTCTGAGCGCCCTCTGTATTGTCCTGAATATTGCGAAGGACCGCCACATAAGGCATTCCAAGCACGTTGGCAAGATGGCGAACCAGAACCTCATCCTCGGCAAGGTCGCGGTAGGCCACGACAGCAAGTGAGGGACGGTTCTGGACAAGCGCCACGCCATTGCGGTCGAGGATGCGGCCGCGTACAGCGGGAGTGGTAACGGTGCGAGTCTGATTGCTATTAGCCTGCTTCTCGTAATAGTCCGACGAGACCATCTGCATGCCCCACAGCTTGACGGCGAGCGCCGCAAACATCGCGCCCACACCCGTGGTGAGGATGGAAAAGCGGCCCTTAAAGGCGGTCGCCGCGGTATTGCCCTCGCCCTCGGTGGCGCGTGGGGCCGTTCCATGCTGCGTATCGTAGGTAAAACGGGAATCGCCACGACGCATGATGACCAGCGCGACCACGATGGCCACAACCAGCACGATACCAGCGATAATAACCGTCAACTGGGAAGACATCTACGGGCCTCCCCTATTTGAGCTTGCGGGTCTTGGGCTTAAAGCGCATACCCGTCTGGCGTCCGCCACGTGCGGAGAATCCATAGCCGGACTGCGGCACGACGCCGGACATCAAAAACGGAATGGCAACCAGACCCGTCAGGATCGAGGACGGCAGCGCATGGCCGAAGATCGCCACGACAAAGCTCGTCTCCAAACCCATAAACAGCAAGATGATGCTGTAAATCACATTAATGACGAGCGCAAAGGCGCCCACAGTGACGCCGCGCGCACTCGGGGTACCGCCCGTCTGACCGACGGCGCTGTGCACCAGGGCAAAAGAACCCACGGTCAGCAGGAGCGACATAACGCCCACCGGCACGGCAGCGGACAGGTCATAGAACAAGCCGCTGCAAAAACCGCACACGACGGCACGGGTCGGGTCGCCCGAGAACACGCTTAGGCACACCAGGATAATCATGAAGTTGACGCGACCGCCCGCAATGGAGATCTGCGGTGCCAGGCCTGCCTGCAGCAGCACGCACACGATGGCGGCGATTACAAACGTGCGGGAGCTCATCCCCTGCTCGTGTAGATCCATGGACATGCCCCCTATTCGCTCGAGCCGGAATCGGTCGTCTCGGACGTGTCGGAACTGTCATCCGAGCTCTCGTCCTTCGTCTTGGTCGCAGCATCGCGCGACGTTCCCTGCGGCGTGCTGTTGGCCGTGCTCACGTCCTCATCCGAGGCCGACTGTTCGTCGGTCAGCGAGGTGATGACCAGCACTTCCTCGTTGTTCTCGGCCGTGGTCTGAGCGCGCACCACAATGGTGTAGTACACGTCGTTTGCCGATTTCTCAACCGACGAGACGGTGCCAAGCGGAAGGCCCTTGGGGAACACGCCACCGATGCCAGAGGTCACGATGATATCGCCAACCTTAACATCGGAGTCGACGCTCACGTACTCAAGACGCAGCGTGCCGTCAGCCTGACCCTGCAGCATACCCTGGGCGCGCGTGTCCTGCACCATGGCGGACACGCCCGAGTTCTCGTCGCCAATCAGGCGCACGGTAGAGGTCTTGGCCGATACCTCGATAATCTGGCCGATAACACCGGCAGAACTCGTCACGGGCATGTTGATGGTAAGGCCGTCGGCAGAGCCCTTGTCGATGGTAACGGTCGAGGTCCAGGCATCGCCGGAGGCACCAACGATACGAGCTGCGGTCGATTTGAGGTTGTAGGTCGATTGCAGCCCGACCAGGCCCTCCAGGCGCTCGGCAGTCTTTTGAGCCTCAGAAAGCTCGGCGACCTTAGAGGTCAGCTCCTCATTTTGCTTCTTGAGCTCGTCGAGCGTGTCCTGCGACGCCGTTAGGTTAGAGAACACGTTGCCAATCGCATTGAAGGGAGCCGCCACAGCCGAGCCCACAAAGCGCACCGGAGAGGTAATCGTCGTTACGCCCGAACGCACGGCATGAATCGGCCCTGCCTCGCCCTCGCGGATGTAAAACGTGAGCAGCAACACCGAAATCAGGCTGAAAACAATCAACGGGCGCATACCCGTTGATTGTCGCTTGGTATTCAGATTTGTGGAGAAACCCGAAGATCGTGCCAAATGGAATCCACCTTTTGGAAATTAAGCATTGGTCTGGACGAAGCCGCCATCAAACGCATTGGCCTCGAGCACGCGGGCACAGCCGTTAACGACGTTATCGAGCGCCGTGGGGCTGACGTTGACCGAAACACCGGTCTCATCGCGCAGGCGCACGTCGAGACCGCGCAGCAGCGCGCCGCCACCAGTCAGCAAAATGCCGTAGTACATAAGGTCCGAGGCAAGATCGGGAGGCGTAGCGTCGAGTGCGTCCTTGACGGCCTTGGCCATCTCGTCGAGCGGCTTGTTGAGCGCGCGACGAATCTCCTCGCTCTCGATGCGCACGGTCTTGGGCAGACCGGTGATCACGTCGCGGCCGTTGACCTCGACGTCGAGCTCGTCCTTGAGCGGCACGGCGGAACCGACCTTGATCTTGATGTCCTCTGCCGTACGCTCGCCGATGGCAAGGTTGTAGGCATCGCGAACGTGCGTGAGGATGGCCTGATCGAACTCGTCGCCGGCAATACGGATGGACTGCGAGACGACGATGCCGCCCATAGCGATAACGGCAACCTCGGTGGTACCGCCACCGATGTCGATGACCATGGAGCCGGTGGGCTCCTCGACAGGCAGGTCGGCGCCGATAGCAGCAGCCATGGGCTCCTCGATCAGGTAGGCCTGGCGAGCGCCGGCCTGGATCGTAGCCTCAAAGACGGCACGCTTCTCGACCGACGTGACGCCGGAGGGAACGCAAACGACAACGCGCGGACGCGGGGTCCACGGATAGCGCTTCTCGGAAGCCTTGTCGATAAAGTAGCGAAGCATGGCCTCGGTAACATCGAAGTCGGCGATGACGCCGTCCTTCAGGGGACGAACGGCCACGATGTTGCCGGGCGTACGGCCGAGCATGCGCTTTGCCTCGATACCGACCGCCAGGATGCGCTCGTCGTTCTTGTCGATGGCGACAACAGAGGGCTCGCGAATGACAATGCCCTTGCCGCGCACGGAGACAAGCGTATTTGCGGTGCCGAGGTCGATGGCAAGATCGCCCGCATAGCTACCGAAGAACATATCCATCAAAGAAAACAACGCAACTCCTGATGTGTTGGATGATTGCTGGAAAACTACTAGCTCATGATACTAGCGCAAGCCCGGCACCTCACTTGCGGTGAAGCGCCGGGCAAAGCTAAATCCCATAAGGTCACTACTGGTTGTCAGCAGCCGAGAAATCCATATCGAGCGAGGAAACGGCCCAGCCGATATGATTGTCGGAGCGCACGAATTTGACGGTGTACTCCTGCTCGCCGCCTTTGGACAGCGATGCCTTCACCTTAGCGGTCGTCTCGGTCATGGACTGATCCATGCCCTCGACGGACACGGTGGCGCCCTGCGGAATCGAGGAGATGATCATCGACTTGGCGTCCTCGGACAGGCTCGAGGCCAGGCAAGACTCGGCCTTTGCGGTGTCACCGTCGCCGGCAGCCTGGAACAGATCGGTGATAACCGACTCCTGCGAGGGGAAGCCAAAGCCGCGCGTGTAGGCAAAGCCCAGACCGCCCGCAGCAATCAAAATGAGCAGAAGCAGCACGATGAAGACTTTGAGACCCGTGTGGCGATGGCGACGACGGACCTTGGCCTGCTTACGATCCTGACGGTCCTGCTGGACCATCTCGGACTCTGACAGTGTAAAGAAGCCGGTGTCCGAGGGATCGGGCATAAACTGACCGGTCGCGCCCGTAGGATCGAGCGGATCGACGGCAGGAGCGTCCATCGCAGGCGCCGGAGCCGTGGCCATAGCCGTCTGGGCAGACAGCGCGGCAAGCGAATCGTGCACGCGGGCAAGCTCATCGGCCTGCTCGGAGGTAAGCTGGTAGATGCCATCGGCAGTAGCGGCGTTAAAGGCGTCGAGTGCGTCGGAGGGACGGCCGGCGGCAGAAAGCGCCTGACCCATGCCGGCGTTGAGCGCGCGCGTGTCGTCACGGGGACCGGCAAAGTCGATAGCCGTACGGTAGGTCTCCACGGCATCCGCCGGACGGCCGAGCTTGATGAAGCAACGACCGAGCTCGCCGAGTGCGGCGGCAGGAGCCGGATTGGCGCCGTCGATGGCAGCCTGACGGAAGGCAGTACCTGCGTTGGCATAATCGCCCGACTGGAACAGCGCATTGCCCAGGCCCAGATAGGCCTTGAACGGCGTGGCATAGGAAGCATCCTGCGTAGCAGCAGAGAACGCCTGGGCGGCCGTCGTGTAGTCGCCCACGGCGGCGAGCGCCTTGCCGCGGTTGGTGAGCAGCGCGCCGCGCTTGCCGTAGGTGCCGTCGTTGAGGGCGGCAGCATAAGCCTCGGCGGCCTCGGCATACATGCCCAGGTGCATCAAGGCGTTGCCACGAAGGTGATCGGCCTCGCCCATAATCTCATCGGGAGTCTTTGCCGCCCCAAGCATCTGGGCTGCAGCGGAAAAATCACCCGCGCGGTAAGCGGCGCGGCCCTGTTGGATCAGCTGGCTATTCAAGGAAGTCCCCTTTACTCGTGAACGATCTCGACATGGACGATCTCGTCGCCGGCACGCAGCTGCGAAATCACATCGAGACCCTCGACCGTGGTACCAAAGACGGTGTAACCGGAATCGAGGTTATGCTGGGCGCCCAGGCAGAAGTAGAACTGCGAACCCGCGGAATCGGGGTCCATGGAGCGTGCCATGGCAAGGGCACCATCGACATGGCTGTTGCGCGGATTGGTGGCAAACTCGCCCTTGATGCAGTAGCCGGGGCCACCGGTACCGGGCATGCCGTCGGGGCCCTCAAGACCAGCGGCGACGTCGGCGCCGGACATATCGCGGGTATTGGGGTCGCCGCCCTGGATGACAAAACCGGGCACATAGCGATGGAACTTAAGGCCATCATAGAAGCCCATCGTAGAAAGCTCGCAGAAGTTCGCGACATGAATGGGAGCGCCCTCGCCGTCAAACTTGACCTTGATGGTACCCTTCGACGTCTCGATAACGGCGCACTCGTCGCCGGCAAGCTGATACTCGGGCGTGTAGAGCTCTTTCTTAAAACCAAACATGTGGTTCCTTCCTCGTGCGTTTAAAGCATATTTGTACGAATTGTAGCAATAAGCATGCGCTTACATCAATTGCGCACGTAGGTTATGCCGACTATGGCGAACTAATTTTAGGAACGCTGCTGCGGCTTCCAGGAACCCACATTGGCGTCGTACTGGTTCAGTGCGCTGTTGCCGCCCTGCGCGATGGGCGCCAGGATATCGCTTTGGTGGGAACTCATCGACTCACCATCGGGAATGGCCAGCGAGATCTCCCAGCTCTGACAGATCACGTCGACACGCTCGTACATCCACTCGGCAAGCTGCTTTAAGTGGGCGATGTCATCCGCATAGACCGTATCGTCCTGATACTTAAGGTTGTTAAGCTCATCTTGCGTCTTTTTGATCTGGTCGCGCAGGGCGTAGGCACTCTGCGACAGCTCCTGACGGGTGGACAGTGGCGTTCGAAGATAGCCATTGTTAAAAGAATCGATGACCTCGCCGATCTGGTCCTCGTCACCGTAGGACACGATGGTCTGATACAGACCGTCGAGCCTGGTATAGAGCTGATCATCGGTGAGCACAGTTTCTTCCTGGACCACTTCGGCAGAATCGTCCTGCTTGGTATCGTCCTCAGTCGCCTCGCCCTTTTGGCGCGTGGGGAAGGTCGTCTGCGCGGCCTGGCCAAACTGGTCATAGAGGCCAGGCATGACACCCATGGGATCGGCCGTCACGAACCAATACGCACCACCGCACACGACGGCAAGGACCGCGATGACGATGAGCGGCTTGGGGATATGACGCTTGTGCTTGTGATAAGCGTCCTCGTCGGGGTGCACCTTGCGCTTGGGTTTTTGAGCATCGTCGTGCAGGGAAACGGGCGTGGGAATGTCGACCTTGGGGATACCGAAATCCTTATCGAAAGCCGGCAGCACGCAAGTCTCATTGGGGTCGGCGGCATCCGAAAGAACCGCGGCAGCCGAGGCGGGCGCATGAGGCACCTCGGTATCGATCTGCTCTTGCGTTAGGCGCGGAAAGCCCGCCGTGCGGCCCGCTGCCAGGTCGGATGCGGCCGCGTCCTCGGAGAGGATACCCGGAGCGGGGCGTCCGCATTTGGGGCACGTACGATCATGCGGAGAAAGACGGGCACCGCAGCCCTCACAGAACACGAACTCGGTGTGCTCCGGACCATCGCCCGGACCCACATAGGCGTTGCAGTAGGGGCAGAACGAGGCGCCGTCCTCGATGGTCTTAAGGCAATGCGGACAGATCACGGCATCCTCTTTTCGAAGCAATTCAAACAATCGAGGTTAGAGCATAACATCGCCACGGCCCCACAGGAGCAAGGCACCAATTCAACATCGCCAGGGCGCGTAGTTACTTCTTCTTTTTGCTTGGCATCGAAACTTTGATGCCTTGGGCGGACTTGGTTACGCGGGAGCGCTTGGCTCCGCTACCCTTCTTTTTCTTGGGCTGGGCCTGGGCCACGCCCTCGAGTGCACGGGCCTCGGCCTCGCGAGCGGTGCGATCTTCGCGGCGCTGCGCCATGTCGGCGGCGACGCGCTTGGCAAAACGCTCGGCCGTCGAACCCGTCGAGCTCACCTTGCCGCCACCGCGACCCAGGTGGACGCGCACACCACGGCCAAAACCAGTTGCGGCATGACGACGACGCGGCTTGAGCGAATCCATCATCGTGGCGAGCTTAAAGAACACCGAGCAGGTAAAGACCACGATGACAGCCAAGATAACCACCTGGCCCATCGAAAGGTTGGCAATAGACAGCAGCTCCGGGAATCCGATAACGCCCACCAGGATGCCGGCGACTACAAACACAAAGAGCACCACACGTAAGGGCGTGAGAGGCTGCGAGATGCGCCAGATCAGGCTGACGCTCGCCGCACACGACGTAAGCAGGCACATCGTAGACAGCGTGAGCTGGCTAAAACCAAACACGCGCGCCACAAAGATATCGAGAGCCGCAGCCAAAATGACTGCAATCGACGCCGGCAGGGCCCGCTTAAGCACGTTGGTCAGGAACGACCCCTTTACACGGGCGTTGTTGGGCTCCAGCCCCAGCACAAAGCCCGGCGCACCGATGCAGAAGAAGTTGATGAGCGTCATCTGGATGGGCTCGAAGGGGTACGGCGGCAGCGCAATGCACAGCGCCGCCAGGCCCATCGAGAACAGCGTCTTGGTCAGGAACAGCGAGGCCGAACGCTGCAGGTTGTTGATGGAGCGACGGCCCTCGGCCACCACGGCGGGCATCGAGGCAAAGTCGTTGTCGACGAGCACGATCTCGGCCACGTTGCGCGCAGCATCGGAGCCGGCCGCCATGGCCACGGAGCAGTCGGCCTCCTTGAGCGCCAGCACGTCGTTGACGCCGTCGCCCGTCATGGCCACGGTGTGCTCGCGGCGCTTGAGCGCCTGCACGAGCTCGCGCTTCTGCTGCGGGGTCACACGACCAAAGACATGGTAGCGGTCCACTGCGGCATCGAGCTTGGCCGGCGTATCGAGCGTCGTAGCGTCCACATAAGCGTCCGCCCCCGGCACGCCCACCACGCGCGCGATCGACGACACCGTACGCGGGTCGTCGCCACTGATCACGTTGAGGGTCACGCCCTGCTCGTTAAAGTAGCCGATGGTCTCGGCCGCCGAGGTACGAATCTCGTCGCGGATGGTCACAAAGCCCACGGGCTCGGCCTCGCCCACCATATCGCCATCGGGCGTAAAGCCGTCCACGCGCGCCACCACGAGCACGCGGCAGGTATCGGCAAGCTCGGCGACACGGTTCTCGACCTGGGCAAACGCACGATCAGAGAGCACAAACTGCGCCGCACCCATCACATAGGAGCCCTGCGCAAACGACGCGCCGCTCCACTTTTTAGACGACGAGAACGGAATGACCGACAGCGGCTCAGACACCTCGACCGGGCGATCGGCGTAATAGTTGAGCAGCGCCTGGCAGGTCTCGTTGGCATCGGCCGAAGTCGCACGTGCGACGTTAGCCAGCGCAAAATCGAGCACCGTGGAATCGACGGGAACAGCCGCCTCGTCAGAGCCGGCGCCTAGGCTCACGCCCTCAACCGGCAGCGGATACGTGCCCTCGACCTCCATGCGGCCCGAGGTAATGGTGCCCGTCTTGTCCAGGCACAGCACGTCGACGCGCGCGAGCGTCTCAATACAGTAGAGCTGCTGCGCGAGCACCTTGCGACGCGCCAGGCGCACCGTTGCGATTGCGAGCACCGACGAGGTCAGCAGCACCAAACCCTGCGGAATCATACCCAGCAGGGCGCCCACCGTGGACAGCAGTGCCGAAGAAGGCACACGACCGGCCAGCAGCTCGGAGAAGCACCACGAAAGCGCGCTGTCACCCGGGGTACCGGCGGCGTCCCACAGCTCGCTCACGCTCGAGGTGAACAGCGCCAGGCCAAGCGGAATCATGATAATGCTCGCGAAACGCACGATGGCGTTCAGCGCGTTCATGATCTCGGAATTGACCTTTTTAACGTACTTGGCCTCGTTGTTGATCTTGGCCACGTAGTTGTCGGCACCGACGTGGATCACGCGGGCGCGCAGCAGGCCCGAATCGATAAAGCTGCCGCTCATGAGCTCGGAGCCGGGCTGCTTCTTAATGAGGTCGCTCTCGCCCGTCAGTAGGCTCTCGTTCACGAGCGCTTCGCCCGACACCACCACGGCGTCGGCGGGAATCTGGTCGCCGCGCCCCAGGCGAATGATGTCGTCGAGCACAATCTGGTCCAGGTCGAGCTCCACCTCGTCACCGTCGCGCACCGCGATGGCCTTCTTGGAGGTAAGCAGCGTGAGCTTGTCGACCATCTTTTTGGAGCGCATGGACTGGATGACGCCGATGGCAGTGTTGAGGAACACCACGAACAAGAACGTCAGATTCTTAAACGAACCGGTCAAAATGACCAGGAACGCCAAGATCACGTTGATCAAATTGAACAGCGTGCAGAGGTTCTCGATGATGAGCTCTTTGACCGACTTGGTCTTGAGCTCCATGTTGCGGTTGATCTTACCGGCGGCGATGCGCTCCTCGACCTCGGCGGTCGAGAGTCCGCGCTCGATATCCGTTGCTGCCATACCACGTCCCATCACGTCGCGTCGGTATAAGAAAACCGCCCGGACCATGCGAGGTTCGGACGGTCTTACGTTCGATGGTGCCCCATGTTGGATTCGAACCAACGGCCTTCTGCTCCGGAGGCAGACGCTCTAATCCCCTGAGCTAATAGGGCCAACGGTTGGCATTATACCCAAGTGCACCACGGGCTATCAAAATAAAAGAAAAAGCTTTGCAATTCCGAGGAAGACGAGCCGCAACGGCCCACTTTAGAAGGCAAAAGCGAGTCAGATAGTATAAACTCTCATGCACCATATATACACGGCTCGCGATGCGGGCCGTTTTTGCAAAAGTTATCCATCGAGGTGAGAGGCACACCATGATTGCAATTTTAAAGCAGAGCGCCAGCGACGAGGCCGTAAGCCATATCGTCAGCTGGATTGAGAAAAAGGGTCTGAAGACCGATGTCTCGCGCGGCGAGAACGAGACGATCATCGGCCTGGTGGGCGATACGACCAAGATCGACCCGTTCCTGCTCGAGTCCATGGATGTCGTCGAGCGCGTGCAGCGCGTCTCCGAGCCTTTTAAGCGCGCCAACCGCAAGTTCCACCCCGAGGACTCCGTCATCGACTGCGGCCGCGGCGTCAAGATCGGCGGCGACCAGTTCCAGGTCATCGCCGGTCCCTGCTCCGTCGAGGGCGAGAACCTCATCCGCATCGCACGCCGCGTGAAGGCCGCCGGTGCCACGATGCTGCGCGGCGGTGCCTACAAGCCCCGCACCTCCCCCTACGCCTACCAGGGCATGGGTCCCGCCGGCCTGGACCTGCTGTGCGAGGCATCCGCCGAGCTCGACATGCCGATCGTCACCGAGATCATGGACCCGCGCGACGTGCAGGTCTTCCTCGACAAGAAGATCGACGTCATGCAGATTGGCGCTCGCAACGCCCAGAACTTCCCCCTGCTCAAAGAGGTAGGCAAGACCAAGACCCCGATTCTGCTCAAGCGCGGTATGTCCGGCACGATCGACGAGCTGCTTATGGCAGCCGAGTACATCATGAGCGAGGGCAACGACAACGTCATCCTGTGCGAGCGCGGCATCCGCACCTTCGAGACCCGCACCCGTAACACCTTCGACCTTAACGCCGTGCCGGTGCTGCACCACCTGTCGCACCTGCCCGTCGTTGCCGACCCCAGCCACGCCACCGGCTACACCCGCTACGTCGAACCCATGGCGCTCGCCGCGACCGCCTGCGGTGCCAACGGCCTGGAGATCGAGGTCCACGACGAGCCGAGCCGCGCCTGGTCCGACGGCGCCCAGGCCCTCACCCCCGATCAGTTCGACGACACCATGCGCCGTATCCGAGCCATCCGCGAGGTTGTCTGCCAAGAGACCATGGAGTAGCCCATGGGTACGGTGAGAAACGCGCGCGTTAACCAGGGCGGCCCCAAGTGCGCCGGCATCGTCGGCCTTGGCCTCATCGGCGGCAGCTTTGCCCGCGGCTATGCGCAGGCGGGCGTCCGCGTGCTGGCCTGGGACCCCGATGACGATGTCATGACGGCCGCCAGCATGGGCACTGTCGCCGGAGAGCTCAACGACAAGACACTCGGCGAATGCGACATCATCGTCCTGGCTTGCTACCCCGAGGCCTGCATCGAGTGGCTCGAGGCGCACGCCCAGGCGCTCGCCGACGCCACCGACACCGACGCCATCATGGGCCCCGTGGTGATCGACACGGTGGGTGTCAAGGGCATCGTGTGCGAGCGCGCCTTTGAGCTTGCCCGCGAGCACGGCTTTTACTTTGTGGGCGCGCACCCCATGGCGGGCACCCAGTTCTCGGGCTACGCGCACTCCCGCGCCGACCTGTTCCAGGGCGCTCCCCTAGTGCTCGTTCCGCCCGCGGTGGACGACGCCCTTAAGCTCGAGCTCTTGGGGCAGGTGCGCGAGATGGTGCGCCCCTTGGGCTTTGGCAAGTTCAGCGTGACCAGCGCCGCCGAGCACGACCGCGTCATCGCCTTTACGAGCCAGCTCGCGCACGTCGTTTCCAACGCCTATGTTAAGAGCCCGACTGCCCAGGTCCACCACGGCTTTTCGGCCGGTAGCTATCGCGACCTCACCCGCGTGGCGCATCTCAACCCGCAGATGTGGTCCGAGCTCATGATCGACGACGCCGACGCGCTCGGCTTCGAGATCGACCATCTGATCGAGTCGCTTGACGCTTACAGCCGTGCGCTCAAGGAACGCGACCAGCGCTATCTGGAGAATCTCCTTGCCGAGGGCGACCGCATTAAGCGCGCACTCGACGACGAGGCCTCCCACTAGACCATCTATCACGCCAGGTCGAAAGGACCGAAGCTTATGGCGATTACCATCGATATCGACACTGCACGCCCCTACCAGGTGCATGTTGGCACGTTTTTGCTGGAGCAGGCCGGACCGCTCGTACGCGCCACTGCCGGCGGCACCAAGGCCGTCATCGTGACGGACACCAACGTGGGCCCGCTCTACCAGATGCCCGTTAAGCAGAGTCTGGAGGCATCAGGCTACGAGGTGAGCATCTGCACCTTCGAGGCCGGCGAGGCCCATAAACGCGCCGAAACCTATGTTGCCATTTTGGAGTTTGTGGCCGAGCACGAGCTTTCGCGCTCCGACGTGATCGTGGCACTCGGCGGCGGCGTCGTGGGCGACGTGGCGGGCTTTGTGGCCGCCACCTACATGCGCGGCTGCAAGCTTGTGCAGATCCCGACGAGTCTGCTCGCCATGGTGGATTCTTCTGTGGGCGGCAAGACCGCCATCGACCTGGCTGCCGGCAAGAACTTGGCCGGCGCCTTTTGGCAGCCGAGCGTGGTTATCGCAGACGTGGGGTGCCTGGCCACCCTCACGCCCGAGCAGTTCGCCGACGGCTGCGGCGAGGTCGTCAAGCACGCCGTGATCGCCGACCCGGAGCTTTTCGCCGAGCTGGAGAAGACCCCGCTCACGCTGGAGCTGCTCAACCGCGATGTGGCCCGCGTAGCGCTCATCATCGCCCGCAATATCGACATCAAGCGCGCCGTGGTCGTCGCCGACGAGCGCGAAACCAACCAGCGCAAGCTCCTCAACTTTGGACACAGCGCCGGACATGCCGTTGAGGCCTGCGAGCACTTTGAGCTCGGACACGGCAACTGCGTGTCGATCGGCATGGGCATCATCACGCGCGCCGCGGCCCTGCACGGCGTTTGCGATGCTGCACTGCCCGGTCGTATTGAGGAACTCTGCGCCCGCCATGGCCTCAAGACCCGCTGCGACCTAGATGCCGATGCCATCTTTGCCGAGGCGCTCCACGACAAGAAGCGCGCGGGCGACACCATCGACCTGGTGATTCCGCACGGCATTGGCCGCTGCAGCATCGACCGCACGCCGCTTTCCACTTTCCACGATTTAATTGCCGAGGGCCTCGGCCAGAAGGGAGACGCTTCCGCATGCTAGCCCGCATCACCCCGTCCCCGCTCAAGGGCACCGTTCCCGCCATCGCGTCCAAGTCGATGGCGCATCGCCTGATCATCTGCGCCGCGCTTGCCAACGGCGAGACGCACGTTACCTGCAACACCACCTGCGCCGACATCGAGGCCACGGTACGTTGCCTCACGGCGCTCGGCGCCCGCATCGAAACCGTCGAGGACGGCTTCCAGGTCCACCCCACCATGAAGAGCGTTGAGTTTGGCCTGCTCAAGGCCCTTGCCGGCGGCACGCTCGACTGCGGCGAAAGCGGCTCCACGCTCCGCTTTATGTTGCCCGTCGCCTGCGCGCTGGGCGCAGAAGCAACTTTTGTGGGTCAGGGACGCCTGGGCGCCCGCCCGCTGTCCCCGCTCTCGGACGAGATCATCGCCGCCGGCTGCGACCTACAGGGTCTGGGCGGTTTTCCGCTCAAGACGAGCGGTCGCATGCGCCCGGGCACCTTTGTGCTGCCGGGCAACGTAAGCTCGCAGTATATCTCGGGCCTGCTGCTGGCGGCGCCGCTGCTGGCCCAGCCCTCCTGCGTGCAGGTGACCGGCCTCATCGAGAGCCGTCCCTACATCAACCTGACCATTCAGGCCATGAAGGCCTTCGGCGTCGAGGTCAACGTCGAGCGCATCCCGGCCAAGGACGGACAGCCCGAGGTCACGAACTTCCGTGTGAGCAGTGGCTCGTACCGCACGCCCGGTAGCGTGGTCGTCGAGGGTGACTGGTCCAACGCCGCCTTTTGGCTGTGCGCCGGCGCCATCGGCACCGACCCCATCACCGTCGAGGGCGTGTCGCTCAGCTCCGCACAGGGCGACCGCAACGTGCTCGCCGCGCTCTCGCGCTTTGGTGCCCGCATCGTGCGCTCCACCAACGCCGCCACCGTACAGTCCGACAAGCTCGCCGGCTTTGAGATGAGCGCCCACGATATTCCCGACCTGGTGCCCGTTATCTCGGCCGTGGCTTCGCTGGCGCAGGGCCGCACCTTTATCCGCGATTGCGCACGTCTGCGCATCAAGGAATCCGATCGCCTAGTCACCACCACCCGCGAGCTCACCGCGCTGGGCGCACAGGTCCGCATTGCCGGCGACGACCTCATCATCAAGGGTGTCGATGCCTTTACCGGCGGCGAGGTCGATTCGCACAACGACCACCGCATCGCCATGATGGCCGCCATCGCCGCGAGCCGCGCCACCGGCGAGGTCGTGATCCACGGCGCCGAGGCGGTCAACAAGTCCTATCCCGATTTCTTCGACCACTACCGCCTGCTGGGCGGCAAGGTCACACTCGAGGAGGAATAGCATGTCCTCGACCTTTGGCAACGTTTTGCACTTGAGCATCTTCGGCCAGTCGCACTCCCCCGCTATCGGCTGCTCGCTCGATGGCATTCCGGCAGGTATCGCCGTGGACCAGGAGCAGCTGCAGGCCTTCCTTGACCGTCGCGCCCCCGGTCGCGACGAGACCGCAACCAAGCGCCGCGAGGCCGACGCCGCGCACATCATCGCCGGCGTGGTCGATGGACATACCACCGGCGCGCCCATCGCCGCGATTATCGAGAACACCAACACGCGCTCCAAGGATTACTCCGAGCTGCGCCGCAAGCCCCGTCCGGGTCATGCGGACTTCCCCGCGCGCGTGAAGTATCACAACATGCACGACGTCGCCGGCGGCGGACACTTCTCCGGCCGCTTGACGGCGCCCCTGTGTATCGCGGGCGGCATTGCACTGCAGGCGCTCGAAGCCCGCGGCATCAAGGTGATGGCGCACGTGGCCCAGATCGGCGGCATCTCCGACCTGCCCATGGACGACATGGTCTATCGCGAGACCGACCGCAAGGCGATCCTTACGAACGATCTGCCCTGCATTGACGCCGCCGCAGCCGGCCGCATGCGCGAGGAGATCCTAGCCGCGCGCGACGAACTCGATAGCATCGGCGGCATCGTGGAGTGCGGCATCTACGGGCTTCCCGCGGGCATCGGCGACCCCATGTTCGACGGCATCGAGAACCGCATCGCGCAAATCGCCTTTGGCATTCCCGCCGTAAAGGGCGTGGAGTTTGGCATGGGCTTTGCCGTCGCCGCCATGCGCGGCAGCGAGAACAACGATCCGTATCGCATCGATGCCGAGACCGGCGAAATCGAGGTCGAGTCCAATAACGCCGGCGGCATCCTGGGCGGTATTTCGACCGGCGCGCCCGTCATGTGGCGCATGGCCGTAAAGCCGACGCCCTCAATTGGCCGCGAGCAGCAGACCGTAGACATGGACGCCATGGAAAATGCCGAGCTCTCGGTCCACGGCCGTCACGATCCCTGCATCGTCCCGCGCGCCGTCCCCGTTGCCGAAGCAGCCGCCGCCCTCGCCATCTGGGACGCCCTCCTCGAGGACGCCGCCCAGCGCTAACCAGCCCACCCCGGGCAATGATTCACGAAAGGGGTCCCTATGGACCTTGCTGACATCCGCCAGGCCATCGATGGCATCGACACCACGCTCCTCAACAGCTTTATCGAGCGCATGGACATTGCCACCGAAGTCGCCAAGTCAAAAATCGAGATGGGCAAGGCCGTCTTCGACCCCGCCCGCGAGCGCTCCAAGCTCAACAACCTCGCCAGCCGCGCGCCCGAGCGCTACGAGGCACAGACCATCGCCCTGTTCCGCCTCCTCATGAGCATGAGCAAGGCCGAGCAGCAGCGCTACATCAACGAGCTCAAGGGCATCACGGTGTCGCAAAAGGCCCATGCCACGGCCGCAGCTTTTAACACGCCCTTCCCCCAGACGGCTACCGTCGCCTGCCAGGGCGTCGAAGGCGCCTACAGCCAGATCGCCGCGTGCAGGCTCTTCGACGTGCCCGATATCGCCTTCTTTGAGACCTTCGAGGGCGTTATGCGCGCCGTACGCGACGGCTTTTGCGAGTTTGGCGTGCTGCCCATCGAAAACTCAACCGCTGGCTCAGTCAACGCCGTCTACGATCTGCTCGCACAGTTCGACTTCCATATCGTGCGCTCGCTGCGCCTCAAGATCGACCACAACCTGCTCGTCAAACCCGGCACCAAGCTCCAAGACGTGCGCGAGGTCTACAGCCACGGTCAGGCCATCGCGCAGTGCGCTAGCTTTATCGAGTCCCACGACCTGCACGCCACCAAGTACCCTAACACGGCCATGTCGGCCGAGATGGTCGCCAGCTCCGAGCGTACCGATGTCGCCGCTATCGCCTCGCGCAGCTGTGCCGCGCTGTATGGTATGGAGGTGTTGGAATCCAACATCCAGGACTCGGACAACAACTACACGCGCTTTGTCGTCATCAGCCGCGAGCCGCGCGTCTACCCCGGCGCCAACCGCACCTCGCTCATGATCACCACGGCCAACGAGCCGGGCGCCCTCTACCGCGTGCTCGAGCGCTTCTACGCGCTCAACATCAACCTCATCAAACTCGAGAGCCGTCCCATCCCCGGGCACGACTTTGAGTTTATGTTCTACTTTGACCTGGACTGCCCCTTTGGCAGCAAGGCACTCGACGACCTGCTCGATTCCATCGACGACGTGTGCGAGAGCTTTACCTACTTTGGCAGCTACACGGAGGTGCTCTAGATGACCGATACCGCCGCAACCCGTCCCTATGGCGTGCTGGGCCGCGTGCTGGGCCACAGCTACACCCCGACCATCTACAAGGAGCTGGCGGGGCTTGAGTACGTGCGTTTTGAGCGCGAGCCCGAGGACCTCGCGGCCTTTATGAGGGGCGACGAGTGGGAGGGCACCAACGTGACCATCCCCTACAAGCGCGCCGTCATGGAGTACCTGGACGAGCTGAGCCCGCTGGCCGAGCGCATGGGCAACGTTAACACCATCACACGCCTGCCCGACGGCCGCCTGCGCGGTGACAACACTGACTATTTCGGTTTTCAGTGCCTAGTCGAGGAATTGGGCGTAGAGGTTGCCGGCAAGAAGGTCCTCGTCCTCGGTGCCACCGGTGGTGCCGGCACCACGGCAAGTATGGTGCTGGGAGACCTGGGCGCCATCGTCGTACCCGTGGGTCGCACGAGCGAGGTCAACTACGGCAACATCGCGCAGCAGTCCGACGCCGCCCTGCTCGTCAACTGCACGCCTGCCGGCATGTTCCCCAACTGCCCCGACGCGCCCTGCACACTCGAAGGACTCGATGCGCTCGAAGGCGTCATCGACATTGTCTACAACCCCGCCCGCACGGGTCTGATGTTCGAGGCCGAGCGCCGCGGCATCCCCTACATCGGCGGACTGCTGATGCTCGTGGCACAGGCGGCACAGGCCGTCGAGCGCTATACCGGCCAGGTCACCCCGCGCGAGCGCATCCTGGACGTAACGGAGCGCTTGTCACGCCGCGAACAGAACATCGCGCTGATCGGCATGCCGGGCTCGGGCAAGACCCGCGTGGGTGAGCAGATTGCCCTGCTCACGGGGCGAGAGCACATCGACCTGGATCGCGCGCTTGAGGAACGCCTGGGGATGCCCTGCGCCGACTATATCGTCGAGCGCGGCGAGGCGGCCTTCCGCGAGCAGGAAACGGCGGCGCTCTCCGACATCTCCAAGCGCAGCGGCCTGGTGCTTTCCACCGGCGGTGGCGTGGTCACGCGAGACGAGAACTATCCGCTGCTGCACCAGAACAGCAAAATTGTGATGCTCAACCGCAAGCTCGAAGAGCTCGCCCACAAGGGCCGCCCCATCACCGCACGCGACGGCATCGATAAGCTCGCGGAACAACGTATGCCACGCTACCGCGCCTGGGCCGACCACATCATCGACTCACGCGACTGCGCCGCCAATACCGCCCAAGCCCTCCTCGACACCCTCCCACCCGCTCTCTAAAAAAACCACCACAAAGGGGACAGGCACCTTTGTGGTGGTTTCTCGACTGCAAAGGAAGCAACCATGAAAGCACTCGTCATCAACGGCCCCAACCTCAACATGCTCGGCATTCGCGAGCCGGGCATCTATGGCAGCGACAACTACGACCGCTTAGTGCAGATCTGCCAGGAAGCGGGCGCCGCACAGGGCTTCGACGAGGTCGAGGTCTTCCAGTCCAACCACGAGGGCAACATCGTCGACAAGATCCAGGAGGCCTACGGCAAGGTCGACGGCATCGTCATCAACCCGGCTGCCTACACGCATACGAGCGTGGCGATCCTCGACGCCCTCAAGGCCGTTGCCATCCCTGCCGTCGAGGTGCACATCAGCGCCGTAGAGACGCGCGAAGACTTCCGCCAGGTGAGCTACGCCCGCCTAGCCTGCTTCGCCACCATCACCGGCGAGGGCCTGCAAGGCTACGCCCACGCGCTGGAGCTGCTGAGGGAACGTCTCGAAAAGTAGCCTCGCGAGCAAATCCATCAACGCGATTCACACGCTAATAATGCCAGTGCCGCCAGCAGCAACCTCGCTACTGGCGGCACTTTATTACTGGCATATAATCATTGCAGTCACACAACGTCTGGAGACGCGCATGTTAAGCATCCATCTGGGGGATTACCCCGGTTCCATCTACGATACCGAAACCTATTTTAGGAACTCATACTTGGACTCATGGTTCGAAGACCCTATGGCCGCACAGATTATTAAAAGCGTGGACGGATCAGAGCTCATCGGTCCCCACAACATCGTAAGCAAACAGCTGGGCTCGATCACCCCACTCGAACTGTCCGGCGGCGTTAAGACGCTGCTGCTGGTGCGCAATCTCCCAAATATGGTGTTCAACGCATCCACCTGCGGAGACAACTGTGCCCGCTGGCTACTCAAGATCGGCAAAGAGCAGGATGTGATGGTGACCTTATACCACATCATGAAATTCCCCTGGAAGAGCTTTGAAATCCGCGTTGAAAACGATGGCCGCATCGTCAGAAACATGCAGGAGTTTGTCGGCGCCACGAATGACTTTTTGGATGTTGATGAGTAATGAAGGGAACGCATACCGTTGTCGTAGAGCGTGCAAAGGTCAAATACACACTCACGTTTAAGCGCAATATTTCCTTTATACGCGGCAACAGCGGAACGGGTAAAACGACGCTCATCTCGATGATTCGCGACTACAACGACCGAGGACCGGAAAGCGGCGTTGCACTCAGTTGCGACGTGCCTTGCGAAACGCTTTCCGGCAGACGCTGGGAGCGCGAGCTATCGATCATCGAAGATTCAATCGTCTTTCTAGATGAGGGTAACGAGTTTATCTACTCAAAGGACTTCGCCAAAGCCGTCAACGGCTCGTCCAACTATTTTGTTCTGATATCTCGTCGCGATGCCAACGAGCTCCCCTACAGCGTTGATGAGATCCTGAAGCTAGTCAACACGACAAGTAAAACAATCAATGGCCGCAAGAGCGACAGGCGCTTCTACTCGGTGACCAAGCCGCTATATGACCACACGGCAAGTATGCTGTATCAGGATCTAAATGTTGGATTCGAGGTACCCGACGCCGTAGTTGTCGAGGATAGCAAATCTGGCTATCAATTCTACGACGCTCTTTGCAACCGACTCGGGATCCCCTGCTATACCGCCACCGGCGTTGCGAATCTAAAACGTACGATTCACGAATGTCCCGAGCAAAACATCCTTGCTATTGGAGACGGAGCAGCATTTGGTCCCTACATCGAAAAGGTGCTCGGACAGCGCGTTTACAAGAACGTACGCTTGTTCCTCCCCGAATCATTCGAGTGGACACTCCTGCAATCTGGCCTCATTCCCAGTAACGATATCTTAAAAATCCTCGAGGATCCCTCAAGCTATATCGAAAGCCGCGACTACCTGAGCTGGGAGCGGTTCTTCACCGATGTGTTGATCAAATACTCGGCAGACACTCGCTACGCCTACAGAAAGGTAAAGCTCAATGAGCAGTACCTGAGGCCGCAGGCGATGAATGCAGTTGCGAACGTCTTGCCCGAGTGCCTGAAGGCAGACTAGATACAGCGGGGAGGGCCAAGTTGGTCCTCCCCGCTTTTGTTACGCCTTCTTGATCACGTACGCCAATCCAATATCGCAGGCACAGCGTACGATTGACGCGAAGAACCACGATGCTGGCAGCGTCATAAGCAGAGGCTTGCTCACGCTCGGCTCCAGCCCCCTTTGGCGCGCCGTATAACCAATCCACATCAGCAGCACAATAGCAGCTCACGCCACGGCTTCGGCCTAAACGTATACCCGGCAAGAACAAAGAACACCGGCATGTGAAAAAGCCCAGACCACCAAGCGGTCCGGGCTTAATAAACGATGGTGCTCCATGGCGGATTCGAACCGTCGACCTTGGGATTAGAAGTCCCCTGCTCTATCCAACTGAGCTAATGGAGCAAATAACCACACGCCCAAGCAAGCGCAAGCCTGTCGGGCGCAAGTAATTATAACCTAGTTGAACTGCTCGCGATACGCCTTGCAGACCTCATCGACCGGGCCGTCCATGCGAAGGTCACCCTTCTCAATCCAAACGGCACGCTGGCAGATGCGCTCAACCTGCTCCATGGAGTGCGAAACGAACAGAACCGTCACGTCACCGCTCTGGATAAAGTGCTGAATGCGAGCCTCACACTTCTGCTGGAAGAACACATCACCGACGGACAGCGTCTCGTCAACGATAAGAATATCGGGCTCGGTAATCGTCGCGATTGCAAAGGCGATACGCGCCACCATGCCCGAGGAGAAGTTCTTAAGCGGCATATCGACAAAGTTCTGAAGCTCAGCGAACTCAATAATGCCGTCAAAGTTGGCGTCGATGAACTCCTTGGTATAGCCGAGCAGGGCGCCGTTCAGATAGATGTTCTCGCGGGCGGTCAACTCGGGGTCAAAACCGGCACCAAGCTCAATCAGCGGCGCAATGTTACCGTGCACCTTAACGCTGCCCTCGCTAGGCTCAAGCACACCGGCGATAATCTTGAGCATCGTAGACTTACCGGAACCATTGGTGCCAACCAGACCGACAACTTCGCCGCGATGAATATCGAACGAGATGTGCTTAAGCGCTCTAAACTCCTCAAAGAACAGCTCGTGCTTGGCAAGCTTGATGAAGTACTCCTTGAGGTTGGTCAGCGACTCGGACGCCATGTTAAAGATCATGGTGACGTCGTCGACCTCGACAGCCAGAGGCTGCTCGCTGTAATCAACAACAGATTCAGTCATCACAGCACTCCTTAGATGTAGAGGATAAATTTGCGCTCGGACTTATGGAACACGGTATAGCCAATAATAAGCGCAAGAACCGCCCAAGCGACGCACATACCAAACGTCATAAGCGAGGGCGTAGTCTGGAACAGGAAGATATCGCGCATAAACTGCAGGTAGTTGAACATGGGGTTCGCATACATCAAGATACGCACGAGATGCGGCATTTGCGCAATATAGTCAGTCGTCCAGAAGATGGGCGTAATGTAAGTCCACGCCGTAATGACGACGCTCCACAGATGCATAACGTCGCGGAAGAAGACCGTAAGGGCAGAGAGCATCATGCCCAGGCCCATGCAGAAGCACATAAGCAGCAGCAGGCAAACCGGCAACAGAATCAGGTGCCAAGAAGGCATAACGCGGAACCACAGCATGACGATGGCGACGGCGACCAGCGAGAAGGCAAAGTTGACCAGCGAGAAGAGCACCTTCTGCACCGGGAAAACCCAGCGGTGCACCTTAACCTTCTTGAGCAGAGGGGCAGCGCCCACGATCGACGTCAGGGCCTGGTTAGTAGACTCAGACATGACGGCAAAGGTGATGTTACCCACGATCAAGTACAGCGGGTACATCTCGGGCGTCATTGAGCCATTGCGGCCCTGGCCAAAAATCGTCGAGAACACGATGGCCATGACGATCATCATCAGCAGCGGGTTGAGCACCGACCATGCGACGCCCAGAACGCTACGGCGATACTTGATCTTAAAATCCTTGGTAACCAGCTGACGAAGGATAAACGCGTCCTTCTCAAATTCGTTCTTAGCAAACGTCGCAGGCAGACTGCGAGTTTCTTGTTGCTTTGTCTGATCCGACACGGATGCAACTCCTTTACTCGTAATCGTTGACAAACGAACAGTATAGACCCGACGGCCATGCAAACGATTCGCGCAACAAAACTGGAGAACTAACCCACATCTTAGGATGCCAGGCCCAAACGGCTATACTTTCTAGGATTGAATGTATAAGGAGCATTAAGTGAATTCTGAATCCATCGCCGTCATCATCCCCTGCTACAACGAAGCGCTCACGATCGGCAAAGTCATCGACGACTTCCACCGCGAGCTTCCGCAGGCGACGGTCTATGTCTATGACAATAACTCGTCGGACGATACTTCACGCATCGCCACCGAACACGGAGCCACGGTGCGCTTTGAGCCCCGTCAGGGAAAGGGCAACGTGTGCCGCCAGATGTTTCGCGATATCGACGCCGATTGCTACCTGATGGTCGACGGAGACGACACCTACCCCGCCGAGGCGGCCAAGGCCCTCTGCGAGCCCATCCTTAACGGCACGGCCGACATGACCGTGGGTGACCGCCTTTCCAACGGCACCTACGCCGAGGAGAACAAGCGTGCCTTCCACGGCTTTGGCAACAACCTGGTACGCGCCATGATCAAGTGGATCTACGGCTACAGCTTCGATGACGTCATGACAGGCTACCGCGCCATGAGCCGCCCGTTCGTTAAAACCTTCCCAGTGCTTTCCGAGGGCTTCCAGATCGAAACCGAGCTCTCGATCCACGCCGTCGACCACCGCTGGCGCATCAAAGATGTGCCCATCGAGTACCGCGACCGTCCCGAGGGTTCCGAGTCCAAACTCAACACCGTGAGCGACGGCATTAAAGTCGTTGCGATGATCGGCACGCTGTTCAAGGACTACCGCCCGCTGAAGTTCTTCAGCCTCGTCGCGCTTCTGTTCGCGGTGATCGGCCTCGCCCTGGGCATGCCCATCGTTGTCGAATATTTCCAGACCGGCCTCGTCCCGCGCTTCCCCACCGCCATGCTCGCCGCCTCGTTTATGTTCCTGTGCGGCCTGAGCCTTGCGACCGGCTTCATCCTAGATTCCGTGGCAAAGGTCGAAAAAAAGCAGTGGGAGGTCAACGTGTACAGCAAATACGCCTACGACGACCAGCCCGGCCACCCTACTTCCATGCCAAGCGAGAGGTAGATCTTCCGCAAAATACTATTGGCACCACTGCGCAGATAGCCACCAACAAGAAAAGCCGCCGTTAAAGAACGGCGGCTTTTACTCTCGAAAAGTTAATAGCGGCTAGAGCGTCTTGATGTACTCCCCCAGCTCTTCCTCCCAGTCGGGCATGTGGAAGCCGGCAGCCTCGAGCCTGGAAAGGTCGAGCGCGGAGTGGACCGGGCGCGGGGCGACGGGGCCCTCGGCGCTCGCGTAGTAGTCGGCGGTCGATACCGGCACGACCCTGTCCCCGTTGCCGTTGGCGGCCTCGAAGACGGCGCGGGCGATATCGGCCCAGGACTTGACGGTGCCGGAGCCGGTGCAGTCGTAGGTGCCGTAGGGGGCGTGCGTCCCCAGCACGTGGAAGATGGCCTCGGCCATGTCGCGCGTGAAGGTCAGGCGGCCCAGCTGGTCGTCAACGACCGTGACCTGCTCGAGCCCGTCCTCGGGGTCGGCGACGCGGTCGGAGAGTGCCCTCATGGTCTTGACGAAGTTGTGCCCCTCGCCGATGACCCAGCTGGAGCGCATGATGTAGTGGCGCGGGCACCCGGCCACGGCGATGTCGCCGGCGGCCTTGGTCTGGCCGTAGACGGACAGCGGGCTGAGGGGCTCGTCCTCGTCATGCACCTCGGCGGTGCCGTCGAAGACGTAGTCGCTGGACACGTGGACGAGGGTGATCCCGTGATCAGAGCATGTGCGGGCGAGGAGGGCGGGGCCGGTCGCGTTGGCCTTCCAGGCGGTCGCGCGGCCCTCGGCGGTCTCCGCCCTATCCACGGCGGTGTAGGCGCCGCAGTTGATCACGGTGCCGTAGAGCGACCAGTCGTACTGTGTGTAGGCGTCCGGGTCTGACATATCGAAGGTGTCGATGTCGCAGAAGTCGAAGTCCTTGGCGACGCCGCGCTCCTCCGCCAGCCTGCGCACAGCATGGCCCAGCTGGCCGTTGCAGCCGGTGACGAGGGTGCGCCTGGGCGCCATGGGGACGACGTCCCTCAGCATCGGGTGGTTGAGGTCGGCCTCGGAGACGGTGGCCTCATCGAGCGGGATCGGCCACTCGATGGCGAGCTCGGGGTCGGCGAGGTTCACGAACGTGTAGGTCCTCTTGAGCTCCAGCGACCAGTGGGCGTCCACCAGGTAGGTGTAGGCGGTGCCGTCCTCGAGCGCCTGGAAGGAGTTGCCCACGCCGCGCGGGACGTAGATGGCCCTGGACGGGTCCAGGGTGCAGGTGTAGACCTTGCCGAAGGTCTCGCTGCCCTCGCGCAGGTCCACCCAGGCGCCGAAGACCGAGCCGCGGGCCACGGAGATGAACTTGTCCCAGGGCTCGGCGTGGATGCCGCGGGTGACGCCGCGGCTGTCGTTGTAGGAGACGTTGTTCTGGACGACCCTGAGGTCGGGGATGCCCAGGGCGCACATCTTGGCGCGCTGCCAGTTCTCCTTGAACCAGCCGCGCGAGTCGCCGTGGACGGCGAGGTCGACGACCTTGAGGCCCACGATGCCGGTCTCGGCGACGGCGAGGTCCTTCTCGAATGCGATGTCTGCCATGTCTCTCTCCCCTCCTACTGGCCCTGTGCGCGGTAACGGGCCTCGGTGGCCTCCTTGGCCGGGCGCCACCAGGACTCGTTGGCGACGTACCAGTCGATGGTGGCCTTGAGGCCCCCGGCGAAGTCGGTGTGCGCCGGCCTCCAGCCCAGCTCGCGCTGGAGCTTCGTGCTGTCGATGGCGTAGCGGCGGTCGTGGCCGGGGCGGTCGGCGACCCAGTCGAAGTCCTCGGGGTCGCGTCCCATGGCCTCCAGGATCATGCGCAGGACCGTGATGTTGTCCCTCTCGCCGTCGGCGCCGATGAGGTAGGTCTCCCCCATCCGGCCCTTGGTGAGGATGTCCCAGACGGCAGAGGAGTGGTCCTCGGTGTGGATCCAGTCGCGGACGTTCTCGCCCTTCCCGTAGAGCTTGGGGCGGACGCCGTCGACGATGTTCGTGATCTGCCTGGGGATGAACTTCTCCACGTGCTGGTAGGGGCCGTAGTTGTTGGAGCAGTTGGAGATCGTGGCGCGCAGGCCGTACGTGCGGGTCCAGGCGCGCACGAGCATGTCGGAGCTGGCCTTGGTGCTCGAGTACGGCGAGGACGGGTGGTACGGCGTCTCCTCGGTGAACTTCGCCGGGTCGTCGAGCGCCAGGTCGCCGTAGACCTCGTCGGTTGAGACGTGGTGGTAGCGGACGCCGTATTTGCGGACGGCCTCCAGCAGGCGGAAGGTGCCCTCCACGTTGGTGCGCAGGAAGGGCTCCGGGTCGGCGATGGAGTTGTCGTTGTGGCTCTCGGCGGCGTAGTGCACGATCGCGTCGTGGCCCGGGACGATCTCATCGAGCAGCGCGGCGTCGCAGATGTCACCGACGACGAGCTCGACCCTGTCCTCGGGCAGCCCCGCGATGTTCTCGGGGTTGCCGGCGTAGGTCAGCTTGTCCAGGACGGTCACGTGGACGCCCGGGTGGTCCTTCACCACGTAGTGCACGAAGTTGCTGCCGATGAAGCCGCAGCCGCCCGTGACGATGATGTTCTTAGGTTCAAAAATCTCAGACATGAAACTCCTCATTACATGTTTACGCAGCAGCTTGCTTTTCCAGCTTATCGATTAATTCATTTTCCGAGTCAACAAACTCATAAGGCTCATATTCGCCATATGCAGAGGGACGACTAATTGTAACTAACTGGAGATCGGTGGAACCGAACCGTGCCTCAACTTTATCAATAAAGTCAATCAGATCCTGTCCTGGCTTTGCACTCAGCGCAAGCGAGCCCTCTTTCGAAAACCACTTAGCAACCAGATAACACATCGTCTAACCTCCTAACAAAATCATCCTCACTATGGATATAGCCTCTTTCGTATGCCAAACGAAGCTCGAATCCAATATCGGGATTATCGAAACGTTTATAGACATGTTTATGAAGCCAGTTATTGATCTGCCTATCGTAATACGTATTGTACTGAATCTCCACTGGGTAGTACCCAGGCTTGCGGGTGAAATACACGTGAACGCCCCTGTAGCCGTCGTCGACAGACTTGCCACAAGACAAATCAACGACCTTCAGACATGCCTCCTCAGCACCGAGAATGTCATCGTAGGAATCGACCATCGAACGAAAGCCAAGCAAGTCATTAAAGACTTTTCGAACTTGGTGATCGGGATAATAGCGATCATATTTGAATGAAATCGACTGAGCACTTTTAATTCGATAGTCGACGGGCAGGTCAGCAAGAACGCCCAGGGATGTATACCATTTACGGACACGATTCAATTCATCCAGCAGCTCATCACGATTGAAATAGTGAAGATTCTTCTTAAGCGAAATGCCCAGCTCACTTTTATAGGATAGCGAGGAAAGGAGCTCGAGAGACAAACCGTCTCGCCTTAAAATAGCTTCCATAATCAAGCAGCACCTACAGATACGGAATCGACTCGTGAATTAGTTCAGCCATGTTATGAGCAATATTTCCACTGTTCACGACTTTGATTTTGAAGTCCTCGCGACCAAAGTCCATAACATGGTAAAGGTTCACAACGAGCTTGCGGTCTTTCGCGATGTCGAGAATCCACTTAGCGCAGTTATCGCCACAGTTCGAAGCGTTAAATATATGCTTTCGATCGAACCTCATGAGCAGCAACGTTTTCACGCCGCGGGATAGCTGAAGTGGCGAAATAGGCCCAAGCACAGGGCTTTCGATGACGTTTTCGGAGACAACATCCGATCGATCGACATCTTTAATGATCGAAACCGCATAGGGATCCGTGATCCAAGAAGACAGGTAAGAGTTTTTGAAATATGTCGCTGTGTTGTAAATCGCTTCTGGCATATCGCCAAAGTAGACGCTTAACACATCCACTCCCAATCATATTGTCTTTATGGTCAACGTAATCATAACGAAAGGGGCCACCAGATAAACGGTGACCCCTAAAAGAAAACAAGCTTGCGCTAGTACTCGCGCGGGCTGTTGACGATCTCGCCGGCGGCGACCTTCCTCAGGTGCCGGCCGTAGACCGACTTGCCGTAGGCCTCGGCGGCCTCCTCCAGCTCGGCGGTGGTGATCCACCCGTTCTCCCAGGCGATCTCCTCGGGGACGGACACGGGAAGGTCCTGGGAGTGCTCCACGGCGCGGACGAACTCCGCGGCCTCGTGCAGGCTCTCCATGGTTCCGGTGTCCAGCCACGCGTAGCCGCGGCCGAGGGTGACCACCGACAGCGTCCCCTCCTCCAGGTACATCTGGTTGAGCGTGGTGATCTCCAGCTCGCCGCGGGCCGAGGGCTCGACCCCATGCGCCTTGGCGGCCACGTCGCCCGGGTAGAAGTACAGGCCGGTGACTGCGTAGGAGCTCTTGGGGCACTCGGGCTTCTCCTCGATGGAGACGGCACGGCCCTGCCCGTCGAACTCCACGACGCCGAAGCGCTCGGGGTCGTCCACGTGGTAGCCGAAGACCGTGGCGCGGCCCGACTCGGCGTTCTGGACGGCGCGCGTCAGGTGGCGCGACAGCCCGTTGCCGTAGAAGATGTTGTCGCCCAGCACCAGGGCGCACGGCTCGCCGTCGATGAACTCCTCGCCGATGGTGAAGGCCTGCGCCAGGCCGTCCGGGCTCGGCTGCTCGGCGTAGGACAGGTTGACGCCGTAGCGAGAGCCGTCCCCGAGCAGGCGCTCGAAGTTGGGCAGGTCGGTCGGCGTGGAGATGACCAGGATGTCCCGGATGCCCGCCAGCATGAGGGTGGACAGCGGGTAGTAGATCATGGGCTTGTCGTAGACCGGCAGCAGCTGCTTGGAGGTCACGAGCGTGAGCGGGTACAGGCGGGTGCCGGACCCGCCGGCGAGGATGATGCCTTTCATGTAGTCCTCCGTGTCATTTAACTGATTTAGTTACGACTTATATAATAATCTCTATCGGTCATATCAATTAAAAATATATGAGCGATACCCATTGAACAGGCCATCTAATTGCCTCAGCATGGAAAGAGCGTCAGGAACAGTGAAGATTTACATCGCAGCGCATAAGCACTTTGACATTGATGCGCAAGCGCCATATCAGCCGCTCTACGTTGGGGCAAGCTCCATTCCAACAGACAATCGTCAGGCTGGATGGCTGTACGACGATCAAGGCGATAATATTTCCCAGAAAAACAAACACTACTGTGAACTTACCGGCCTCTATTGGATATGGAAGAATTCTCCTGAGTCGATAGTTGGGCTCACGCATTATCGAAGGGCGTTTGAGTCCCCCAATGACTCAAAGCAGATGCTCAAAGACTATGAAATTGAGAACATCCTTACTAATTATGACTGTATTGTTGCAGCCAAAGAACCCTGCACAAGCTCAATCGGGTGCAACTTAATCACTGTTGCTGAGCAGTATAGAATGATCCATTCTTCGACAGATCTGCTACAGGCAAGGGAAATCATCAGGACGAAATGCCCTAGCTACTTGGATGCTTTTGATAAAGCAATCTGCGAGGAGTGTTCTTTTTCGCCATGCAATATGTTTATTTGCAAAAAGGAGCTGATGGACCGATATTGTAAATGGCTTTTCAAAATCGAAAAACAACTTGAGAAGCGAATTGACTATATAAGTGGTCGCAATAGCTATCAACAAAGGATGCCTGGCTTTATCTCAGAACGACTGTTTAATGTCTTCCTTAAAAAGGAAGACATTAAACGCTATGAATGCCACATCTTTAACCCAATTAATAAAGAAGCCCTCACGATCGATCAAAGCACGTGGCCTCGAAGGAGACCGCAACTTATATGCTCTTGCTCTACGAATGCCATATTTAACGGAGTAGACTATTCATCTGTATTTGATTATTCCTTTTATGTAAATCATTACGAGGATCTATTCGATAGATATAAAGACGACCCCCTTGGAGCGCTGGAACATTTCATCGCAATCGGCATTAATGAACATCGAGTTGCACATCCACATTTTTCTATCGGCTCTCTTCTGAATGGAAATCCCGATTTAAGAAGTAGGTGCAGCGGAAATCTCGAGGCAGCGCAAATGTATATAGCGAATCCTAAAGAATATATGCATCCAATTGGGTATGAAAACATTCATCCGCTAGATGAGCAGAGCAATTTAACTATGGCAACATGGCATGAACGTCGAATTACAGCGGCGCGCATTCGATACCAAGAAAGAATCGAGAGACTACCTGTACTGGGTTAATTCAATGCAAGAATCAACCGGAGATCCAAGTGAAATAGCGTGGGCATCTTTAGTGCAACGGAAAGGTAAATTGAAATGAAAATTACCACGGATTGTATTTGTCGCGGAAGCGGAAAGGTATACGTTCTCCTAAAGAATGTTGAGATAGATGTATCAAATATTCAGGTGACAGCAGCGAAGAGCGACGGAACGACAATACCAAGCTCAATCTATCCATACGAGTCAGATAAAAGTCAATACGTCGTAGTTCTTCCCGACCTCAGAACTGGTGATTGCGATATTCAGATTAATGATTTGAGTGCGCACTACGCCTACGACGCCATTAAAATCAGCTTTAGCACGGCAAAATGGGCGTCAAGATTAAACTACAAAATTAAGAATGATTTGTCCCATTCCATTAGGAACTATGACGATAAGCATGACTTGGATGTAGCAAGCATGCGTTTTCACGAGTTTATCGAAGATGGAGATGAGGCCATTCTTCGTTGCTCAGTAAAACTTCCCCAGCGCAACGACAACAAAATAGCCATCAGCTGCTTCGATACTTCGATGAATCGTATTGAGATCGAGCCGATCACCACCGATGACATTACGATTCCCTTGTGGTTTGCTCCCAATAAAAAACGTCGCGAAATTCAATACTCGGTCCGAATCCCAAATAGCACAAATAGGCTTATCTTCACAATCGAAGACAACAACCACCCAAGCTTTAACAGCTTCGCTGTTGTGGACAACGAAGAACTCGATAAGCTGCGCATTTTAACCACGTCGAAAATGAAGCCTATTTCGATTGATCCGTCTGCATATCCAAATTGGTTCGAGCAACACAAGGCAAGTTCGGCGATGCTCGAAAAGCAATCGATGGTTACCTTCAAGAAAATGCCTTTGTTTAGCATCGTCGTTCCCCTATTCAACACACCCGATAATTTGTTCAGGGAAATGGTGGAATCAGTTCTTAAACAGAGCTATGCGAACTGGGAGCTTGTGCTGGTCAATGCAAGCCCAGATAACAGTGCGCTTGTAGATATGATCGAAACCGCTAAGAATAAAGACGCTCGCATTAAGGTAATAGAGCTAGCAAGCAATTCCGGCATTTCCAAAAATACTCTTGCCGGGACAAAAGAAGCGAATGGAGATTTCATTTGCTTCTTAGACCATGACGATACGCTCGAGCCATCGGCGCTTTATGAATATGCGCATGCAATTAATGCTGAAAACAATACTGATCTTATTTACTGCGACGAAGACAAACTGTTTGCCAATGGCAGCTATGGTGACCCATTCTTTAAGCCAGATTTAAGCATCGATTTACTACGAAGTGTTAATTATATTTGCCATTTTCTTGCAATCAGAAAAACACTATTCGATTCTCTGGAGTACGGCGACGAGCAGTACGATGGAGCCCAAGATCATGACCTGACGCTTAAGGCGATAGAAAACGCACGGAATGTGGTACACGTGGCTAAAATTCTGTACCACTGGAGAATCACCGAAAACTCAACTGCAGGTGACCCGAACTCAAAGCTATATGCATGGGATGCTGGCGTCAAAGCCGTACAGGCCCATTTGGACAGACTTAATGTTTCAGCAAAGGTTTTCCGTGGGAACGACCCCTTCACTTATAAAGTTACCTATGCAGTTCCAGATAGTCATCCACTTGTATCAATCATTATTCCGACAAAGGACCATCCCTCTGTTCTCGATACGTGCATTAAGTCGATCATTGAACGCTCAACGTACGATAACTACGAAATCGTCATCATTGAAAACAATAGTGAGAACCCAGAAACATTCGAGTACTACTCCGAATTAGAGAAGAGCTATCCCGATACGATTCGCATCGAATATTGGGATGCGGAATTTAATTTCTCAAAGTTGATGAATTTCGGCGCTAGCAAAGCGAAGGGCGACTACCTTCTCTTGTTAAACAACGATACGGAGGTTATAACCCCGAACTGGATTGAAAACATGTTGGGCATTTGTTCGAGAAAAGAGGTTGGCATTGTTGGCGCAAGACTTTTCTACAGCGACAATACTTTGCAGCATGCGGGCGTCGGTATCGGAGGAATTGGAGCCGGTCACCTTGGAAAAGACTACCCCAGAGGTAAATGGGGCTACTTCAATCTATGTGACCGCACACAAGATTTAAGCGCAGTAACTGCAGCATGCCTCATGACTAAGAGAGCTGTATTCGACGAAGTCGGCGGCTTTAGAGAAGAACTGGCTGTTGCTTTTAATGATGTTGACTATTGCCTCAAAGTGAGAAGTCACAACTATCTTGTTGTATATACACCCGATACCGAGCTGTATCATTACGAGTCGTTATCACGCGGCTACGAAATCAGCGATGAAAAGAAAATGAGATTCCATAGGGAATACTCACTGCTCAACTACCTATGGCCAGAGTATTACGTGAAGGGCGATCCGTATATAAATCGCAACATCGTCAGCGGGAATTTGTATTATCAAATTTAAAAACGCTTATAACGCTTTAATTCTGAGCAGGTAAAGGAGGAATAAGGGGCTGTCGGTTTAACCGACAGCCCCTTATTCTCAATAGGTTAATTTATAAAGAAAGAACCCATTTGCTGAACCTAATTGCGTGATTTGCAATTCAACAGATGAATACTCTGTCAAATCTCTACTAGACATAACGTACTTCACATTAAGCTGCCTTAAATCATTCTCAGTCAAATTCACTGTGAAGAGATCATCCTGAGTGGAATTAAATGACGTAGATGGAGCGAATACGTTAGCAACGATATGAGCATATCTGTTGTATGCGTACTCATTCTCGTTATTATCATCAATAGAATTCCAACGCGTCAGATCAGGATAAGCATTGGTGGAGTTAATTACAGGCGCTCCATACGCAGCGCAAAGATTGGCAACTGTCCAAGAACCATCGACAACCCATTTATCTGAATAATCACTCTCTTCCACAAACTGATTAACGAGAGACTCTAAATTCGTATCTGTAAGTGGAGCCGCACCGATTTGAATTGGATTAATACAGAGCCCAGGAATTACGCCGAAGCAAATCGCAAAAGCAACGAATAAACCGGTACATTTTTTTCCAAGAATAAAGGAGCAAAACGAAAGGCACGAAAAAAGACAGAACAACATAAGCATTAACAGATACAGCATCCTTGCGACAAGATATTTCGCAGAAAGAAGCATGAAAATCTGGAATGCTGAACTCAGAATAAGACCGATTATTAAGATAATTGGCAAATAACCAATGGAGCTGTACTTCCCTTGGGATTCTTTAGCCTTTTCGACAGAAATCAAAAATAGGAGAAGTTCCAGGTAACCAATAGGAAACAATAGTCGCAAAACAGGAACGTTATACATTAAGGTTATTCGAGATAGAAATGACGGAAAACCAATAAATGCAAAGACTAGGAAAAACAATTGAAGTGCTGTAAGCACAATTAACTGCCAATCTCGCCTTTTAATAAAACAAAGCAGAGATGCAAGCGTTCCAAGAGGGAAGAAACAAAGAATGGTTGCAATTTCGCATTCATTTGAAACCAGCGGTGAATCAAAGGCGTAAAAGAGTGGAATTGCATAAGAAAAAAGTTCAGGGAGTCCGCTTCCACCAGTTTCAAAGCGCGCACCAGGATAAACGGTATTCATAACAGATGTCATTGCTTCGGAGGACTGGAAGAAGGAAAGGAATATTAGCCCCGCTGAGATCAATAGGCAGAATACTAAAACAAAAGTATCACTTAGTGACCATGCAAGAACTGAATGTTGATCGTTAGATTTTAAAGTTTGACAATACTCTATTATTCTAAATACACCCATCAAGGCAAAAATGAAGAAAAATGGGACCATCCAAGCAGGATACATCAGCATTATGTAACAACCACATAGCCATGCTATAGCAACCATCGCAATAATCCTGATATTCCTTTTTCGAGTAAAGAGCGCCCTATCCAACAACAAGACAAGGGCTTGGCCATAAAGAATCACCTCGCCCGTGCCCCACCATTGAATTAGTGGCGAAAAACAAAGCAAGCATGAAAAGAGCAAGCTGAGCGGCTTTGACTTAATAATGAGAAAGGCACAATCAAAAGAGACAAGAACCATTAGACATAGTTTCGCGGACCAAGCAAACGCTAGACCGAATTCAAAACCAAATAACAAATAACCCCAAAGCACTGGTCTAAATAACGTGATTATGCTCCAGCAGGAAGCGCCATAAACCATCCGGACATCCGTTAAATCTCCTCTCAGGATTTCCGAAATTGGAGCATAGCCATTATGGGATTGAGAGAGTTGAAACAGGGTTCCAACTGAGAACTCATCACTTCGAAGGGACCTCGGTATACCCCAAAACGGAGTACCAGCGTTTCCGGGAAGCATAATGCTCCACATTCCAATCGATGAGCCGCTGATTTTAAAAGCAACGGCAAGCATCGCAACAGTCATACCGATTAACCATCGATGTTTATACAAAAACTCGCTTTTATACTCCACCAATTTGATTACAGAAATGACAAATACAATAGTCACTCCAGCAACAAATAGAACTGCCATATCGTCATTAAACATCGGGTTGGCAATTGTAAAGCCAACCGTGCCATAGAAAGCATCAATATAATTAACAAACAAAGACAGATATATCAGTGCAAAAGATAACGGCAGGGCAAAAATACCAACATGGTAAAGGCGATACAAGCCGCTGCAAACACGATGGTTTCGAGCTTCCGCTCCTAAATAGTTATTCATACAGTTAATCTAAACCTCGTCTTTAATTAACTCTGCTGATTTCGCAAAACATCATTCTCATTTTCAAGAATCGCAATACGTTGGGTT
This sequence comes from uncultured Collinsella sp., assembly GCA_900541885.1. GTDB lineage: Bacteria > Actinomycetota > Coriobacteriia > Coriobacteriales > Coriobacteriaceae > Collinsella. Next base: position 57,291 of record UQKW01000009.1, read on the forward strand.
AAGTTCTTGCAAGCCGTAACGAGTCTGCTAATCGCAATACTGAGTGATAATGAAATCATCAATAAAAGTACTACAGCGACAAGAAAAGCGAAATTTGACGGGCTAATAAACCCAATACGATCTGAAATTCGATAAATTAACTCCGGAAAGCAAACGCTAAATAGTGCCACCACGCACAGGCAAAGCCATAGCAACGAGTACTTTAAAAGTAGCTTTCCTTTACCGACTAAGGAAACAACATAAAAGAAAAGGCCACTAAAAATTACGCCAGCGCCCACGCGAATTATCATACTCATGAGTGAGCCGCCTTTCTATAAACAAAACAGGCCATGGAAATTGCAAGCGAAACCTTAATCATGTAATAAATTGAAGAAAGGCCAGAAATTGATGACACTCCGCCCTGCCTCTCGCGCATAAGTACAGGAACCTCAACCACTGAAAGACCAGTTTTTAATGCTGCGGCAATAGATTCAGGCTCAGGATAATCATCTGGATAGTCCCTACAGAACAGATCTATGGCTTTTTTGCCGCACGCGCGAAATCCAGAAGTAGGATCTTTAATCGTCTTTCCGGTAAATAATCTCAACCAACCAGAAAGCCATCGGATACCTACTCTCCTTAAAAAAGTAGACTGAAAGCCTTCCGTGGGAACGGCAAATCTGGAACCAATGGATAAATCGGCACCATCAATAACCGGCTCGATTAGGTTCCCAATATAAGAAGGATCATGCTGCCCGTCACCATCAACCTGGACATCAATGTCATAACCATGACTGAGCGCATATTTATGACCGGCCTGAACAGCACCACCGATGCCCAAATTTTGCGGAAGGTCAAGGACATTAAATCCATGTTGACGGCAGATAGATAGAGTTTTATCGGTTGAGCCATCATTCACTACTACATAATCATAGCCAGCTTCAACAACCGATGAAACAGTCTGAACGATATTGGCTTGCTCATTATATGCAGGAATGATTACCAGCACTCTCAACATGTCATCCATTAAAACCCCAACGATCCACATCGGACCTATATTGAAAATAGAACCTGCTTAATTTTATCCAAACAAACCAATCTCGAGAAATGCTCACGATAATAATTGAAGCCATTAGATCCTAAAGCTTCAATAGCGTCTTTATTCATTGAAGCAATTTTAACCATGTTGTTAGCAAGTGCATTAACATCTGAAGGATTGGAGACGAACCCGCATCTAGCAAAACGAACCGCATTGGCCCCTTCACCGCGCATTACGGCAAGTATTGGTTTCGAAGACGCCATGCAACTTGAAATTTTCGCCGGAATAGTAAGCTCTAACTCGGGATTGTCAGCAAATGGTGCAATCATTGCCGTTGCAATATCTGAATACATGGGCACGACCTCGGGATCCACGCGCCCCAAAAACAAAACAGAACTATCAAGCCCCTTGCTTGAAACGAGCTTCTGCAGTTCTGCCCTAGACATGCCATCGCCAAGAATTAACAGCTTCATCTCGATAGGGCTCTCTGAAATTGCACGCGAGAACGCTTCAATAACCGTATCAAGCCCTTGGGCGGGGGTTATAGAACCAGCAAATAGGAATACGCATTGATTTTTGAATTGCGATCTCAGTTCCGATGAGACAATCTTTTGCTCGTAACTTTCCTCGCAATGTTGAGGTATTACGTCTATCGAAACATCAGAATTCAAAGGCTTGACTCTATGAAGCAGGTTATCAGCCAAAGAGTCGCTCAAAGCAATCAGCTTATTGCAGGCCGCATACTGCTTGTCGCAAAAAGATTTGGCAAAAGACCTCAGAAAACCGCTTTGGACATTCAAGACTGTGTAAAGGTTCTCGGGCCAAATATCCAAGACATAAGTTACTAGAGGACATTTATTTCGCCATGCAGCAACCCTTGCAGGAATTACCATCAAAATAGGACTTGTATTGTAGCAAAATACAACGTCATACTTTTTATTGAGCCTCAAAGCTCTAAAAGAAGCAGTAATTGGCCAGCTAATATAGTTCAGGAAAATGCGTATCGAAGTATTACCCTTACGACGGATTTCGCCAGACCGAAAAACGGACGCACCGAAATAATCGTCTCGACGGTGACCGAAATAACCATATCCATCAGACCATTCGCCTGAAGGATAATTAGGGATGCCACAGAGAACATCTACGCTTACTCCGTCTTCAACAAATCCCTTCACCAAGTCATTAATTCGAAAAGATTCCGGATAGAAATGCTGCGTAACAACAAGCATTTTCTTTCCAGCACATGAGCTAGTCATTAAATGCTCTTCCTCCACACCATCTTGTCCACGACGCCGGTGTAGCTCTGGATGATCTTGACCACCTTGGTGGACACGGTCTCGTCGGCGTAGTCGGGAACGGGCGCCTCGGGGAGCGACCCCTCCGCGTCGAGCTCGACGGCGGTGTGGACGGCCTGCAGCAGGCCCCTCTCGGAGATGCCGGCCAGCGTGAAACAGGCCTTGTCCAGCGCCTCGGGGCGCTCGGTGGAGGTACGGATGCACACCGCCGGGAACGGGCGGCCGATAGAGGCGAAGAAGCTGGACTCCTCGGGCAGCGTGCCGGAGTCAGAGACAACCGCGAAGGCGTTCATCTGCAGGCAGTTGTAGTCGTGGAAGCCCATGGGCTCGTGCATGCGCACGCGCGGGTCCAGCTTGAAGCCGGTGGCCTCCAGGCGCTTGCGGGAGCGCGGGTGGCAGGAGTACAGGATCGGCATGTCGTATTTCTCCGCGAGTGCGTTGATGGCGGTGAACAGGCTCGTGAAGTTCGCCTCCGTGTCGATGTTCTCCTCGCGGTGGGCGGACAGCAGCATGTAGCGCTTGGGCTCCAAGCCGAGCTCGGTGAGGATGTCGGAGGCCTCGATCTTATCCAGATTTGCGCGCAGGACCTCGGCCATGGGCGAGCCCGTGACGTAGGTGCGCTCGGGCGCGCAGCCGGTGTCCTTGAGGTAGCGGCGCGCGTGCTCGGAGTAGGCCAGGTTGACGTCGGAGATCACGTCGACGATACGGCGGTTGGTCTCCTCGGGCAGGCACTCGTCCTTGCAGCGGTTGCCGGCCTCCATGTGGAAGATGGGGATGTGGAGCCTCTTGGCCGCGATGGCGGACAGGCAGCTGTTGGTGTCGCCCAGGATGAGGAGGGCATCAGGCCGCGTCTCCACCATCAGCTTATAGGAGGACGCGATGATGTTGCCCACGGTCTCGCCCAGGTCGGCGCCCACGGCGTCCAGGTAGACGTCCGGGTCGTCCAGCGACAGGTCGCGAAAGAAGATGCCGTTGAGCGTGTAGTCGTAGTTCTGCCCGGTGTGCGCCAGCAGGCAGTCGAAGTGGCGGCGGCACTTCTTGATGACCTCGGACAGGCGGATGACCTCGGGGCGGGTGCCCACGATGATGAGTAGCTTCAGGCGGCCGTCGTTATTAAAAGAAATATTGGAATTCATAGTTTTCCCTAAAAGCCGAGTCTAGTATTTAGCCAACAATAATGAGGCGGACAGCACGTCACCACATTCAACAAGTTTTGAATCGTCCCTATGCAAGGTCTCGGAGCATCCACCGACATCGTAACAAACGACCGGAACCCCACAAGCCTCAGCCTCAAGATTGACCGTAGGATAATTATCTTCGTATGTCGGATTGAATAGAACGGAGGCAGAACTATATAGTGAGGCCAGCTCTATCTGAGAGTCGGTTCGCGGAATACCAACCACCCCCGGAGGTAGTTGCCTCATCTGCTTAGCACTCAGTCCAACCAAAACAATAGAATACCCGGACTTGTCAAGCTTATCCGCAAGGGCAAAAAAGTCTGAAAGACCCTTACGCTTGGACCATGGAGAGGCAACCCCTAAAATAATTTTCCTCGAATCAAGGCCGTATTTCTCCTTAACGCTAAAAACCTCACTATTGGATCGTGGCTTAAAAACGTTGAGATCAATCGTATTGTGTACAACCTCAATCGGATACTTTGATAAATAGCTACAAGCGACCAGTCCAGCCAGCCATTTAGAAGGGGTAATGATAGTCATTCGATTGGAAGGCAGCGAAGTGAAAATCGAACGTTTGGCCTCGTAGCTCCATTTACATGATGCAGAATTAATAGTTGGAGGATATCCCATAAGTTGAGGGCACCTCTTGGCGCCACATCCAGTTTTCCATTGATTGCAGCAAGAATAGGTGAAATAAGGGCAATGGCCGGTAAAAGCCCAGCAGTCGTGCAAAGTCCATACAACACGACAATCAGATCTCATCAACCATTTAAACAGTTTATCAATATTCAAATAGTAACCATGGAGGTTGTGCAAGTGAACCACGTCAGGACCAAACTCATCAAGACGATGAATCAACGCGTCGGTTTGCCTCACCGAATGAAAGCCTACCTTACCGTCAAGGAGAGTAAGACCAACGTCAAGTATAAAATTAGTCGGTGACCCAAAACAGTATTCACTGACACTGTTCGCAGGCCTTCTTCTGCCCCAGCAAGCAAGCGATTCGTGCCCCTGATCAATAAGAGCAAGATGCTCCTTCATCATAATGCGCCCAGTGGATCCATTTGGAACGCTATTAATATGAGCGTATCTGGTCAAAACCTCTAGACTTCCTCGTAGTAAGTGTCGGGGTCCTCGGGGTCGAAGGGCTCGTTGGCCCACATGACCGTCACGAGGTCCTCGGTGTCGGACAGGTTGGTGATGGAGTGCGTGTAGCCGGGGATCATCTCCACGGCGCGCATGTCCGAACCCGAGACAATGTACTCGTCGACGGGGAACGGGTTTCCATCGGAGTCCTTCCCCACCTTCCTCAGCTTGATGCTCGCGGTGCCGGAGACCACCAGGAACCTCTCCCACTTACTCATGTGCCAGTGGTTGCCCTTGGTGATGCGGGGCTTGGACACGTTGATCGACACCTGGCCGCGCTCGGGCGTGCGCAGGAACTCGGTGAACGAGCCGCGATCGTCGGTGTTGGGTTTGAGGCCATAGGCAAAGTGCCCCGGCTCGTAGTAGGACAGGAACGTGCTCCAGAGCTTCTTGGAGAAGGAACCCTCGGATAGATCGGGCACGGAGAGCGTCTCGCGGCTGTCTCGGAAGCTGTCCAGCAGGTAGACGATCTCGCCCAGGGTCTTCACGTCAGTTTTCGGGACGTAGCAGAACCCGTCGCCCACGACGCGCTCGAGGCCCTCGTAGCCGCAACGGTGCTCCTTCCCCAGCAGGGCGCCCAGCATCTCGTCGACGAGGTCGTCGATGTAGAGGAGCTCCAGCTCCACCGAGGGGTCGTTCACGGTGTAGGGGCGGCCGTTGGCGATGGCGTCGCAGAACGTGGCGACGGCGGAGTTGTAGCGCGGGCGGCACCACTTGCCGTAGAGGTTGGGGAGGCGGTAGATGAGCACGGGCGCCCCCGTGCGCTCCGAGTACTCCCGGAACAGGCCCTCCCCCGCGAGCTTCGACTCGCCGTAGACCGATCCCTCGAAGCGGCCCGACAGGCTCGCCTGCGCGGAGCTGGAGAGCATGACGGGGCACTTATTCCCGTGGCTCTCAAGGGTGTCCAGCAGCGTGGAGGCGAACCCGAAATTGCCCTCCATGAACTCGGACTGGTCCTCGGGGCGGTTGACGCCTGCCAGGTTGAAGACGAAGTCGGCACGGGAGCAGTACTCGTCAAGCTCCCCGGGCGTGGAGTCGACGTCGAACTCCATGACCTCGAGCGGGAGCAGCGACTGATACTTCTCACGGCGGTCCTTGCCGTCCCTTATGTTCTTGAGGGCGCAGCAGAGGTTCCTGCCGACGAAGCCCCTGGCGCCGGTGACGAGTACGCGCACCCTACTGCACCGCCTCGTGCTCGCGGCCCTCCAGGGCCAGCTGCACGTACTCGGCGGTCTTGATCTTGGCGATGGTGCCCTCCACGTCGAGCCTCTCGGTGTTGTGGGAGGTGTAGGACTCGTCGGCCTGGGTCTCCACCTCGCCGTCGACGACGAACTTGTCGTAGTTCAGGTCGCGCGAGTCGCAGGCCACGCGGTAGTAGCCGCCCATGTCCTCGGCTCTCAGGCGCTCCTCGCGGGTCATGAGGGTCTCGAAGAGCTTCTCGCCGTGGCGGGTGCCGATCACCTGGGTGCCCACGTGCCCGAAGACCTCCTGGACGGCCTCGGCGAGGTCGCCGATCGTGGAGGCCGGTGCCTTCTGGATGAACAGGTCGCCGGGGTTGGCGTGCTCGAAGGCGAACTGCACGAGGTCGACCGCCTCGTCCAGGTTCATGAGGAAGCGGGTCATGTTTGGGTCGGTGACCGTCAGCGGCTCGCCCTTGCGGATGCGGTCGATGAACAGCGGGATGACGCTGCCGCGCGAGCACATGACGTTGCCGTAGCGGGTGCAGCAGATGGTGGTGCGGCCGGCGCCGTTGCGGGCGTTGGCGTAGATGATGGACTCCATCATGGCCTTGGACTTGCCCATGGCGTTGATGGGGTATGCGGCCTTGTCGGTTGACAGGCACACGACGCGGTCGACGCCCTCGTCGATGGCGGCGTGCAGCACGTTGTCCGTGCCGATGACGTTGGTGCGCACGGCCTCCATGGGGAAGAACTCGCAGGAGGGAACCTGCTTGAGGGCGGCGGCGTGGAAGATGTAGTCCACGCCGTGCATGGCGTCGCGCACACTCTGGGCGTTGCGGACGTCGCCGATGAAGAAGCGCACCTTGGAGGCGAGCTCGGGGGACCTCTCCTGCAGGCGGTGGCGCATGTCGTCCTGCTTCTTCTCATCGCGGGAGAAGATGCGGATCTCGGCCAGATCGGTGTCCATGAAGTGCTTGAGCACCGTGTTGCCGAACGAGCCGGTGCCTCCCGTGATCATGAGGGTCTTGTCCTTGAAAACGCTATCGCACATTTCAAGCTCCAATTAAATAAACTAAAGGTGAATGAAACTTATAGAAATTGTAAGTCGATGCTTAACCTACTAATACGTTTCTTATCCTAAACGAAAAGACGACTGCTGCGCATAAATTAGAATTAAAAAGCGTTTATACCTGCGCGAAATTGATAATTCCCCCAATTAACGTTGAAGAAGTCATTGCAGGTGGATATATAGCGTCAGCCAAACACTTTTATATCTAAGTATTTAACGAATCCCTGATGCACTATTTCCGAATAATGCATGGAAGCATCGCGACACACCCGACAAGATAAGCAAGCGAAATTGCAACGCTCGTTCCGTTAGGTCCAAATAGCTGAATCAATAAGCTAGAAAGGGGGACGGCAACAATTAAAGCAACCAAATTACCAACAAGATTACCAGCCATCTTTCTCTTAACAATCGTCAGGTCGGAAAAGAAACCGATAAACGCCGTAAGCAGCGAGCTAATAACCGCACCGTACAGCAAAAAAGAGTACTGATGAATTTGGTCACCAAAAATTAGTCCCAACAAGTAGTCGCCGCAGATAAAACAAGCGAACAGAATAACAATGGACAAAACAACGGCGCCAAGAACGACCTTCATCAACATTGTATTAAATGTTTTTTTATCCTCCGACTCGCTGGCGCTCGCAAAAGCGCCGAGCAAAGGGGCATAGGCATTAGCAGCACCCGCCTGAACGATTGCCGCGGGAGAACACACCGAGGAATAAACACCCAACATTGAGGCTCCCAGTACGGTAGCAAGTTCTTGACGCGAAACGGATGTAACCGCAGCGCAACAAAAAACCCCAACCGTAGCGGGAAGACACTTATAAAACAGTTCAGACATCGCCTTGAACCTAAAGGAAGGAACGATCGAGTCGAAATTAGAAGCCCAACGTGCATCAACAATCATCACGGGTAGAGACACCGCAATCATCAGCACAATACTCAATACAAGAGAATGTGAGATATACATTCCGGCACAAAACACCAGAAGAGACAAAATACCTCTCAGTAGCATCGACATGCCACAATAAATCATATTTCCCGCTTTTTGATCAATACCATGGAACACATCAACCATAACTTCAATTGACTTATATATGCAATAGAGGTACACGGGGAGAAGGGAAGACTGCTGGCAGGTAAAGAATGCATAAGGTAATACGAAAACAAATCCCAACACTATTGTGCTTAGACGAAAACCAATGTATTCCCCTGAAGAATACTCACATGAAAGATCGGATACTTGAAAGGATCGAATCTTATATAAACCGATTGGAACAAATAGATTGCTGATTGTCATTGCCAAAGATAAATCACCGGCGTAGGTAAAATCCGACGATAGTCGAACTACAGCAACTGTCGTTAACCACTGGCAAGCAAGGTATGCAATAGAGCCTACGGTATTCCATGTAATGTTTTTCTTTAAATTATCAGTCAAATTAACCCAATCGGTTTTAGATCTTATTAAATAGCCTAACCAATAACCTCTTTGGCGATTGCATCAATGCTTTCACCATATCCAACGCCAGGAACAGCCCATTTACCATTTAAATCAATGGTTCTCGGAGCGCAACCACGACTGACATATTTAAAGCGAGCATCAATGCACGGATTAACCAAGGGATCCGTTGAACCATACGCCTTTAGATGTTGGACCTGCGCTCGCAGTCCCTCACGAACAGATCCGAAGCTATAGCCTGGATTACCAGCCCCCGTGGCACCAAGGCCTCCAAAGTTGCACTGATCAGGCTGAACCAAATTGCCAAACTTTAGATATCCCGTTTCTTTCATCACCTGTCCATATAAAACCTCAGGTGAGACACCTTCCGACTGAGCTTCTTCATATAGAATTCTGCAGAAATCTCTAATGTTCGACACTCCCCTATCCGTATAAACAGCTGAAGGGAATCCTTTAGTGCCCACGGTCTTTGTGAAATGATTGGCGGCATCTAGATAGGTTGAATAGGCGGACGACATAATAAGACCTTCATATCCAGTCATACTTGCGCCATTACGCCCCTCCTTAATGCCGCAATATAAATAGTGAATGTAATAGCCCTTCAGGTTCAGCCCGAAGGCCTTCCTCAGGTCCGTATAACGATTTCGATAGCCGTAAACGTCGAAGGACTCGTTCCCGCGCCTGCCCTCCGCCATGCCGCAGCTGACGAAATGGCGCAGCACGGCAGCATCGTCAATCATTACAACGCCAGCGGGGCTTCGTTTTGAAAAAGCGCTACGAATATCTTCGTTATTCGATAGATAAAATGAGGGATCATAGACGGATGAATAATCAACTCCATTGATATTCGTAGCGTATCCCTCGATCTTTGAGCATCCGGTCCCATGCCTTCCTTCTGCTTTTCCAGCCGTGACGTAATGCTCATAGTACTTAACTAAATCAAAGCCAAAGGCAGCTCTTAAATCTGGATACTCATTAAAATAACTCTGTACGTCAAAAGTGGCAGAGCCGCGCCTACCTTCACTCATGCCATAGTTAATAAAATGGTCTAGAGCTAAATCACTATTTCCAGCCGTAGCTTTAGCAACATCGGGATAATGCGACAAATAGTAATTAGCATCGAATACGGAAGAATAATCGAGCCAAGTTGACTTAGGAAATTGCGCAATGATCGCATCGGCATCAGCTTCGCCAAGACGCCTGCAGCCCTCATCGCTAAAATAATTCAACACGTCCCCCGCATTAGAAATAAAGCCATGCTCGATTAGGATGCCGGGAATACCTTGTTCGCGGGCACAACGGATGACCGCAAACTCATCTCCAACTTCCATCTGGAATACACCGCGATAGCTGAGCCCCATAGAAGCGAGGTTGTTCATAACTTTATTCGCGAGCTCGACGGAAACTTGCGTGTAATCATATTCATTGGAAGTGGGGGCATATACCTCAGCGCCATGGGCAACAGGCGAACCGGAATTAATGTGGAAGCTAACAAAGGCCTGTGCACCTTGACTCACGCATCGTTGGACACGATAAAGGTAATCATTTCCGGAGTAGCCACCGCTTTGCTCGCGCGCAAGAACGACTTTAAAACCATACGCCTCAAGCTTATTCTTGCAAGCAGCAACAATCTTCCAAGTCAGATCCGCCTCACTCTTTCCATTTCCCTGCGCGCCGGGATCAGTGCCGCCATGGCCAGCATCAAGGGCAATTACCCGAACGTTTTTTCGAGCCGAGCGTGCAGCATAGGTAGAAATGCCGTCCGGTGAATCGGCACATTCCAGCGCCTGCTTGATGGATTGGGCCTCAACAGCATTGCCTTCACCGTCTGCATAGTAAACGGAAGTGCCCTCGGAATTGGCAGAGCTCTCAACAACCGCAAAAGAATAATCCCTATCAGAGAGATCAATCTTATGTTCAGCATCGTCGCCCTGCAGAACATAGGTTATTGAAGTAAGAAAGTATGTATTGGGATCTAGCTTCGAGCCGAATGTAAATGCAGCAGAATTATCAGCCTGCGCGGAAGCGTCAACAGCTCCCTGAACTCCGTTGGCACTCACATAGTTTAGCGTTGCGGAGGCGATGGTATCGCTGTCATTAGGAGTTGCAAACGCGACGACTTGGTCAGCCCCACTGATAAGGTTCGGGTAGGCAAGATATATATATTGAAAAGAAGAATCAGTCGATTCGGCTTGCGGTTCAACCAAAGAAGCATCCACGCCGAAATCCTCATCAGCCGCCTCGTCAACATCCACCGGCAACGACTGCTCGACAGTCATCTCTCCGTCAGCAACGCCCTCGTCACGTGAAGCCACACCACCGTCTGCGGACGCCGAATCTGATGTAATATTCACTGATTGTACGCTATTCGCAGCATAAGCAGCGGCTACAGGACTCATCACGGGTGAAATAGTCAAGAGAGCAGCTAAAGAAAGCGCTGTTGAGGCACGCAATGCCTTTTTCATATCGTATCCCCCATCACAAATAATGATACTAAGGTTAAATTATCTTACAATCTCTTCCGAATCGGAAGTCCAGTTATACAAGCGAATTGTTATAAAAGATCGCGTCGAAAATGTTGGTGTAAGGGTGACGCCCTAGCGCCCGTTTAACGAAG